>CAYMIW010000092.1:0-2601 GCA_964390725.1 uncultured Syntrophomonadaceae bacterium | reverse complement strand
TTATCTGTCATGCTTATTCCTTATTTACAAGACATATTTGATGTTATGCCACTAAGTTGTTCCCAATGGTTAATAGTTATTTTTATTTCATTCACTCCAATTCCCTATGTGGAATTGTTAAAATTCTTGAACTTGACTTATAAAAAAAATCATTCAATAAGCGCTTAAAAATTGAAAAACAAAAATCGCACCCGCTAAGCGGGTAACTTTAAGAACCTCTAAAAGAGGTTTTGCTTTTTATTTAACCATTATACCACCTTCTAAAAGGTGGTTTTCATGGTTAAATAAACAATTATTGAATGATTTTTTAAAGCCAATTTACAGCTAAGCAATAGGCTTGCCAGCGTTTGGTCCGGCAGCAGTATTAAAGATTTGCTTAACCTTAAAAATTACCATTCCTTTGGCGGGGAGGGTTTCTTTTTTGGATTTTACCCATTTTTTGAATTCTTCGTATTCTGAACCTTCATTAACATACTGACAGGTACCTTTTAATTGGTACCATAGTTTTTCCTCAGCTTTTTTTGTAAGAAGTGCAGCTTCCGGATTCTCTTTGAGATTAGATAATGTCTTATCAAAGAAATTATCGGCTAACAGTACAGTTTCATCGTCCACAATTTTCTTAATTCCAATCATGTTAATATTTGGGATACCTTCCTTATTGGCAGTTGCAAAGGCAAACGCTTTATCCTCATTCATCACTTTTTGTATATCTTCTGGTATTTTCATCTATTTCATCCTTTCATAATAGTATTTTTATAGTTAACACCGTTGTATATTATAATAATTCATGGAAAAAAAATCAAATAAAGATTAATAGTTCAAGGTGCACGGTAATAATAATATAAGTAATTTTAGGTAGAATAGATTTCACTATCCAGGTATATTTATGTTAGAATTTTACAGAATTATAATTTTTAAATAAAAACCCAGTAGATTGTGAAACAAAAATTAGAGAGGGCAATACAATGAAAAAATATCTACGACTTGCCTTAGCCCAGATGAATCCCATTACCGGGCATTTGTCCCATAATAGGGACAAGATAATCTCCTTTATTAAAGAAGCTGAGAAAAATAAAGCAGACATTGTTGTCTTTCCAGAGCTGGCACTAACAGGTTATCCGCCGGAAGATTTATTATTGAAAAAACATTTTATTGATGATTCATTAAAGGAGTTGAATTATATTTGTCAGGAAGTAGGTGATATTATTGCCTATGTTGGGGCAGTTGCCAGGCAGAGAAGGTGGATTATCAATAATATTGCAGCAGTATTGCAGCAGCAACAAGTAAGGGCAATTTACCGTAAAATAGAATTACCGAATTATGCTATCTTTGATGAAAAAAGATACTTCAGTCCAGGCCGAAAATTTCTCATTATAGATATTGATGGAATGCGCCTGGGAACAAGTATTTGCGCAGATATCTGGATAAAGAAAGGTTTTGTTATTGAAAAACAGGCACAGCTGGGAGCCAGGTTAAATATTAATTTATCTGCTTCACCATATTATGCTCATAAAATTCAACAGAGAATTGACCTTTTAAAAGAGCAGGCCTCTCGTTTTAATACTTATATAAGTTATTCTAATCTGGTGGGAGGACAGGACGAGCTAGTCTTTGACGGTGGAAGTATGGTTATTAGCCCGGAAGGTAAAATTATTGCCGCAGCCAAGCAATTTGAAGAGGATTTACTAATTGTGGATTTGCCAAGAGAACACTTAAAGGCAAAAACCCCTGCCGTGGAAGCCAAGTATTACCATGTACCATTAGAATTGGAAGAAAAAGACAGAAAATTTGATAAAGGCCGCATTGAAAAGTTTTATCGAAAAGAAGAAGAAATATATCAGGCGTTATTATTGGGAGCAAGAGATTATATTTATAAAACAAAATTTAAGAAAACGGTTGTTGGATTAAGCGGTGGTATTGATTCCGCACTTACTGCGACTATTGCCGTAGATGCACTGGGGAAAGAAAATGTTAATGCAATATTTATGCCCTCCAGGTATACTTCTGATATTTCCCGGGATGATTGCTATCAGCTTGCTGCTAATCTTGGAATCAAAATAATAGAGATTCCCATTGAGGAAATTTTCCAAAAATATTTGCTGATGATGCAGAAAGTCTGGGGAGATGTTCCGTTTGACAAGACTGAAGAAAATTTACAGGCTCGAATCCGGGCTAATATATTGATGGCACTTTCCAATAAAGAGGGCTGGCTGGTACTGGCTCCGGGAAATAAGAGCGAGATTGCAGTTGGTTACACTACAATTTATGGAGACCTGGTAGGCGGTTTTGGCATTTTAAAGGATGTTTATAAGACCTTAGTCTATAGGTTAGCGCTTTATCGTAACAAAAAGGCCGATTGGAAGCTAATCCCCGAGCAGATTATAAAAAAAGTACCCTCCGGTGAATTAAAAACAAATCAGAAGGATACCGATTTTCTCCCACCGTATTCAGTACTGGATACTATATTGCAGGAGTATATTGAACACGATAATTCTATCTATCGAATTGTAGAAAATAGCGGACTGGATGCACGAACTATTTTACGAGTTGTTCAACTGGTTGATAATAATGAATTTAAACGCAGACAGGCTCCACCGGGTA
>CAYMIW010000091.1:0-2643 GCA_964390725.1 uncultured Syntrophomonadaceae bacterium | reverse complement strand
ATGTTAATTAATATTTAAAATGAGACCAGTAGAGGGGAAAATTAATTTTGAAAATGCACCCACCTTAAACTAGAATCTTCAGCAAAAACATGCTGGAGGTAAGGAGAATGAATAAGGTGGAAGATTACGAACGTATCAGGAAAGCCTACTACATCGAGGGTCTCAGCATCCGAGAAATCAGCAGGCGGTATGGACATGGTCGTAGATTTGTTCGTAAAGCAATCGATCAGTCCAGACCAGAGGAATATCAGTTAACCAAACAAAGGCCAGCCCGAGTGTTAGGCCCGTTCAAAAAACGAATAGGGGAACTGATTGAAGAAAGCAAAACATTACCCAAAAAGCAGCGCTATACCGCGGCCAAAATTTACGAACTCATCTATGAAGAAGGTTATCGCGGTAGTAAAGGCACCGTACAAAATTATGTGTCCAGCGAGCGGCGGAAAAAGAAGATTGGAAAAGCCTATATACCGCTAGCATTCGATCCGGGTCGGGATGCACAAGTGGATTGGGGAGAAGCAACGATCCTGATGAAAGGGGAAAGGGCGAAGGTGCAGTTTTTTGCAATGCGTCTGAATTATTCCCGGGTTCGATTTGTGATGGCTTTCCCCTTTCAAAAGCAAGAGGCCTTTTTCGAAGGACACGTACATGGGTTTGCTTTTTTCGGAGGCGTGCCTTATCGAATTACCTATGATAATTTAAAAACCGCTGTGTTCCGCATCCTGGAGGGCCATAATCGAGAAGAACAACAGGCATTCCAGGCGTTTCGCAGCCATTATCTATTTGACAGTCACTTCTGTAACCCTGCACAAGGGCATGAAAAAGGAGGCGTGGAAAATGATGTTGGCTATATTCAACGAAATTTCTTTTCGCCCCTGCCTGAGGTGGAAAGTTTCGAGGAACTGAATCTATTCTTGCTGGAGAAGTGTCAGCAAAATGTGCACCGACATATTCGTGGTCAGGAACAAAGCGTGGCAGAACTATGGAAATCAGAAAAACTTTGCCTGTTGCCATTACCTGCAAAGGATTGCCAATACTATAAGTCTAAACCCGTCAAACCCAACCCTTATAGCCAGGTTGCTTATGATAATAATAATTATTCTGTTCCAGTTGAGTATGCTGATCACCAATTGGTTTTGCGTGCCTATGCCTTCCGCATTGAGGTTCTCTTTTTTGATGATGTGATTGCAACCCATCCAAGATGCTTTGGAAAAGGGCAAGATATCATCGATCCTTTACATTACCTGAATTTATTGGCACAAAGACCAGGTGCATTTGAGCATGCTCAACCCATCCGGCAGTGGAGACCCGAATGGCCAGCGGTTTATGAGCAGTTACTGGCTTGTTTACGTAAAGATCGCGGTGACAGCCAAGGCGTGCGGGAATTTATTGTCATTCTCCAGTTGCATAAGAAATACCCTCAGGATTTGGTGAAACAAGCTGTTCAGGCTGCTCTCGATCACCATATACCTAGCCTAGATGGTGTACAGTACCAACTGTACAGACTACTAGAATGCGATCTCCCAAACCACCCTCTGGATTTGCAGGCTTTCCCGGAATTACATCACATTGGAAAGCAACCTGTTGACTTGACAACTTATGATCTTTTACTTGGAGCAAACCATGACCCCCAACCCTTTGCTTGAGACCTACCTGCGCCAATTACGGCTGCCAACTTTTGTCAAAAATTATCAAGTCTTTGCAGCTGATGCTGCCCGCAACAATCTCGATCATGTGCGTTATTTACAGGCTTTGGTTGAGCAGGAAATTAACAACCGAGATCAGAACCGGATTGAGCGACGGATCAAAGCAGCTCGTTTCCCAGTTCTCAAAGAACTGGCTGATTTTGACTTTTCGGTGCTACCCAATCTCAACAAAGCACTCATTCTTGACCTAGCCCGTGGCGAATACATTCTCAACCGCAACACACTGATTTTTATCGGCAATCCAGGCTTGGGTAAAACCCACCTTGCGATTTCACTGGCCCTGGCTGCATGTCGTCAAGGCCACAAAGTGCGATTTTGGACCGCAGCTAATTTGGTCAATGAGGTGATTTCTGCCCAGGATGAGCATCGCTTGCACAAATTGATTTCCACTGCTCAGAAATTGAACCTGGTCGTGATTGATGAGTTGGGGTTCATCCCCTTCACTGCCAATGGTGCTCATGCCTTGTTTACTTTCTGTTCTGAAATTTATGAGCGTGTTGCTTTGATCCTAACCACCAATCTCCACTTTTCAGACTGGAATCAACTCTTTGGTGATGAACGTCTCACAGCAGCTTTGCTGGATAGGCTTACTCATCATGCTGCCATTTTTGAACTGGTGGGAGAATCCTTCCGCTTTCGACAACGCATGCAGGAGAAATAATATGAGTTTATCGCTTTTTGGGACTTCCGGCAGGGCAAATGAAAGAGGGCAGATCTATTGCTATCTGCCCTGCCGTTTAGTCACTCATGTCAGCGCTCAGGTCGCTCTCCAGCGTTGCCCTATCCTCTGCATGAGTTCTTGGATTATATCACTCTCGCAGGTGGGTTCATTTTCAAAATTAAAATGGGCTCATTTTCAATATTATTTTTCTGTTATACTTGGCCCAAGTGGGTGCATTTTTGATGTTAAAGTGGGCTCATTTTCGATGTTAAAAAACAC
>CAYMIW010000090.1:0-2648 GCA_964390725.1 uncultured Syntrophomonadaceae bacterium | reverse complement strand
AAGCGTTGCAATCAGGCGCGCAACGATCATGAGTGAAGCACTCAGCAAGCGGGTTTACTTGTGTTGCTGCAGTAACCTTTGCTCACGGGTCGCTCTGCGCGTCATTGCAACGGTTCAGTTTCTGCCCCTCGCCCGGACTCTCTTCGTGATTCGCCATCCGTGGCTCAGCACTCAGCGGCCGACCTCCGTGTCGGCCGGTCTGCTCACGGCTTCACTTCACCGGCATCTGCCTGCGCTCGCTCTATGTTCGCCCCAGGTTACCGGCAGCAACTGTGGACTTACTTTTTAAGTGGTTCAAAATCTTGTGTTGGTAAACTATACAAATAAATTGAACCGGCGGTTCGTATTAATTACTGCCAACCTGGTGTGAACTTAAAGCGAGTTGATAAAAGGCCAGCTGAAACAAGGGTTAGAGTAGAAGTATGGATACAGAAGGAACCCCTTGCTGAGAGGCTGAACGACATTAAAGTGAGCTGCCTGTATTGCCGCTGAAGCAAAGGCCGGAGCGGGACTTCAGACATGGAGGTCTGAAGCCGAGCAAGAGCTTAGGAGGAGCTCATTGCGAGGCTGCCCTGGCGCAGGCCTGCAGGTGAAGCGCCACTTTTTGGTGGTTTATTAATGTACGCTTATGAACCTGGAGATTACTTGTTTAACTGGGCTTTGAGGGCGGTTTGCATCAAAGAAATTCTTGCGACTCAAGATAATTTGTGCTATGATCTAAATGGAAAAAGTTAGTGAATGATAAATACCCTGCTGTGTTCGTGATACCCGATAAAGTTTTGAGCTAACACTTATCATATGGGAACCCGGACTTCAGCTGCGGCGCAGCAGCCTTTGTAAAGAGGACCTGTAAAACAGTTGAGAAGGTACCCACCTTTCGGGGGAACAGTTCAAAACAACGGCCCACGGCATGGCGGGGTTTTCTATTTGTTATTTTTCTGTTACAACTTAAATATTTAGTGAAAAATGTTTTTATATCCAGGCTGGTAATTCTTGTAGTGATTGACTTTACAGGTATAAAATAAAAGAAGTATATTAACTCAGGGGGTGTAATTATTGGTTGTTGAGAGTGCTAACCTGTTGATTAGCAGTAAACTAAAAGCAGGTACTCATCCAAGTGACCTGGTTGATCTCCTGAATGAGCTTGAACTTGAACAAAAGGTAGAGTTGATCCATAAGCTTCAGGATGCTGATGCTTCCCTCATTTTTCAGGAGCTGGAGGATTTTGAGCAAGCTGAAATACTAAAAGAATTAGATTTGGAAAAGGCAAAAGCCCTCCTCAGTAGCATGCCTTCCGATGATGCTGCCGACCTTATTGGTATATTATCCCCTGAAGAAGCAAGTCAGATGATGAAGATCATTGATGAAGAAGAATTACTCGATTTTGGTGATCTTTTAAAATACCCCGAAGAGAGTGCCGGGGGTATTATGACCACGGAATTTATTTCTCTGCCTGATGATATTCCCGTGGAAGACGCAATTGCCAGGTTGAGAGAAATTGCGCCTGAAGCAGAAACTATATACTATGTCTATGTGGTTGATGATGAGGGGCGGTTAATCGGAGTGCTTTCCCTGCGTGATTTGATCGCAGCCTCGGAAGGGACTATCCTGAAGAATATCATGCGGCGCAATATTATTAGTGTTAATGCCGATATGGACCAGGAAGAAGCTGCCAGGGTTGTATCAAAATATGATCTGCTTGCCCTGCCAGTAGTCGATGAAGAGGAACACCTGCTAGGCATCATTACTTTTGATGATGTTATTGATGTTATGGAGCAGGAGGCGACCGAGGATATTTACCACATGGCCGGCGCAAAAGAAGTAGTAGGAATGGACTTGACCAAAGCCCCTGTTAGTAAAGTTGTTCGCCTCAGGTTGCCCTGGTTGTTTGTTACCATGTTTGGTGGTGTTTTATCCGGCAGTGTAATCAGTGTTTATGAAAGCACACTTGAAGCAATAGTGATGCTTGCCGCTTTTATACCTGTAATTATGGGTATGGGTGGAAACGTAGGCACTCAGTCTTCGACAATATTTGTTCGTGGCTTGGCAACCGGAGAAATTGAACAATCGGAAGTATGGGACTATTTCTTTCGGGAGATCAGGGTTGGCCTGACCATGGGTTTTTTCTGTGGGTTATTGATGTCTGTTGTCGCCTATATCTGGCAGGGGAATGTTTATCTTGGTCTTGTGGTTGGAACATCTATGCTTATTACAATAAGTTTTGCCACTCTGATAGGAACACTGGTTCCGCTTGTTTTAAACAAGCTTAATATCGACCCGGCTATTACTGCCGGCCCCTTTGTTACCACAATAAAAGATTTTACCGGGCTGCTGATTTATTTCCTGGTTGCTTCAGCTTTTATCAGTTACCTCCGCTAAACATAATTTACTTTATTCTCCTTATTGCACACAGAACGGATAATTTCCGTTACCCTAATAAACTATGTTCGCTTAAGGTTACAGTCAGCACCTGGAGCCCTGTTGGTTTACTATAATATTTTGATCCGCAGGATTGCCTGGGTTGCTGCAGTAACCTCTGCTCACGGGTCGCTCTGCGCGTCATTGCCGCGGTTTAGTTTCTGCCCCTCGCCTGGACTCTCTTCGTGATTCGCCGTCCGTGGCTCAGCACTCAGCGGCCGACCTCCGTG
>CAYMIW010000089.1:0-2691 GCA_964390725.1 uncultured Syntrophomonadaceae bacterium | reverse complement strand
TCCCGGAATGTTACCTCCGAGATCAAGGATATTAACCATTCCATCAATGATCTGCGCATTTTTATTGCCAGCAGCGACCGAAAGCCTTGATATACAACGGTTTCAGGCTGGTCTTAAAATATTGCCGATATAAGGAATAATTTAATTACAAGGGTTATTGGTCATATCGGTTTAAAAAAATCCCGTAAAAAGGCTATATTTAAGCATAATTTTTCTGATTTTTCATAAAATCCCCATATTCAGGCATATATTACAAATAATCCCTCTTTAAAGCATTATTAATGCCAATATCTCTATATTAATCCACAATGGAAGGGAATTATGTGGAAAAGTTTTTTCATGTTAGTTATATACATTGACAATTATATATTGAAAGGGTAAATTGGAATCAGCATAGATATCTATGGATATATTTATATTGGTTGGTATTATTTTGTTATTTTTAAAATACTATTGGTTAGAATTATTAGCTGTAATTTTGGCTTTCTTATCCACAATAATATCGTTCTCTGCTTGGAGGCCTTCATCTTTTCCACCTAACAGCCAAGTATTATTAATTATAGGCCTTTTTCTAAATTTATTTGGTGCATTTAAAGTGTATAAGTCTGTAATGCCTGGCCCTGTTCAATTTGGCAAAAGCGGTCAAGATAGAAATTCTCATCCAGTTGCAATATTAGACGAACTTATTGCCAAAAAAGGTCTTAATTATATTATAACCGTATTATATTCCAAGTAATATCTGTTATATTTGTAATATTTAACAATTAAAAGGATGGGGGAAAATAATGGATATAAAAAAGATTCTTGTTATATTCCTATTAGTTGTAGCATATAGCATTTTTTTCTGGCCTACATTATATTTATACACAAACACGGCTCAGAATATTCTAGTAAAAATAAATAGAATTACGGGAGATGCGTATTATTTTCTAGGGGATGGTTATTGGCGCAAAATAAGTAATAAAGAGAATAGTATAGAACTAGGTAAAAGTACTAAGAAGGGAGAAAAAGAATATACCGTATTTGAACCACTAGAATCAGAATATAAAGAGGATCAATAAACAAGCAGCGGTTATAAGATGGAATGGCTAACAGGGGAAAAGGAAGATAAAATAAATTAATTTGCTAAACCTTTTTAATACAAATAATAAATACAATCAAAATATAAAATTATTTCATTTTATAGGGAAATAGATATTATGAATAAAACACAAAAAATGGTTAAAGCTATTATATACCCACTTATTGTTATTGTTATCACTATCGGTGTTTCAGGTGATTTAGGTAAATGGTTGTTTGTAAGCTCAAGCTCATGGAGGAGTGTCAATTCTTTCGATTTTAATATAACATGGCCTTTCTGGGTCATAGCACTAATCATTATTTATAAAATTGAAGAAAAAATATTTTCTACTAATAAGACATCTATGGGTGAGAAAGAGTCTATTGTGAAAAATAATGATAGTAATATAAAAGGTAGAGAAAAAAGTAAACCAGATTGGCTTAAAATATTTTTAATTATTCTATTATGTTTAATCGTTGGATCTTTTATAATCGGAATCTTATTAGGGGTTATAAATGCTCAATAGAAAAGGAATAAAGAGCAAACTAAGATCATATCAGCAGGGATCATTGGCTTGAGTAACCTGATTGAGTTCCTTTGCAATCTTTAGAATTTCAGATACACATCTTCTATGAGTAAATTCTATAATGAATGTAGTATTTTTAATCTGTATTGTTTTAATGTTTTATATTTATGAATAATATAAATTTTTTAAGGAGATAGAAAATGAGTGATGAAAAAAAAGAAAAAAAACCAATAATAGTAAATTCAAGATCAGATGACTACAGAAGTGTCTTTGTCCATCAATTTTATGGAGGTTTTAGAGAAGATCATTTTGAAATGATAGTAGAGAGCCTTTCTACTAATGCTGCGGAAAGTCAAGCTAAAAAAGAAGTTATATTGGAGCTAAAAGATGAAATATGTTTAAAAATGTCTCCCGAACAAGTAAAAAGACTTTATGTTTTTCTTGGCAATCAAATCTCTCTTTTTGAAAAAGACAATCGCAAAATAGAAGCTGTTATGAAGCCTGCTAAAGAATCAAATAAAAAAAATGAATAGATTGGTGTAATTTTGTATGCAAGACCAAATTAATAATAAAGAATGGTCAAAAAACAAAAGTATAGGTGGTTTGATTAATACCCATGGATTAGAAAATGATCGAGGTGGTTTGATTAATCTTCCTACCTATCATCTTGTGGATATAAATCAAGTAACTTTAATAACTAGTAACTATTGGATAACAAGTGTTTTATATGGCTTAGGGATAGCTAGTCTTTATGAATTACTTAAAAAGATATATACTCTATTAACTGATGATCAGTATGCAATAAATATTATTTGTTTGCCTTTGATTTTTTCTATTATTTTTTTTATTCTTGCGCTTTTAGTTAATAAAATATTTATTCTAAATAAATTTAAAAAACTTCGAGAAGAAGCAGTCCAGATTCCTCTAGGCGAAATTGAAAATTTTATTAAACCATTTTGTCATACAGGAGATATGGGGGGTTATAGAAACTCTGTATCTACATAAAAACAAATTTTGATAAAAAATAAATTTGACATTGCCCTCTTATGCCTCTACAGTAAGTAGTAAGTAATAAGTAATTTAACGAGGGTATAGCTATGAGTAA
>CAYMIW010000088.1:0-2718 GCA_964390725.1 uncultured Syntrophomonadaceae bacterium | reverse complement strand
GAGGATGCCATCATTGTTCAGGCTGATTCTTCTAATCTACGTGAGGATATTTCCCTATCTCTTCAAATAATTGATGAAAATGAAATCAAGACCATCATTTTGGTGACCTCTGCCCTCAAAATGGACCGCACAATGTTCTTACTGCGTGAAACCGATCTCACCGTCACTCCCGCACCCGCCGATTATCAGGTTACGCTCAGAGATTGGCAGAACCTGACTGATTGGAAATGGCAGCAGATCGTCACCCACCTCCTGCCTACCAGTGCTGCCTTTGATCAGACCTTCACAGCTCTGTGGGAATATCTCGGATTGGCATTTTATCGGGTGAAAGCCATCTTTTAACCAGGTTAATTCGCTGACCCTCTATCAGCGATAAAACTTCCGCGAAAAGCCTGCTGGGCGACCAGCAGGCTTTTGCGTTAATAGTCACAGGGAACTTAAACCCACATTAATTCGTCTTTTAGGTAGAGAAATTAAGGAGATGGAATGAAACGAATGCTCTTAACCTGCCTGGCTGTCATGTTTTTACTCAGTGCTTGCGCCCTGGAAATCCCTCAGCCGGATCCAAACACAAATTTACCTACTGAGGAAAAGGAAATGCTAACCGGTAAAGTTGATTACAACCCAAACCCACAATACATTCCCGAAGACGCTGAAGAGCTGGCGGATGCTAATAACCAATTTGCATTCGATCTTTACCAACAGCTTAACAGTGGGCAGGGGAATCTGCTTTATTCCCCTTACAGTCTTTATCAAGCCCTGACGATGGTTTATGGCGGCGCCAGAGGGGACACGGCAAGTCAGTTCGAAAGTGTCTTGCACTATCCATTTTCGCAGGAAGAGATGCACCGGGTGAGTAATGCCCTCAACCTGGCTCTATCCTCGAAATCAGATGCTTCCGTTCAAGACGACCAACAATTTAGGCTTGAAATTGCCAATGCGCTTTGGGCTCAAAGAGATGGTCATATCGAGCAATCTTATCTCGACCTGATAGCTGAACATTATGATGCCGGCTTACGCACGGTCGACTTCGCTCAATCGCAGGAAGCTGCAGATCTGATCAACCAATGGGCAGCGGAAAACACGAATGACAAAATAAAAGAAGTTGCCAACGCCAACATGTTTAACGTCAACACCCGCCTTGCTCTGACCAATGCCGTCTACTTCAAGGGCGCCTGGTTGTTCCCGTTTATGGAAGAAAATACCACGAAAGAAGACTTCACGCTTTTGAACGGTGAGAATGTCGAAGTTGAGATGATGATGACCTCTGAAGAATTCAGAGCGCTTAAGAATGAACAGGTTCAGATGGTTGAATTGCGTTACTATGGCAGCCCAATCGTGATGGACCTGATTGCCCCAACAGAAGGAAGCTGGGACGCTTTCTCTGGAGCACTTACCGCAGGCTTGTTCGAAGATTACATTGGACAACTGGAAATGAAAAGGGTCAATCTGAGTTTGCCGAAGTTCAAAATTGAAACCCCGGAAATGGATTTGATCAACCCGATGCAAGCCCTTGGACTGATCGATGTTTTTGGGATGAATGCGGATCTGTCAGGAATGACCGGTGACAGGAGTTTGTTGATCTCGACCCTCGTTCAAAAAGCATTCGTTGACGTCAATGAAGCTGGGACAGAAGCCGCTGCCGTCACTATTGCCGTAGCCCAGGAAAAGGCGATGATTTCACCTGATCCGATCACGATAAGCTTTGACAGCCCCTTCCTCTTCCTGATCCGTGATACCAATACTGGCGCGATCCTGTTTATCGGTCAGTTGATGCAACCATAAAAAAAACAGACAATTTATTGTTTGAAGGAGTAAAAAAATGAAAACACAAAAAATACTAATTTCAGGAATGCTGCTGCTTGCTTTGCTTTTGGGTGCCTGTGCGCCTGCAGTAGAGCCTATTGAACCCATGCCGGATGACAGCACATCCGTACCTTATCCGATTGAGGATGACCAGGAGCCTGACCAGGCGTACCCGATCGAGGAAACTCCTGCTCAACCAGATTCCAGTGATGCCAGCGGTAGCATGGCCTATATCACTGACCCCGTTGCCAGCCAGGACGATCTGCTTGACCATGCTGAAGACATGAACAAATTTGCGCTTGAACTTTATCGAAAGTTAGCTGAGCAAGATGGCAACCTGATCTATTCACCTTTCAGCATCTACCAGGCGTTTCTGATGGTATATGCGGGTGCCGATGCTGAGACCAAGGCTGAAATTGCGCAAGCACTTGAGATTGACATAGATGATGAAGAAGACGTTCATAACCTGATGAATGCTCTCAACAAACTTCTCACTACAAAGCCCGATTATCTTGACCAAAACGCGCAACCGTTGCAATTCAATGTTGCCAACTCGCTTTGGGTACAACAGGATGTCGAAATTAACCAGGATTTCTTGGACACACTTTCGGCAAATTACAATGCCGGTTTGAAACTGGTCGACTTTTCCAAATCTGAGGACGCTCGCCAGGCGATCAACCTGTGGGTTGCTGCACAGACAAACGATAAGATCAAAGATTTGATCCCCGAGGGTCTGCTCAACGAGTTGACCCGCCTGGTTATCGCCAATGCGGTTTATTTCAAGGGTGCCTGGCAAAATCCTTTTGATCCGAACAATACAGCCAGCGAGCCTTTTTACCTGTTAGACGGTAGTGAACAAGCAGTCGAAATGATGCGCAACAGCTACACCGGTGCTGCCTTGGTAAGTGAAGA
>CAYMIW010000087.1:0-2846 GCA_964390725.1 uncultured Syntrophomonadaceae bacterium | reverse complement strand
GTAAACGATGATTGCAGCGCCTGTGGTATTTGTGAGGACATTTGCCCGGAAGTTTTTGAACTGGGTGATGAAAAAGCCGAAGTAAAAGCAAGCCCTGTTCCTGCAGAATTCGAAGAAAAAGTTCGCGAAGCTGCAGAAGAATGCCCTGTTGAAGCAATTGAAGTAAGTGAATAGGGTATTAAAAACCCAATAAAAAATGAGGGTCCGTCATTTGACGGGCCCTCTTACTTTGGATTACAATCTTTTTGACACTACTACCGGTAAAACAAATTGCTACCTGAAAAAACCGCTCAGGGCGGAGGATGGCTATGAATGATAGTAACGAAATTTTAAAAGCAATCGAAATTCTTGATGTTTTGCCCGGAATCAACAAACCGATCACCGGGTTAGCCTACCACTCGGGCAGGGTAACCGCCGGTGATCTTTTCGTCTGTATCAGGGGCTATAAAACAGACGGGCACCTTTATCTGAAGGAAGCTGAAAGTAAAGGGGCTGCCGCGGCGGTTGTAGAAGAATTTGTAGAAAATGCAGGGATCATCCAATACAGGGTAAAAGATAGCCGCCACGCCCTGGCCGCACTCGCTGCTGCCTACTATAACCATCCCTCAACAGAATTTGAACTGGTCGGTGTAACAGCAACAAACGGAAAGACCACAACAACCTACATGATCAACAGCATCTTTGAAGAGCACGGTCTTAATACGGGCATGGTGGGCACTGTGATAATAAAAATGGGGGACCAGGTTTTACCTGCCGAACTAACCACCCCCGAATCACTGGACCTACAGCACTATTTCCGAAGCATGGCCGATAATAAGGTTACTCATGCAGCCATGGAAGTGTCTTCATCCGGCCTGGAATTAAAAAGGGTCGGTCACACCGATTTTAATACAGTAGTAGTAAATAACATTAGCCGCGAACATATCGACCTGCATGGTTCATTCGACAATTACTTCAGGGCTAAAGCAAGCCTGGCCCTGGAAGCCGGGAAAAATAGCTGGGCGGTCTTTAACCTCGATTGCCCATATACTGCTTCCCTGGTTCCCAACACAAAAGCCAAAGCACTAACTTACGGTTTTAAAAACCGCGAAGCCCACTGCCTGGTCAGCGATCTTGACCTGAGCACAGGCAGGGCGCACTTTACAGTTGAACTGACAAAAAAAGGCCCCATAGAACTCTTTGCCAACCAGCCCGCAAGGTTTCGGGTTGAGCTTTCCGTGCTGGGTCTCCATTCAGTTTACAATGCCATGGCCGCCACCCTGGTCGGGCTTATATACGGGATTCCGGCCGAAACCATAACCGGGGCGTTGAAAAATTTCAGGGGCGTTGAAAGACGTTTTGAACTAATTTTTGAAAACCCGTACAAGGTTATTGATGATCATTTTGCCAACAGCGGTAACATTGATGTCACCCTGAACACCCTGAAGCTTATGGATTACCAGCAGGCGCACCTGGTTTATGCAATTCGGGGCAGCCGCGGGGTAACCGTAAACCGGGAAAATGCCGAGGCAATAGCCCGCTGGGCCCCCCAGATTGGTCTGCAGAAAGTGATTGCTACAAAGAGCATCAGCCATGTCAGTGAAAAAGATTTTGTAACAGAAGCCGAGGAACGGGTATACCGCGACGTTATGTCCGGGGCAGGAATTGCCACCGAAGTATATAATGAACTACCCGAGGCTATCGCCAGGGGGTTAGCCGCAATTCAACCGGGTGATGTTTTGCTGCTGGCCGGATGCCAGGGAATGGACTACGGCGCTTCAGTTTGCCTTGAACAAATTTCAGTACTTCACCCTGGAATACCCCACAAAAAAATATTCGCCGCTTTGAAAAACAGGGTTGCCGGTGTTTAAGCTTCCTTTATTTCGACTCCACCGAGTATAGCCCTGGCCTGGATTCGCAAAACCCTTGATGATTCCGGGGTCAGGTTATATTCTACACGCCGCCCGCCTACTATACCGCCATCTTCCTGATCTTTAAATGATACCCCGCCAAGCACTGCCGAACCTTCATAAATAACAGCCAAATCACGGGGAATTTTCACATCAATACCGCCCATTACGGCAGTCAGATCAAGCAGCGTTTCTCCTTCATCAATTTCGGCGGCGGTAAGATCCATTTCAATGCCGCCCATCAGGCTGAAATAACTTCCACTTTCCAGTTTCCAGGGCTGGGCTCCTCCAATATTTGTTCCTCCCATAAAGGTGAAACGGCCACCACCATTTTGCGCCCTTCCCCGAAGCAAACTAATACCAATCAAGATTAAAAGTACCGGCCAGAGCAGGTTAAAAAACAGGCTTAAATCAACCTCAAACAGTTTAAGATTCCGGCCGAGGAAAACAATACCGATAGCGATAAAAATAAGAGCGGTGACAAACTGACCCCAGGAAAAATAAACCTTCCTCCCGCCCTCTGCCTCAGTGGAACCAAAAGACAAAAATAACCAGTTAAGGCCAAGAATGAGCGGAATCACCGGCCAGAGTTTAAGGATTTGTCCTATTTCTATATCAATCCCGATATCAAGATTGTTTAACAGTAACAAAACCCCTACTACAAGTACTGCCAAACCTATAACCAACCTGCCGCTTATAAAACGCATTGTCAACCTACCTGCCTTCCATCAATAAGTTATTATTATTGCATTCTTCCCGCTAATAATCACCCTCCAGGATAAATATTATATTATCCCGGCCCTGACGACAAGATGGATAAGCAAAGTAGCGTTAAAATTTTATGCATTTCAAGCCAGACCACCGGTTTCCTGCTGCTGCACAGCATTGACTTTTTATAACGAGCATGCTAAAATGAACAGCGCAATATCTGCCTGGTGGGTGTAGCTCAGTTGGTTA
>CAYMIW010000086.1:0-2852 GCA_964390725.1 uncultured Syntrophomonadaceae bacterium | reverse complement strand
CTGGGAGTGGTGGTCAAGGTTAACAGCGTCCTCATACCCGGCCTTAACGATGAACACATTGAAGACATCGCCAGGGAAGTGAAAAAACGAGGTGCCAGTTTGATGAACGTCATACCGCTCATACCCTTATATAAAATGAAGGATTATCCCAAACCGGGATGTGATGAACTCTCCAATGTAAGGGATAAAGTGGAAGAAACCATACCAGTCTTCCGTGCCTGCACCCAGTGCCGGGCCGATGCCTACGGAGTCCCTGGAAAAGAGGATAAACACCTGGACATGACCCCAGCCAGCCATTACTAGGGATACTTCATCCCTTTAAACCATTTTTTTTATTTTAAATGAATAATAAATCTGTTTTAATTCAATTATATATCATCAGTTCACCAACCTGGTACTGATTTATTATTATTACAAAAAATCAACCAGATACATATAAACACTAATTTATTAAAAATCGGATGTGAATTAACCATGAAAACCATGTACTGGAAGGATGACCTTCTTTACCTGTTAGATCAGACTTTACTTCCCCATGAAACAGAATATCTTGTGTGCGGAACATATCAAGATGTTATAACTGCCATTAAAACTATGGTGGTCCGGGGAGCCCCAGCCATTGGTGTGGCCGCTGCCTTTGGGATGGCTCTGGCCTTTTTGGCTGATGAAGATATGGAAGAAGCAGCCCAGGGGATGAAAAATGCCAGACCAACAGCAGTGAACCTGTTCTGGGCAGTGGACCGGGTTATGGGATCAGATGATCTTCTTAAAGAAGCATTACTAATGTATGAAGAAGATATGGATACCAACCGACGCATGGGCAGATACGGAGCCGCAGTGATCGATGATGGGGACACCATACTGACCCACTGCAATGCTGGGGCACTGGCCTGTGTGGATTACGGCACAGCATTAGGGGTTATCCGGGCCGCCAATGAGGAAGGGAAAAACATCAGTGTGGTGTGTGATGAAACCCGGCCAGTACTTCAGGGAGCCAGATTGAGTGTCTGGGAAATGCAACAGGAAAACATACCAGTGAAACTCATCGTGGATGGTGCTGCCGGCCGTCTTATGCAGGAAGGAGAGATAAATAAGGTGGTCATAGGGGCAGACCGGGTGGCTAAAGGTGGAATAGCCAACAAAATAGGATCACTCATGGTGGCACTGGCAGCCAAACGATTCAACGTACCATTCTACGTAGCCGCACCCAAAAGCACATTCGACAGTGAAAACAGCATATACGATATAGAAATAGAAGAAAGGGATCCTATGGAAGTTTTAGCCTTTGCTGGATGTATTGCAGCACCATTAGGTACCCAGGTTCGTAACCCCTCATTTGATGTGGTGCCCAGCGACCTTATAACTGGTATTATAACTGAAGATGGAATTGTGGATCCTTTCTGAATAAATATGGAAGGGAGCTTAATTTTTATATTCAAGACTTAGTGATAAAATATCTTAGTAAGAATAATAAGATTAAATAGGAATTATTTTTCCAGTTAAGAATAAAAATAACTAATTTATCCCAAATATTTCTTATTATTCCATCTATTTCTTAAATCCAGCAAAAAATAGTTAAAATTCATTAAATCTAATCAGAAACTAATCTTTTTGACAAATCAGCAAAGGGTTTAGTAACATCCACTCTGGAAAGTTTCTTCAGGGCCTGGAAAAATTCAGGGGTTGATTTTGTTTCTATTTCTTCCAAGAGCCAGTTTTTACAGAAAAAGCTTTGAGAACCATGAATGATCTTTACCTGCCAAATATCTCCTTCAATAGAAATGTCATCTCCATTGGGGATCTCCTCCTCAGTGGAGACATTATTATTGGGAAAGTCAAAGTCACAATTGTCATCAGGGCAATTACAAGACTCCTCACCATTTTGATGATTTTCTGATGATGATATCCCCCCATTATCCGGTGGAAGCCGGCAATCTTCCCATTCCCAAATACCGCAATGATCTAGATCATTCCAGAAGTGTTTCCATTTTCCTGTTTCAGGAATGGAAACCATGGTCAAATATTCATTCTTTTCAGATAGATGAGAATCTGCTTCTGAAAAAAAGAAGAGCCTCCCCTCCACTAATTTAAGTGAATTATGCCCGCCCTGACTAAATGAGTATTCCACTTCCAATAATTCGGGAAATTTTTCTTCAGTCATAAAAACTCCTTGAACCTCTTATTAATTCTTGTTATTGTATTTAAGTATACGAGTGCATTCTCCTGGCAATTTATTTGGATTAAGGATGCAATCTTTGATAAGTTTTGATATATCTATTCTCAGGCGATTCTGGCATCAATGGCCACATGCCATACTCCGGGACTACGGGACTTGACTTTCCGTTTACCCAGAACCTCAACCTGGCGGGGATAGGCTGCCTCTTCAACCCTTTTGATGGGATCTTCATAGTCACGGCTGAACTGATAATAATTAAGAATTCCTCCGGGTTTTAAATGCTCCAATGCCACTTGCAGGAACTTGGAGGCGGTTCCAGGCAAATTCATAATAATCCGGTCTGCCTTCACATCCAGATCCTTTAAAACTTCAGCCACATCACCCATGAGTGGGTTAATCTTTCCCTGCACCTTGTTTAACTCAATATTTTCCTTGAGGTAATGAATTGCTGATGGGTTGATGTCTATGGCGTATATCTCCACATTTTTGAGTTGGGGTCTACGGGCAATGTTAATTGCAAAGGGACCCACCCCAGTGAACATGTCAATAATCACCTCACCATCTGTGACCTGATCCCCAATGATCCGTCTTTCCGTGGCCAGACGGGGACTGAAATAAACCTTCTTCACATCCAGCATTATCCGGGAATCATATTCCCGGTGGACGTTTTCAGGGA
>CAYMIW010000085.1:0-2951 GCA_964390725.1 uncultured Syntrophomonadaceae bacterium | reverse complement strand
CGCCTTCTCGACTGCCTAAAGGCGCAAGAAAGATTCTTCACTGCGTTCAGAATGACTGAAGGATGCTGGATTGAAAACCGTAGATAATATTGGGTATGGGCTGCAGAATCCGGCTTAAAATTTTTACAACCTTCATTTTTGGAAGGATGGGCGAGTTTTAAGATGAAGATAATTGCTCTTGGATATGGGTGAGGTGTTTTAAATGTAAATTCTTGTTAACCTTTGTGCACAACAAGTTTGAGAGCACACTCGTTGTGGTACACTGTTGTTTGATTAATATTTCACAAATGGAGCAGCTATGGACACTATTGTTGTCAATCACATCGCCAAGTACTTTGGAGAAACCCAGGCGGTAAAAGACGTCTCATTTCACGTCCGTCCCGGTGAAATTTTTGGTTTACTGGGACCCAATGGTTCCGGTAAAACAACTTCAATCCGTGTAATTTTAGATATTTATCAACCTGATAAGGGCAATGTAACGATTTTGGATGGTCCGATGACCGAAGAAAAACTGAACAGTATCGGTTATCTGCCAGAAGAGCGCGGTTTATACCAGGATGTCGAATTGACCCGCAATTTGACTTATCTGGCGACTTTAAAAAACATGACCAAAGAGGAAGTTGAACAGAAACTGCCAACTTGGTTGGAACGCTTCGATTTGAGCGAGCACCAAAAGAAAAAAACCAAAGAACTGAGCAAGGGCATGCAGCAAAAAGCCCAACTGATCGCCGCTCTTATCCATGAGCCGGAAATCATTATCATCGACGAGCCTTTCTCTGCCTTAGACCCGGTTAATACCCAGTTGGTCAAGGACCTTCTGATCGAACTCCGCAACCAGGGCAAAACCATCATCATGTCTACTCATCAGATGAACCAGGTAGAGAAACTATGCGATCGCCTGGTGCTTATTGATGATGGCACGGTTCTGTTGGAAGGCAGCCTGAAAGAAATTCAGGAACAGTTTGCCACCAACCAAGTGCTGATTCAATCAGATTCTGATCTACCGGAAAATTTACCAGGTGTAGAGCGTATTGAGCAAGAAGGGCTTTACTATCGCCTGACACCGAGCGATGGGTACATGCCTTACGCGATTTTGCAGGAACTTATCGATCAGAAAATCAGTCTGAATTCCTTCGAAATCGCCAAGCCAACTTTGGATGAGATCTTCATCAAAGTGGTTAAAGAAGGCAGGAATGGTAATGAAGAAGATAATTGATGTCGCCAGGTACGAATATATCCATCATGTAGCAAAACGGCGCTTCTGGATTGCCTTGCTAGGCATGCCGTTGGGCTTTCTGCTAATCATGGCTCTTTCTGTACTGTTCAGCTACCTCTCTTTCGACAATGAGCCTGTTGGCTATATTGACCAGGCTAATCTGATTACCCAGCCGCAGGAAGTGCCTGAAAAGATTGGCTTTACGGATATTTTCATCCAATTACTTCCTTATTCTGATGAAGATAGTGCCCGCACAGATACTGAAAATGGCAAACTTCAGGGCTTCGTGGTAATTCCTGTGGGCTACCAGTCTACCTATTCCGTGACCTACTTTTCCAACAAACAGCCCAGCTCTGATGTAGTCAGACAAATTAACAGGTTAATCCGAGAGAATATGCTGCTTCAAGAGCAAATTCCTCACCTTGAGCGCATCGAAGCAGGCAGCCAGATCTCTCTGCAGTCGCTGGATGGCAGCCAGAGTTCGGATGGTACCGGCTGGCACAGGATCTTTGTTCCAATTTTGATCGGCATTCTGTACTTCATCCTGGTAATGAGTTGCGGAGGTTACCTTTTGCAGTCATTGGTGGAAGAAAAACAAAACCGGACAATGGAGATCATGATCACGTCGATGTCGCCAAACCAGTTAATGATTGGTAAGATCGTCGGTAACCTGGGGGTTGGATTTACCCAGATTTTGGTCTGGGTCGTGATTTTGGCAATTGGATTGCTGGTGTTCAGAGACAGGCTGCCTTTCCTTGGAGACCTAAACCTCTCCCCCGGCTATATGGCGATCAGCCTGGCACTGCTTGTGCTGGCATTCATTGTTTCGGCTGGTTTGATCTCCATCATTGGGGCAACAATGAGCACGGTGGAAGAAGGTCAATCGGTGAACGGTCTTATGGTGATGCCAACAATGCTGCCCTTCTACTTTTTCCAAACCTTTCTCACTAACCCGAATGGAATTATTCCGCGGATATTGAGTTATTTTCCCCTGAGTGCTCCTTTTTCCCTCAGTTTGCGGATGGCATTCACAAAAATCCCTGTCTGGGAAATCATTTCAGTTTTTGCGATTCTAATTATTTCGATTGCCTTGGTGTTCTGGCTCTCCGGAAAGGCGTTTCGCCGGGGCTTACTTGAATATAGCAAAAAGCTCAAACTTCGCGACCTTTTCGTCAAGGAGGCAAACAATGGTTAACTTGGGCAAAGTCTTCAAATTTGAATTTTTGAATTTGGTCAGAAGGCGCTCGTTTCTGCTCATGATCATCCTGGTTCCTTTGATCCCCGGTCTATTGTTCTTCCTGCTTGGGATGCTAAACGACGATCAAACCCAAAGTATCACTCAGATTTTCACAAGCGAAATTGCCAACCCATTGCCGATTGGCGTGGTGGACCAAAGTGGAATTGTCATAGATTATCCGGATTGGTTGACCAACAGTGCTTTGGTAGAGGTCGCCGATGAAGTCTCTGCCAGGCAGCGAACTGCGGCAAATCAACTTGAGGGCTTTTTTGTGATCGCCCCTGACTACCTGGAAAGCGGTAAGGTCACCTATATTAAACCTGAAATCAGCATGATCACGGAAATCGTCCAGCAAGGTGCATTGGATGAACTGATCAATTACAACCTGATGGGTGCCGACCAGCAATTGTATCTGCGCTATACAAATCCGGTGACCTACAGGTATGAATACCTTGATCCCGTAACCGCAGATACACGAGACCAGGATTCAGCCGCAAA
>CAYMIW010000084.1:0-3252 GCA_964390725.1 uncultured Syntrophomonadaceae bacterium | reverse complement strand
TTGTTTATTTCGGTTGAATTCTTACCAGTCGTTTCGGTTGAAAAGTTACCAGTTTACAAAAGACTGGAGAAGATATGAAAGAGAGGAATCAACATAGGTTAGTTTCCGAGGAGACGATTAAGATGGTGGGAATGGAAGGAGGCCGTAGGCCGAGTGGAATTCCCACCATCTTTTGCAAATTTTTCTGCCCCCTCGATAATTGCTTGCATAGCTTGTGTCATTGCACTATTAACTCTTGTGTTCAAAATAACAGCACAGGAGAAGATTTGGAGGATGATCAGCATGCACACTAAACAGGAAATAATCATCCGGCGATTTAGAGATGGAGAAAGTATCAGCAAAATTGCCTTGGAAACGGGCGTTTGCCGTCTTACAGTCAGGAAGTATGTTGAGTCTTATGAAAAGGAGAAAGAAAAGATTCAGTGTAAGAAGAATCATGATGACAGAGAGATTATAGAGGAAATAATCAAGATTCCCCAATATGACACCTCTAATAGGAAAAACAGGAAAATTAATGAAGAGATCATTTCGATAGTCCTCAATTGCTTAGATGAAAATCGTAAGAAGAGAAGTCGTGGTCAGCATAAACAGTTAATGAAAAAGGTTGATATCTTGGCCGTAGTCAGGGAGTCAGGTCATGATATAGGCTATACGGCCATTTGTGATCTTATTAATAAACTTGAGAGTAAGCATGCTGAGACTTATATCAGGCAGCAATACTTACCTGGCGATGTCTGTGAATTTGATTGGGGCGAGGCAAAGATATTCATCAGCGGGAAACTGCGGATTATCCCAATGGCTGTTTTCACCTCTGCCTATGGAAACTACAGGTATTCTGTGTTATTCCCACGGGCAAATACTCAAGCCTTCCAGGAAGCCCATGCCCTTTTCTTTAGTCATATTGGAGGTGTTTTTCGCAATTTAGTATACGACAACATGAAGGTAGCAGTCCGAAAATTTGTCGGTAGAACTGAAAAAGAAGCAACCCTTGGACTACTTCAGTTATCGACGTATTATAATTTTGGCTTTCGTTTTTGTAATGTTAATGCCGGTAACGAAAAAGGTCACGTTGAAAAGAGTGTTTCTTTCGTAAGACAAAAAGCCTTCTCCTCTAAAGATATGTTTTCGTCGTTAGAAGAGGCAAATGAGCATCTTCAAAAAGTCTGCGAAGCCCTAAATAAAAGACCTCAAAGCTCCAATAAAAATCAGACTGCTAATAGATTTTTGGAAACTGAGAAAGATTATCTGCTGCCATGCGAAACAGTTCCGTTCGAAGCTGCGACCTTAGCAGATTTGCGAGTAGATAAGTACTCCACAATTATGGTTGGAAGGAATCATTATTCTGTTCCTGAAATCTTTACCGGCAAGATTATTACGGCAAAGATATATCCAAGTGAAATATTGTGCTATCATGAGAGTGAAAAGATCTGCTCTCATAAAAAATCATTGGATAGAGATGAATGGATCATAGACATTGATCATTACTTAACAACTTTGAGTCGCAAACCTGGTGCAGTTGCAGGCAGTGTTGCCTTCCAAAGAATGAAACAAGAATATCAAACACTGTTCAAGAGACATTTTTCCGATAATCCCAAAGACTTCATAGAACTACTTATCTATCAGAAAGAAAAGCAGATGAGCTTGCAAGATGTTCTTGAGCTTGTCTGCAAACTTGAGCATGCATGTCCAAATAGCATAACAACCGACAAGATCAAAACAATAAACGAGCGGCAAGCTGAACCAATTAAGGCTAAGTTTGCAAACATTTTGGATAATGTTGCAGCAAAGCAATTACTTGAATTATCAGAGTTAATCCCCGACAGATGTGGACTAAAAGATAACCGAGGTGTATTATGATGAATACAGAAGAAAAGATCATCGAATATACTAAAATGATACGTCTGCCGGAAATAAGAAAGACCTTTAAGCTGAAAGCAGAAGAGGCCGTTAAAGAGAACAGTTCATATGAAGAATATCTTTGTGATCTGCTCGATGGTGAATACTACCGGCGATTAGAAAACAGAAAAACCAACCGTATACGTTCCGCCTGTTTTCCCTGCAAAAAATACCTGCAAGACCTAAACATTGATTATTTGCCGGAAGATGCCCGTAAAAGGCTTAAAGCTCTCAAAACACTCGATTTTATTAAAGAAGGGCAGAATGTTATTCTGGCAGGCAACCCCGGAACAGGGAAAACACATCTGGCTATTGCCCTGGGAATCAGAGCATGTATGGAAGAGTATAAGGTTTTATTTGCTACGATCCCTACGTTAATTACCCAACTCAAAGAATCAAGATCGGCCGGAACGCTTAGAAAGATGGAACAACGATTTGAAAAATATGATCTTGTTATCGCAGATGAGTTGGGATACATTTCTTTCGATAAGGAAGGTTCAGAACTACTGTTCACTAATTTATCACTACGGGCTGGAAGAAAATCAACTATCATTACAACAAATCTTTCGTTTGAAAGATGGCAGGAAATATTTAATGACCCTGTCCTGACTGCTGCTATGGTTGATAGATTAACTCATAAAGCGTATATTATTAACATGAGCAGTAAATCTTACCGGCTCAAAGAAACCAAAGAATGGTTGAAAACCGTTGACATCTAACTGGAACATTTTCAAGTGAAATAGTGGTAACTTTTCAACCGAAGAAAACACTCTCCCGTTTCCAGATATTGTAGTGTTTATTGGACATCGTATGGATAACCCGGAAACCGGCATTTTCTGATAATTTACGGGACTGGACATTGGCGAAATAAGTAGAGAATCTGATCGAATGAACATTCTTCCTTTTTTTCAGTTTTTTGAGGTAGTAAGAGGTAATCGTCTTTCCGATCCCGTGCAATTGAGCTCTTGGATCTGCTCTCAACCCTTCCAGCCAGACATCGTGGTCTGTCAGATAGGTCAATTTCCCCATACCGACAATCTTTCCTTCAAACCAGACAGCAGTAAACTCACCTTTTCTGTCCTTTATCCAACGATCGAATATGATCGGAATATAATCATCCCCTTCCCAGATACTGCTGCAGATCTCCAGAATCTTCTCCTTATCTTCCTTTCTGACTCTTCTTAACTCAAACATAACTTCCTTCCTTTTTTTTCCCGGTGAATATGACATAATTTTTCTTAGTATTAGAGCCACTACTCAATTGACACAACACCAACCTTTAACTTATCCTCAGAGACCGTCTGAAGCCGGTGAACCTGCCGGCTAAAGCCAGCGTTCCAGCCTGCTATCCTTCCG
>CAYMIW010000083.1:0-3374 GCA_964390725.1 uncultured Syntrophomonadaceae bacterium | reverse complement strand
ACCGGTTCCACCCGGCAGGAAGGGGGTAAAGGGAATGTCAAACCCAAAGGGACCAGCAGGTTCAAATGGACCGGTTGGGCCGGTTGGACCGGTTTGAGCAGCATTAATAGAGAGAACTGCATCTACATATTCAATAATGTAGTTAAGGCTGCTGAAACCACTGGGCTGAATTGCATAGCCCCCCACGTTAATTGCACCTTGAGCCGGACCAAAAGAATGACCCATGGTATCGAGGTTGTAGTCGTAATCGTCGTGAACACCCGATACACCAAAGGTAAACGCTGTAAAGGGTAGACCGTTATACGTCTTGCTCTTATTATGAGCAGTCAGGGTCAAAACTGGCTTGTCCGGCAGATCCGGTTTAACGCATTCAGGAGCCAGACCGCATGATTTTACCAGGCCCAGCGTATTAAACAGGTTGCCAGACCAGTTGTTGCAGCGGGCATCAACATTAAAGAAGTTGGGAGAATAATAGGTTTGCCCGTTGACATCAACCAAACCGCCCAGGTTCATTACTCCGACCAGGTTCTGCTCAAAGTTGATATTGCGCAGGGTTATGTTTGCTGCTTCTGGAATATAAACCGGCAGGCAGGGGCAGCCGAACAGGTTGCCCAAATGCTCCAGGTGCCAGCCGTGCATATCAAGGGCACCCACGTTGATGCCGATCGGGGCCTGCTTGATGGTGCCACCGCCAAAGGAAACATCGCGGATGTCACCGTAGAAGGCTACACCGGCCGAGCCTAAGTGCGAACCGGTATTCTTGACTGTTATATCGCTCATAAATACGGTAGGCACATCGGTAAAGGAGATGCCGTTGCGGCTGAACTTCTCGACGTTGACGTTGCTTAAGTTGGCATAGTTAACACCGTTTAAGTTAACACCGCCGATGGCATCGCCCCAGTTATATGAACTAAGCAGTATTTCACCAATATCCACCCCGCTTGCCAGCAGACTTTGAAAATCTATGTCAGGCTGAAGACTGTCAAGCAGAGCGAGCCAGTCTACTTCTCCCGGATCCTGCCCGAGCAGAAGGCTGCCTATCGGCACCACCAGGAAACCGAGGCTGCCGAGGTCGATCACTTCAAAAGCCATGTCGAAAACAGCGATCTTTAAAACCTCTTCTACGTCAAAGGTATGGTAGATGCGACCGGCACCCTGAACATTAACATTCTCCATAGCTAATGAATTCAGGTTAGAAGCATTGATCATGTAGTCTTCGACGTACTTGAAATCAAATGACCAGTTATCCTTGTCGGTGAGGTGGGCAATGGATTCATCCACACCTCCAAATTGAATTAAATCAGTTGCAAGATTAACTACTCCATCTATAATCCATTTGGGAATGTTCAAATCGCTTAACAAACTACTAACCACATCAGCGATTCCCCCACCTGACGCTATAATAAGTTCAAGTTCTAGTGGTATTTGCACCGATTCATTGATACTAATAAACCCTATAAATGGTATTGTAATACCATATTCCAAATTAAGGATTCGTTCTTCATAATGATAATTATCATACGTTGGCAGCTGGTTCTGCTTCAAGGTGAGGTTATTGATGAATACATCATTACCGGCACCTGAAATAACAACACCCGGGCCACCATCCACAACCCCTAAAAGGGTTATAGTTGGTGCAGCTGCTTCGAAAGCGCCTCGCAGATAAATACTCTTGTTCAGGTTTATCTGATCTTCGGTGCGATCGCTGTTTAAGGTAACTACATCATAGGGATTGGCACTGTCAATAGCTGCCTGGACGCCCAGGGAGCCTACATTAACCTCATTCCCCGCCACCCACAGAGTGGGTTGGTCGTGGCCTACTGCGAGGTTGTTATCCCTGTAGCGCATGGTGCCTTCAACATGGCCGTGCTCATCTATATCTGCTTGATCAAAATCATAGATGGGGCTGCCGTCGCTGAAGGTTTCAATGGCTTGCACAGAGGTTTCAAACTCGTAAATACCCGGAGTATCGGGTGTGGTAATTCCCATTAGGATTGCCGAAACCCAGCCGCCCTTGAAGAGGGCATCGCCGTAAAGGCTGAGGGTTTGTGTAGTATCATCATAACTGTCTAAATACCAGTTGGCTTCAGTTCTTCCGGTTTCGTCTAAACTACCCAAATCAGCTTTAATTTCGAGGTTAACGGGATCCCACACAAAACCACCGGGGATTTTAACCGTTAGTGTGGCAATATTGGAGTTGCCAACCTCTTCGAACCTGATATCGAGGTTGGTTTCTTTACCATCAGTTCCTCCATTGATTACCAGGCCAGGAGTTTCAATCGGATCAAAGTCATCATCGACTTCGGTAATGGTAACTACATAGCAGTCACCATCTTCTTCGCCCTGATCAGCTCCGGCTGCTTCATCGTCACCGGCTTCTGGATCATCCGGATCTGCTTCGTCGGTGTCAACAGCTTCTTCGTCCTGATCAGCTTCGGCTGCTTCATCGTCACCGGCTTCTGGATCATCCGGATCTGCTTCTTCACCAGCTGCTTCATCGGGCTGATCAGACTGATCACCGGGAGCAGCAGGTTCAGGATCATCGGAGCCCCCGTTATCATTTGCCGGCGGCTGACCTTCATCATTTCCACCGGCAGGGGGTTCTGAACTGGCACCGCTGTCGCTGTTTCCAGTATCTCCTGCAGAACTGCCGCTGTTGTCGATACCATTACCAGAGCCGGTATCTCCACCACTGCTTCCGGTATCGATACCGCCGCCCCCACTATCTCCGCCGGAGCCCGTTGAGACATCGGCGCTTTCACCGCTTCCTCCACCATCGGGCGCTTCGGCAAAGGCTGCCAGAGGCATCAGCAGCATACCGGCAACAACCAGTAATACTACCAAGGCTCTGAAGCCTTGCTTGTACTTCCTTTTCATGCTTACACCTCTCTTCCAAGTATTGAAGCAATCCTTCAACCTTAAAAGGCGAGGCCGGTTTCACTAGTTACTCCACCCACTTCAAGTGACCAGATAAAAAGTGGGTTTCATAGTTTCCGCACCTTACTTTTTTCTCCTGATAATCTACCTCCTTATATTAGAACTATGCTTAATTTAGATAGGGCTGACAAGATCCGGTTCAACTCTCTGTCGAACCGGCTCAACAATATCCCGGCAGCTACTAATAATACCTATTACCACTTTACTACTGCCGCCATACACTGATGTTTGTCTCAGGTGTTAGAATGACTATCGGGCCAGCGCCCAAAAGGTGTAAATTTGTTAACCAAGTATATTATACATATATTCTGTTACAAACTCGTTATAAATTGACTGTTTTTTTTAAAGAGAAACAACTAAATTAAACTATCTTCATAAAAAGAAGCCGGGGCAGCATTGCCGCCCCGGCTTCTTGAAACTGTGTTAATCAACTTTCC
>CAYMIW010000082.1:0-3434 GCA_964390725.1 uncultured Syntrophomonadaceae bacterium | reverse complement strand
ACCGCGAAGAGGGCGAGGAGAGACCGCCGATGGATCCAGAGCTTGAAGCTATGCTTTTCAACTTCGGGGCGGGGGTGGGGAGAGATGATAGCTAACCTGGAGCGGCGGCTTGCGGGCCTGGAGACGAAGATGCAACCTAAAAGAATCGAGACACTGGCCGATTGGGTCTTGTGGCTCGCTCGTAGAGAACGCTACGGCGACAGTGGCCCCCGCCCCCCGCTGTCACCGGAAATGGCGGAGTTTCTGGAGGAATGGGGAAGTAGCAGGTGAGGCTCCGATAGGGTGCAAGGAACGGCGGGGCTGGTAGTCTCGCCCTCTATTTTATTCGAGTTCCAAATTAATCTCTCAGATCGATTTTAAGGCCGTTTCTCTGGCGTCGGTGAGTGATTATACCATAGCGTTTTATCTCAGTTTAACCACAGTTAAACCCATGAGATATTTGGGCGTCAAGATCCCGGACGAGTTGGCCAACGCCCTGGAAGATACCGGCCGGCCCAAATCCGAGGTGGTGCGGGAAGCCCTGGAGACCTACCTAAAAGTCGAGAGGGAGATCCCATATCAGACCGAGATCATCAAGCTGATCGATGAAAGGATAGCGTTTAACGCAGGTAAAACCATAGTTAAACCCATGCCTGACAACAGTAAAACTAAGGTAAAATTTAAGTTAAACCAAGATACGATACCTGAGTTAAACGCGAGTAAAACTGTAGTAAAACCTAAACTAAGCCGAGATAAAATCGAAGTAAAACCGGCGTTAAACGATGATAAAACTACGGTAAAACAGGTTCTACAGGTGATCAAAGACTTTCACGGCCGAGGGATTGAGCCCACGGCGGCGGAGGTGGCCAAGAAGATGGGGATGGAGTCCAGGCCTTTGGGCCGGATCATGAAGGAGGCGGGAATCCAGGCGGTGAACTGTCACAGGGGCGGGGTGAAGGCGCGACGGTATACCTTCGACATGAAAGAGAAGATCGAGAGAATGACAAACGAGGACTAACCAAAGCCGTTCATCCGAGAGGTATTTGTACACCTACCAAGTGTGTAAGTTCGAGAAAACCATAAAACGCAGCACTTCTGGCAAAGACTGCGGATAAAGCCAAATACGCAGGGCGTGGGGTTAATGTCGGTTGGAAATGTCGATGAAGCGAAAAAAGTGGTCAATGAGTGGATGAAGGACCGAGGCTTCCTCAGAAGTGAAATAAGCAATGAGCGCGCCCATTTTGGATATGAAGGTGAGACTGATACCGGGATTCGATTCTCAGTCATCCAACCAAAAGATGCAGCAAGGGTTTTAATCGTAATATCAAAATTAGATATTCATCCACAACACTTAGAAAAACTAAATTCCATGACACCGGTTGAACGCGCTGAGTTTCTTTGGAACTTGAAACGAGACCTCATCTTTGCCCCCCCAGTGTTTCAAATCCACCCGTTTGAAGATCCAGATAATCCAACGGCGATCGAATTCATCAAGGAGATATCATTTGATGAACTTACAGAGGGTAGATTGATGGAAGCGATGGATAATGTCCATCGATGTGTGCTTTGGGTAATATGGACCTTGAATAAATTCCTCGGTCAAGTTCGACAGGAGTAACATTAATGATCGGAAAGATCGAAACTACAGCAACGCATGGATATCCAGTAACAATTGGGGAAGCACATTATAGAAAAGAAGAGTTGAGGTCACAAGTTGGAATTTACGCGCGTAATATTAAACTCCAGAGTACAGAACTATCAGAAATTCAATTAAGACCACGTAGGCAACATGGTATCGAACTAAAGGGTATGAAACTGTCAGAAATCCTGTCTGCCCCCCAAAAAGGGACTTATATGGAGCCGCTTCGAAGCAAAATGCTGTACAAAATACAATTAAAGGATAGAACGGTGTCGCTAATTAATCCTATAAATCTAAATGTTATGTATCAAGACGAACAGTATATCGCCACGTATGATAAACTTAGACTGCACTTTTTTGCGGACAGTCTAAAGATGGCCGCGGAGGGGATCAGCGAAGAAATTGAGATGCTTTGGGAGGATTATGTTGAAGCAGATGTCGATGAATTAAGCGAAGACGCTATCGAATTTCGCGAGGAATTAATCTCAATGTTTAATAGAAAGGATATAGATGACCTCATATAAATCAACTGAAATCGAGGATGCCCTGACTCGAAAAGGGTTCATAGTAACGAAAAAAAATAAGAAGGTCCATCATAAAAAACTAACGTTGTTTGTGAATGGGAAAAAGACATCTGTTTATACTTTTATCAGTCACGGGAAAAAAGAATATGCCCGTGGCTTATTAAGCGCGGTTAAAAACCAGCTTTTTCTAGACACGTCTTCAGAACTAAATGATCTTATATCATGTCCAATGTCTTCCGAGGAGTATTTTGATATTTTGATTAAAAAAGGCATAATTAAAGTATAATTAAAATTTACCGAAACTGATTGTCAATGTAAATAATTATAATCTAATATTTTAATAGTATTTTTCACCCCGCCCTGGCTCTAATAAATCGCAATCGAGTAATACCGACAGCGGGCGGGGCCCACCCATCGGATAAGCACCTTTTCGACCTCGCACCCCTTCGATGGTACGCTACGGGATGGGCTTATTTTTATAGTGTCTGAAATGATCGGGTTAACACATACCGTGACATATCGTCACGGTCACGAAAAGACGAGACCGACGAGAAGCGAATCATAAAGAGATGAATATAAAAACGACGAATAAACGGACTCTAGACTAGACACGACACACACAACACACACACACCGGAAATCGTGTTATCTTTCATTCAAATTTCTTGGTCGCATTCGATGCTGGAGGACGGCTATCCTCCTAATCCTCCCCGCCCCAGGGTACGGCCCATCTCCGGGGCCGTGACAGCCCGCCACCTCCTCCACCGATCCGGTTATGTGACTCGCTCTCTTGTGGTGAGGTTGGAGAGGGGCGGCGGCTGGAGGTGGATAGAATAAGTCTCGTCACGCCACCGATCTTATCCTGAGAGGCCCTTAGAAGCCCTCTGGCGACCTCCAGCGCCCTCAAAACGACCTTTCTATCTAGGGGCTTACCTTCATGTGTCTCCAAGACGGCGCGGGCTTCTGTGGACTTTATAGAAGCTTTCCCGGTGGTCTTGACGTGCTCCACGAGGGCGAGGGCCCTGTTCTCCGTCCGGGACCGGGTGGTGTAGGTAAACCGTCCCTCTCCCTCCTCCCTGGCGAGGTTCGGGGCTTCGGTGAGGGCTTCAATCATCACCTCTCCCATCGTTGCGAGATATCCGGGGCGGTCGTTGGGCTGGAGGCCTTCCACCGTCCGGGCGTATTTCTCAACGTCCCTCTTCTCGTCTTTCCCGTTGGCGGAGTACTGGCGGGCGATGGAGCCGTAAAGCCTCAAAAAGCCGTCTCTGAAAAGATCACGTTCTGCTTTCAAT
>CAYMIW010000081.1:1562-3947 GCA_964390725.1 uncultured Syntrophomonadaceae bacterium | reverse complement strand
ATCCAGAGCCTCTTCATACTCTTCAAAAATTGTTATGGTGCTTATTTCATCAGAAAACCGGCCTTGATGAGGGGATCCCTTCTTAATTTTATAAGGAGAATTAACCAATCCTATGGGTTTAACTTTCATATCACTAACCTCAACATTTATTTTAAAACTTCTAAATATGCAGGGAATAACTTAAATCAGTACTATACTTTGATTTACCATACTTATTATAGTTTTTAAACTAATTTAAACACCAATACCAAATTTAGATGTTGAAGATAGTTTTGAAATAATGCTTTGAAATTATAAATTCATGGAAAAAATAGTTATTTTATTATAGAATCAACTGAGAGCTGCATATTCCAGTTCAGTCGTTATAATCAATGGAGAATCCCGCAGGGATTTGTAGAATGGGGAGTTTGGTTGGGCCCTGCGGGAATAATTTTAGGGAGGCAATTCGTAAATATTGCTATTGCTTCTCCATTGATCGTGGTTTAATAAAGTATTTGCAAGTTAGACTTGGATAACATTCCTTATATAAGTTACGGAGACCTAGATATATTTATATTGTAATATTAAGGAATAATAGCAATAAAATTATTTCATAATAATTTTTTTATCCGCGAATAGTTTTGATGAGTAACCAGGAAATTATCAAATCAAGATCATACCTAAAAGTGATCTTCCAACCTATTTACAGTGATAATTATTTACAGTGATAATAATACCTTGACTGCTTTGATTTGACTGCTTTCAACTAGAATATTAAAACAAAATTAGTAGAACTAAACTGCTTAGTAATAAACTTCTTGGAACTAACTGCGTTTACCATTTGATTGAATACTATATAATTCAAAAAATCACTAATATCTAATCTTTCAAAATAAAATAATAAATAGCATAATAGTGTTAATGTAATTTTCCTTCGAAAAATAGTTAATTAGGTGGTGAATCTAATGACCTGAGTCACTTTTGGATTTTTCAGCACCTACCATCTTTTTAATGTTGAGAAGTCTTTCACCATTTAAAGATGTTTTGATGGATTTTTCAGAATTGTCATCCCTAAATTTTCTTAATATAAAATCACCCCCATCTAGGAGTAAATCTAAATTCACTTACCCTTAATGGTTAATGTGAACTATTTCACCAAAAAACTAAATTCTGAATAAAAATTCTCATTAGTGATATACCACCTTTGCCATCGGTATATATTCACATAAATCTCTCTGACAGGCGGATTGGGCAGAACTGGTACTACAATACAGTTAAGGATGAATCTTTTAATATCATCAAACGGTAATTTTTTCCAGATTGAAAAAAATAAAATGATTAGATTGAAATGTGGATTTATTGGAAGATATTAAGAAAATTCATAGGTGATTGGTCATTTTTTAGGTATTTTCCAGCTATTTTCATACAAATATTAAAATCAATACAAATATTTAAATATAATGTTGAGTAAGTTGTAATAAGGTGAATTAAACGACCTCAGTATCATGTTATGATCCTATGGATCATAATATGAATATTAAAATCATGCCTTTACACCGCCTCCGTAAGGACATGAGATGGCACAGTCGCTGGGGCCCTAAGGCCTCAGGGACTTTATTATGCCCTCAAATATGAAGTCCTTAAGATAAATCAGGCGGAATGTTATCTTAATTATAACTTTTTTAATTTATTTAGTTACTATTTTTTTGTGGATTTAATGAAATTTAACTCTTTATGTGCCCATTATTACCCAGTAAAAGCTAGATGCCCCTATAAAAACCAGGGCTTAATTCCCCTAAATAAATTCATGACATCAATTAGAGTAATTCATGAACTCCATTGATATTAATAGAATTATTTTTCGGAAAAATTAATATCCAAAGATTTATTTATAATGGTGTTTTAAGATGGATTAAAGTGATCAACATGACTGAACACAATAAACAGAAATACACCAGTTCAATGGATGTAATGGATAAAAATGGCGACCTCCTGGGAGCTGTGTGTGTCACACCATCAAAGGAAATTGGGAAAAGAGATATCCTCTTAATGGATGAAAAAACAGGTACACAATCAGTCAGGAGCACCACTGAATTGATTAACATGCTTTCCAAAAAGGATGTCCCTTTTGATGAAAGAAAAAATGTATTGGATTTTTTAGCCGAAAGGCTGAGAATATTAGAACAAGAATTAGCTATTAAAACTTTAAAATCATTGAACCAAAGCAAAAAACAATGATAAATCTTCAAATAAGAATCACTGGCAATGTTTAACTAGAATGTGTCTTTTTAAATTATAATGTATTCAGGACGGAGGGGCTTTCATTACCGGGGACCATCATCTAAACAAATCAAGTCCAGGATTAATTGGATTGGATGCCATAATTAACTGTTCACCATTACCCCA
>CAYMIW010000081.1:0-1462 GCA_964390725.1 uncultured Syntrophomonadaceae bacterium | reverse complement strand
TTTGGTTATGAATCCACCAGTGAAATAATGGAAACAAAGGTTATTGATTTTTTCCCGGACCCTTCAGATAGAATAACCTTTTTAGAAGATCTGAAAAAGGAAGGATCAATAATTGACCGGGAACTGCATCTTAAAAAGAAAGACAACACTCCAATTTGGGTTTCAGTATCAGCAAAAGCACACTATAATGAACAGGACACCATAGAATGGGTTGATGGGATAATAGAAGATATTAATCATCGTAAAATTAGTGAAGAAGCTCTCATAAAGAGTGAAGAGAGGTACCGTTCCATTGTGGAAAATATCAACGATGGTTTCTGCATACATGATTTTGAGGGGAATATACAGGACTGTAATGAGAACTTCGCCCTGATGCTGGGTTCGGTTCCTGAAGAGATAATTGGAACCAACCTGGATGATTTTAGCAGTAATAAAATGATGCTGGAAAAAAACAATGTAATAAGGGAACTTAAAAAAACAGGCATTGTTGAATTTGATGCAGATTTATTAAAAAAAGATGGCAACAGATGCTATTATAACATCAAATCAAGCGTTGTTTCGGGTAAAAATGGCGATAAAGTTCATAGTTTCCTCAGAGATGTAACTAAGCGCAGGGAAATGGAAGAAATTTTACATGAAAGCGAAATCAAATCCCAGAAACGTCTGGCAGAGATTGAGGCTATTTACAACTCAGCACCTATAGGATTATGTGTTTTAGATCGTAACCTCCGCTTTGTTCGTATTAATGATCGTATGGCTAAGATTAATGGCTTTCCTCCAGAAGAACATATTGGGAAAACCATCCAGGAAATGGTGCCAGACCTAGCTGAACAGGGTGAAGCTGTTGCTAAAGAAGTTTTTGAAACAAAAAAGAAAGTTATGGGCCGAGAATTTAATGGGATTACTCCTGCAAAACCAGGAGTACTTAGAACATGGATAGAACAATGGTACCCGGTTAAGGATTCTTCCAATCAGATTATAGGAATCAATGTGGCAGTACTGGAAATAACTGATATTAAAAGGGCAGATAAAGCCCTTAAAAAGTCTGAAGAAAAACTTCGTTTAGCTATTGAAGGGGCAGATGCTGTGATGTGGTTTTGGAACCTTGAAAAAGACGTTTTTGAATGGACTGACCGTTACATAAATATTTTTGGTACCAAGCCTGATCCTGCAATGTCCTACCATGATTTCCTAAAATCAGTGCACCCTGAAGACCGTGAAAAAGTTAAAAATGCCACCCAAAGAGTCATGCAATATGGGGAGGATTTTAAAGTAGAACTTAGGACTATCTGGCCAGATAGATCAATACACTGGGTTTATTCCCTGGGACGCTTGTTTTACGATTTTCAGGGAAAACCTAAAGAGATGATTGGCATTGCCATTGACATCACCCCCAGTAAATTGGCAGAACAGGAACTTCAGGAAACCCTTAAACAGTTGAAAAGATCCAATGCCGAACTGG
>CAYMIW010000080.1:0-4061 GCA_964390725.1 uncultured Syntrophomonadaceae bacterium | reverse complement strand
CGCAAATACACAGCAGCAGCAAGATGATCAGAATAACCGCCCAAACCGGAAATTCTTTGTCTTTTTTGAGCTTCTTTTGTGAATCTGCAAAGTGGTCAGATTTTATGGCACGAACATCCTTGGCAGTGATAGTTGGACCGAGAAGATCGGGACCAAGGCCAAGTGGTGTGGATGCAAATTCAGCAGAATCAAGTGGGTCTGGAGTGGCACCGGTTTGACAACATTCATCAGAAGTATCCGGAACGTATTCGTCACCATAAGTGTGATGATGCTCAGGTTTAGCTTTAGCTGTTTCCTCGGTGAGCGTATCCTCAACCTCGTTCCACGTTCCTGGAACAGTTTCGACAGCTTCTTCAATGGTTTCGGATAGGTCAGCGTGAGCTTCTTCGACCTGATCCCAGGCGTTTTCTGCTACATGGCTGGTTTGATCTGCAACCGATTCTGCCGCTTCTTCGACCTGATCCCAGGCGTTTTCTGCTACTTGGTTGGTTTGTTCTGCAACCGATTCTGCCGTTTCTTCAACCTGATCCCAAGCATTTTCAGCCGCCTGTTCGATTTGATCTCCGACCTGTTCAGTTGTCTCTTCAACATTTTCCCAGACGTTTTCTGCCGTCTGGTTCAGGGTTTCTGCTGCTTCCTCAGCCGCTTCGGCGGCATCATCAGCGAATTCATCAGTATTTTTGTCAAAATTTTCATCCATCATGGCCCTCATTCTGGTTTTCTAGAAAAATTTACCTAATTATAACCGAGAAGAATAGCGGTTAAGCTCTTGTAGAAGTACATTAGAATTATTTGCGATTTGTTTCGGTTCAAGATTAAAGCAAGAAATATTTATAGGAAGATTGACTATAATAGTTTCAGAAAGGCAGGTAATCATGAAAAAATTTATAGATGAATTTAAAGAATTTATATCTAAAGGGAATGCCATTGATCTGGCTGTTGCCGTGATCATCGGCGGGGCATTTGGGGCAATTGTGAATTCTCTCGTAGCAGATGTAATCATGCCTCCGATAGGTATGCTTTTGGGCAATGTGGATTTCACCGATCTGTACTTCCAATTAAACAAGGCTGCGATCAGCCTTCCTGCTGGCACACCGCTTGCTGCAGCCCAGGAACAAGGCGCGGTGGTGATTGCCTATGGTTCGTTCCTGATGACGATCATCAACTTCCTGATTGTTGCTTTCTTTATCTTCCTCTTAGTCAAAGGAATCAACAAATTGCGCGAACTGAATAAGAAAGAAGAAGAGACAACTCCAACAACCAAAGTATGCCCCTTTTGCAAAACAGAGATTCCCCTGGAGGCAACTCGCTGCCCCAACTGCACATCACAATTAGATTAATTTTAAATTATTAATCTATTCTTTAGCGGACTGCCCAAAGGCAGTCCGTTTTAGTTCCCGGGACGTGTTAAAATCAACCAATGGAAAATACGGTCTACTTTGGGGATAACCTGAAATTACTCGAAACACTGCCAGAGGCAAGTGTAGATCTGATTTACATCGATCCTCCCTTTAACACAGGCAAAATTCAAGCGCGAAAACGCTTGCGTACTGTGCGTGCTCAAGATGGTGAAGGAGATCGTAAAGGATTTGGCGGTAACTTTTACCAGACTGAAGTATTAGGTGAAGGCGATTACCGCGATGTTTTCAGGGACTTTGAGGCATTTATCCGTCCGAGACTGGAACAGGCTTACAGGGTATTAAACCAGGATGGGAGCTTATATTTCCACATTGATTACCGCGAAGCCCATTATTGCAAGATAATCTTGGATACTATCTTCGGAAGAGAGAACTTCATCAATGAGATCATTTGGGCTTACGATTTTGGCGGTCGCGCCAAGGATCGCTGGCCGGCAAAACATGACACCATCTTTTTTTATGCTAAAGACCACCGTAATTTCACCTTCAATCTTGAAGATATTGATCGGATTCCCTATATGGCACCTGGTTTGGTGGGACCTGAAAAGGCAGCCAGGGGAAAACTGCCCACCGATACCTGGTGGCATACCATTGTTGGCACCAATAGCCGTGAAAAAACTGGCTACCCAACCCAAAAACCAATTGGCATCCTGGAGAGGATCATTCGCGCTTCTTCGGACCCGGGTGATTTGGTGATGGATTTTTTTGCAGGAAGTGGAACAACAGGGCAGGCCTGCCTGAACCTGGGTAGAAAGTTTATTCTTTGTGACAGCAATCCCCAGGCTATTGAAGTGATGAAAAAGCGTTTTACCCAATATCCTGACATTGAGTGGAAACAGCTATGAATTACGAGGAACTGGCAGAATTATTTCCCATCTTGAACTTTGACCCTGACCGCAATGCGATCATCAATCCACCGTGTTCGGATGGCAAGCCAGGCATTCCACAGAGAACCGTGATTTGTTTTTTTAAAGATGTAGTTGAAAAAGTCGCCTGCGAATTTCAGGCAGAAATTGTGCACACCTTTCGCTCAGAAGGCGGGCTTTTTCCAGTGTATGAAATTGAGTTTAAGGGTAAAAAGATCGCATTCTTCCAACCCGGAGTTGGCGCAGCACTTGGGGCAGGATTAATGGATGAAGCCATTGGTTTAGGCGCGCGCTTTTTGATTGCGTGTGGGGGTTGTGGCGTGTTGGATAAGGATATTGCAGTTGGGCACGTTTTGTTACCAACCGCAGCCTATCGAGAGGAAGGGGCTTCTTATCATTACCTGCCGCCTTCTGCAACGGTTGAGATTGAACCCAACGTGTTGAAAGTAATGGAAGCGGTTTTGCTTAAGCATAAAATTGAATATCTCAAAACCAAAACCTGGACGACCGATGGTTTTTATCGTGAGACTTTAGGAAAGACAGCACACTATAAAGCGAAAGGCTGCCTGGCTGTAGAGATGGAAATGTCCGCTCTGGCTGCAGTTGCTAAATTTAGAAATGTAAAGTTCGGACAATATTTATACGCTGGCGACACAGTAGTACCTGAAGGCTGGGACAAGAGAGGATGGGTTGACCGTACCGACGTGCGAGAGATTTTGTTTTGGTTGTCTGTGGAAGCCTGCCTGAAATTGGAAGAGGAGCTTTAGATGCCAGTTATTGATAAGGAAATACTAACTACAGTCAGTTCTGGTGAACTTGGCAGCTTGTACAAAGATAATGAATTTGTCATGCCTAGTTATGACGGCTTTGGGCTGGCAAACCTGACCCCAACCGCTGCCTATTGGCTGGGTGCCGGGGACCTTCCCGCGCCAATTTTTGGACGACCAATTCTGGACCACTTCAAGGATCGTTACCAGAATGTAGTGGTCATCCTGGTGGATGCACTTGGATACAACCAATTGGTCCGCCTGATGAATGCAGGTAAGGCACCTTTGTGGCGAAAACAGCTCGACAATGGCAACCTCTTTCCGTTGACGAGTATCAGCCCAAGCACAACCGCATCTGCTCTGACTACCATTTGGACAGGGACAGCACCCAATCAGCACGGTGTAATAGGGTACGAAATGTGGCACAAAGAGCTTGGGTTGGTAATGAACAACATTCTCCATACCCCCATTACTTACAAAGGTGATGTTGGTGGGTTAGCCAAGGCAGGTTTTGAGCCACCCCGCTTCATGAACCAGGCGCCCTTGGGGCAGCGTTTTTCGAATCATGGGGTGGAAAGCCATGCATTTTTGCCCGGTGGAATCGCCAATTCCGGACTGTCGCAGATGCACCTTCCTGGCAGCCATCTGCATCCATTCACCTCTGAAAGCGATTTCTTCTTAAACATGCGCGATTTGTTAAACACACCCTCTAAGCATAGAAGGTTTGTTTATGGCTATTGGAGTTATGTTGATGGACTGATGCATCGTTATGGAACTTACAACGAACGTGTAACTGAGCAGTTTTTTGATTTTAGCAATGCCTTGTTCCGATTACTTGTTGGGGGTTTAGACGCTTCAGTACGGCAAAACACTTTGATTTTGGTTACAGCTGATCATGGCTCTGTTGAAACGCCGGTGAATCAAGGCTATGACCTGGCGAACCATCCTGAACTGACGAACATGCTTACCATGGCACCGACCTGTGAAGGGCGTTTGCCGTTTTTGTACGT
>CAYMIW010000079.1:0-4335 GCA_964390725.1 uncultured Syntrophomonadaceae bacterium | reverse complement strand
AGCAGAAAACAGAATATGGCCGGGCTATTCTCTTTAAAGGTGACGAGGTTGGCCAGATGATGAAAGTTGTTGGTGAAGAAGGGACTTCACTGGATGATTATATTATTTACCTGAAATCAGAGTTGCTTGATTACGTATATATCCAGCAGAACTCATTTGATCCTGTAGATGCTGCAGTTGACCCTGAGCGCCAACTGCATATCTATGATATTCTCATCGATATTCTGACGGCCAGGTTAGATTTTGCCGGCAAAGACGAAGCTCGTTCCTGGTTTAACCGGGTGCGCCAGAATTTCCTGGACTATAACGGCAAAAAGTGGAAGGGCGAAGAGTTTAATAACCTGGAGAAAACCATCTCTGAACTGCTAGCCGAAAAGAAAACTGGAGTCGAAGCAGATGCCGAAAATCTATTGGCAGGCGAGTCAAGGAGGGGCTAAAGTTGCAAAAAGTATACAGCAAAATTGAATCGATATCCGGAAATGTAATTACAGTAAAGGCAACAGGTGTGCGCTATAAAGAGCTTGCCGTTGTCGGAACCAGGTATGGCTCATCTTTGGCGGAAGTAATCCGCCTGAAAGGCGATGAAGTTGCCCTGCAGGTTTTCAATGGTGGGCGTGGAGTATCTACCGGGGACGAAGTCCGGTTCATGGGTGAGCCGATGAAGGTTTCCTTTTCTCCGAACTTACTGGGTCGTATTTTTGATGGTTCAGGACGGCCGCGGGACGGAGGACCTGAGCTTGCGGATACAATGGTTGAAATTGGTGGCCCTTCCGTTAACCCAGCCAAGCGGATTATTCCCCGCAGAATGGTTCGGACAGGAATTCCCATGATCGATGTTTTTAATTCGCTGGTAGAGTCACAGAAATTGCCTATATTTTCTGTTTCGGGAGAGCCTTATAACGAGCTTTTAGCCCGGATAGCCCTGCAGGCGGAGGTTGATATTATTATACTCGGCGGGATGGGCTTAAAATATGATGATTATCTATACTTTAAGGATACCCTGGAAAAGGGCGGGGTGATGTCCAGAACAGTCTTTTTTGTTCATACAGCATCCGATCCGGTTGTTGAATCCCTGCTGGTTCCCGATATTGCCCTGGCGGTGGCGGAGAAGTTTGCTATCCAAGATAAGCGGGTTCTGGTTCTACTGACGGATATGACCAATTTTGCCGATGCTATGAAAGAAATCGCTATTACCATGGAACAGGTTCCCTCCAACCGTGGCTATCCCGGAGACCTTTACACTCAGCTAGCATCACGTTATGAAAAGGCAGTTGACTTTGAAGGGTCAGGATCAATAACTATTCTTGGTGTAACCACTATGCCTGGAGATGATGTTACCCATCCTGTCCCCGACAATACTGGATACATTACTGAAGGACAGTTCTACCTTCGAAATGGGCGGATTGAACCATTTGGGTCTCTTTCCAGGTTAAAACAGCTGGTAAATGGTGATACCCGTGATGATCATCGTGCCATTATGGACGGTATGATTAAGCTGTACGCTGCCTACAAAGAATCTCTTGAGAAGAAATCAATGGGCTTCAAAATGTCAGAATGGGATGAGAAACTTTTAACTTATGGAAGGTTGTTTGAACAGGAAATGATGGATCTTTCAGTTAACATACCCCTGGAAGACGCCCTGGATAAAGGGTGGGAAATTTTAGGCGGTTGCTTTGTGCCTGAAGAAACAGGACTGAAGTCGGAGCTGATTGATAAATACTGTCATAATAAGGTGTAGATAATGGCAAAAATTAAATATACAAAAAGTGAATTAAAAAAGCAAAAGGATCAGCTTAAAAGGTATAAACGCTATTTACCCACACTGGTTCTGAAAAAGCAGCTACTGCAGATGGAGATACGGCAAGTAGAATTGCAGATTAAAGAAAAGAGCCGGCAGCGGGACATAATCAATGCCGAACTGATGAGCTGGGTCCATGTTTTTGGCGAAAATTTGAATATTGCCGGGCTGGTTAAGGTGGAAGAGACTGATCTGGAAACCACGAATATAGCCGGTGTTGATATTCCAGTGTTTAAAGGGGTTATTTATGAGGATATGCCTTATGACCTGATGTTCTACCCGCTTTGGGTGGATGCGGGTGTTCAAAAGCTGAAAGAGCTTTTTTCTGCAGATAAGGAACTTTATATTCTTAATAAACAGGCTGACCTATTGGGTGAAGAGTTAAGAATTACAACCCAGCGGGTTAACTTGTTTGAAAAGGTAAAGATTCCTGACACTACAGAAAATATACGACGCATTAATATTTTTCTTGGCGATCAACAGACAGCGGCTGTTGTGCGGGGCAAATTAGCGAAAAATAAACTGGTGAGGGAGGCCTAGTCGATGATTGCAGAGATGAAAAATGTACTCATGGTTGTCCAGACCAAAGATAAAGAGCTAACTCTGGATGCGCTGGCTGAGCTGGGCCTTGTCCACCTTGAAGACTTTCAGTATTCTTCTCCGGAAGTTGACGATGCACTTGCCAGGAAAAACAGGGCAGAAGATGCATATAATTTTTTGACCTCATTCAAAAACAAGAACGGTCAGCCCCCTCTCTCCTTGGAAGCTTCTGAGGCAGTGGAGGAATTGCTGAGGCTAAAGGATGAACTGCAGGCTGCCATAGAGCAGGAGGCGGCTTTAGAAAAGCAGATTGCCGGTTTGGAAGGCTGGGGGGATTTTGATCCTGCAGACTTCATATTTCTTGCTAACAAAGGTTACCACCTCAAAATTTATAAAGCTTCCGAAAGTAGAATCGATGATATTAATGAGCTCGAAGGTTACGTGGTAATTTTAAAAGAGGATAAAAAAGAGCTGGTATTTGCCTACCTTACCCGTGAACCTGTAAAACTGGACGATTATGAAGAGTTTATCCCTCCCCACCAAAGTCTAAGTGCGATGCGGGCAGAAAAAAATAAGCTGGAAGCTAAGATTGGAGAGCTAACGGAAAAGGCCGAGCATTATTATGGCCTTGTCCCTGCTCTTGAAACTCACCTGGAAGAACTGGATTCTAACCTGCAGTATTGGATTGCCAAAGCAAATACAGTAGATGAGGGAAATCTCACAGCCATAGTTGGCTATCTTCCTGCTGAAGAGACAGAGGCCCTTAAAAATTGGGCGCGGCAGAACTCGGTCGCCTTAGCCATAAAAGAACCGGAAATGTTAGATTCTGTGCCAACACTAATTCGTAATCCCAGGTGGTTGCAGATTGTAGAACCTGTGTTCAAGTTTATGGGCACTGTCCCCGGCTACAAAGAACTGGATATTAGCCTGGTATTTCTGTGCTTTTTCACCGTATTTTTTGCCATGATTATCGGGGATGCCGCCTATGGAAGCATCTTCTTTCTGGCAGGATTAGGCCTGGTGATTTACTATGGAAAATTTAAAAAAGAGAAACCTCCGCTGGCAGTAGTGCTATTTACCATTCTTGGCCTGGCCACTGTTATATGGGGGAGCATAACCGGCTCATGGTTCGGGAGCCCTGAACTCATTAAAGATACTTTTTTGGAAAAGTTAGTGATTCGCCAGCTAACGGAAGGATTCAGTTTTTACACTCCCGCCGGTGAATTTTATAAGGTTTTAAGTGGGCAAGATGTCATTATGCTGTTGTGCTTCATCATCGCCATCATTCACCTAACCATAGCACAGGTTTGGAATATTTTGCGTTCCCTGGCCAACCGTTCCCTGCAGGCCCTGGGCCAGGTAGGATGGATGCTCATTAATTTTGGTCTTTTTTACCTGGTGCTTGATATGGTGGCGAGATTCAACCTCGACCAGGCGCTTGGTGCGGGAGGTTTTGTAGCAGACATTAGTTTAAATATAATAATTGTTGGGCTGGTATTAATTATTCTCTTTGGCTCACAAAAACCAAGTGGTAACTTTTTTAAAGGGTTACTTGGTGGTCTTGGAGATTTACCGAGCACAGTTCTGGGGTCTATATCGGCTTTCGGCGACATTATATCTTATGTGCGGCTTTTTGCCATGGGTCTGGCCGGTGCCGAAATTGCGAGAGCATTTAATAACATGGCCGGAGACCTCTTGTCTGGCAACACATTCATTTTTGGGGTGCTGATCCTTTTAATTGGGCATGTATTTAACTTTGTTCTCTGCAGCCTGGGAGTACTGGTCCATGGAATTCGCTTGAAGATGTTAGAGTTCTCGGGCCGGTTGGGAATCCAGTGGTCTGGGCGGGAATATAATCCATTCCGATTTCGTAGAGACACTGTTTAACCGAAAACTATCGATTCCTTAGCTATACTGGTAAGAGTTGCATTGTTGTGTAGGGGTAAAATACTGAAATAAATTGCATTATTGAAAAGGAGCCTGATAAATATGGTTGA
>CAYMIW010000078.1:0-4513 GCA_964390725.1 uncultured Syntrophomonadaceae bacterium | reverse complement strand
AAGAACAGTCCTCAACCATGGAAGAAATGGCCGCTACCGCCGAAGAACTGCGGGCTTCCTCGGAGAGACTCTTCCAGGAACTGCAGAAGTTTAAATATCAGTAAAAAGTAAATCACTATAGACGGGGCACGGGTTGCCGTGCCCCGGGATGCAATTTGAAAAGGAGGTTATGAAATGGCTGAAATCAACAGGGAAGGCGAAACCCAACTGGTTGTTTTTAAGCTTGAGCACGAAGAGTTTGCCTGCAATATAAATGATGTGCGCGAGGTTTTGAAAATGGTCAGGGTAACCCCTCTGCCCCGTTCCCTTGATTTTGTCGAGGGTGTGATCAACCTGCGCGGTGAAGTTATCCCGGTGATTGACCTGCGCAAGCGGTTTGGCCTTCAGGAGATCGAAATAACCGATGATAGCAGAATTATTATCGTTGAAGTGGAAGAACGCATGGTCGGCCTGATAGTAGATTCTGTCAGCGAGGTTAACCGCCTGGCCAATGAACAGATCCAGGATGCTCCGGACCAGGTGGCCGGTCAGCAGACAAAACTGATCATGGGCGTGGGCAAGATCGACGAAAGGCTGCTGATTATCCTCAATCTTGGCCGGATTCTGAGCAGCGAGGAGCAGATTGCCCTGGATGATGTTTCAAGGGCTGGCCGGGAATTGGTTACAACATAAAAGGTAACAGGTATTTCTAATATCAGGGATGGATTAACACGCTTTTAGCAGGAGAGATTATAGCAATACGTTTTCCATTGCCCTTTATCTATTCAAACGGGCGGGCTGTTGAAAGAGTTCTGTTTCGATCATTCTTATCAAAAGCAGTTTTATTATGGTAAAACAGCTCGCCCTGATCTACTCACTCATTCATTCATCTTTACTAATAAATGCCGAAAAAAGATTAGTACCGAAAATTGTTTATGGAATTAATGATTTTTTAATAATGGTTTTTATTTAAGGAGGACTTTAGATGGCAAGATTCTTTCGATCAAAACGCGATCAAAACAAAGTGGAGAAACCGCAAAAAAATCAGGAGAAGAAAGTAAAAGGGAATAACCGCGGGTTAGGTTTTAAAATTACAATAATTATTGTTAGTGTATTTATTATTTTTACCGCTTTTTTTGGCTATATAACTTACTCGCAGTGGCAGGAATCATACACCGATGCTGAGATAGTCAATATGAATGGTGTGGGCAATATGAATATGGAATTTTTTTACCAGTGGCTGCTTAGCAGGCAGGATGAGATGCGATACCTGGCCAACCTGGAGTTTGCTAAAACGATGGATAGGGAAAACCTGGAAATATTGCTGCAGGAAATTGCTAATACACAGAAAGTATACGATACTATTTATGTAGTTGATGAACAGGGGCAGGGGTTTGTTGGTATTGAGTACAGCCAGACCGCAACTGTGCTATCTGAGGAAGTAGCAGCTGAATTCCTGGTTTCCGATCGCGCGTGGTTTCAAAGCGCCATTGGAGGTGAAGACACTTTTTCACAGCCGCTTATTTCCAGGGCAACCGGAAATCATGTGATAACCATTGCTATACCCATAACAGCATACAGCGGGGAAAGAATCGGGGTTATGCGGGGTGCTGTGCAGCTTAATACCATCTTTGAAAAAATTCAGGAGATAGATCTTGGCCGTGAAGCAGAGGTTTACTTGCTTGATAATGAAGGCCGGGCAATTACTCAAACTGTGGCAGTTAGTGACTATGACAACCCCCAATCAACTGTGGCAGCAGAAGCTATCCTTGGTGGAAACAGCGGGGCTGGCTTTTACAATAATCCCGTCGGCGATTCGGTTCTCGGCTCATATACTTACCTGCCTATTCTGGACTGGGGCTTGGTAATTGAGCTTGATGAAGCGATGGTTATGGCTGATTTTAATAACACCTGGCGTCAGCTGTACCTGGTAATCGGAATCACAATTTTAATAATAATCTTCTTAAGTATTATAGTAGTTAGCAGGATGGTCTCGAAACCTCTGGGCAGGGTAATGAAAGTTATGCAACAAGCCTCGGTCGGTGATTTTACTGTTTCAGTCGATATCAAAACGAACGATGAAGTGGGCCTTTTGGCCAGTGCTTTTAATACGATGAGCGAGAGCCTGCGCGGTTTAATCTCCGAGGCGGTAGAGATGTCGACCGGGGTTAACAGCGGCAGTGAATCGGTTTCGGCAGCATCAGAAGAGATGAGCTCTTCCCTGGAAGAAGTATCGGCATCGACCAATGAATTTGCCAGCAATGCCGAAAACTTGAGCAGCAGCTCCCAGGTGATGGCTGAAACCAATGCCCGCATTCTGGAAAGGGCCGAAGAAGGTAACAAGGCTATTGAAGAAGCGGTCAACCAGATGAAGGTGATTAACGACCGGGTCAGCGAATTGCAGGTGGTTATCACCGAGGTAGATCAACGCTCCAGCGATATCGGCAAGATCCTCGGGGTAATCACCGACATAGCCGACCAAACCAACCTGCTGGCTTTAAACGCTGCCATAGAAGCAGCCCGGGCCGGCGAACAGGGCCGTGGTTTTGCCGTGGTGGCCGAAGAGGTGCGCAAGCTGGCTGAGCAGTCGGCCGGGGCGGCAACCGAAATTGGCGAGCTGATTACCTCCACCCAGGAAGAAAGCCGTAAGGCGTTGGAAAGCATGACCCTTGGCGTTAAAGATGTTGAATCGGGCACAGAGGTAGTTTCACGCACCGGTATCACCTTTGCCGAGATATTAAACGATGTTTCGAGTATATCAAAGCAGGTGGAAGAGACAGCTTCAGCTGCGGAAGAGCTGAGTGCCGGTTCGGAAGAGATGGCTGCATCAATCGAAGAACAGTCCTCAACCATGGAAGAAATGGCCGCTACCGCCGAAGAACTGCGGGCCTCCTCGGAGAGACTCTTCCAGGAACTGCAGAAGTTTAAATATCAGTAAAATATATTTGTTATAATCTGTACTGGAAGAAGTTCGATCTCGAAGTTGCTTTTATTACAGGATAGTAACCCTGATCATCTTCAAGCTGTATAATGATGATCAGGGTAAGGCCGGGCTGAACAATATCAATATTTATTGTACCTGCATGCCGGGAGGTTGAACGGTGGAACTGATTAAAGTAATAATTGTCGAAGATTCTGAAGATGATCTGATGCTGTTATTGAGAGCCCTCAAAAAGGGAGGGTTTGAAACTGTATATGTCCGGGTGGAAACGGAAGAAGGGTTGCGACAGGCCCTGGAAAACGAACAGTGGCAGATAGTAATTTCTGATCATGCCATGCCCCGATTCAGTGCTCCCGAAGCGCTAAAAGTGTTAAAAGAAAGCGGCAGGGACATACCCTTCATAATTGTTTCGGGAACTATAGGGGAGGAAGTTGCTGTTGCCGCCATGAAAGCCGGGGCGCATGATTATATTCTCAAGGATAAGCTAGCCCGGCTTGCCCCCGCGGTAGAGCGGGAACTTCGTGATGCCGCGATCAGGGAACGGCAGAGACGTTACGAAGAGCAGATTAAGTTCTTAAGTATACATGATCAGCTAACCGGCCTTTATAACCGTGTATATTTTGAGAACGAGCTGAAAAGACTTGAAGGAAGCCAATCATACCCAATCACGGTAATCTCGGCAGATTTGGATGATCTGAAATTGATCAATGAAAGCCTGGGTCAAAAAGAGGGTGACAGAATACTTGTTGCCTGTGCGGAGATCTTAAGAAAACCCCTGCGCCGGGGAGACATCCTGGCCAGGGTAGGTGGCGATGAATTCTTAGCGCTCCTGCTGATGGCTGATCAGCAAGATGCAAATGAATATGTTGATGCTGTAAACAGGGCTACAGAAGCTTTTAATAAAGCTGACTGCGAGCTGCCAATCAGTATTTCGCTTGGTTTCTCAGTCAGCCATAATGCCGCCATCTCTTTAGAAAATGCTGTTAAAGAGGCTGATACAGCAATGCGCTTTGACAAACAGAACCGCAGTGAGAGTGCTCGCAGTCAGGTGGTGAAAGCCTTATTGGCTGCGCTTTCAGAACGTGATTTTATTGCTGGAGGTCATGCGGAAAGGCTTGATGAACTATGTGAAAAAATTGGCCGGGTGGTTGGTCTTGATCGACAGAGTTTGTCTAACCTGTCCCTGCTGGCCCAGGTTCACGATCTTGGCAAAGTTGGAATACCAGACCGGATTTTGTTTAAGGAAAGCGGTTTGACTGAAGACGAATGGGTTATTATGAAGCGCCACCCTGAGATTGGTTGCAGAATTGCCCAGTCTTCTCCTGATCTCAGTGCTGTCGCCGAAATGATTCTGAAACATCATGAAAAATGGGATGGCAGTGGTTATCCACTCGGTTTGAAAGGGGAGCAGATACCCATCGAGTGCCGTATTCTTGCCATTGTCGATGCCTATGACGCCATGACTAATGATCGTCCTTACAGAAAAGCTAAATCTTCCGCTGAGGCCATAGCTGAATTAAAAAGATATTCCGGTAAACAGTTTGATCCACAACTGGTCGAAATATTTCTATCCCTGCATAATAGTTAAACAGG
>CAYMIW010000077.1:3441-4674 GCA_964390725.1 uncultured Syntrophomonadaceae bacterium | reverse complement strand
TCTTGGCTTCACTAATAGCTTTTTTAATTAATTGCGTACCCAAGCCCTGTCCGCGATTTTCTGACTCTACAAAAACATCTTCCAATAAAGCAAATGGTCGCTCATGCAAGTCATTTTGCATAATATATAAAAAAGCACGAGCTAGCTCCTGATTTTCTTGATTTTTGATGATAATTTTCAAACCAAAGCTATCGGCTGGCATTTTATTAATTGATAAAAAATTTTCCTTTAAGCCGGCCGCATTTGATAAGAAACCATCAACTAATTTCTCTTTTTCTTGACGAGTTAATTGTTTAATCTGATATTCTCTTTTTGTTGCTAAGGATCGATTTAAATGTTTTTCAAAATATACAAGACTAACAGGATTGCGATTTTTTGTATATTGAGCTCCACAACCTGTATTGTGTTTATCTAATCTTTTATTAATATCGTTGCTGATGCCAGTATAGTAAGTGCCGTCACTACATTCAGCAATATATACCCACCAAGGTTTCTTGTTTTCATCAGTGACTGTTGAAAAATTTTTCTTCACTAATTTCTCTTTTTAGCGTATCGCTCCCGACTGTTGCGAATTACTTTTTCTCGATTTCGGTTGCTACTCTTAGCTAGAGGCAAAGTATAAGCAGGAAACGGCCTACTCAAAACATTATTGATAGAAATTTTATTAATAATTTGATATTTATCTAAATTAACTAAATCGTCTTGAGTATAAAGTCCTCCATATTCAGCCTGAAAATAACTAGCATCACCAGCTCCCATTACAAAACTAATGATGTTGCCACAGTTGCCAAAAATAGCATTGCGCACCTCTTCGGGAATTTGATCTATATATTGATTGGCTAAAGTTAAATTAAGATGATATTTACGAGCTTCGGAAAGAATCTTAATAAAAGCATCGGTGGCAAAATTTTGAAACTCGTCAACGTAGAGATAAAAGTCGGGTCGCTTATCTTCACTAACATTAACTCTACCCATAGCTGCTAACTGAATCTTGGTAATCATCATCGCACCCAAAAGGGTAGCATTATCTTCACCTAAGCGACCTTGAGATAAATTTATTAATAAAATTTTGCCCTGACTCATTAGTTCTTCGATGCTGAAAGAAGACTGAGTGGTATTAACCACATTGCGCACCAGTGGTGAAGAAACAAATTGACCAACTTTATTGAGGATTGAAGCAATTTGTTCTTGGCGTTGACGATCATGCATTTTGTTATATTCATTGACCCAAAA
>CAYMIW010000077.1:0-3341 GCA_964390725.1 uncultured Syntrophomonadaceae bacterium | reverse complement strand
CAATTTGTTCTTGGCGTTGACGATCATGCATTTTGTTATATTCATTGACCCAAAAGTTTTTCAAAATTGGATCATCAAGTTTGTTAACTACTTTTTCGCGAAATTTTTCATTGGTTAATAAGTCTAAAATATCTGACAATTTTGCTTCTGGACTTTTAAGCAAGGTTAGTAAGCAATTACGCAAAATATATTCCAACCTTGGCCCCCAAGAATAGCCATAGAGCTTTTTAAAAACAGAAATAATGCCAGAGGCAATTAGCTCACGATGCACCACATTTTCTCCTTCAAAAAGATTGATTTGCACCGTTCTTTCAGTATCTGCTGGATCAAAATAAACCACGTCGTTAATTCGATGCTTAGGAATAAAATCGAGTAAAGTTTCTACCAGATCACCATGAGGATCAATTACACACATTCCTTCATTGTGCTTGAGGTCATTAATTGCCATATTAGCCAATAAAGTAGATTTACCGGTGCCAGTCTTACCAATTACATAAACATGGCGGCGGCGATCTTCACTCCATAAACCATACTTAGTTAGACGATTTTTATAAACTGTTTCACCAATAATATTAATATCCTTTTTTCTTTGAACTGAACTGTCGCGGGTGATAGTCGGCAAGTTTTCTGGAGCCTCACCAAGTAATTTTTTACCCCAAGATATATTAGTAATATTACTTAATTTTTGACTGGGAAAATGATAAAGAGTGGCCAATTCATCTAAACTTAAGTTTAAATTCGGCGAAGCGCTGAAACTTCGCTCTTGCATTTTTTTGAGAAAAGATTTTTTAAAAAAATGTCTTTTCTTTAAAAGCAAAGCATTGCTCTCACTCTGAGACATGGCTTGATAGGCCGCAGCGATGTTATCTAAAATTAGCTTGCTTTTTTGCCGATTATCTGTGGCAACCGCTATTTTAAAAGCAACTTTGAGCGATCGTTGTTCCATTTTTTGACCAATCAACTTCTTTTGTGGATGATTTTCTAACTCTTCAATAGAAGCCTGATAGCTTTTTGACCAAACACTAACTTGATTGTTTAAAAGCATTTGGATCAAAATAGTATCTTGACCTTCGTTTTTAGATAGAGTAGACATTAAAGTTGATAATGGATCAATGTCCTTAAAATCTTTGTAAGTTTTAAGGGGCAAATAACTCTTATTTTTTAATTTAAGACTAGCCACAGACACTTGGTAGTTTTTAGCAAAAAACCAAATTGCTGGATCATAAGCAAGTTCTTCAATTACTGCTTCTGGATAACTAGCATGAATAGCTCCTTTAAAATATTCTAAAAGGCGCAGGGGGACACAAACTAAAAAATGAATATTTTGTTCTCTAACCAAGATTTCAAAACTAAGTCTTTCGTTTTTACCCAGCAGCTTATCAGTCAGCTTATTTTTTAACTTAGGCAGGGTAGAAAAAAGTTGAACAGCTGACTCCTCAGTCTCTTGGCTGTCTTTGCTGGTTTTAACCTTAAGCAGGATGTGATTTTTTAGCACTTCTCTAGTATAGCAAATTACTGATTAGTTTTTTTGTCTAAATCAGTAATAGGCTTCTTTCTGTCACAATAAAATATTCCAATGAAACCAAGCGCAATTGCTAAGAAGCCAAAATATTGTAAAAATTGTGGCCAATAAAAAATATAAATTAGAGAATCGCTGTCTTGATTATTTAAAATCCAAGCATTAGCCCAATTATTAAGTTTTCGATGCTCAAGTCTTTGCCCAGCTTGATATGCTAACCAGCCACTATCATAAGCTTGAGATAGCTTTAAATAATTAGCATCACAATTGCTACTCAAGCTCACTCGATATAACCAAAGAGCACTTTTTTTGACTTCAAAGTCACAATTAACCATTTCATTTTTAAAAAAATCCCTGTCTATATTTTGCAAAGCAATATTTTTCAAAAAATGATATGGCCAAAAAAACACTTCTGCCGACTCTAAAAGGTTTTCATTAACTTCTCTACCATAGGAATCAGTAGAAAAATACAAAGTATAGCCCTGATTAAACTCTTCCGTTGGAGGCAAAATTTGGTAATTTACACCTTCACTTAAATAAGTCTCCAGTGGACTGCGCCCTAAACTATCTGCTTGGACAGCAAAAACCAAGGGCAAACTGCTAATATTTTGCGCTTTTAATTTAAACAAATAGCCAACAGAGTGATCTAAATTTTCTAAATAAAAGTGATCGCAAACACTGGTGTCAACTGAGCGATAATAATTGCCCTCAGAGCGCTGTTCTTTAGCAACAAAACCTTCTTGTAGCGGCCGACAGTCCTCGGCCTCACTCAAATTAAGTTCGGTTTCTAAAAGGTTGCTTTGCAATAAAATTTTTGGGATTTTGACTCTAAAGCCAGGGTTTTCTGGCAAAACCTCCTTAGTAATTTCTATGCCTTCAAGTTCTAAATCAAAAAAAGCAAAGTCAAAATAGTCAATTTTTGAATCGGTACTTAAAGCAATAGTGTTTGGTAAATCGGTATTTAACAGCAAATCAAGCTCACCACCTTCATTGATCTGGCTAATTAGCTGGTTGTTTATATTGATATAACAAACTTCACTGCTTGAACATGGTGAAATGTTAAAAACAAAGTCTTCTACTAAGTTAAAATTGATTTTTTGTTTGGCGCTATCAATTTCTGGAGCTAGCAAAGTAAAGTTTAATTTCACCATATTCTCGTCCGTCAACCAGGATAAACGAAATGGCAGGTGAGTTTCAGTACCCAATAGATCTGGCAAATTAAGTTGAAAGTTATTAGCGCTAGAATCTCTTAAATTAGTTAAATAAAAATAGTTATCATCTTCACCCAAAGTAAATTCCAAATCTTTTTGTAAATGATTGCTAAACAATGAAGAAAAGAGAAATATTACTTCAGCTTGATCAATATTTTCTTTATTCAAATAGTCGTGAAAACTTATGAAAGCTTTATCTTCCCAAGTAAAACGATAATCATTAACTATAATTGGTAAATCTTTATACAAACTAATAAAATTCTTTTCACGACTTTTTTCTGAATCGCTAAAAGTATATAAACTAATAAAATCAAATTCTTCGACTAGTTTAATCTGTTCCGAACTAAGTAAGAGATCTTTTATCGCTTGATAATTAAAAGGCTTCTTGGTGTTACGGTTGATAATCGACCCATCAAGCAGTAAATAATCAACATCGTATTGGGCTAAAACATTTTCCAGCGCACCAATATCTTTTTTATCCAAAGCCGCCTGTAATTGCCAGTAATAACGCTCACTGGCCTCACTCCAAACATCAAAAGCTCGATCTAAAATGGGCTGTTTAATACCGTACCAAATAAATCCAGAGCCTCGATAACCCCAATCATTCCATT
>CAYMIW010000076.1:0-4758 GCA_964390725.1 uncultured Syntrophomonadaceae bacterium | reverse complement strand
TTGGGTAGAGGAATTGCCGCGAAAATATTAGTGGAGGTAGAATCATGAAAATTGTCCTGGTAGGCCAGCCTAATTGTGGCAAGAGCACTATTTTTAATAATGTAGCCGGATATAAAGCAATTACCTCTAATTTCCCCGGAAAGACAGTTAAATACAGTATTAGTAAAATGACTTTTCAGGGTATAACCAGTGAGATAGTTGACCTGCCCGGAACTTACTCGCTAACCTCTTTTGATTTAGCTGAACTGGAGGCCCGGAAATATTTATTAAGAGAAGAAAATGATGTAGTTGTAAATGTTATTGATGCTTCACTGTTGGGTAGAGGGCTGGAATTGACATTACAATTATTAGAACTGAATTTACCAACAGTGGTTTGTCTTAATATGATTGATGAAGCCGAAGCGAAAGGAATTGATATCGATACTGATAAATTGTCACGCTTATTGGGTGTTCCGGTAGTGACTGCTATAGCTCACAAAGGATGGGGGTTGAATAAATTATTCGAAACTGTCTATAAGATGGGGCAAAAACCAGTAAAAAGTGAATTCCAGCCTTTTAGTAAAGATGTAGAACAGGTTATTAAAGAACTGTCTGTACATATAAGAAAAGCAGATTATGCCAAAAAATTTAATGTTACTGAACGTTTTTTAGCAACAAAATTATTGGAAAATGACCAGCATTTTATTGATGAAATTAAAGCAAATGATAAAGATTTCATTAAAATTGTGCAAGATTATCAGCTTCAGTTAGAAAAGTGTCGTGATAGAAGCTCTGATGAGATAATTTCTTCTGAACGTCACCACCTGTCCATGCAGTTTTATGAATCAGTTGTTAAACTTTCAAAGCCGAAAAAAGAGTTCAGAAATTACCTGGATAGTGTTTTAATGCATCCTGTTTTTGGTTATGTTTCACTGGTTGCCATTTTATATATATTTTTTAATTTTGTTTTTTATATAGGAGAATCACTAGAAGAGCCATTGATGGATTTCTTTTATCAGTCTTTACCGTATGTGGAAAAAGCATTAGGTGCTAATACTTTACTATACCATATTGTTAGCGGTATTATTGAAGGACTGGCCGGGGGTATTGCCATTGTTCTACCTTTCCTTTTTCCTTTTTTATTGGGGCTGGCATTTCTGGAAGATACCGGTTATTTACCCAGGGTAGCATATCTAATGGATTCCTTTCTTCATCGTATTGGTCTTCATGGAAAGGCAATTATACCTCTTATACTAGGCTATGGATGTACAGTGCCGGCCGTGATGGCTACCAGGATTCTGGAATCAGAACGAGATCGTTTTATAACTTCTGTACTGACCACTATGATTCCATGTGCAGCTCGAATCACTATTATTTTTGGTTTAGTAGCCTTTTACATTGGGCCGGGAGCCGCAATGTTTGTCTTTGTCTTTAATATTGTGGTAGTTGCTATAGCAGGTAAAATTCTTTCTAATATTATGCCGGAAATCACTCCCGGAATGATTCTGGAAATTCCTGCATATCATGTACCTTCAATCAAAATATTATTATCCAAGGTATGGCTAAGAATGAAAGAGTTTATTGTAATTGCCTGGCCTTTATTAATTGCTGGTAGCATTATTCTAAGCTTGTTAAAACATTGGAATCTGGAAATATTCATTAATCAGTTAGTATCCCCTATTACCCTATTGTTGGGTTTACCGGCGGCAGTAGGGGTTACCTTAATCTTTGGTGTGCTCAGAAAAGAATTATCGATGATTATGTTGGTTCAAGCTCTGGGGGTTACCAATATTAGTACAGTAATGAGCGCAACACAAATCATGACTTTTACTATCTTTGTACTTTTTTATGTACCCTGTGTGGCCACTATCGCTGTCTTAATCAAAGAAATTGGTAACAAAAGGACATTATTTACAATTATTTTTACTTTTCTAATCGCATTTCTATTAGCAACAATAACCCGTTTTGTTTATTAAAAGAAAAAACATTTAATGTTTTTGCTATTCTTTGTTTATATTTTTGGTTTTTTCAGAATAGGCCATTTCTTTATCAAGAAAGTGACTGATTACGGTCCTGATTCCGACAATGCTGGCCAGGATAATAATTTCTTCCAGACTTGGCTGGCTAATGGTCAGGATAATATCAGCTGCAATTAAAAACTCTAAACCAAGCAATAAGTATGAGCCAAAACGATGACGCAGAATGGAGCGCTCATAATATGGTTTCATGCCTTTAAAACGGCTAAATTCTAATTTAATTAAATCAATGAATATTATAATGGCACCCCAGGAAATGATTAATATTGCTGCAATACCGATAACAGTTGATATTTGATTCACAATATAAATTAGTAATGCTGGTTTTGTCATTTTTATTGTTCTCCTTATTTTTTCTCGGGAGTTAAAATATTTTTCTGAAAATTTCTAAAGTAATTACAATAGGCTTTTAATATCATTTTAAGTAGCATAAAATTATTTTGCAACAATAAAACGAAAAATAGAGGCAAATTCTAAAATTGATTAATAGTTGAACAAAATGATATAAATATTATGTTATAATTTAAAAAAAATGACAGCGGTAATAACGTGCAATCAAAATCAGGACATACTATTTTAAAGAAAAAGAAAGGATTATCCCCAAATCAGATATTAGTTCTGGGATTTTTAGGTATTATCATTATTGGAACGTATCTTTTGCGTCTTCCAGTCGCTTCCAGCGGTGGCAAGTCTATCGAATTACTGGATGCTCTTTTTACTGCTACCTCTGCCACCTGTGTAACCGGGTTGATTGTACTGGATACAGGGAATGATTTTTCTATCTTTGGACAATGGGTGATATTAATTCTTTTCCAGATTGGCGGTCTGGGTATCATGACTTTTTCAACCATGTTTGCTTTTCTTTTGGGCAGAAAAATATCTCTTCGGCAACGGTTGATTATTCAGGAATCATTAAACCAGTTTTCTGTTGGTGGATTAGTGCGTTTAGCCAAATATATTATAGTTTTTACTATCTTTTTCGAAGGCCTGGGAACAGTATTTCTATATTTACATTGGCATCAATTAGCAGGTATTCATAATCCTTTTTTTCTTTCTTTTTTTCATGCTGTATCCGCTTTCTGTAATGCAGGTTTTTCTCTATTTAGTGACAGCCTGGAACAATTTAATCTAAACATTGGAATAAATTTAATCTTTTCAATATTAATTGTGTTTGGTGGAATTGGTTTTCTGGTTTTGGTTGAACTTTATGAGTTTCCAAAGAGACAGAGGCTTTCCCTGCACAGCAAAATGGTATTGGTCGTAACCATCATACTAATAGTTATAGGGACTTTGGGTATTTTTCTTTTAGAAAGAAATAATAGTGATACCTTGCAACCATTAATGCTAAAGGGTAGAATCCTTGGCTCTTTATTTCAATCTACTACTGCCAGAACGGCAGGCTTTAACACTATACCTATTGGCCAGTTAGGGAATGCTACCCTATTCCTGATTATAGTATTGATGTTTATCGGCGCATCACCTACTTCCACCGGGGGAGGCATCAAGACAACAACCTTTTCTATCGCTTTTTTGTGGATGTACTATACCCTGAAGGGACGCAGACATCTTTACCTTTTTTGCAGGCAGATATCCAATAAAATATTAAGCAATGCATGGGCAATATTAATGCTTTCCATGAGCTGGATTTTTATTACAACCTTATTGATTTCTTATTTTGAAGAATTTGACTTTATTGAATTATTATTTGAAATTGTCTCTGCCTTTGGTACAGTTGGACTTTCTACAGGAATAACAAGCCAACTATCTCCTGCAGGGAAAATTATCATTATATTGACTATGTTTTTAGGCAGACTTGGACCGCTATCACTGGCATTGTCATTAATCGTAGATAGACATCCGGAATCAATACAATATCCTGAAGAGCATGTTATGGTTGGTTAAATCTACTATTTTTAGAAAGAAGGGGCAAGGAAAATGAAACAGTTTGTAATATTTGGTTTAGGCAGCTTTGGCTCGGCAGTTGCTACTACTTTAGTTGAACTGGGTCATGAAGTATTAGGGGTGGACAATGATATGGAGAAGGTTGATTTGTTAAAAGATGTTATAACTAAAGCAGTTAAAGTCGATATCACTGATGAGAAGGTTCTAAAAGAGCTGGGGGTTAGAAATTTTGATGCTGCTATTGTCAGTCTGGGAACAGATTTAGAAGCAAGTATACTTATTACTATTATGCTGAAAGAGATTGGGCTAAAGCATGTCATCACTAAAGCTAATAGTTCTTTGCATGGAAGGGTACTGGAAAAAATAGGTGCTGATAGAGTTGTATATCCGGAAAGAGATGAAGGTGTCAGAATTGCACGAAGCTTAATAATGCCCAATATTAAGAACCACATGGAATTATCACAGCAGTACAGTCTTATTGAGATAGCAGCTTTGCCTGTTTTTTGTGAAAAAAATCTGGGCGAACTTGATTTGCCGGGTAAATACGGGGTAACATTATTGGCGATACGCAGGGGTAATCAATTCACTTTTTCACCTACTGAAAGGCATACTGTTAATGAAAATGAAAATCTTATTCTGGTGGGAGAAAATAAAAAAATTGACCAGTTAATTACAAAATTCAAGGCCTCAGATGCAGGCAAAAAGAAAAATCCAAAAAGTTGCAAGAAAAAAACTTCCAGCAAGAATAAGAAATAAGAAGTTTATTTTAATAAAAAATGTTAGAGAGATTAATCCTTTCATAACCATTTTTTCTTTTTAAAAAAGTACATCATGCCAAGAC
>CAYMIW010000075.1:0-4798 GCA_964390725.1 uncultured Syntrophomonadaceae bacterium | reverse complement strand
ATACAGAACATCCCGGGACTGTATATTTACATAAAGATGGGAAATTTTCCAGAGGGAAGGGTTATTTTTCCCCAATTTCATTTAAGGGCCCGGCGGAGCTTCCTGATGATAAATACCCATTAGCTCTTTCTACCGGAAGAACCTTATGGCATTTTCACACCGGCACCATGAGCCGGAGGTCAAAAACTTTAAACGAACGAGTTCCGGAAGGGTATGTGGAAATATCAAAAGCAGATGCAGACAAACTGCATATCCAAGAAAAGGAAATGGTTAAGATTATTACCAGAAGAGGAGAAATAATTATTAAAGCCCATATAACACACAAGGTTAGTCCAGGGTTAATATTTATTCCTTTTCATTTTGAGGAAGCAGCAGCCAATATTCTTACTAATACTGCTCTAGACCCAGTTGCCAAAATACCAGAACTCAAAGTTTGTGCTGCTCGAGTTGAAAAAAATAAACAATGAGAATCAATTTATGAAAATTTATAAAATATAAATATAGGTATATGTGGATAAATGAAAAAGATATTTTTTATAACAGTCATTATAGCCATAATTGCTATTTCAGTACTTCTCTTTTGGCAGGTGACAAATTCACCCAGGTATTCTTTAAAAAAGCTGGACAATGCTATAAAAGAGCATGATGTAAATGCATTTAATAAATATGTTGATTTGGATGCAACCATAGATGAAATTATTGTGCAAACCTGGAAACACTATACTGCGGGAGAAGCAACTGGAAGCCGATGGAACGAGATACGCAGCGATATAGGCAATACCCTGTTATCAGTAGTGAAGCCAAATATAAAAGAAATGATTAAAAAAGAAGTAAATGCTTACATTGTTACCGGAGAGTGGTCTGGGGACCGCACGGATAATGGAAGTGGTATTTCTTCAATGATTATTAAAATTATTAGGGAGAAAATTGACCCGGGGCAGTGGGACCAGCAGTCAGTTAACTATACCGAAGTTGAAGGGAAAATTGCCTATGTTGGTTTAACTTATTTTGATAAATCCAGAGATACAAATTTTTTGCTCGAAGTCAAAATGCGTGACATGAATGGCTACTGGCAAATAATTGAGATTTCCAATATTGCTCAAATTTTGAATATGTATCAAAATAATTAATGGTTAGATAAAATGGGTTTACTATAAAAAGATTAAAATAAGCCAGGTGATAATATTTCACCTGAAGTCCAAAGTTGGAAATACTATTGCTTAAGAAAGATTATGGCTAAAGGTATAAATAAAAAATCGAAAAAAAAAGAGCAAAAAAGTTAAACCTCTTTTAGAGGTTCTGAAAGCCACCCGCTATGTGGGTGCGATATTTACTGTTTGCTTAATTCCATTAACTTTTATAGGAGGTAAGGGTAATATGAATTATCAGGAGATTGAAAAAATTATCGGAGAAGATACAGATTATTTGTTGGGACATAAATGCAAAACAATTTCTAAAGAGGAACTTCATTTACCGGGAGCAGATTTTGTGGAACGTATTTTTGGCATATCTGATAGGTCTTCCCAGGTTAAACAAAACCTGGAAGCTCTCTTTAATCATGGTAGATTGAAAGGTACCGGCTATCTTTCGATTTTACCGGTTGACCAGGGGATTGAACATTCAGGTGGAGCTTCTTTTGCTCCTAATCCTATTTATTTTGACCCGGAAAATATAGTTAAGTTAGCTATTGAGGGCGGTTGCAATGCTGTCGCTTCAACTTTGGGTGTACTTGGTATAGTATCTGAAAAATATGCAGATAAAATACCATTTATTGTGAAATTAAATCACAATGAATTATTGTCTTATCCAAATTATTATGACCAAAGAATGTTTGCTACTGTTGAACAGGCTTATGACATGGGAGCTCGTGGAGTGGGAGCAACAATATATTTTGGTTCTGATGAATCACGAGATCAGATCGAAGAGGTTTCCAGAGCTTTTATGCAAGCCCATCAACTGGGAATGTTTACTGTCTTATGGTGCTATTTAAGAAATCCTGAGTTTAAAAAAGATGGAGTTGATTACCATACTGCAGCAGACTTAACCGGTCAGGCCAATCACATTGGTGCTACCATTGAAGCAGATTTAATTAAACAGAAACAACCTACCAATAACGGCGGTTTCCAGGCTATTGGATTTGGGAAAACAAGCTCGTTAGTTTATGAAAAACTAACGACTGAACACCCAATTGACCTTACACGTTACCAGGTTATTAACTGTTTTATGGGAAGAATCGGCTTGATTAATTCAGGAGGGGCATCAGGTAAAAATGATTTACAGCAGGCAGTTAAAACTGCAATTATTAACAAAAGGGCCGGAGGAATGGGAGTTATATCCGGGAGAAAGACATTCCAGAAGCCAATGGAAGAAGGTATTAAAATTTTCCATGCAATTCAGGATGTTTACCTTTGCCATAAAATTGACATAGCTTAATAAGTTGAAAATTGTAGACAGCAGAATGATTGAAGCTACCCCAGCAGGAGCTGGGGGCTTCACTCAAAATTTTTACGACTTTTTTGCCAGCTCTTTCAAAAGGGCCCGAACCTCTGTTGAAGAGCGTATATTAAACCTTGATTGGGAAATTCCATGTCCAACTTTGATGGAATAAGCATTATGAGGTAAATAGGAGAAAGTGAATTCGTCTGACCAGTCATCGCCTATTGCCAGAATGAAATCCCAGTCTTTCTCTGATATCCATTGGTAGGCAGTAAGCCCTTTGTTTATGCCAGCAGGTTTTATTTCAATAACTTTCTCACCATGATGTATCTCTAGATTCAAATTAGAGGTTAGATGAGTAAGAGAATCCATGAGTTCCATGGCACGGGTACGTCCAAAGGTCGGATCTGTATTGAGATAATGCCAGACTAGTGAATATTCTTTTTCCTGGATAAAAGACCCGGGGGTACGCTTGGTATACAATTCAAGTATAGGCTTTACCTGGTTTTTCCATTCTTTTTTCAAGGGTTCAATCGTTTTCCATTCATTCGAGTTCTTTCTCAGCCATGCTCCGTGTTCTGCAATTAGGTCAACCTGCACATCTTTGAACAATTTTTCCAGAAAATGCCTCTCTCTCCCGCTAACAATTACAACTCTATTCTTTTGGTCTTGATTCAGGAGATTGATTGTATAGGTAACATCTCTGGAGGGTTTACCCTCTCTGAATCGATAAATATCTGGAATAAGGGTACCATCATAATCAATCAGAAATAGTCTTTGATTGCTTTGCTTGTATTTTTTTATAATTCTTAGTCTGCTTTTAGGAGATAAATATCTGGCGGAAAGATTTTTTTGTTCATTTTTTAATTTGAGCATGGTTTCTTTAAAATCTTCTGCCCATTTTTTAACATCATATTCCTTTAAGCGCTTTTGCATGCTTGAAATTCTTTTTTGCTGCTCTTTTTCATCCATATTTAAAGCATATTTTAAAGCCCATGAAATTTGGGTCCGGTTGTTAGGATTAACAATAAGTGCTTCGCCCATTTCATTGCCGGCTCCTGCCATCTCACTGAGAATAAGTACACCTTTTGCATCCTTTTTAGTCGCAATATATTCTTTGGCAATGAGATTCATTCCATCTTTAAGCGGTGTTATAAGGGCTACGTCTGCCAGATAATACAGTGCAGTTAATTCATGGAAAGGTAATGAGCGATATAAATAAGAGATAGGTGACCAGCCCAGTCTCCCAAATTTTCCATTAATATGACCAATCATTTCATCAATATGTTGCTTTAATTGCTGGTATTGAGAAACACCAGTACGAGAGGGGACAGCAACCAGAATCATAGTCACCTTTCCCCAATATTCAGGGTTGTCTTCCAGAAATGTTGAAAAGGCTTCAAGTCTTTCTAATATTCCCTTTGAATAATCCAGGCGGTCAACTGAAATAATAATTTTATTATCTTTAATGTTTTTTTTCATTTTTTGTATTTCCAATGCGGTCTGTTTTTGTTCGGACGAATTATAGAATCGTTCAAAATCAATTCCCATCGGAAAAGAATCTACTTTAATCATGCGATTTTGATAATTAATATAGCCCAGGCTATTTTCATATCCCCTTAAACGCAAGATGGAATCGAGGAAATTCCTGACATAGTCAAAAGTATGGAATCCGATCAGGTCGGAACCCATTAATCCTTCCAGTATTTCCCTGCGCCATGGAAGAAGACGGAAGATTTCAGTTGGAGGGAAGGGAATATGCAAAAAGAAGCCAATTGTTAAATCCGGTCTTCTTTTTCTTAGCAAATTAGGAAGTAACATCAGGTGATAATCATGAACCCAGATAGTATCACCGGGTTGAACTATATCAAGAATTGTCTGGCAAAATATCTGGTTTACATGCCTGTAAGTTTCCCAGAGATTATTTTGGTATACAGTAAACTGATTAAAGCAATGAAATAAAGGCCAGATAGTATTGTTACAGTAACCGTTATAGTAATTCTCAATATGTGATTCGGATAAAAATACAGGATAATTGCCAGATTGGTCCAATTTTCGGACTAACTCTTCTTTTTCATCACCATTTATTTGTTCTCTGGCCAAGCCTGGCCATCCTACCCAGAGGCATTGATAATCTTTTTGGAATGAAGACATCCCCGTTGCTAAACCACCTACGCTTTGATGATATGAGAGTTTATCCTTTTCCTTTTTTACTGTCACCGGAAGGCGATTAGATACAACAATAATTCGTGACATTTTATAACCCCCTTAAGAATATAAGCCATTTTTTATTCATTAACTATTTATATATTAACATATTTGAAGTTTTATTAAAATCTGTACCTTAAATTCCAGTTTATAA
>CAYMIW010000074.1:0-4884 GCA_964390725.1 uncultured Syntrophomonadaceae bacterium | reverse complement strand
TCCCTGGCAAATATGCGCAAGGTCGATGAAGATGGGGTTACCTTCAAATCGCACATTGACGGTTCTATGAAACGCCTGACGCCGGAAAGTTCCATCCAGATCCAGGAAAATCTGGGCGCGGATATCATCATGGCGTTCGATGAATGTTCTGATCCCAATAACCGCACTTATGTTGAACAGGCAATGGAGCGCACCCACCGCTGGGCACAGCGCTGTCTGGATGCGAAAAAACGTGATGATCAGGCTCTTTTCGGAATCGTCCAGGGTGGGATCTTTGATGAATTACGGGAGCAATCGGCCCGCGTCATCAGTTCCATGGGCTTCCCTGGTCATGCTATAGGCGGGCTCTCGGTTGGCGAGACCAAAGCGGAAATGTACCACAGCATCGAAGTGGTCAACGCCATCCTACCTCCAGACAAACCCCGCTATCTTATGGGAGTTGGGACACCAGAAGATCTGATTGAAGGCGTATTACGAGGCATCGACATTTTCGACTGTGTCTTACCCACCCGGCTGGCGCGCCACAACAGTGCCATGACCATGTCCGGGAGGCTCAACCTCATGAACGCCACTTTCGCTGAAGATCAACGCCCCATCGATGAGCAATGTACCTGCTACACCTGCCGCACTTTCACCCGTGCCTACTTGCGGCACCTGATCGTCGCCAAAGAGATGCTGGCAGCCACCCTGCTTTCGATCCACAATCTGCACACATTGCTCCAGTTGGCGCGCGACCTGCGCCAGGCAATCATTGAAGGTCGCCTGCAGTCGTTTGCTGATGAAGTTATGACCAAACTCTCCATTCCCCGCATTCCTGAAAGGCAAATATGAGTCTCATCCAATCAATCATCTTGGGTATCATTCAGGGTTTGACCGAATTCTTACCCATATCATCCTCTGCTCACCTTGTCATTATCCCTTACCTTCTCAAATGGACTCTTGATCCGGAAAAAGCTTTTGTTTTTAACATTTTGATACAACTGGGAACCTTATTGGCGGTGATCATCTATTTTTGGTCAGACCTTATGGCAATTTTGAGATCAGTCGTCCAGGGAATCAAAGAGAAAACCCCCTTCAAAGAAACTGAAAGTCGCTTGGGCTGGTTAATTGTTTTGGGAACCATCCCTGCGGGCTTGGCTGGCTTGTTACTTAAGGATGTCGTTGAAGAGCTCTTCAACAGCCCTGCAATTACTGCGATTTTGCTTTCTTGCACTGCCATTTTATTGGTATTGGCAGAACTGTTAACTAAAAAAGAGAAAAGCCTGGAAAAACTTACCTGGAAGGACTCCCTCCTTGTGGGTGTTTTCCAGGCGCTGTCAATATTCCCGGGGATATCCCGTTCAGGTGCCACTATCTCTGGCGGTCTTTTCAAGGGTTACTCCCGCGAAGCTGCGACACGATACTCCTTCTTGCTTTCCATACCGATCATGTTGGCGGCCGGGTTGCTATCTGTCATCGACCTGGTAAAATCCGAGTTTTTCCTTGACTTTTTACCGACTCTGATCCTCGGTTTTGTGATCGCTGGAGTGATCGGATATCTCTCGATTCGCTGGTTATTAGGTTATGTGAAGAAAAACAGCTTTTTTGGGTTCGCAATTTATTGCATCGTGATTGCTACGGTGACTCTGGTTGTCTCGGCGGTGCGTTGATTTTTTAGAGGGGATCCTTCGCCAGGTAAACCCCGGTTTGTTTTCGGATCAAGATCCCGCCATAATGGTCAATTCGGCGTTTGAAAAAAGCCGTCATTTCCGGCTTACCTTCACTACCCAATTGCTCTTTCACCAATGGTGTGGAATAAGCATAATTGGTCAATAATTGCGCGTTCGTGACCCAAAGATCGCTGGAATAGATGTGAAGTTCGATCGTTGAGAAAAATTGTCTCAACTGTTTTTCTCCATTCAGCAAGTTGAAGTCGCTGGACATGCCGTGGCTCTTATCCAGTTTGTGGGAAAATTTCTCAAGCAGCAAATCCAAGTCGATCATGTGTTCCGGTCCATTCGTAGCAGCCATGAACTTTCCCTCTGGATTAAGCAATTGAGACACGTGGCCAAGCACCTGGTTAATTGAAGGCACATGATAAAGCATGTGATTGGCAATTATCAGATCAAAAGAAGCAGCTGGAAAAGAGATATTCATACTGTCCATGCAAACAAAGTGGAAGCGCGTGTCTCTCAACAGGGCGTTGGCAGCATCTTTGATCATGCCAGGAGATAAGTCGCTCAGCGTGATCCGATTCTTCTCGCTCAAACGATTCATCCCATAACGCCAAAGCAATCCCGATCCGCAGCCAAGCTCCAGTACTTTTGCTTCAGGTTTGATCGCCGCTAATTCCAAGACGAAGTCATACCAGTTTTGTTGTCCGGTACTGAATTTCTGGTGAATTTGGATTCGGGATGACAAATTACCTGAATCCTGATACTGTATGGTACTCAGATATTGAGAATTATTGCGATAACCTGTTGGATCTTGCATTATTACCTGTCTTTCTACTAATTATACCTTCCGCTTGAACAACTATTGAATATTGCGCAAAAGCCCTGAAATTAAATTCTTAGATGTTTCCAATTTAAACATGCGTATTTTGGCGTAATCAATGAGTCACCTTGACGAAAGAGAGAGGAAGTGATACATTAAATCGCCTTGATTTGAGGTAAGTATTAGATTTTAAGAAAGTTGAGTATTAAATGGCAGACAGAACTTTAGGGACCATCAAATGGTTCAGCGCACCCAAAGGGTACGGCTTTATCGGTATGGAGAATGGCGAAGACGTTTTTGTCCACTTTTCCGCAATCCATATGGAAGGCTATAAACGCCTGAAAGAAGGACAGAAAGTTGAATTTACCATCGAAGATGGTCCACGCGGAAAGCAAGCCGCAGATGTTACAGTGGTAGAAGAATAAGGGGTTTCCCTCTCAACCATAAAAGCCAGCTGTGAAGCTGGCTTTTTTTGTTAATCCAAAACCTAGGGCGTAATAAGAATTTCACAAATTCAAATTCGATCAAATGCGTTTGATCGCCTCTGCCATCTTCTCGAGCGCTTGCCGTAAGACAGCTTGTGTACAGCCAAAATTGAGTCTCAAAAATCCTTCGCCGGCTTCACCAAAAGTGCAGCCATCGTTCATACATACTTTTGCGTTTTCCATAAAGAATTGCTGCAAATCACCTTCAATACCCAACCCGCGGCAATCCAACCACGCCAGGAAAGTTCCCTCCGGCTTGCTCCAGCTTATACCAGGGAGCATGCCCTGATCTATTGCCTCTCCGATCAAGTTCCGATTTTTTTGGAGATAGGCGATCTGCTCACGCAACCATACATCACCGTGTTCGTAAGCTGCCTTGGCTGCCACAAGTGATAGAACTCCTGGACTACTGATGAGGTACTCCATGTAACCTTTTACCTGACTGCGCAATTCTTCATCCTGGATCACCGCCACCGAAGCATGCAAACCAGCGATGTTATAGGTCTTGCTGGGAGCCATAAACGTGGCTGTTTTAGCTGAAATTTCCGGGTCCAGAGAAGCGATCGGTGTGTGTTTGTGACCATCATAGATGATGTCACAATGGATATCATCAGAGCAAATAGTCACATTATGACGTAAGCAGATTTCAGCCAACTTGAGCAACTCCTCTTTGTTGAAAACTCTGCCTGTCGGGTTTTGAGGATTACACAAAATATAAACCTTGACCTTGTTATCAATAATCTGCTCCTCAAACAGGTCAAAATCAATGGGTTTAATTTCCATTTTTTCAATGTTAATTTGTTTTTTGTTGCCGATCAAACCTGAGGAAATTGGTGAGCCAATGAAAGGGGGGTACGCGGGAGTTTGAAAAATTACGGCATCACCCTTGTTGCACTGTGCTCGCAATACAATGGTAAACCCAGTCACAATCCCGGGAACATAACAAATTTGATCAGGGCTGACTTCCCAGCCATAAAGCCGGTTGAACCGATCGATTACAACCTCGTCAAGCCCTTCAGGAGTTTTCCCATAACCGAAAATGCCGTGATCCACCCTTTTTTGCAGAGCTTCAATCACTGCTGGTGGGCATCGAAAATCTGTATCTGCTACCCATAATGGCAGCACATCGTCAGGATAACAATTCCATTTCAAACTTTCGGTGGGTTTTCGGTCGATAAATAAGTCAAAGTCCATTTGCTCTCCTTTTCAATACAACTATTCTAATGCCTGAACAGTTTTTTGGGCTCGATTTTGATGGGAACTTACTACTTTTGGTATACTGATTTTAAGAAATGAAACAAAAGAATAGGTTCGCATATCTTTACTTGCTTGGCTTGCCTGAAGGATTGCCGTTTGTGCTATTTTGCAGTCTATTGGGGAGCTTTGTGTCTGAATCTCCTCATTTCTTTACAACTGCTCTAAGTTTTTCAGCCAACCTGGCGATCTACTGTTTTGTCCAGGTATATAAACACATAAGTAATGCCCCTGGAGATACTTTTTCGCCATCAACGTCTGACCCCAACCCTATTTCTTATGGCTTGGTAAGCCTGCGTTTAGCTCGGATAGGTCTCTATCTGGCACCACTGACAGCTGTAACCAGTGCTTTCTTATTAGGTCTAAACAACCTCATACTAACATTCAGCGCAGTTCTACTTACATTGGCACTTTTTCACTCCAATATCCGCCTTTCTGATCACCTGATGCTCGGATTCAACCAACGCCACTTTATGTACGCTGGAATTTTCTTGCTCAACAGCATCTTTACCAACCGAGTTCATCTTTCTATGATAGAAATGCTCTTTCCTTTGCTGTTAGTGACAAGCCTTTATATCGTTTTTCGTTTGGAGGAAGTGCGTCCCTCGCTCCCTCAGCACCAAACCACAACTTTCTGGCGATTTTTTTTCATATCGATTTTGCTCATTTC
>CAYMIW010000073.1:0-4893 GCA_964390725.1 uncultured Syntrophomonadaceae bacterium | reverse complement strand
AATTATTATTAAAGGTAAAAAAGTGCCCACCGCCTCACTTTCCAGTTATGCCGGGGCGCGAGAAATTGCTTCAACCTTAAAAGCATGGATTGAGAAAGGTGAATTCTCCCTGACAGTGCCTGCAGCTGCCCTGCCTTCAGCAGGTTCAGGAATTAAACTGAATACCATGCCCCAGCATGATCCGGAAGAAGGGGAGGAACAATAATGGTCAGACAAAAAATTGTGCTCAGGTTTCCGCCAAATATAGTTGAAGAACCGATTCTCTATATGCTCATTAAAGATTATAAGCTTATGGTAAATATTCTACGCGCCGATATTAACCCCCGTAAAGAAGGTCGCCTGATGATGGAGATCAGCGGTGATGAAGCCGATTATCAGAAAGCAATGAGCTGGCTTAAACAAAAAGGTCTAACCGTTATGAACCTGGAACAGCAGATAATCTGGCGCTCTGATCGTTGCACCCACTGTGGGGCCTGTACCGTAATCTGTCCCACCGCTGCTCTAAATTTTAAGCGTCCGGAAATGACTGTCAGATTCGAAGAAGATAAATGCATCATCTGTGAGCTCTGTCTGCGGGCCTGCCCGGCCAGGGCGATGGAAACCCTGGTCGATAATGCCAACTTCAGATGACCGGCAGAAGGCTGTACCGCCGTACCCTAAAAAATGAACGGCTCTCCTCTTTTACCATAACAGTAAAAGAGACAGATCTTTGGATTGCTGTCAGCAGCCATGCATATGATCAAAACCTGGTGCGCGATGCAGAAACATATACCTGGCGCCTGAGACGCAGCCTGGAGCTTTACCTGGAAAAGAATCCTCTCCTAAAAGAATGTCTGAAGCCCTGCCTGCATGACCCCGATGCTCCTCACATCGTTCATACCATGGTCACTGCCGCCAATAAAGCCGGTGTTGGTCCGATGGCAGCAGTGGCAGGGGCAATAGCTGAATTAGTGGGCAGGCACCTCATGAGAAATGTGGATGAAGTGATTGTTGAAAATGGCGGCGATATCTTTATTAAGGCCGCTCAGCCTGTAACTGTCGGTATTTATGCAGGCAAATCACAGCTGAGTGGGCGTATGGCATTACTACTGGACCCTGCTAAAACACCCCTGGGAGTATGCACTTCCTCGGGAACCGTTGGCCCCTCGCTTAGTTTTGGCTGTGTTGATGCAGCAATAACTGTATCGCCCTCAACGGCGCTGGCCGATGCAGCGGCAACCGCCCTTGGCAACATGGTTGGTAATAAAGAAGACCTTGATCTGGCCATTATGGAGGCAGCAAAAATTGAAGGGTTGTCGGGCGCCCTGCTGGTTAAAGAAGATAAAGTTGCTGCCTGGGGCGATATAGAGCTGGTCAGGCTGTAGCTGTTTATACTGCCAGGATGTTTATCAGCGAAAATTTTTATATTCCGGAAGGAGTTATGATCATGCCAGTATTATCATTTAAAAACAGCCATCCCCGGCTTGGTGACAATGTTTATGTTGCTCCAGGGGCATATGTAATAGGTGATGTGGTAATTGGAAGCAGCTCCAGCGTCTGGTTTAATGCGGTTATCCGTGGCGATATTGCCCCAATTCGCATCGGGGATGAAACAAACCTGCAGGATAATGTAACCGTTCATGTGGACAGAGATATTCCTGTAACCGTAGGCAACAGGGTCACAGTGGGGCACAATGCAGTCTTACACGGTTGCACAATTGAAGACAACGCCCTGATTGGTATTAACGCAGTAATCCTGAACGGAGCGGTTATCGGTCACGATAGTTTAGTTGCCGCCGGCAGCCTGGTAACACCGGGCATCGTTATCCCGCCCTATTCCCTGGTAATGGGCTCCCCCGGTAAGGTTGTCCGTTCCCTTTCCGAAGAGCAGACACCCAGGGCCCAGGGCATGTATAAGCGTTATGTTCAGATAGCCCGTACCTATACGTCAGCAGGTTGAAGCGTTTGACAATCTAAGTTATAATTATTACTGCTATAAAACTAATGCCGGCATAGCTCAATTGGTAGAGCAGCTGAATCGTAATCAGCATGTTGGGGGTTCAAGTCCTCTTGCCGGCTCCAAGAGAAACCCTTATGCTATAAGGGTTTCTCTCTTTTCTATATACATTTAAAATCATGACTTTGGTTTTGTAAGTTGTTCCATAGCCAAGACCAATTATTCTGCTTATTAAAAACCAGTGTGGAAGATTTAGAACAACCAGCATGCCAAAAATTACAGCAGGTATTATGCTTCCCTCTTTATAATACGAATTCGCTTGTTGAATAAGGCTAATTCAAACAGAAATCCAATTAGGAATGAAGTTACAGCTATTAGTAAATAATAGATGGTTGTTTCAGGTTCTCGACTTATCATCATTGCTCCTGGAATTGCTCGGTGAAATAAATAAACGGTACTATTCCTGCAGAAATTATTAATAATGACGAAACGATCTTTTTAACCATAATTGCTTCAATCCCTTTCAAAAGATCTCATAATTATAAAAGCAATGCTTGGCACGGTTAGAGATTATCGATATTCTTTAATACTATCCCTTCCTGCTGATCTCCCCATTGTATGGTTATATTAAGCGTTTCTGCCATCTTGCTTATTTCTGCTATATTCTCGTCTATAGTATGATCAAAAGAGTAAAAGAATTCGTTACTTTCCAATTGTGTTTTGGTAAGGATATATGTTCTTTCTTTAACAAACGATATGTTAATCGGTATAGTTTCACTAAGCTCTAAAATATTTTCTGGAAGGATAACATCGACTACATTTCCCACCTCATCTGTTATTGCCACCACATCTTCAGGTAACCAAAAATATTTAATGCCAAAAGATTGCCCTTCTCGAAGATTGGAGATGTCCTGAAGATACTTTAATGAAAAGATTATTCGATACTTTGACGAAGCAGTTTCCGTTACATTTGCTTCTACATCCCAGCATTCGCCTGTGCCAGAAAAAGTGTGTTGTTGGCTTTTCCAAGCTCTTGTTGAACAGCCGATGTTTATAAATATTGGGCATATTAATATCATTGCTAATATTATAAATGTGCTTTTTCTCACAATCATACCTCCTCATGCAAATTTGACAGAACAGCTTTTTCCGTAAACCTTGTTATATATGATAACGAATAAAGTAGTGGAAGTGTTACACAGGGTTCTGTTAATTTATATCCTGCTTACCGGTTTAAGAAAAAGAGCTGATGTTTTGCTGTTCGCTCTTTAGTTGAAATACCCTTTAAGTAATAGAGTAGTATTCATGAGGTTGAGGTTCATATTGGTGCCTTCGATATAGCACGCTTTTCTTTCCTGAATCTCTTTAGTACCAGTACGCAATAAAATGTGATATATTTTGCTGGGCGCTTATGAAAATAAACTTCTTTCAATGGTATTTGCATTACTCATTAAACTGTACTGTAAAATACTTACCCCCGTCTTGAAAGTGAAATTCAATTTCTACATTTCTGCTTTCGTTTTTAACATAATTGTTTTTAATAATAAAACCATTATCGAGAACCTGTATTTTTTCTGGATCTAACTGTGGGTAGTAATCGCCTAACCTTGAGTAAAAATTTAGAAACTCATCCAGACCATAATCCGTACGATATTTTAAATCAGGCTCAATACTATCGAAATAAGTTTCAAGTCGTTCATCTTTAACTAAATGAAATGGAAAAACTAGCTGAGTGCCAGAGCATACTGCAACAGGACTAAAGAATACATAAAAATGCGGGTATACTTCAGTCGTATCACGAGAACTGATTTCAGTTAACAAGGCAACAGCTTTTTTATCTTCAGTACCTTTTATCTCAATCAACAACTTACCCCAGGGGTACTCCGATACTATATACTCGACTTCTTCTGAGGACAGTGCGCGAATTTTTTCAGCCATCTCGGAAATAGAATATTGACATAAAACTTCTGTAGTATTTCCAGGTCGATAACCGTATTTAAATGAAAGAGGAATTTCTATTACATCATCGGAAATAAAATCTACTGATCTTAATGGATTTATTCTTCCCATTCCTCCGCAAGCGCTCAAGAAAAAAATAGTCAATATTAAAATCATTATTATAGAAACAGTTAACAATCGTTTACTCCAGGAGCTCTTTACTGCTGTGCAATTTTTCAAAGAATTTTTCTGGTTTTGGGGAAGGTAATGTTGACGCCGCACCATACTTAACTTCACCTAAATCACCTCTACACACAATTGTATTTCAATAGTCTGAACCTATAACAGCTATGCTAACCGGGGTATTGTCTGTTTCTGCTTCTTCCTGACCGCAGCTGGTAATGGTCAGGAGGGCAACAAGGGTTGTTAGTGCCGGGATATGTTTGAGGGTGAACATGGTTGCCATTCCTTTCTTATCAGAAGTAATCCTGTTTTATTTCAGTGAACACTTCAATTAAATTGCTCACTGAAGCGGTTTTCGTTTATATATCGAAGTAACCAGATAATAGCCAAATACGATGCGAAGAAATAGCAAAAAGATAGGTGTATAGGTTAGGCCGATTCTAACATAATAAAATTCGAGATAGTCTATTGATAGAATAAAAGCAGGGATGCCTACTATGAGAAATCTTTCAAGGTTAAATTTAAACCGGCCGCTCTTCTTAAACTGGTCTATTAAATGCTCTATCCCTAAAAGAGCCCCTAATGAATAGTGTAATAGCTGTAAGCTAATTACAGTGCCGATAGTATACCTGTGCATCACATTCCGCACCATATCGATAGGCAACAAAAGGTGAGAAATAATCAATGCGATAACTATGAATATTACAAGAACTACAGCATACTTCAACTTCATTTATTCCAATCCCTTTTAATTATTTTATTTATTCGCTATACAGAGTCTGATCAAGTCCTAAATTGTGTGTAAAAAACATTTTTCGGTCAGAACTAACAGCTTA
>CAYMIW010000072.1:0-4960 GCA_964390725.1 uncultured Syntrophomonadaceae bacterium | reverse complement strand
CTTATTTCCAGGGCGTTGCCGGAGCCGGCGCAGTTGATGCCTTTGCAGAGACAGGAAAAGGTTTTACCAACTATGTCCTGGTGCTTGGTGTAATTGAATCCGTTGCTCTGCTGGCTATGGTCTTTCTGATGACGATGATCAACACCATAGCAGTATAACTTTTGCAGAAGAGCTCTACTTCCGGACGGTTCACCCATTCGGGGCTGTCTGCACGAGTTTTAGGCAGCCCTGTTGATTAATATTATCTGTGGGCCGGATCTGTATTGACCTAAGCGAAAGGTTGCGTTTGCACTATTTAAGCGCTGCTTTTTTGCCCGGGCAGGATTATGCATTCTATATAGAAAAAGGTTCCTTTGCAGCTTTTAATATAATATAAGCTGATTATTCATCAGGGAAGGGAAAAGAATATGACACATGAAATGTATGTGCGGGGGGGAGTGCCCCTGCGTGGATCGGTGAGAATAAAAGGGGCAAAAAATGCCGGGCTGCCGGTTATTGCAGCATCCCTGCTGGTTGATGAGTCTGTTGTCCTGGAAGAAATTCCTGATCTTTTGGATGTACAAACTATGCTTGCGCTGGTGAATTCGCTCGGGGCTACCGTTAATTACAATCCGGCGCAGGAAATAGTCACTATTCACCCTGAAAAACTGCAGTCTGCTGAGCCCCCCCAATCCTTTATGCAAAAAATGCGTGCTTCCTTTCTTGTCTTGGGCCCCCTGCTTGCTCGTTATGGCCGGGCTCAACTTTCCCTGCCCGGGGGCTGTGCTATTGGCAGCCGGCCTGTTGATTTGCATTTGAAGGGCCTGGAAGCGATGGGAGTTAAGTTTTCGATTAATAACGGTTTGGTTGAAGGGAAAGTTGATCGTCTTCGTGGAAGTGATATATATCTTGATTATCCGAGTGTCGGCGCTACCGAAAACCTGATTATGGCTGCTGTCCTGGCCCATGGTTCAACCATTATTGAAAATGCTGCCACGGAACCGGAGATAGTTGATCTGGCAAATTTTCTGAACAGCGCCGGTGCGAAAATAAAAGGTGCCGGAACGGGAACAGTTCGCATCAGGGGGGTCAGCCAGCTTGGCCGAACCAGGCATGCAGTAATACCCGACAGGATTGAGGCTGGCACTTTTATCCTCGGTGCTGCAGTTACGGGCGGCGATATTACCATTACTAACGTTATGGTTGACCATCTAAAGCCGCTGATTGCCAAGGTCAGGGAAACAGGTGTGGAAATTGAAGAAGCCGGGTTGGAAGCAATCAGGGTTAAGGGCAGGGCCGATACCCGCTGTGTAGATTTGAAAACCAGGCCTTACCCGGGATTTCCTACTGATTTACAGCCCCAGTTTATGGTATTGCTGGCCTTGTCGCGGGGGATGGCATTGGTTACTGAAACAGTCTTTGAGAACCGTTTTCGATATACTGGCGGACTAAGCCGCATGGGTGCTGATATCCAGGTTGATGGCCGCTGTGCAGTGGTGCATGGTATTAAGAATTTAAGCGGTGCTCCTGTTGAAGCGACAGATCTCAGGGGGGCGGCTGCTTTGGTTTTAGCTGCGCTGGCTGCTGAAGGAGAGTCGCGGATTAGCGGCCTTGAACATCTGATACGCGGCTACAGCAATTTTTCAGAAAGGCTAATCTCTCTCGGTGCACAGATTAGATTGGAAGATTATCACCCGCAGAGAAAGCCGTGGGCTGCGGGAGAATAATTATCCGGGGTGATTAAATGTATACTTATCCCGGCAACATTCATATTCACAGTACCTTTTCCGATGGAAGCGGGAGTATTGATGAAATTGCTTCGGCTGCAGCGCGGGCAGGCCTTAGTTATATCATTATAGCCGATCACGAAACCCTGGCCGGGTTTTCCCGTGAGTCATTTATCAATAATGTCCTAGTTTTGGTCGGTATGGAAATTAACCACGATAAAAACCATTACCTGGCTTTTGGTCTTCAGGAAACAGTAGCTTCAAACGATAACAACCCCCAGCAGGTAATTGATCAGGTGAGCCGGGCCGGCGGTCTCGGTTTCATAGCTCATCCCTTTGATCGCGGTTCACGATACGTTCACCACGGTAAAGCCTATCCCTGGAAAGACTGGCCTGTATTTGGTTTTAACGGCCTGGAAATCTGGAACTTTTCCTCGCACTGGCGCGGGTTGCGTCCTTCACTTTTAAGAACTTATTACTGGTTTTTTCTTAACCGCAAAGGAGCCATGAAGGGTCCTCCCCGCCGGCTGCTGCGTCTGTGGGACTGTTACAACATGCATGGACACAAAACAACTGCTGTCGGGGGAAGTGACGCGCATGCTGTTAAATACCGGTTACTGTTTATACCAATAACCATTTTTACTTATCAATATATATTTACTACTATAAATACCTATGTGGCTATGAAGAAGCCATTGCAAAAGGATTTTACAGCAGCCAAGAACCAGGTTTTAAAAGCCCTGCGGGAAGGAGCTTGTTTTGTTAGTTTTGACACGCTGGGTCCGGCCCGTGAATTTTCTTTTACTGCATCAACAGGGGGCGGGCAATGCCTGATGGGTGAAGAGATTCCACTGGACAGCAAAACAACCCTGGTAATCAAAGCCCCGGGCAAACGGGCTTTAATCAGGCTGATCCATAACGGCAGTCTGCAGTCGGCTGCTCAAGGTAATACCCTCACTTACAAACCAGTTCAACCCGGTGTTTACAGGGTTGAAGTGTATCATCGCTCGCTCCTTGGCAGGATAAGGCCGTGGATTTATTCAAACCCCATTTATGTAACTGGTAAAGCGTAACGCAGCAGTTGCGTAGATAACCGGGATACGATAATATCTAGTGCAGGAGCAGAACAAGGCAAGTAAATCATGTAAGGAGGCTGATTACATGCTTAGAGTAGGCATTAATGGTTTTGGAAGAATTGGCAGGATGACCATGCGTGCATCTTTGAACCAGGACAAGGTGAAGGTTGTGGCAATTAATGATCTTGCTGACAACAACACCCTGGCTCACCTTTTAAAGTACGACTCGGTATATGGCATATTAGACATGGACATAAAAGCTGACGAACGGGGTTTTGATATTGATGGTGAAAAAATTGCTGTTTATTCAGAAAGAGAGCCTGCAAAAATTCCCTGGCGGGATCACGATGTTGACCTGGTCATTGAGTCAACCGGCATTTTCCGGACCCGCGAGAAAGCTTCGGCTCATTTAAGCGCCGGGGCAGAGAGGGTAATTATTACTGCACCGGGCGAGGCAGACCTGGTTGTGGTTATGGGCGTAAACGATCATCTCTATGACCATGAACAGCATATTATTATTTCCAATGCTTCCTGCACAACTAATGCCCTGGCCCCGGTAGCCAAGGTACTTCATGAAAATTTTGGCCTGAAAAAGGGCCTGATGAACACAACCCATGCCTACACCAACGATCAGCAGCTGCTTGATTTTCCTCACTCCGATTTACGGCGGGCCAGGGCGGCGGCTCAATCAATGATTCCCACTTCAACGGGAGCGGCTAAAACTGTGGGCGAGGTTATTCCCGAACTCAAGGGGCGTATAGATGGAATGGCCATCAGGGTTCCGACCCCAACTGTATCCCTTGTCGACTTTGTTGCTGAGCTGGAGCAGGAAATTTCGGTGGAAGCAATCAACAATGCCTGTAAACAGGAGGCAGCTGCTTCCAACTACTTTGATTATAGCGAACTTCCCCTGGTTTCTATTGATTATAAAGGCAACCCCAATTCGTCAACTGTTGACGGCAAATCAACTATGGTAATCGGCGGTAATCTGGCCAGGGTCTTAGCCTGGTATGATAATGAATGGGCTTATTCTTGCCGGGTAATTGATCTGGCGGCTCTGATTGGATCCAGGTAGCGGGTAAAAAGCTGACGGTTTTAATAATGCCGGTAGGCTGCACTGTTTAAATATTGCCCGGGAAATATACTATTACTACCGGAGGAGGAAGGTAATGAGTTTTTCCAAAACTATCGAAGAAATCAATGAGAAAATAAAAAAAGGCAAAGCTGTTGTTTTTACAGCCGAAGAAGTAATCGACTTAGTTGACGAAAAAGGGCTGTCGGAAGCTACAGCCATGGTAGACGTTGTTACAACGGGAACATTTGGTCCCATGTGCTCCTCCGGTCTGTTTATGAACCTGGGGCATCCCCAGCCGCGTATAAAGTTTAACGAGGCATATCTGAACGGGGTGCCCGCTTATGCCGGTGTTGCGGCAGTTGATCTTTACCTGGGGGCGACAAGCCTTCCGCCTGCCGATCCGGCGAATCGTAACTATCCCGGTGATTTTTTATACGGTGGAGGTCATGTGATTGAAGACCTGGTTGCCGGCAAAGCGGTCCGTCTTGAAGCGGCATCCTATGGAACAGACTGTTACCCGCGTAAGAAAGTGGATACCATGATCACCCTGGCGGAGATCAACGAGGCAACCCTTTTTAACCCGCGGAATGCTTACCAGAATTATAATGTTGCCGTTAATGTCAGTGACAAAACTATTTATACTTACATGGGTATTCTCAAACCAAAAACCGGTAATGCCAATTATAGCTCAGCCGGCCAGTTGAGCCCGCTATTCAATGACCCCTACATGAAAACAATCGGTATCGGAACCCGGATTTTTCTCGGTGGTGGTATTGGATATGTTACCTGGCACGGCACCCAGCATAACCCCACGGTTGAGCGGGCAGAAAACGGCACCCCCAAATATCCGGCTGGAACACTGGCTGTTATCGGTGATCTGAAACAGATGCAGCCCCAGTGGCTAAGGGGGCTCAGTTTCCTCGGTTATGGAGCTACCATGCAAGTGGGAATAGGGATCCCAATTCCAGTTCTAAACGAAGAAATCATGGGCTACTGTGCAGTGCGTGATCAGGATATTTGTGCTCCAATTGTTGATTACAGTAAAGCTTATCCACAGCGTGAACCCGGTAATCTGGGCCTGGTTACCTATGCTGATTTGAAAA
>CAYMIW010000071.1:0-5346 GCA_964390725.1 uncultured Syntrophomonadaceae bacterium | reverse complement strand
GTGGCCAAAAGAAAATTCGAGCCTACAGATCATCACTGCCAGGGAAAATGGAAATCTGGTAGGAATAGCCCCTTTCTTTTCCTCCCACAAAGAGGGTTTTGAACCTGCCCTTCGCTTCATTGGTCAAATTGAAGTTACGGACTATCTCGATTTTATTTGCCTGCCTGACAAATTGGATGAATTTCTCATCCAGTTATTGGATTTTGTCGATCTAAATCAGGACTTCGACACAAAAGTGCTGGAATTAGCAAATATCCAGGATGAATCAAAGACTATTGCCTTATTGGAGGGTCTTTGTCAACAAAAGCAGAAAAACTTTGAATTGAAAGTTCTGCAACCTTCACCGTCTATTCACCTGCCTGCTACCTGGGAAGATTACCTTTATACACTAAACAAAAAGCAGCGTCACGAAATGCGCCGGAAAGAGCGCAATATCGAACGAGATTACCAGGTTGAGCTTGTCTTTTTAGAAACCTCAACCAATATTGAAGAAGAAACAAAGCGCTTTATTGAATTAATGCGCTATGCAGAAAAAAAAGCTGCTTTTCTAACTCCAGCTACAGAGCAATTTTTGTTAGGATTTGCTCAAAATTCTGAGAAACCAGCCTGTTTACAGTTTGCAAGCTTGATGCTGGATGGAGAGCAAGCGGCTGCCTATTTGAACTTTACCTGTGACTGTAAGTTGTGGGTTTATAACACTGGTTGGAATCCCGAATTTTCCAAAGTATCTCCCGGTTGGGTGTTGTTGGGCAAATTAATTCAGTGGGCGATTGACAATGGTTTGAAAGAAGTGGACCTGATGCGTGGGGATGAGGAGTATAAGTATCGCTTTGGGGGCATTGACCGACATGTGGTCGAGGTTGTCATAGATAGGGCTTAGTCATCCTGAAAATACTTCGTTTATCAGGCAAAACCTGGTGAGGGTAAATCCAAATTCAGAGCGTATTGAGTTCACCAAGTCTTGGTCAGTCACAACCGATTGCCTAAACGGCTCATCATCCAACTGACTGTCAAACATCTTCTAACACAAAATTAACCTTAGGCAGGTATGCTTTTCTTGACGAGTAAATTACCACATGGTAACATTAAATTGAAAGAATTAGCACTCTCGATCTGAGAGTGCTAATTATGAAAAAAGATGAAAGAATTAACCGATCGACAAAAAATTATTCTCTCCCTGATTGTGCATGAACACACCCGCACAGCTCAGCCGGTCGCGTCTAAAGCCCTGATCAGCGGATACAGCCTGAAAATAAGTTCGGCCACCGTTCGGATTGAGATGAACGCCTTGACCGAGATGGGCTTTCTTCGCCAACCGCATACTTCTGCTGGCCGCGTTCCGACCGAGGAGGGCTACCGTTTTTTTGTCAGCAACCTGGTTCAACACACCACACTGCCATCGGCTACGCGCAACACCATTGCGCACCAATTCTATCAATCCCGCAAAGGCTTGGAATATTGGCTCCCCCTGGCAGCTTCTGTACTTGCCAATCAATCACAGGCAGTGTCAATCGTTACAGCTCCGCATAGTGAAAAAGTCACTTTCAAACACCTGGAACTTATCGCAACCCGAGCATCTCAGGTTCTAATGGTTCTGGTTTTGGTTGGCGGTGAGATTCAGCAGCAAATACTTTCGCTGGACACAATTCGCAGCCAGGAACAACTTTCTCAGGCAGCTGCACAGGTCAATCACTTATGTGAAAACGCCAGTCTTGAACAAATCAAGAACCTGCCTCCTTTTTCAGATCCCTTTCTGAACCAAGTGGTGGCGGCTGTAATCGATCAGCTAAGCCTTGCCAGCAAGCTGGTCACAGGCGAGCTCTATCTGGATGGATTGACCAATGTGTTGGCTGAACCAGAATTTTCGGATTACCGACCCGACAATTCACCATTGCGCTTATTGGAAGAGCGCCCTATGCTCGACGACCTGATCGCGAGAACCGTATTGACTGAAGAAATCGGCGGAGTGCAAGTGTTGATTGGTGGCGAAAACACCTGGCATGAACTGCAAAACTGTTCGGTCATTTTGACTCGTTACGGCGTGCCTAATCAGCTTTCTGGTGCCCTTGGCATCCTGGGTCCCATGCGCATGCCCTACAGCCAGACCATCAGCACCATCCGTTATATTGCAGAATTGATGTCCGGTTTGGTCTCTGACAACTTAGTAAACTAACCAACATCAAGATAATTGAGGATTTTATGACTGAAGAAGAAAAAAACAACAACGAAAATATGGAAAATAACGAAGACGTAACGCAGGAAGAAAAAGCTGTCCAGAACGAACTCGACGCCGCCCTCGCCAAGGCTGATGAATATTTGGATAGCCTCCAGCGGGAACGTGCAAGTTTTGCAAACTACAAACGGCGGGTCGACCAGGAAAACGCTGCACTGGCGGACCGAGTGTTTGCAGACCAGGTGAAAATCTTTTTACCTGTTATGGATGACCTGGAGCGAGCGCTTAATCATCCACCTTCAGATCCAGATTGCGCCAATTGGATTGCGGGCATAGATTTGATTCGCAAGAAGTTGTTGAAAACCCTGGAAGCACAGAATGTCACCGCAATTGACCTGAAGCCTGGCGATCCGTTTGACCCCATCAACCAGGAAGCAGTCACCCACGAAGAAAATGACCAGTTCAGTGATGGAGAAATCATCGAAGTCCTTCAGACTGGATATCAATTAAAAGACAAAATTATCAGACCAGCCCTCGTTCGGGTAGCAAAATAGGAGAAAAAATGGCAAAAATCATAGGTATTGACTTAGGTACAACCAACTCAGCAGCCGCAGTGATGATCGGCGGCGAACCGGTAGTGATCACTTCCGCAGAGGGGCAGCGTCTTGTTCCTTCGGTAGTAGCTGTCAATAAAAATGGTGAGCGGCTAGTGGGGCAAGTCGCCCGCAACCAGGCAATCATCAACCCCGAGAATACTATTTTCTCGATCAAACGCTTTATGGGTCGCAAAACTGATGACCCCGAAGTCCAACGTGCTATGAGCCTGGTGCCATACAAAATCAACAGTGCTCCTAATGGCGACGTTCGGGTCATGCTGGACAACAAAGATTACACTGCGCCAGAAATCTCCGCCATGATATTGGGAAAACTCAAACGGGATGCTGAAGCATACCTGGGCGAACAAGTTAACCAGGCAGTCATCACTGTTCCTGCATATTTCAACGACGCGCAACGAAACGCCACCAAAGATGCCGGCAAAATCGCCGGACTGGAAGTACTGCGCATTATCAACGAACCAACCGCATCATCCTTAGCTTACGGACTGGACAAAAAAGAACGAAACGAAATTATTGCTGTTTATGACCTCGGTGGAGGTACTTTTGATATTTCTGTCCTGGAGGTTGGTGAAGGTGTATTCCAGGTCAAATCCACCTCAGGAGATACCTTCCTGGGCGGAGATGACTTTGATCAACGTATTATCGATTGGCTCGCAGACGAATTTAAGAAGGAAAATAACATCAATCTGCGCCAGGATCGCCAGGCACTGCAACGACTCAAAGAAGCCGCAGAAAAGGCAAAAATCGAACTCTCCAGCACCATGCAATCTGAGATCAACCTGCCTTATATCACCGCAGACGCCTCCGGACCCAAGCATCTTGTGACTACTCTGACTCGCTCCAAACTGGAACAACTGACTGGTGACTTGATCCAAAAATCACTCAAACCTGTTCAGCAAGCGTTGGATGACGCCAACCTGAAAACGACTGACATCGACGAAGTTGTCATGGTCGGTGGTATGACCCGAATGCCAGCCGTAATGGATGCGGTACGCCAGTTTTTTAACAAAGAACCACATAAGGGTGTCAATCCGGATGAGGTTGTTGCCATCGGTGCTGCCATTCAGGCAGGTGTCCTGGGCGGTGAAGTAAAAGATGTTTTACTTCTGGATGTGACTCCTCTAACGCTGTCGATTGAAACGCTTGGCGGAGTTTCCACTCCTTTGATCAAACGCAACACCACCATCCCCACGCGGGACAGCCAGGTCTTCAGTACTGCTTCTGACAGCCAGACTTCGGTTGAAATCCATGTGCTGCAAGGTGAACGAACCATGGCAGCCGACAACAAATCACTTGGCAAGTTCACGCTGGATGGCATTCCGCCTGCTCCCCGCGGTATTCCGCAAATCGAGGTGATTTTTGATATTAATGCCAACGGCATCCTGGAAGTGACTGCCAAAGACAAAGCCACGAATCGTCAGCAGAATATCACGATTACTGATTCCTCTGGGTTGAGTAAAGAAGAAGTGGAACAGATGCGACGAGAAGCTGAAAATCACGCTGAAGAAGATCAGAAGTACCGTGAATTGATTGAAGCCCGCAACACTGCCGATAACGATATTTACAGGGCTGAAAAGACCGTCAAAGACCTGGGAGAAAAAGTGCCGGCTGACGCGAAAGCCAGATTGGATGACGCCATTGCCAATGTTCGCTCAGTCAGAGATCAAAATGACGCCAGCGTTATTCATAACGCCGTTGAAGAATTAAACAAGGTCTTACAGGAAATTGGTCAGGCCGCTTACTCGCAGCAAGCCGAACAACCGGAAGAGTCTCAACCTGCAGAAGGAGACCAAACAACCCCAAGCGACGATCCTGACGTGGTTGATGGCGAATACACTCAAGCGGATTAATTTCCGTATACTATGTAAAATTAGAACACCTGGTGCCTGTGCAAGTTAACACCAGGTGTTACTCTGAAATTATTCGAAAAGAAGTACTATGGCAGAAAAACGAGATTACTACGAGGTGCTGGGAATTCCCAAAAGCGCCAGCCAGGATGACATAAAAAAAGCCTTCCGCGATCTTGCTCGTCAATTTCACCCTGACGTCAATAAAGCAGCGGACGCTGAAGAAAAATTCAAAGAGATCAACGAGGCTTATGGTATTCTCAGCGATACCGACAAACGCGCCGCTTATGATCGCTTCGGTTTCTCGGGCGTCAACACCCAGGGAATGCCTGATTATTCGAGCATGGATCTTTCTGATCTGTTCGAAACACTGTTTGGTTTTGGTGGAATGGGCGGTTTCGGCGGCATGTCTGGTTCACGCCGCCGCCAAAACGCTCCCCGGCGGGGTGCTGATATTACCGGACATCTGAAACTCACTTTTGAGGAAGCGATTTTTGGTGCTGAAAAAGAAGTGGAAGTAACCCGCAACGAGCGCTGCTCTGTTTGCGATGGCTCTGGCGCTGAACCGGGCACACAGCCAGTCACTTGCTCGACCTGTAAAGGGCAGGGTGAGGTTCGCCAGGTGCAGCAGACCTTCTTAGGTTCAATGGTGCAAGTGACAACCTGCCCCACTTGTGGTGGTCGCGGCAAAATGGTTGAAAACCCCTGT
>CAYMIW010000070.1:0-5898 GCA_964390725.1 uncultured Syntrophomonadaceae bacterium | reverse complement strand
GTACGTGCCAACACATTGGATACAATCCTTTTCTTTACTGACAAGGGCAAGGTTTACTCTGAACGTGTCTTCGAGTTGCCTGAAGAAAGCCGGCAGGGGCGTGGGATCCCGCTGGTAAATATTATCAATCTTGAATCTGAAGAAACCGTCACTGCCGTATTGCCAGTAGAAAAATTTGACCAGGCAAAATATTGTGCCATGGCGACTCAGCTCGGCAGAGTAAAAAGAGTACCCATGTCTGACTTTGAAAATGTGCGTCCTTCTGGCTTGATTGCGATCCGACTAAACGATGGCGATGAATTAGGTTGGGTGCGCATGACCGGCGGTAACAATGACCTCCTGATAGTCACCCGCCAGGGCAAAGCTCTACGTTTTAATGAGTCCGAAGTACGTCCTACAGGGCGCACAACGATGGGAGTTTCTGGCATCCACTTGCGCGGAGATGATCGCCTGGTTTCCATGGATGTGGTTGAACCCAACGGCTATCTATTAGTCATTACCGACAAAGGACAGGGCAAGCGAACGCCTTTGGACGAATACCTGGCGAAATCTCGAGGCACGTTGGGTGTGACCACCATCAGCCAGGAAGCACGACCCGAAATCGGAGATATTGCGCAGGCAATGGTGGTTTTGGAGGAGGAAGATATCACAACCATCACCAAGGCTGGAATCGTCTTGCGAACAAAGGTCACAGATATTTCCATCCAGGGCCGCGCCACTCAGGGTGTCAGAATTATGGACATCGATGAAGGGGATAACCTGGCTGCTATGGTCAGGGTTTCAGCTGAAGAAGTGGAAACCGCCGCAAAAGCCCGGGAGCAAGCTTTGGCAGAGGAATCAGAGGAAAATCCTGTGATCCAGACTGAAGCTGATGTAATAGAAAATCAGGAAGAGGACGACTCTTCTGATATTGAGGATGAGATTGAAAATTCAGCTGATTGAACTACCTGCCAGTTACCTGCTTGATCGCGGGCATTAAGCGAGCCATCAGCATTGATCGAACCAGGGCAAAGCATTTCAGTTTTGCCCTGGTAGTATTTAATGGGAACATATTTCCCTTTGAAAGCCAGGTGTTGGTTCCAGTCTGCCGTAAACTGCGCAGAACCAAGTTGTTTCCGGCGCTGTTGGAGCGAATAGAGCAACTCTTCAAGGAAACTCAACACCGAATTGATGTTTACTTTTTCTGTCTCAAGGCTGGTGGCTGGGAAGCGCAACTGACCAGCATTTGTGAATGCTTCGCTTCTAAGATTGATGCCTATCCCTATTACCAAAGATTCAATCTTGGACCCGCTCCAGTTGATTTCACTCAGGATTCCACAGACTTTTTTCTCCCTGATCAGGACGTCGTTTGGCCACTTAATTTCAGCGTGAACAGCATATTCGCTCTCCAATAAATCAGTCAATGCCAGCGCACCCAACGCTGTGAACTGGCTCAGGAAGGGGATTTCCTGGTCGATTGGGCGCATTAAAACTGAAAAAGTGAGGGAACTCCCCTCAGCACTAAGCCAACGTCGGTCTTCCCGTCCTCTTCCAGCGGTTTGGTTTTTAGTCCAGACCACAAATTCACCCGGGATCTTATCTGCCAATGCCGCCGCATCATCATTGGTTGAGCGTGTTTCATTTAAGACCAGAACGTCGAAATTTGCCAGGTTTATCCAACCTGCTTCAGGGAATTGAGCTGCAAGCCCATCCATTATCATCTGTCAATCCACTGGCAGGCTGAAACAGACTCTGGCGCCCTCTTTATACTCTTCATCAATCCAGATTCTGCCACCATGAGCTAGGACGATTGACCTGCACAAATACAAACCCAATCCAGTACCCTTGGTAGATTTGGCATCTTTTTCGGAGCGGTAGAAACGGTCGAACACAAAGGGAATATCCTTAGGATCAAAACCTTTGCCCTGGTCGCTGACACAAACTACAATTTCCTCACCCAAGCTTCGTCCTTTGATCAATATTTGACCTCCGGAACTATATTTGAGGGCATTAGCAATCAGATTGGTAAATAATTGTTTGATTCTTTCCTCATCCGCGGTAATAAGTGGGAAATCCTCGCTCATTTCTACTTTGATCTCATGGTGCGTGGTTTCAGGAGCAAAGCGCTTGATCTGTGATTGGACTATAGTGTAAATATCGATTTGAGATTTCTTTAAAGTAACGTTTCCAGATTGAAGTTTGGTCGCGTCCAGCAGGTCGTCTACCATGGCGGCCAGGTGATCAGACTCCTCTTCAATGACCTTTAAACTATCCCGAACCATTTCTGCCTCCCACTTGACGTCTTCCCGCCGCAGGGTGCTGGTGTAGCCTTTGATCAGCGCAAGAGGGGTTCTCAATTCGTGGCTGATTGCTGAAATAAAGCCGGTTTTCATTTCTTCAGCTTCACGATAACGTGTGATATCGCGCACCGACGCAATCACGTTCAACAACTGACCAGTATTAGAGAAAAGTGGCGCGTAAGTAATGGCAACCGGGATAGGTTCAAGCCCATCCCGCCGGATCAGGTCGCCTTCCAGAAACATTTCACCTGGTTCGTAATCCTGCCAGCCCGATTGGGTCAGATCTTCCAGTTTGAGACCAATTGGTTCTCCCTGCCACTGCACCACGTCTTCGTACTTTTCACCCACCAGTGAAACCGGCGGGCTGTTAATGAGCCTTGCAAACGCTTTATTTGCACTTTGGATCTGTAGATCAGGGCTCAATATCAGGATACCGTCCGCTACAGAAGCCAACAAAGCAGAAAAGCGCAAGTTTTGTTCACGCACCTGGTTATAAAGGCGGGCATTGCGCACTGCAATGGCTGCCTGGTTGGCAAAATTGTTCAGGATGCTGTGGTCGTTGGCTGTGAATACACCGCGGTAATTACGGAACACGAAAATCTGTCCAATTGGTTTTTTCTGCACCAAAAGCGGCAAGCCTACACCAGTGATCATCCCCATGCTGATATCACTCAGCATTTTGTTGATCTCAGGGATATATTGACTGTCCTCTGTCAGATCTTCTGGCAAATCACTAAGCCAATTTTCAAGGTAAGTGGATAAGGCGGGTGGGATACCCTTCGAGACCGCCAGATGCCATCCCTGGTCTTCTTCGGTCAAGGCAATAAAACCAGCATGTCCGCTAAGCATTTCCACTGAGATTTGCAGAATGCGTTCAAGCAGGGTGTTCAGGTCCAGCTCTTCGGTTAGAGCCCGTGATATTTCCAGCAGATACTCGCGCTGCCGCACGCGATAGTCAGGTAACATAGCCTAATTATGCCAGTGTTTTTAATTCGTGGGAGAAAAAAGTATGATGTTTGCCTTCTACTCTGTCAACCAATAACTCAGCGAAGTATCTTTGTCCCTCTTAAATCTCATAATCTGTGGTTGGGAAAAACAATTGCATCAATGTTGGAAGAAAAGTTATTCAACTCCTTGACTTTGACAATTGCTTATTCGATAATTTGTTAATAAGAAATCTATAAACCGCAATCAAACTGAAGGAGATGTAATCATGCAAAAGGTCTTATTTGTTTGTACCCATAACTCCGCCAGAAGTCAGATGGCAGAGACGTTTCTCAATGATTTAGGGAGAGGAAGGTTTGTGGCTGAGAGTGCTGGGCTCGAGAAAGGCGAACTTAATCCTGTTGCAGTAGAAGCCATGGCAGAATTGGGATATGACATCTCACACAATCAGACTGATTCAGTCTTTGATTTCTTCATAGAAGGTCGAAAATATGATTTAGTGATCAAAGTATGTGACCAGTCCAGCGCCCAGCAGTGCCCCATCTTTCCCGGTGCAAAAATAAGCTGGAATTGGGACTTCCGTGATCCGTCCTCCTTTACTGGTAGCCATGAGGAGCGTTTGAAGCAAACACGAGCAGTGCGTGATGCTATCAAGACCAGGATTGAGGAGTTTCTCCGTGTAGTCATACCGGGCTGATTGCCAGGCAAGTTCCAAACCCTCTTGAGGATTAATTGTTTATATTTCAAGCAGCAGTGCTTGTAATTATTAATTTTTAATTCGTTGAAGAGCCTGACACAAACCTCATCCACCACTTCGTGGTTCCCCTTCTCCAAGGAGAAGGCAAAAACAACGTCTACCCTCCAATGGTGTATCGTCTTTTTAGAAAATTGGGCGCTAGAGGACTTTATTACCCCCTCTGGGGGTTAACCTGCGAACTTACTATCGTATTTGAATTCTCTTTTCGTATGAGAGCTGTTATTTTAAAAGAAAAATGGGCGCTAGAGGACTCGAACCTCCGAACCTCACGGATGTGAACCGTGCGCTCTAACCAGCTGAGCTAAGCGCCCCAGAGAGGAAAGATTATAGCGTAACCATCTCTTTTTGTCCACTGTTTAGCTATAAAAAAATAGATGGTGATGGAATCAAGTATAATTTTTTTGCAAAATGTTGTGAGATTTTCGCTTCAGAGATAAGGAATATCCCATGAAAAGAATCGTTATTTTTCTGCTGATGAGCCTTTTGATTCTAAGTGCCTGTGAACCACTGCAAACACCCCCAGAACAAGTGCAACCAGATATCCGGGTTTTCAACCCAACCGAAACATCCGTTCCTGAGCCGATTCCAACCGAAACCCCTGTTCCGCCCACTGAGACCGCTCAGCCAGCTGCAACCTCTACCCCCTTGCCAACCAACCCACCAATACCAACACCTGAAGGTGAGATTAACGTTGGAGAATTAATAGAGATCCCAGGTGCTTCATTTATGATGGGCTGTAATGGTGAAATCAATGGGAACTTCAGTTGCCCGGATTCAGAGCTCCCTTACCACGAGGTAACCTTGGCATCCTTCTTAATTGATCGCTATGAGGTCACTAATTCTCAATACAAAGAATGTGTGGACGCGGGCATCTGTGCCGCGCCCCGGGCAGATACTTCCCAAACCCGTGAAGACTACTTTAACAATCCTGACTTCGCCCTCTATCCAGTCATTTACGTGACTTTCGCAGATGCCCAAACTTACTGTCAGTGGGCAGGGATGCGCCTGCCAACAGAAGCTGAATGGGAACTGGCAGCTCGCTCGGTTCTTGCCAATCTCTATCCCTGGGGCAACGAAGATCCGGACTGCACCCGCGCTAATAGTCTGAACAACCTAAACGCCACGAGTTGCGTGGGCGATACCACCAAGGTTGGGTCATACCCGCTGGGAAGCAGCCCTGATGGTGTTATGGACATGGCTGGTAATGTCTGGGAATGGGTGGCGGATTATTACTCCGCCGATTACTATGAGGTAAGCCCAACCGAAAACCCGCTCGGACCAGAAAGCGGTTCAGAACGCGTGGTACGCGGTGGCGGCTGGTCTGGCAGTTGGCGCTACCTGCGCACCCCCTCACGCGCATACGACCTTCCAATTTACAGCGGAGCCGACCTTGGTTTTCGCTGTGCGATGGATGCTTTGGACGATGCTGTAGACTAAAAATGTCTTAAATTGAAGTAACGTTTCAAGAGGATCTACAGCCGGCTCTAAACCAGCCGGCTGCTTTTGTTTAAGCGGTAAATCCAAACCATACCCAATAAACCAAATGGCAATATATAGGTCGCGAGCTGGAAAGCGGTCTGAAAGTTATATAAATCGGCCAGACGACCAACCAAGGGAACTGCCAGGGACGTGCCTACAAAGTTGGTTGACAAGAAAAGACCATTAATGAATGCCCTGTCTCCCGAAAAAGATTCCTGTACCAGTGCCATCAAAACAGGTAAAGCCGCAATTTCAAAAAAACCGATCGACAAAAGCACAGGTATCTGAAACCAATTATTGATACGCAGGAAAATCATCATAAATGAAAAAAGTCCAATCGTGATGATTGCCAAAATTTTGAGGCGGCTGAATTTATCACTTAGATTGCCAACAATTTGAGACCCAAACACTCCGGCGATAAAAATCAAGGTCATCCCA
>CAYMIW010000069.1:0-6537 GCA_964390725.1 uncultured Syntrophomonadaceae bacterium | reverse complement strand
ATATCTAAAGTGGAACGGGTAACTAAAAATATACCCGCTAGGTGTTGACTCAGTGCTGACGGGAAGGAATTTTGCAAATTGTCTTGAATCAATAGAAAATAGAGAGGAGGTTATTTATGAACAGTAATCCACTGGAACAACTAATGAATCCCCGTTCAATTGCTACGGTCGGGGCGGGAAACAACCCGATGAAAATGGGGACCATCCAGGCCCTGAGCATAGTGATGGATGGATACAAGGGAAAATTTTATCCCATGCACCCGAGTGAAGATCAGGTCTTTGGTTACAAGGCCTACCGCTCACCCCTTGATCTGCCTGAAGCCCCGGACCTGGTGATGTTTGTTTTACCGGCACCACTGGTTATTCCTATATTAGAAGATTTTGGAAAGATAGGAACCAGGAGGGCGATTATTATTACGGCTGGTTTCCGTGAAACTGGTGATGCAGGAAAACAGCTGGAAGATGAGCTGAAAGAAACTGCCGCCCGTTACGGGATTCGTTTTTTGGGCCCCAACTGCATGGGAATTATTAATACCGAAATAGCACTTAATGTTACCGTGCTGCCGCTTGAAGCAAAACCGGGCAGGCTGGGAATGGCTTCGCAAAGCGGTACATATATAACTCAGACCCTGCCTTATCTTGAGAAGCGGGGTATACGGTTTAGCAAGGCGGCCAGTGTGGGAAACGAAGCTGATATTGGCCTGATTGATGTATTGGAATACCTCGGTGATGATGAGCAGACCGGGGCGATAGCCCTATACATTGAAGGACTAAAAGATGCCAGGCGTTTTCTTGAAGTGGCCGGCCGCATCACTCCCCGCAAGCCGGTTATAGCCCAGTATGTTGGAGGATCTGCAGCTGGCGCCCGGGCCGGTTCAAGCCACACCGGGGCCCTTGCCGGCCCCGACTATTTATACGAGGGTTTGTTTAAACAGGCCGGGGTAATCAGGGTTAATACAATTGAACAACTATATAACCAGGGCTGGGCCCTGGCCAACCAGAAACCCCTGAAAGGAAAGCGTATTGCTGTTCTGACCAACTCGGGTGGTCCGGGAACGGCCATTTCACATACCTGCAGCGAAGGGGGGCTGGATGTACCCCGTTTTTCGGAAGCCCTGCAGAATAAAATAAAAAAGATGATTCCCGACTACGGTTCGGCAGCAAACCCGGTTGACCTCACTTTTCATATGGATACGGAAATTCTGGGTGAAGAGCTGCCCCGCATACTGTCTGAAAGTGGCGAGGTAGACGGCTTGATTGTTCACGGCCTGATGAGCAGCGGTTTCATTGGCGCTCTTTATCCTCACGTTAACCGGTTGCTCGGCTTTGAGAGCAAGGAAGATTTTTTAAAACATTTCAGCCCCGATCCAACCGGGCAGGCGGCAATGAGCAAACAACTGGGTATGCCCATGGTTATATCATCTTTCTTCGGACGGGAAGACGATTATGCGCGAACATACCAGGATTGCGGCATCCCCGTATTCGATGCCCCCGAAAAAGCAGCCCGGGCTATGCTGGCCCTTTACAACTACAATTTAATTCAGCAGGAAGGCAAGCACGAAAGGCCCTTACTGCCGGCGCGTAATGATAACGCCGCTGCAATAATCAAGAAAGCGCTCGCAGGCGGATCATCAGTTCTTGACGAGTATCAATCAAAGCAGCTTCTGGCTGCTTACGGTATACCTGTTGTCCGGGAAAAACTGGCTGAAAGTCCCGACCAGGCGGTGGAAGCCGCCGGTCAAATCGGTTACCCCGTTGTGTTAAAGGGTTGCTCAGCACAATTTGCCCATAAAACCGGTAAAGGTTTAATTTATCTCAACCTGGATAACGAAGCCGCTGTCAGGCAGGCTTATGATGCTGTGATCAGTGCGGCCGGCATGAAAATACCGGTGTTGGTGGCGGAAATGGTCAGGGGCAATCGCGAGCTGATGGCCGGGGTAATCGAATACCCGGGGTTCGGTCCCTGTGTGATGTTCGGCCTGGGCGGTATCTTTGCCGAAGTTTTAAAAGACAGGGCTTTCAGGCTGGCTCCGTTGGCGGAAGAAGATGCCCTGGCTATGCTGGATGATATCAGGGCCGGTGATATGCTCAATTCGTTCAGGGGACTTCCGGAAGTGGAACGTCCTGCCCTGGCCGGTATACTGCGGGAGCTGGGCAATCTAGCCATGCTTCATCCTGAAATAGCTGAAATAGATCTTAATCCCATTATCATCAGCGAAGCGAAACCGGTTGTGGTTGATGCCCTGGTTGTTCTAAAGGAACAAGGCTGAAACGGCTCTCAAACTAAGGAAAAATCAATAGAAGGAGGGTGAAACAGGTGGCGGCAATTGAGGTGAGAGGTTTTGGCAAGCTTTATTTTCTTTTTAAAGAAAGAGGCTGGGATAACCCAATGCACTATGAGGCTGAAACGAGCCTGACGGCTGAAGAACTGCGACAAAAACTCGACATTCCGGTGGAGAACGTAGAGGTTGTTTTTGTAAACCGCCAGATTAAGCCGCTGGACACTCTCCTGCAGGGTGGCGACCGTATTGCTTTTGTTCCTCCCGGTGTGCCCAGTATTCACCGCTTTAACCTGGGTTTTTACGATGTAAAAAAAGAGACTTCCTGAAGCGGTTCCGGCTGTAGTTTTTCTGCCCGGAAGGATGCCTGAAAAACCGCGGAGAAGTCTGCTTGCCAAAAGCAGGGCCATATGATACATATAATTAGAACGGCTCTACCTTAAACGGCGCGGGAGGAAAACTGACGTGTGCGGAAGGTTTGCCCTGGCAACAGAAAAAAATATACTCGATATGCTTTACGACCTGGAAAGCCGCACCGGCTTCGAGCTGCCCCGCCGCTATAATATTGCCCCTACCCAGCAGTCGGTTATTTTTCGTTTGGCTTCGGGAGAAGAAACAGGTGAACTGGCCATGTTAAAGTGGGGCCTGGTGCCTTTCTGGGCTGATGATCCGGCGATCGGCAGCCGGATGATTAATGCTCGCGCTGAAACAGTATCCTCAAAACCTTCGTTCAGGGACGCCTTTAAAAAAAGAAGAGCCCTTGTACCGGCCAGCGGTTTTTTCGAGTGGAAGCAAGAAAACGGGGGCAAGCAGCCTTACTATGTCACCAGGAAAGACAGGCGACCTTTTTCCATGGCCGGCCTCTGGGAAAGCTGGAATAAAGGCGGCACCGTTCTTGAAACGTTTACCATAATTACTACTGCAGCCAACAAGCTGCTTGCCGGTTTGCACGACCGTATGCCGGTGATTGTTCCCGACGATGCTTACCGGCTCTGGCTTGACCATGCAGCCGATCCGGAAAGGATAAAAGCTATGCTGGTTCCCTCACCGGCAGATGAGCTAACACTGCATCCTGTATCCAAGGCTGTTAACAGCCCTGCCAACGACCGGCCTGAGCTGATCGAACCGCTGCAATCCACCTGACCTCAACTATAAAAGCAGATTGACTTTCCTAACCCATCAATTATACTTGATCTTTGGAGCAGTGATTTTTTTAGCTGATATTTCCTGGATTAAGCAAGTTATTGTATAAAAGAATATTTTAGCATCATTAAAGCAAAGGAGGAATTGTCTTGAGTGAGTATTTCACAAGGATGGGCGATGGTTCCGGCGTTTATATGACCGCCGAAGAAATTCGCGAAGACATCCTGAAAGGCGTCAAAGATGCTGCTGATCGCGGAAAAATTCCCGAACTGACTGCTGATGAAATGGATTATCTTTTCGAGATAATCACCATGCCCGGCAATATTGTCGGCGTTGAACGCGGTCGGGAGGTAGTGAGCACTTCCGATTCAGGCAGCTGCAAGATCACCTACCACGCCAATATTGCGATGGAACGTTCAATGGCGGTTATGGTTAGTGAGAAAGTGCTCGGTGCCGATTCGGTTGATATCGGCAACATGGATTACAGCTACAAGGCGGTAAAGCAGATTGTTCACAATGAGACCCCGGTAATGGAACTGGCCCAGCTTAATGCGGTGATGCCCGTTTTATATGGCTCAATGCCCAACCTCGGCCTCTATACCAAGCCCGATGGTCCGGTTGAGAACTGGTCTGAACTGCTGCCCATGGCTAAAATTGATGAAGCGCGTGCCGCCCAGGAAGAAGCGGTGGAGCATGCCGTTCGCGACATGGTCTTTGTCGCCGGTGAAATGTATGCCGCTGGGGCAGACGGTATCAACCTGGATACCTGCGGAGCCTCGGGCGATGCCGATTTCCTGGCCGGCCTGCTGGCTACCGAAAAAATTAAGGAAAAATATCCCGACCTGGGTGTTGAACTGGGTGCTGCCGGCGAGTTTGTGTTGGGTATGCATGGCAAACTGAAGTATAACGATACAAAAATTGCAGGGCAATATCCCCACGTGCAGGTTAAATTGGCTGAAAAAGCCGGGGCTAATATCTTCGGTGCAGTAGTTAATACCAATACCAATATGTCTTTCCCCTGGAACATTGCCCGCACCGTTACCTTTGTGAAAGCCTGTATCGAGGCGGCGGATATTCCTGTTCATGTCAACGTGGGAATGGGAGTCGGCGGTATTCCGATGAGCGATATTCCACCCATTGATGTGGTTACCAGGGCCGACAAAGCCCTGATTGAAATCGGTAAAGCCGACGGATTATAGATAGGCGTAGGCGATACATTCAGCCTTGAAGTGGCTCACGGAGTATCTTCCTGCATGAGCGGGATTCGCACAGCCGGAGATCTGGTTCTGCGGATGCAGCTGGCAAAAAGCATGAAGATTGACGAAGCCAAACAGTATGTAGCGGATAAACTTGGGGTTAAGCCGATTGATTTAAGCGATTCAGATTTAATGACGGAAATCCGCACAAAAAACGGACTGGGCCGTTCTTTCGATCTGAACAAAATGCCCAAGGGCATTGAAGCCAAGTTTAACGTTGCAAAGATCCTGGGTATAAAAATAAACTCGGTCGAGCTATTTAAGAAAAGGGCCGGTATTAAGTAAAATAAGGAGTGTTCAGCTTGAGTTTAGAGACTATTCTTAAAGAGGCCAAACAGGCAATTCTTGATATTGATGAGGATAAAGCGGTTGAAGTGGCCCGGCAGGCCCTTGATGAGGGTGTTGATCCGGTTAAAGTGCTGACCGAGGGTTACAGCGTGGGCATCAGGGAAATCGGTGATCTCTTCAGCAGGGGCGAGGTTTTCATGCCTGAAATGATCCTGGCTGCCGAAGCTATGAAAGCAGCCGTGGAAGTTTTAGATGAGGCAATTGAAGGTGAAGCAGCCGAAAAACTGGGCACCATGATTTTTGCCACCGTTGAAGGTGATGTTCATGATATCGGTAAGGGTATTGCCGTAGCCCTGATCCAGACCCAGGGCGTGGAGGTTGTTGATCTCGGCCGTGATGTTCCGGTAGACAAGATCATCGAAGCTGCCGAAGAACACCAGGCCCGGGTAATTGGCACCAGTGCTCTTTTAACAACAACCATGCCGAACCAGGAGAAACTGGAAGAAGAACTGCGCAAGCGTGGTCTGCGCGATAAGTACAAAACCATTATCGGTGGTGCGCCCTGCACCCAGCGCTGGGCCGATAAAATCGGTGCCGACGCCTATGCCGAAGATGCAGCCGAGGGTGTTAATAAGGTGCTGGAGCTGTTAAAAAAATAAGCTGGTTGTTCTGTTTAACCAGTTAAACATAAGAGACCGGAGCATAAGGGCTTGCAGCCGCTAAAATGCGCCGGTCTTTTATTAATTTATTAATTACTATTCTATTTGCTTACTCCACTCCGCAAACCGGGCAGGTTCCAACCGGCTTAACGTAACGGTGGTTGGTCCAGATACCGCAATCAAACCGGTAACCCTGTTTGCTCAGTTCAACCGGGCAGACGTCATACATAACGTGATAGCCTTCGTAGGTCTGGCAGCCGTCGCTGGTACGGCCGCAGCCGCTGCAGAGAAACTTGGGTGATATGGAACCTTTTCCATTGTCAAGAAAGCCGAGAAAGGTCACCGGTTCACCGCAGGCATAGCAGGTAGCCCCGTCAAGGCTTCTAAAATCTACACCCTTGTGATCGGCATAGATGCTGACGTTACTCACATAACTGCCCAGGCTTTCGGGGTAGGTGGCGATCCTGGGCAGGTTGAAGGGCAATACTTCCGAGAGCTGGTCGTAGAGTTTAGTGGTGACTTCAATTATTCTCGGCGCCATGCAGGATTTCTCTACCTGTTCAGGAAACTCGGCAAAAACGGGAAACGAAGTCAGTAAAATTAAAAATACGCCAATCAATACCACTCCAATGGCCACCCCGACCGTGCTGCCGCCAATTTTATCAACCAGCCTGATCAGGCTGAAGCCGGTAACAGAATAAAAGAATGAGCCAGTCAGGTTGATCAAAACCGCAGTGAGAGAAAATATAATTACAAATGAAAAAATTTCCACCCCGATCCGGGGCAGGTCAATATATTCCAGGATAAATGAAGCCAGGGGAGAGTAGTAATTCATTGCTACCGCTATCCCGGCTACTATTCCGGCAATGTTAAACACACTTCTAATCAGGCCGACCCTTATACCCTGAATCA
>CAYMIW010000068.1:0-6616 GCA_964390725.1 uncultured Syntrophomonadaceae bacterium | reverse complement strand
CGAACATAAAGCGAGCGAAGGCAGGAATTTGCGCAGTTAAGTGGTATATAATTATTAATTGTGAAAAAATCAGCACAGCCAGGATAAATATGGGGAGCACCTTTGATGAACTTCTTTAAACGAATTTTAAGTGTAACTAAAAAAGATTCAGAGAAAGACAAAATGATCAGGCAGCTCAGGGAAAGCGAAGAAAGATATCGTTTGATCATGGAATATTCTCCCCTCGGGGTCTTTCATTATGACGATCTAGGAGTAATCAAAACCTTTAACAAAAACTTTGTTAGACTGCTCGGCTCCAGGGAAGAGCTACTGGAAGGTCTCAATTTGCTTGAACTTCCCGATCAGAATATAGTAGAGGCAGTTAAGGGGACCCTAAAAGGTTTATTAACTGATTACAAGGGAGATTATCGTTCTGTTACTTCAGGTATAATTGTTCCGGTCAGGGTGTTGTTCGCTCCATTTTTTGATGAAAACAACCAGGTAACAGGTGGAGTGGGGCTGGCAGAAGATATCAGTGAACGGGTCAAAGCAGAAAAAGAACTGAAAGAGAGTGAGAATAAATATCGAGAGATCCTGGAAACAATTGAAGACGGCTATTATGAAGTTGATTTAAACGGAAGAGTTACAGCATGCAACAGGGCGGCAGCTCGGATGCTTGGCTATAAAACAGAACAGCTAATCGGTATGAGCTATATGAACTTATGCAAGGATTCCGGTTTTATATATAAAAAATTTAACGAAGCCTTCAGGACCGGTGAGCCGCAATTCAGTATTTCTTCCGAGATGTTTAATAAGAATAAAGATCTTATCTGTGTGGAGCTGTCACTTTCCCTTACTCGTGATAAAGAAGGAAAAATAATCGGTTTCAGGGGATTAGGCCGGGATATTACTGAAAGAGTCCTTCATGAAAAGCAGTTAAGGTATTTAAGTTTTCATGATCAACTGACCGGCTTGTATAACCGATTATATTTTGAGAATGAACTTGCCCGGCTGAATAACAGCCGTGAATATCCAATTAGCATAATTGCTATTGATGTCGATGATTTAAAGGTTGTTAACGATAGTCGCGGACATGCTGCCGGAGATGAACTTCTAAAAGCCTGTGCTCTGGCTGTAAAAGAATCGCTTCGCGGTTCAGATGTTCTGGCCAGGCACGGCGGAGATGAATTTGTCGCAATATTGCCCGGGACAGATTATGCTACATGTTCAGCTATTGTCAGGCGTATCAATATGCAGATCGATGAATTAAACCGGCCTAAGGTTTCTACTCCCTTAAGCATTTCAATTGGTTTTGCAACAGCTGCTGCCCAAGATGAAGATTTAAGCAAAACACTCAAGGAAGCGGATGACTTAATGTACCGTCACAAGTTCAGTAAAGATACCTGCTCCGGTTAAAATAATTACTCCACGAAATAAATACATATTAATATAATACTCTTTTTACCGATACTATAAGCATAAGGCATAGTCTGGTTTATAAAGAAAGGATCTTTCATGAAACCTCTCCACCTGATTATAGTAGAAGATTCTGATGATGATGTGTTCCTCTTAATGCAGGAGTTAAAAAGAGGAGGCTTCGATCCTGATTATCTCCAGGTTGAAAATGCCGAAAATTTTAAAGCAGCTCTTGCTGAAAAAAAGTGCCAGTTGATTATCTCTGATCACGGTTTGCCGGCATTTAGCGCTCCGGAAGCCCTGGAAATACTCAATCGGAGTGGTAAAGACATTCCATTTATCATTGTTTCCAGCGTTATAGGAGAAGATGTAGCCGTGGCGGCAATGAAGGCCGGGGCCCACGACTATATCATGAAAAAAAATCTAACCAGGCTTATTCCTGTAATAGAAAGAGCTTTGCAGGATGCAGTGGTAAGGAAGGAACGTAAGAAAACCAGGAAAGCCCTGATGGAAAGTGAAGCGCGTTTTCGGCGCATTGCAGAAAACGCAAAAGATATAATCTACAGGATTGATTTAAAGCCATTTCTACACTTTGAATTTTTAAGCCCGGCTGTGAAAGAAGTCTTAGGTTATAAACCGGAAGAGTTTTATGATAATCCGCAGTTGATCAGTGATCTTATCGATCCAGGCGAACGAAAACAACTGGAAGATGCTTTAAAAGGGATAATCCAAGATGATCAACCTTTATTATTAAAATGGGTTAATAAAAAAGGTCGGCCAGTGTGGATTGAGATCAAAAATACTCCTGTTTATGATGACAATAATAATATGGTAGCCTTGGAAGGTATAGCCCGTGATATGTCTGAACGAATTCTCAGAGAAGAGCAGCTCCGGGAAAGCTATGATCAAATACAAGCTTTGTCAAACCGAATTTTAAATGCCATGGAGGAGGAAAGGGCCCGTTTGGCTCGCGAGCTTCATGATGAACTAGGTCAGGCTCTTACTGCCGTCAAACTCGATTTACAGCTGCTTGGAGAAGAAATTAATCCTGATCAAACCCAGCAGCTGTTACTTGACCAGAGCATTGCCCTGGTGGACCATACCATTAATCTTGTTCGCCGGCAGTCTGTTTCGCTGCGGCCTCCCCAACTGGATGATATGGGGCTTTTTGCGGCACTTAATGATATGATTAGTGGTTTTCAAAGAAGAACCGGAGTAGACATTAGCTTATTTTATGAAAATAACTCTGACCGTTATCCCGGGCATATTGAAACGGCTCTTTACCGCTGCATCCAGGAGTCGTTAACAAATGTTGCCAGGCATGCCAGGGCTAAAAAAGCAAATATACTAATCAGTACTTCTGCTTATGGTGATTTGCTGGTTAAAGTTATCGATGACGGGGTTGGTTTTAACCAGGATTCCCTTACCGTATCCTCAGAACACATTGGTTTGACCGGGATGAGGGAGAGAGTCAAACTGCTTGGCGGCGAGTTTAAGATAATATCAAAACCGGGGCACGGAACTTCTGTTGAAATTACAGTGCCTCTTATCAAAAAAAGTAACGGGAGTTATTAACGATGAAGGTATTATTAGTTGATGATCACGCCATAGTGCGCCAGGGATTGCGCTCTTTATTAGAAAATAAAGCCAAGGTTAAAGTTGTTGCTGAAGCGTCGGAAGGCAGGGAAGCGGTAAAGCTGGCTGCTGAACTTTCGCCCGACCTGGTTATTATGGATATTGCCATGCCCGGTTTAAACGGGCTCGAGGCCTTGCTGCAGATGAAAATGTTGCAGCACACCCCGAAAGTAATCATCCTCTCCATGCATGTTGAAGAAAACTATGTAGCCAGGGCCTTAAAGTCTGGAGCATCCGGATATGTATATAAGGGTTCTGCATTTGACGACCTGGAGCTGGCGATGAAGGCAATTTCCAGGAATGAGGTTTTTTTAAGTCCCGCAGTATCACAGGTCCTGGTAAACGGTTATCTGAATATAAAGGAAGACAACAAGATAAGTGATAAACTCGATTTGCTTACCTCACGTGAAAGAGAAGTCCTGCAGTTGCTGGCGGAAAAGAAAACCCGGGCGCAGATTGCTGACATATTGTTGATCAGTGTGAAAACAGTTGACCGGCACCGCGAGAATATCAAGCTCAAACTGCAATTAAATCATGAAGATGAACTGTCTGATTTTGCCAAAGAATATGGGTTGACTGATATTTTGTAAACAAAAATCATCTAAATACCTACTTGTCCTGTTGCCGCATGACTCATCTAATATTGCCTTATCTGAACCTTCAAAGATCAGCACTACTGAGTTATAGTTATTTTGAAGCGAGAAAGAATTATAATTTCATGAAAGGATAGATGGCCTGCCTTGGAAGATTTAACGGCTCTTTTTCAGACAATGCCGCTTGGTGTGCTTTTTCATGATCGTGATGGCAGAATTATCTCTGCTAACCCTGCTGCGGAAAGAATACTAAATCTGTCACTGGAAGAAATGAAAAAGCTGGAAAGGCTTGATCAGGGCTGGCTGGTTTCAGGACCTGACGGTAAAATACTGGCCCTGGAAGAATACCCTACCATGATAGCCCTGCGGAGCGGAGAAACGATTACTCAAGAGCTAGTGGGCATTTCAAATCCTGGGGCTGGAAAGAGGCTTTGGATTAAGATAACGGCAGTACCTCTCAGCGGGGAAAGGGCCGACGGAGGTTTCAGGGCTTATACGGCCCTTGAAAATGTTACAGAGCAAATTCAAGCGGAGAGACAGCTACAGCAGCTGAACGCCGAACTTGAACAAAGAGTCCATGATAGAACTACCGCCCTTGAAAAGCTTAATGATGAACTTGATGCATTCATCTATTCGGTATCACATGATCTTCGTTCTCCGCTGAGGAGGATTGACGGATTCAGCAGGTTGCTGCTTGATGAATACGGTGAGAAGCTTGATGCAACCGGTTTTGATTATATAAACAGGATTCGTTATTCTACCCTGCGTCTTGATGATTTGATTGAAGATTTACTCAAACTTTCCCGGGTAACCCGCCAGGATCTGAGCTATGAGCCAATCGAATTGAGTGTGCTGGTTAGAATATATGCAAAGATACTTCAGGAGCGAGATCCACATCGCAGCGCGGATATCCGTATTAAACCCGATCTTTATGTTAAAGGAGATACAGCCTTATTGCGTATTGCTATTGAAAACCTGCTTGACAACGCCTGGAAATTCACATCACAGAAAGATCATACATTAATAGAATTTGGATCTACTGTTGAAGACGAGCGCCTGCTTTTTTTCATTAAGGATAATGGAGCCGGTTTTGACAATAGTTATGCAGAAAAATTGTTTAAACCTTTTCAACGACTTCATTCTGAGAAAGATTTCCCCGGAACCGGAGTAGGTTTGAGTATTGTATCAAGGATTATCAAGCGCCATGGAGGTGAAATCTGGGCCGATGGTGCCCCGGGAAACGGCGCTGTTTTTTACATCTACCTGCCGAAGTAGGCAAGCTGTTTTATAATGTGAATCCCTGCCGGAATTTGGCAGGTTTTTTTGGGGAAGAGTGAGGATTAAATGGGGATTGAAGTTAAAGGAAATGGGGAGTTCCCCCATATCGCTGCTGGTGATCAATAAATATAATTAATAATACATTACAGGTATTTTGCAGGAGGAGCTATTTTGGAAACTGAGCGGCTGCTGATCATAGATCAAAATAGGCATTTCATAGAAACAGCCAGGCGGTTTTTATCCCGCAGAAAAGAACTTAGGGCTGTTGAAACCGCTTCAAATGTTGACCAGGCCTTGGCCGCTCTTGAAGTGTTTAAGCCTACCCTGATTCTTGTCTCTGATAGTTTGTTGCGAAAAAATGATTGTCTAACCTCTGCTTTTTGTAAGCTGGCAGAGATTTTACCCGCTTTAAAAGTAATCAGGTTAGCGCTATACAGTGATTCGGCAAACCAGGTATTGCAAAGCGGAGAAGGATGTATTAGCGGAGTGATCGGTAAAGATGACTTTGCCAGTAACATAAACAATTTGCTAAAAGAAAACAGGAGGGAAAAATATGAGTTTAAAGGTTAAATTGATTCTACTTTTTCTTGCTGTCGGTTTGATTCCGGTAGCGGTGATTGGTCTGCTCAGCTATAACATAGCCAGCAGTAATGTTGAAGATGAGGTGTCGGGCAAGGTGGCCATGTATTCATCAATAGCTGATGATGCACTTCAGGATTATTTTGTGGCGAGGGCCGCTGACGGCAAGGTGCTGGCCACAACCAGGGATGTATATTACAGCCTGGAAATCCTGCGTGGAGTAGAGTGGGATACTTCTGCTGAGGAGTGGCAGGAACGGATAGGAATTCTTAACGATTTACTGCGAACAGCCCACAGTGAATATGGTTACGGATTTGTTTTTGTTACCGACATGGATGGCCGCTGTGTTTTTACCACCGACTCTGCCCAGCAGGTGCTCAATGCCGATCTTTCCGGTCGTGATTATATCCAGAGCGCTTTAACCGGTCGCGTAACCTGGTCGGAACTGTTTTTTTCTGATGTAATCAATGAAAACTGCCTGGTAATCTCAACCCCTGTATATAATGAAGGCAATCATGGAATCCAGGTTGGCATCTTTAACATCTTGTTTTCCGACGCTGTGATTGACAATATTGTACACGAAGGCTTGGATGCAATTGGTATGACTGCAGATGCTTACCTGGTTGATTCCGATTTCACCATGCTCAGTAACATGCGCTTTGGCGATTTCTCGACCGGAGCCGCCCTGGCAGAAAAAATGCAGAGTGAAGCAACCGAAACCCTGGTAGGGCCGATCCAGGCCGGCAATATGGATTTCGCCGAGGTTCGTCTTTATAATAATTACCTTGGCAACCCGGTTATCGGGGGGCTAAATGTAACCAGGCTGGGTAGCGAACCGGTCGGTTTTGTTGTCCAGGTAGATCAAGCCGAAGTATTTGCCGGTGTGAACAATATGCGCACCTTTATGTTTGGAATTATAGCTGTGAGCATAATTGCAATAATTATTCTCGGTTTATTCATTGCTACCAGCATAGCCAATCCGATCCAGGCAGTGGCGAAGGTAGCCGGGAAGATTGCCGGTGGCGACTTTACAGTTGAAACAAAAGTTAAGCGAAAAGATGAAATTGGTAAGCTGGCCCAGGCTTTTAATACGATGAGCGAGAGCCTGCGCGGTTTAATCTCCGAGGCGGTAGAGA
>CAYMIW010000067.1:0-7238 GCA_964390725.1 uncultured Syntrophomonadaceae bacterium | reverse complement strand
CGATCATGAGTGAAGCACTCAGCAAGCGGGTTTACTTGTGTTGCTGCAGTAACCTCTGCTCACGGGTCGCTCTGCGCGTCATTGCCGCGGTTCAGTTTCTGCCCCTCGCCTGGACTTTCTTCGTGATTCGCCATCCGTGGCTCAGCACTCAGCGGCCGACCTCCGTGTCGGCCGGTCTGCTCACGGCCTCACTTCACCGGCACCTGCCAGCACTCGCTTTATGTTCGCTTAAGGTTACAGGCAGCAACTGTGGAATTACTTTTCCAGGGGTTAAATGTACTGATAGAATACTACAGATGAAGCAGGGGCTATACCATATTGATCTGCACCAGAAGGAACCCCTTGCTGAGTGGCTGAACGACATTAAAGTGAGCTGCCTGTATTGCCGCTGAAGCCAGGATGCCCCTTATGTTATTCAGTTGAACCGGCAGTACGTATTAATTACTGTTCACCTGTCGCAAACATAAAGCGAGTAGATAAAAGGGTCGCTGAAACAAGGGTTGGAGCAGGCCGGCCGACATGGAGGTCGGCCGCCGTCGAAAGCTCCGGATGAGCTTATCGTAAGGGGAGTCTGAGCGGAGACCCGCAGTTGAAGCGCCACCCTTTTGCACGCAGCGATCGTGAGCAAAGGTGGCAGTAATTAATTAAACAAGCAGCGGCTCACCCCCACCCATTGCGAGGCTGCCCTGGCGCAGGCCTGCAGGTGAAGCGTTGCAATCAGGCGCGCAACGATCATGAGTGAAGCACTCAGCAAACGGGCTCCTTGTGTTGCTGCAGCAACTGAAGATTGGTGAGGTGAATGCACGCAGCGACCGTGTTCTAAAATATTGCTGCGGAGAGTTGACATACAATCAGAACAGTGGTAAGCTTGCTTCAGCAAGCACCCTTTAAGATGGTCCTGTGAGGCTGGCAAGGGAGCGTAATGTAATGGTATATATATACACCGCCCGCTCCTGCTACACCGGGCGGTGTTTTTATTACCGGGCATTGCTTCGCCACTGACCTCCAGGCCGAATAAGCAGGAAGGAGGTGAAAACATGACACTGACCCACAAAGCTACGGTAATGGATGAAAAATCGATCAACCAAGCGCTTAGAAGAATTGCCCATGAAATAATAGAACGCAACAAAGACATTAAAAATGTTGTTCTAATTGGCGTCAGAAGCCGCGGAGTTCCTCTCGCTGAAAGATTGCAAAAAATGCTGGCAGAAATTGAACAGGTTAAGATTCCCCTCGGCATACTCGACATAACTCTTTACCGCGATGATTTAACCCAGAGACTGGATAACCCACAGGTACACACAACCGATGTTTCCTTTGATTTAAACGGCAAGGATGTTGTTGTAGTTGATGATGTGTTATATACAGGAAGAACAACCCGTGCCGCGATGGATGCGCTGATTGATCTCGGTCGGCCTGCCAGTATTCAACTGGCTGCCCTGGTTGACCGCGGCCACCGGGAACTGCCAATTAGGGCTGACTATGTTGGTAAAAATGTTCCTACATCGAGTAGTGAACAGGTGGATGTTAAGGTGAAGGAGCTTGACCGGGAAGACAGGGTTGATATTCTCGGCATTTTAGAAGATTAATAAAACTCCAGTAAGGAGGAATAACGGTATTGCAGACTTTAAGACGAAAAGATTTTTTAGGCCTGGAAGAAATGTCTGCCGAAGAGATAAACCTTATTCTGGAGACATCCCGCTCCATGCATGAGATTATTAAGAGAAAAATCAAGAAAGTCCCCACATTGCGCGGCCGTTCCGTTTTGAACCTCTTTTATGAACCAAGCACCAGGACCAAGGCCAGTTTCGAGCTGGCTCAAAAATACATGAGTGCCGACTCGGTAAGCGTTGCCGGTTCTTCGTCCAGCCTGGTCAAAGGTGAAACTCTCAAAGATACGGTTCGCAATGTAGAGGCGATGGGTGTGGAATGCGTGATTATGAGACATCCTGTTTCCGGTGCGGCTCATTACCTGGCCCGCAATATAGAATCTTCGGTTATTAATGCCGGGGACGGAATGCATGAACACCCGACTCAGGGTTTGCTTGATCTATATACAGTCTGGGAGAAAAAAGGCCGACTTGAAGAACTGAAGGTCGCCATAGTTGGAGATATCCGGCACAGCAGGGTTGCCCGTTCAAACATCTGGGGTCTGAAAAAAATGGGCGCGGAAGTTGTTGTCGCCGGCCCACCAACCCTGATGCCTCCCGACCTGGATATTTTCGGCATTAAAGCTTTTCATACCATTGAAGACGCAGTAATAAATGCTGATGTAGTAATGGCACTTCGACTGCAGAAAGAGCGCCAGGAAAGTGGCCTTTTCCCCAGCCTGCGAGAATATGCAGAACTTTATGGACTGAACAGGGAAAGATTAAAGCTGGCCAGCGATGATGTATTAATCATGCACCCCGGCCCAATCAACCGAGGGGTTGAAATGACTTCAGACCTTGCCGATGGGCCCGGTTCAATTATTCTGGAACAGGTAACCAGTGGAGTGGCTGTTCGTATGGCCCTGCTTTACCTGCTGTTGGGAGGGACAAAAGAATAATGAGCAAAATAATTAAATGTATCACCGGTGGCAGGGTTATAGACCCTTCCTGTAATTTAGATAAAAATGCAGATATATTAATTGAAGGGGACAAAATTACTGCGCTTGAGGAAAAGATAACCCCCCCGGAAAGTGCAGAAATAATTGATGCTTCCGGATATGCTGTGGTCCCGGGCTTGATTGACATGCATGTTCATCTGAGGGATCCGGGGCAGGAGTATAAGGAAGATATTAATTCGGGAACCAGGGCAGCTGCAGCGGGAGGTTTTACCGCAGTTGCTGCAATGGCCAACACAGACCCTGTCTGTGATAACCCATCAAACGTCAGGTATGTTATTGAACAAGCAGCAAAAGCTCACTCCAGGGTTTACCCAATCGGGGCGCTCAGCAAAGGTTTGGAAGGAAAAGAGATGGCTGAAATAGGCCGGATGAAAAAAGCAGGCGCTGTTGCTTTTTCAGATGACGGCTGCCCCATTATGGATTCTCAGCTGATGTATCATATTCTGCAGTATGCCTCGGGTATTGATGCTTTGGTTATTGTACATGAAGAGGAGAAATATTTATCCAGGGGAGGAATGATGCATGAAGGTGCTGTATCATCACTGCTGGGATTGAGAGGAATACCTGCTGCATCCGAAGAGGCTATGATTGCCAGGGATCTTCTATTGCTGAAGACTACCGGGGGGCGAATGCATATCGCTCATCTTTCTACTGCCGGCTCGGTAGAACAGGTCCGCAGGGCAAAAGCTGAAGGGCTACAGGTAACCGCCGAAGTAACGCCACATCATTTGCTTTTAACCGATCGGGCGGTAAAAAATTCGGGCTACAATACCAACACCAAAGTAAATCCACCCCTGCGTTCGGAGCACGACAGACAATCTTTATGGGAAGGTTTGTTTGACGGAACCATTGATGCAATTGCCTCCGATCATGCTCCACACCATCCCGATGACAAGGATTTAGAATATGATTTTGCTCCTTTTGGCATAGCCGGGTTGGAAACAACACTGCCCCTGCTGCTGGATGAACTCATTTCCGGCCGTAATAAAAAGTTTAATATGCCTCTGCTTATTGAGAAACTCAGTACTGCTCCGGCCAGGATTCTCGGGGTGCCAGGGGGAACCTTACAAATTGGAAGTCCAGCCGATTTAACACTAATTGACCTTCAGAAGGATTTTATTGTTAAACCGGATCACTGGCAGTCAAAATCGCGCAACACTCCTTTCTCCGGCAGACAACTGAAGGGAGCGGCCCTTTATACAATAGTTGACGGGATAGTTACCATGAAAGAAGGTGTTCTGTCTGATCGCTGATCACCGTATTTCGCTGGGAGCTTTTATTATAATCAGTAACGAGATGGTTGCCCCAGATTATTGCAGAATTACTTTTTCGGCTCCGATGATTGCCCAAAAAGCGGAACCGGGACAGTTTTGCATGATTTATATGCCATCCGATCAAGGTTTTATGCTTCCCCGTCCTTTCAGCATACTTTCCGCCTCCAGGACAGCCGGGGAAATATCATTTTTCTATAAACTGGTCGGCCGGGGCACTAGGATTCTTTCCCAGGCAAAAAAGGGCAGTAAGTTAAAATTGATGGGCCCTCTAGGCAATAGCTTTCCTCCCGTTGAAAGCGGTGCATTATTGGTTGCCGGGGGGTTGGGCATTGCCCCACTGGTATTTTTGATTTCATCCGTGTCGGTACAGTTCACCTTGATTTACGCAGCCAGAACAGCAGGGGAGCTGGTTTCTCCCTTACCCGGTCTTCTTGAGCCGGGGGAAAATATTCTACCAGTAACTGAAGATGGTAGCAAAGGGCACTGCGGCAATGCCCTGGATATTGCCCGTGAATATCTGCCCACAACAAATATTTTATACGCCTGCGGCCCCAATGTAATGCTTCACTCCCTGGCTCATATATGCCGCAGTAAAGGTATACAGGGCTGGCTTTCCCTCGAGGAGAGAATGGCCTGTGGAATTGGCGCCTGCCGCGGTTGCTCTGTTAAAACAATTAACGGTTACAACAGGGTCTGTCATGAAGGACCTGTTTTTTCCACCGGGGAGGTCTTTCTGGATGCATAAACCTGATTTAACAATTCAACTTGGTAAACTTATACTTAAATCACCTGTTCTGGCAGCTTCAGGCCCGCTTGGCAGCAGCCTGGAATATGCTGAGCTTATTCAGCTTGAGCAGTTTGGAGCAGTAATAGTAAAAGGAATCTCTTTGGAACCCTGGCCGGGTAATCCTCCACCCCGCCTTGCCGAAACAGCGGCAGGCATGTTAAATGCAATAGGCTTGCAAAACCCGGGGTTAGATTTTTTTCTGGAAAGTGAACTGCCCCGCCTGCGGGAGTTTAAAACAAGAATTATTGTCAATATTATCGGACGCAATATTGACGAATATGCTGAAACAGCTGCTGCCCTGGATCAACAGCCGGGTGTTGAAGCAATAGAGCTAAATATTTCCTGCCCCAACCTTAAAGCCGGGGGTATGGCTTTTGGTGCAGATATTCACTTGACAGAAAAAGTAGTCTGGACAGTGCGTAAGAAAACATGCTTACCCCTGCTGGTAAAACTAACTCCTAACGTAACCGATATTGTATCTATTGCGCGTGCTGCTGAAGATGCAGGCGCTGATGTTATTTCGCTGATTAACACTTTGGGTGGAATGGCCATAGATATTGAAAAGAAGCAACCTGTTTTAGGAAATATCTTTGGTGGGCTATCCGGCCCTGCCATAATGCCGGTAGCTCTGAAAATGGTCTGGCAGGTTTCGGAAGCAGTTTGTTTACCGGTACTGGGAATGGGAGGTATTACTTCTGCTGAAGATGCCATCCAGTTCATTTTGGCCGGGGCCAGGGCTGTTGCCGTTGGCAGTGGCTTATTTGAAAACCCCGGTCTGGCGGGCGATATTAACAGTGGTATAAAAAAATATATGGCCAGACACAGCATCGGTTCGCTGAACGAACTTGAAGGTTTGGCCCGCAGGGGAGGATTATAATGCAGCACGGAGCGGAACATTTAATTGTTGCCCTTGATGTGCCTGGAGCAGAACCGGCAATGAAACTGGTTAAACAGCTGAAACCTTACGGGGTCAGCTTTAAGATTGGTTTGGAGCTTTTCATGGCTGAGGGTCCCCGGTTTGTTGAAAAACTTGCAGCCGATAATCGTATTTTTCTGGATCTCAAGTATTACGACATTCCAGACACTACCGCTGCAGCAGTTAAGGCGGCAGCTTCCCTGGGTGTATTTATGGTCAACTTGCATGCATCGGGGGGGCGAAAAATGCTCACGGCCGCCAGGGAAGCAATAGCAAATTTGGATAAAAAACCGATCCTTCTGGCAGTTACTGCCCTGACCAGCATGGACAACAGCGACCTGTATGAAACCGGGTGCTCGCACAATACCGATGAAAGGGTAGCCCTGCTGGCCAAACTGGCAGCAGAAAGCGGCCTTGATGGTGTAGTCTGTTCACCGCTTGAAATTAATATTGTTAAAAATAATGTTTCCAAGCTTTTTATTACAGTTACGCCGGGAGTCAGGCCGGAAAATGAAGATGCAAATGACCAGGTTCGTGTAGCGTCACCTTCCGAGGTGGTCAGGGCCGGAGGAGATTACCTGGTAGTGGGCAGACCGATTACCAGGTCTGACGATCCGGGAAAAACAACCATGGCTATCTTAAGGGAAATGGGGGTTCACAGTGAATAAAAAGGAGCTTTATAAACTGCTTAAAGATTGCGGAGTTATTATGGAAGGGCATTTTTTATTAACTTCCGGAAGACACAGTAATTTATTTATGCAGTGTTCTCAGCTGTTGCAGTACCCTGAAAAAACTGCCCAAATATGCAGGTTGATGGCGCAACCATTTCTTGATAAGGGAGTAGAAACGGTAATTGGGCCGGCTATGGGGGGGATAATTTTATCTTATGAAACAGCTCGTCAACTGCAGGCACGGGCTGTTTTTACCGAGCAGGCAGGAGATAAAATGGTTCTGAGACGCGGCTTTTCAATAAAAAAGAGAGAAAGGGTTTTAATAGTAGAAGATGCGGTTACAACAGGCGGATCAGTGCAAAAGGTTATTGATATCTTAAGAAACACCGGGGCTGACCTGGTTGGTTTATCAGTCCTGATTGATCGTGCGCCTAATCCTCCGAATTTTGGACTTGAAATGAAGTCTCTGCTTAAGGTGGATGTTGAATCCTATTTTCCGGGTGAATGCCCACTCTGTCGATCTGATATCCCCTTACAGAGCCCAAAAAACTAAACTATCAAAAATACTGCAGCCTGCGCCAGGGCAGCCTCGCAATGGGTGGCGGTGAGCCGCGCTGCTTGTTTAATTAATTACTGCCACCATTGTTAAGGAACCCGCTTGCTGAGTGCTTCACTCATGATCGTTGCGCGCCTGATTGCAGCGCTTCACCTGCAGGCCTGCGCCAGGGCAGCCTCGCAATGAGCTCCTCCTAAGCTCTTGCTCGGCTTCAGACCTCCATGTCTGAAGTCCCGCTCCGGCCTTTGCTTCAGCGGCAATACAGGCAGCTCACTTTAATGTCGTTCAGCCTCTCAGCAAGGGGTTCCTTCTGCATCCACACACGTAGGTTTCCGACCTTGTTTCAGCGATCCTTTTATCTACTCGCTTTGTGTTCGCGACAGGTGAGCAGTAATTAACACGAACTGTAGGTTCAATTTATTTGTA
>CAYMIW010000066.1:0-7520 GCA_964390725.1 uncultured Syntrophomonadaceae bacterium | reverse complement strand
ATGATTGTTCAATTGAAGCAAAAAGTCATCAAAGTCAGTTAAAGTTCGCCACAGCGATGCTCCGTAGTCTAAAACTTGTGCCACTACCGTACGTTTATCTGGGTTCTTATATAATTTGGTTTCGACTAAATAGAGCTGACCTTCATGATCAATCCCAACTGCATCAATTGGACCACTATTTGTGCCAAACTCACGAGCCAGTATTAATAGTTGTATATCATCTCTGATATCGTAAAGAGGTATGCTTTCTGGGTTGTCGTAAATATATTGCTGTAGTTTGTCTTCGAGTCCAAAACTGATGGGATCTAGTTTTGAAGCATTTTTACCATTTTGTGAGACGATGATTGGCATATTTTTGTTCTTTCTTCCTGATCAAATGATAAGCTAGAGTTAGCATAAAATCAAGGCTAATACCAGGCTAAATTGCTAACTCTCACTTAGTGGTGAAATTACCCTCATGCCAGAACAATGTAAGCATGAGAAAAAACGCCAAACTTCCCAAAGTATTGGGTAAGAAGGTGCAACGCTATCGCAAGAAGACTGGAATGTCTCAAGAGGAAGTAGCCCACAAAGTCGGTATTAGCCGAGCATATATGGGCTACATTGAGCAAGGTCGTAATGTTCCATCTCTTGAAATCTTGGAGAAGATTGCAAAAGCTATAAAAGTTAAGCTGAGCGACTTGGTTTAGCTACCACCCATACGGATCATTTTCTAGATTTCTTACATTAAACCTTGATGATCCGAACTTTCTTGCCGAAGCTCGCTCCAGAGACCTCCAGCTATACATATTGTTCACAAACTTGACTCTGATAGGACCAGTGCTAATTGAGCTAGGAGTACTTCCTGTTTTGGCATACTCCATCACCTGTAAACAGAGTAAAGTGAAGGCATCTACCAGATCATCATGCTTTTCGGCTCCAAAATTAACCATCTGGTTTACCAAGTCAGTTGAACCATCTTTGGGGAAATGCACTTGTCCACGACGTACCCAATATCCAACAGCCGCTAAACGCTCTAGCTTGCTTAAATTACCGATTTGCACATCATGAGCATCTATACCTTCATGCAAAAGCTGTTGAGCTAGAGATTGCTGGTAACTGGTACTTTCGATAAACAGATGTGTGTCTGGATAGACTTTTTTGAAGTCCATGAGAAAGTCAATTGTTTCTCTGAAATTAAACTTCTCATTAGTTGGGTTACGATCTATGAAGATATGGTACTCATTGTTATGTCTGAAAACTGCTCCTGAAACAATTGCCGTGTAGTCAGCTTTATCATTCTTACTAATCGCCAAGTCCACTCCAGCCGCTCTAAACTGGAAATACGGCTCCCAGCCAGCTGGATAGTTGTCATACCAACGAATATCTTCATACTTAATGAGTTGATCTTCTTCTGGCACGATCTTGAGCATATATTCCTGAGTCCAGATTCTCATATCTGCTACACGCTCTTCCAGTTGCTTCACTCTGGCTAAATTAGGAAACTTTTGAGGCCAAGCAATTTGTCTCTCGTCATTAATTAGTGGAATAAAAAGTTCCTTGCCCATTAACTTTTTTGCTCTGATTGACTCTCTGAGAGTTGCCAACAGTGAGTTTGGATGCAAGTAGTTACCAACCATCACAATTTTGGTATTCAAGTCACCCAGAGGAGCGATTTCACTACTATATAGCTCTTTGATACGCTTACGACCTTCTTTGGTTTTCACTGAAGATGAATCTTCAATGTCATCACAAATAATTAGATCGGGTCGGTGCTGTTTATACCGAGAACCTCGAATGCTTTGGTCAATTGAAACTGCTGTAATTTTTGCTTCATATTTTGAAAACTCAAGTGACATTGCATTCCAAGTATCATTGGTTTCTTTAAATGGTCCTAAGTCTCCCCGAAGCAATTCATTAGACTCTAACTCAGCCTTGATGCTTGCCATGTGAGATCGAGCTTGTTCTTGAGTTTGACAGACAATCACAACATGTTTTTTTGCTTGGTTGCCCATGATGGTCCAGAGAGGAGCAATGGTGGTAAACAGGGTTGATTTTCCTGAACCGCGAAAGGTGATTACAACCCCAAATGGGCAGTCACTATCTTCTACCAGTTGAAGCATCTCAAACTGAAACTGGGCAAAGTCGTAGCTAAAGTAGTGAGGGAAATAAACTGTAGAGAAATACAGCAGACTTTCTCTTGTTAAGTTGACTCGCATTTTTCGGTCATCTGTGACCTGTTTAATTATTTTTTCATTAAGTAATTTATTCATCTTTTCCTTTCATGATGAGTGAGGCATGTTTAAGAGCCTTCTTTATTAATTCTTCTTGTTCTGGTGAGAGTGTTTCGTCTTTCACTTTTGCAGTTATTTCTAGCTTGTTGCTGTAGGCTGAATGGCGATGATTCAACCAATAGAAAATTGCAGAGATATTGCGGTCTCGAATGGCAGAAAGTAACTGACTCTCTGCCATGTCATTTACTAACGCCACACCCTCAGCTAGAGCTTGATCAGCTTCTTTAGCAAATTCTTTGCTTTCCTCCTTCCAGCGATAAAATGTGGATCTAGCAATTCCGGTTTTTTCACAAGCAATTTGCACCACTGGCGTTTTCTTGAGTTGTTCGAGCATCAACTGCCTGTTTTGCTGGGTTCGGTCTTGTAAATCATTGTTCATGTGTCTCCTTTCTTACGGTAGCTTCAAGGTTCGTCAGCTTCTCCCAACGCTCTACAATGGTGTGGCAATAGCCTTCATCCAGCTCAATCCCGATGCACTTGCGAAGAGTTTGGTGAGCGGCTAAAAGTGTTGTCCCGCTCCCCAAAAATGGATCGTAGACTGTGTCTTCAACTTCAGTTGAGTTTAGAATCAACCTACGAATCAGGGTGAGAGGCTTCATAGTTGCATGAAATTTACTTCTTTGTGGCTTGGGAGCAAAGAGCACTGACTTATCTTGAGCTTTCTGAAACACATGTGTCCCAAACCAACCATACGCACAAAGTTCATGCTGGGGTAAGTAGTCAAGCCTTGCCATGGTTGACTGATTTTTCACCCACACCAGTAGCTGTGAAAACTTAAAACCAGACTGAATCATGGCTTCACGCAGAGCAAAAATCATCTTGTCTGAGTTCCAGCAATAAATTGAGTTCTTCTTGGCTAGAAATGGTTTGACCGGCTCTAGCCAGTCTTTCGTAAACTGGATATACTCTTTGTCAGACTGGAGATGGTCATTTGCCAGTGATTTGTGAGCTGTTGGGTTCATGGAGGACTCAGCTATTGCTACACCATACGGGGGATCAGTCTGAATTGAGTGGATGGTTTCATTGCCAATCACTTTTTTAACAAAATCTGTATCTGTGCTACTTCCACAACCCAGAACATGCTCTCCGAGTTGTAGAATCATGCCTCGTGTTATTTGCATAGAACGACCTCCTTGTTGGTTAATTTTTGATACCGATCAACGATGACCTGACAAAACACTGGGTCAATTTCCATGAGGAAGGCTTGCCTATTCATCTGTTCGCAGGCCACCAAGGTAGAACCAGAGCCACCAAATAAATCCAAGACTTTGTCATTTGGTTTAGAACACCGTCTTAGTGGTTTTTCATGAAGAGTGACCGGCTTCTCGGTAGGTGTTAAGTAATCATGACCAGCTTTTCGCTTTGCCAGCCAGATATCAAAGATGTCCATGATGTCTGAGTGAGATCGGTTGCCAGTTGAAATCTCTTTGTTTAAAATTTCACTCAGTTTGGTGGCATTACTATTGAGATATGGACTACCAATGGTCCCATATACACACGGTTCAAAAGATTTGTTGAATCCAACTTGAGGGGTCGGGTTGAAGGAATTCTTCAGCCATAAGCATACGCGTTGATTTTTAACTCCAAGCTTTTGGTATGTGCTTTGTAACAACCAGATATACGATTGATCACAGTAGTAAAAGAAGTGAGCATCTTTATTGACTACGGCTAGAGCATTGGCAAGTGTCTTCTCCAAAAACATCCTGTAGTCCTCATCAGACTTATTGTCGTTAACCTTAGTCCCACCGTACTTACCCTTAGTAGTAACTCCATTGTCATAACTTAGGCTAATGTTGTATATGGGATCCGAATAGACAACATCAATCTTGTTATTACCCACCAACTTTTTAACGTCTTCTAGGTTTGAGGAGTCGCCGCAGAGAAGATAATGCTGGCCCAAAAGAAATAAATCTCCAGGCTTTATCTCAGTCGCCTTACTTTTTCCTACAGCTTTTTGAGAATCAAACTGATCGTCTTCTGTAGAGAACTGGTCATCCCATATATGGCTCAGGTCATTTTCATCAAAACCAACATCCAGGAGCATTGAGATATCAAATGCTTTCAAAAGTTCGTAATCCCATGAGCCTCCGTTTTCGTTAAGCCTCAGGTTTAATTCTTGTTCTTTCTTTAGAGTGAGGTTAACGTAAACAACTGGAACAGTTTTATAGCCAAGTTTTTTTGCCACCTTGTATCTGGCATGACCACCCACAATGATATTTTTTCTTTCAGGATGAAAATTAACTATCAAGGGGTCAACGAAAGAAAAACGCTTTAAGCTCTCTGTTAGATCTTTTTCTTGTTTCTCTGAAAGCTTCCTCGGATTATAAATCGAGGGATTGAGTAGATTGATATCCACTTCTGTTATTTGTATTTGTGCCATATGGCCTCCTTCTAACTTGAGGCCACGAAAAAAGGCCCAAGTTAACTAACCGCGAGAGGTTGGCTAACTTGGACCTTTGAAAAGGTTTGTTTATCTGCCAAGATAAACTGTATCTAAGCTCGCTTGCTTAATAATATAAGAACACAGTATCACTGTTGAAAAAAGTTGTCAATTATGACAAGTATTGATATAGAAGCATATCAATACGTACATTGATAACCCAAAGTTAGAGTATTTGGTCTATAATTGGATGTGAGTTCAATTGAATTTAAGTCAAGAATTAACTAAATAGAAAAGAATATAAATATGAGTACAGACTTAACATTTATTACTAATGAAAATGGTGAAAACCTAAAAAGTAGATTTAATGTTTTGGTCAAAGATACTCGTTTATTCGATATTTTAGTTGGTTATTTTTATACCAGTGGTTTTTACGCCATATACCCTCAGCTCGAAAAAACTGAAAAGATAAGAATCTTAATCGGAATCAGTACCAATAAGCAAACATACGATCTTCTTCAGGTCTCAAAATCCTACAAGGAGATTGGTGATGATATTGGTGAAAGTATTAAAAATGAGATGGATGAGAGTGAAAATAACCATGAAGTTGAGACAGGAGCACACAAGTTTCTTGAATGGCTAAAGTCTGGAAAGCTTGAAGTAAGAGCTTACCCTGAAGAAAAAATTCATTCAAAACTCTACATAATGACCTTCGATGAAGATGATCGAGATCTTGGGAGAGTGATTACAGGTTCCAGCAATTTTACACAAAGTGGTTTAGTAGATAATTTGGAATTTAACGTCGAGCTTAAAAATCCCTCAGACTATAAATTTGCATTGAATAAATTTAATGAACTTTGGGAAAATGGCATCGATGTTAGTGAAAAATATATTGAAACAATTGAAAAAGATACTTGGATTAGAGAAGACATTACCCCATACGAACTCTATTTGAAATTTCTCTATGAATACTTCAGAGAAGAAATCAATGAAGAAGAAAATTTGAGTCATAATTACAGGCCAGATAATTTTAAAGAACTGAAATATCAAGATCATGCTGTTATCAACGCAAAAAAAATAGTTGATGAATATGGTGGCGTATTTTTATCTGACGTAGTTGGTCTTGGTAAGACATATATGGGTACTATGCTTTGCCAAGAGCTAGCAGGGAGAATTTTGGTATTAGCCCCCCCTCACTTGATTGATGAAAATAATGAAGGTAGTTGGAAAAATTCTTTTAAAAACTTTGGTTTTAGATCTAAAGACTATAGGTGTGAATCAATAGGAATGCTGGATAAAATTATCGATAAGGATTTGCATAAAGAATATGACATAGTTTTAATTGATGAATCACATCGATTCCGCACCGAAGAAACTGAAACTTATGCAAAACTTGCCCAAATCTGCCGAGGAAAAAAAGTTATTCTTGTTACTGCTACACCATATAATAATTCGCCAAAAGATTTACTCTCTCAGATAAAACTCTTTCAGAGATCAAAGCAAAGTACGATCCCTAACTTACCAAACTTAGAAGGCTTTTTTAAGGTTTTGGACAAAAAACTAAAAGATCTTGATCGAAAAAAAGATAAACAACAGTACATTGATGTTACAAAAGAAAATTCCAAATTGATCAGAGAAAAGGTGCTTAAATATTTAATGGTCAGAAGAACTAGAACTGAGATCGTTAAATACTACGGAGACGATCTTCAGAATCAAAAAATGAGTTTTCCTAAAATTGCTGATCCTGCACCAATATTTTACGAATTTAGCAAAGAAGAAGATGCTGTATTTTTTGAGACTTTAAAAATAATTACCAATGATTTTAAGTATTCTCGTTACACTCCTCTTTTATACTACAAAGGAATTACTAACCAAGAAAAACATCAACAGAAAAACATGATGAAATTCATGAAAATGTTGCTGATAAAAAGACTGGAAAGTAGCTTTTATGCATTTAATAAAACAATTGATCGATTTATTTCTTCGTATGAGAGATTTATTGAAACATACGAAGATGGAAGCGTTTACGTTAGTAGAAGTCATATACAGAAAATTTTCGATTATCTGGATGAAGGAAATTTAGAAGCAATCGACAAACTAGTAGAAGATAATAAGGCTGAAAAATTTGAGACGAAGGATTTTACTGAAAAGTTTATTAACAACTTACAGGAAGATCTTGAAATCTTAAGAAATATCAAGAAACTCTGGGCTAATATCTCTAGAGATCCTAAGATTTTAGCTTTTAAAGAAAAACTATCTTTAGAAGAACCAGTAAAAAGTGGTAAGTCTATTATTTTTACTGAATCAAAAGAGACGGCAGAATACCTACTAAAAAACCTGCAGGATATTTTTCCAGACCAAATCATTTATTTTTCAGGTGGGAGTTCTCTAGCTGAAAGAGAAATTGTGATGGAAAATTTTGATGCAAATTCCAGAGTCATAAAAAACGACTATAAAGTTTTAATAACTACTGACGTTTTATCTGAAGGTGCTAATCTTCACCAAGCCAATGTTGTAATTAATTACGATATTCCTTGGAATCCCACCAAGATTATGCAGAGGGTAGGACGTATAAATAGAGTCGACACCAAGCATAAAGAAATTTATACCTATACTTTATTCCCTACTGAGCAATCCAACGAACAAATTAAACTAAAAGAACTAGCCGAAGCAAAAATTCAAGCATTTATTACTTTACTTGGGGCTGATGCCAAGCTTCTCACGGACGACGAAATTCCAGAGGGACATAGTTTATTTAGTCGAATGCTTTCAAAAGAAATGATTGAGGGAGAAGATCAAAATGAAGAAAGCGACTTGGGATACTTACAAGAAATCAGAGATATCAGAGATAATGATCCCAAACTGTT
>CAYMIW010000065.1:0-8321 GCA_964390725.1 uncultured Syntrophomonadaceae bacterium | reverse complement strand
GGGCGCCAGACGCCGCTTCTGCCAAGGATTTGGCCGTAAGCCTGGCTGGTTAATTCCGGCTGCCTTAACCCAAGCAGAGAAAGGAGAGAGAAATTATGGATAAATACGTTAGGGCACGATATACAGTAAACGGCACCCCTAATTACCGGATGCTTAGTGAAGATCAGCAGAGGGATATCTATCAGGCTGCCCTGCAAATATTGGAAAGAACCGGTGCCAAGATACATGATAAAGAAGCACTGGAACTGTTTGAGAAGGCCGGTTGTTGGATGGAGGGCGAGAGAGTTCGTTTTCCGGCCGGTTTAGCTGAATGGGCTGTTAAGGCAGCTCCATCAAGGATCATGCTCTATGACCGAGAAGGTAATCCTGGCATGGTTCTGGAAGGAAGGAACACTTACTATGGACCAGGACCGACCAATACTTACCATCGTGACCCCGAGACTGGTGAAAGAAGAAGGCCGGTTATAACCGATTCAGAAAATGCAGGCAAGGTCTGTGATGCCCTGCCAAATATCGATTACACAATGGATCTAGGAACCCCAACAGGAGTAACCGATAATCTGGCCGATGTTTATGCTTTTAAAGCTATGTTGACCAATTGTCGCAAGCCGATAGTTCACTGGGGTTTCGATATTGAACAATATGAAGATATTATTGAAATAGCCACTGTCGTTGCCGGCAGCCTGGAGAACCTCCAGAAAAAACCCTTTATATGTCTTTACTCCGAACCAACCTCACCCCTGGTCCATTCGCGTGAAGCGATTGCCAAGGCCATTTTTGCTGCCAGGAAAAGAATACCTATAGTATATACGCCTTGTGTTATGCTCGGCGGAACAACACCTGCTACCATGGCTGCCACTATTGCGCTTGGTGTTGCAGAAAGCCTGGTGGGCATTATTGCTTCACAGCTTGTTCATGAAGGATCGCCTATCATCATGGGTGGTGTTTATGCCATCATGGATATGAAAACAACCGTATACAGTTATGGGAGTCCTGAATTTCACATGATGCAGGCCGGTATTGCCGAAGTGGCGCACTACATGAATATTCCGGTTTTTGGAACAGCAGGATGCACAGATTCTCATACTCTGGACGGTCAGGCTGCCGGTGAAGCGACAATGAGCATACTCATGGCCGCTCTTTCCGGGGCTAACCTGGTACATGATGTTGGATATACCGGTTCAGGTTCACAGGGATCAATCTATCAACTGGTGATGTGTAATGAAATTATTGGTATGGTGAAAAGATTTATGAGAGGCATTAAAGTTGATGATGAAACTTTGGCGGTAGATGTTATCGAACGTGTAGGACCGGGAGGACATTATCTTGGTGATGAACACACGATGAAACATTTTAAAACCGAGACCTGGTTTCCGACATTGATCAACAGGATGCGTTACGATGAGTGGAAGAATACCACCGATAAGTCGACTATGGGCGATCGGGTCAAGAAAAAAATGCTTGATATACTCAAGCATCATGAAGTTCCCGCTCTTCCTGACGAAGCGTTGAAGAAGATAGATGAAATAATTCAGAAAGCTGAAGCAAGGGAAGCGGCCAGGAAGAAAAAGAAGTAAGCTTTATAGCGATTAATTTATATCTGTTGTTATGTGAAGGAGGAGTAATATAATGGCTGATTTTGAAGCTTTGGCAGGAGCGATTATTGAATGTAACGCGGCAAAAGCGGGTGAACTGACCCAGAAGCTGGTTGATGAAGGTGTGAAGCCGGTGGAAATAATCAACCAGGGATTGATCAGTGGGATGAATGTGGTTGGTGACCGGTTTAAGAAAGGTGACATGTATGTTCCCGAGGTAATGATGGCGGCGAAGGCGATGCATGCGGGTATGAGTATAGTTAAGCCGTTGCTGCTGGAAGGAGAATCGTCGACCAGTGGCAAGGTAATAGTAGGCACTGTATCCGGTGACCTGCACGATATAGGCAAGAACCTGGTTGGCATGATGATGGAATCGGGCGGTATGGAAGTAGTTGACCTGGGAGTTGATGTGAGTCCGGAGAAATTTGCCGAGGCTGTTCGTGAGCATAAGCCGCAGGTGGTAGGCTTAAGTGCGTTGTTGACGACCACGATGCTGGCGATGAAAGATACAGTAGAGATTTTAAAAGAAGAAGGGCTGCGCGATTCGGTCAAGATTATAGTAGGAGGAGCGCCGGTGACCCAGGATTTTGCCGATGAAATCGGGGCAGACGGCTGGGCGCCAGACGCCGCTTCTGCCAAGGATTTGGCCGTAAGCCTGGCTGGTTAATTCCGGCTGCCTTAACCCAAGCAGAGAAAGGAGAGTATGAAAAATGAAGAGCAGTTATCAGGAACAGGGGTCAAATTATCTCCAGGTTCTTTCCAATGACCAATGCCGCAGGCTGATCGGCGCGGCTATGGAAGTGTTGGAGAGGACCGGGGTTGTATACCTTGATGATGAAGCGGTTGAAAGAATGAAAAAAGCAGGCTGTTACGTAGACGGCAAGAGGGTTCGCATACCTTTCCGTTTGGTGGAAAAAGCCCTGAATTCGGTTCCACGTAAGGTATCTCTCTGCAACAGCAGAACCGGAAAAAGAGTTATGGAAATGGAAGGAGGTAATGCTTATTTTGGTACCGGTTCGGATACTCCGAACTTTATAGATCCATACACCCAGGAAAGGATAAAGGCAAGCCGGGGTACGGTTCAAATGGCAGCCAAAGTTATAGATGCCCTTCCCAACCTGGATTTTGTGATGTCGCTTGGTATTGTCCAGGATGTACACCAGTTGGTTTATGATCGATACCAGTTTCAGGCAATGGTATTGAACACTTCTAAACCAATTGTTATTACAGCTATTGACGAACCGGGTTATTCTGATATCATTCAAATGTGTGAAATCATTGCCGGCGGAGAGGAAGAACTGAGAAAAAATCCGTTTCTTACTCTTTATGCTGAACCGATTTCACCACTGCAGCATCCGAATGATTCGGCCCGCAAACTGATGTTGGCGGCTAAAAAAGGGTTGCCTGTAGTATATACACCATGCATCATGGCCGGGGGTACAGTGCCGGCAACCCTGGCTGGAGCTATGACTAACGGTCTGGCGGAAAGCCTGAGCGGGCTGGTTTTAAATCAGGTGACATCCGAGGGAAGCCCTTTTATTATGGGCGGAGTTTTTACGGTGATGGATATGAAGACTACCATATTTTCCTATGGTTCACCGGAATTTGACCTGATGATGGCTGGTCTGGCAGACATCTCGAATTATCTTGATCTACCCATGTTTGGAACATGCGGTTGTACGGATTCCAAGGTGGTTGATGAACAGGCTTTAATTGAAGGGGCAATGTCCATTCTGCTTACAGCTCAGGGCGGCGCCAACCTCAATCACGATGTAGGTTATATTGAACATGGTAACACTGCTTCGCTCGAATACCTTACCATATGTGATGACCTGATCGGTATGGCGCGTAAGATAGTCAGCGGTATTGAAGTTAGTAAAGAAACCCTGGCTCTTGATGTCATCGATAAGGTCGGGCCAGGCGGTCATTTTCTGGGTGAAGAACATACCATGAAGCATTTCCGTGATGAAACCTGGTATCCGCGCCTGTTTGAAAGACAAATATATGAAAACTGGGCTGCTGATGGTTTCCCAACCCTTTTTGACAAGGCTAACAAAAGAGTAATAGATATTCTGGAAAACTATGAGCCCGAACCCCTGCCGCAGGATGTGCAGCAGAAGATTAATGATATAATAGCCAATGCGGAATCGAAACTAAACAGGTAAAGTAATCAAATTAACGGTGGTGGAGCCTGATGCCGAACCTGGCTTTGGGGATCGATACCGGCGGCACTTTCACCGACGGCGTTTTATTCGATCTTGACCAAAAAACAGTTGCAGCAAAAACCAAAGTAGAAACAACCAGGCACAATCTGACCCTGGCGATCAATCAATGCATTGATAACCTTGCTGCTGATTTAAAAGGCAGCAGTCAGAGTGCTTCGGATTTTGGACAGATCAGGATGGTATGCTTATCCACCACACTGGCAACTAACGCAATAGTAGAAGGACAGGGGGCGGAGGTAGGCCTGATCCAAATCGGGTTTGAACCCCGGGAAGGCCTGCCCACTCCCTATTATTCCGTGGTCACCGGTGGTTGCACAGTTAAAGGCAAGATCAGGGAAGAGCTGAATCCTGAAGAGATCAAAAAAGCGATTAATGAAATGAAGGATCATGTTGATGCTTTTGCCGTCTCCGGTTACCTCAGTATACGCAACCCTATCCAGGAACTGGAGGTTGTCGAACAAATCAGGGAGCAAACCGGCTATCCGGTTGTTGCTGCTCATCATCTCAGCTCTGATCTGGGCATGCACGAAAGAACAGTAACAGCAGTTTTGAATGCCAGGCTAATGCCCCTGATAACAGACTTAATTGATTCTGTAAAGACAGGGATGAACCGCCTTGGTATTGCAGCTCCGCTGATGGTGGTTCGTGGTGATGGCAGTCTGATCAGTGAAAAGAAGGCCAGAGAAAAACCGATCGAAACGATATTATCAGGGCCGGCAGCAAGTATTATTGGGGCACTAGCCCTGACAGGCATTGAAGAAGGAATTATTTTCGATATGGGAGGCACTACAACCGATGTTGCGGTTTTACGCGATGGTCAGCCTTCCCTGAATATTGAAGGAGCCGAGGTTGGAGGTTGGTTAACCAGGGTAAAAGCAGCAAACATAACTACAATCGGACTTGGTGGGGACAGCCTGGTCCAGGTTTCGAAAAACGGCCTTTTGACAGTCGGGCCTCAAAGGGTATTCCCGCTATCCTGGATTGCCACCAGGCATCCATATCTTATCGGTGAACTTGAAGATATTGACCCTGTTGATTATTTTGGCATGGATACTCCACCAACAACAATTCTTCACTACATCAGGGATCCTCTCAATATAAAACTAACTGATACGGAAAAAGAAATTCTCGAACTGATCAGGGAGGAACCGCACACCCTGCACTTTATCAGTAAAAAACTGCAAAAAGAAGTCGATATTATGCCCTGGCGTCGACTGGTCAATATTGCATCAGTTCACAGGGCGTCACTTACCCCTACCGATATTTTGCATGTTAACGGTAAAATGAAAATGTGGAGTGTCAGGGCGGCTGAACTGGGCAGTGCTATGATGGCTTCACGGTATGGATTAGAAACAAATGAGTTTGTTGAAGTTGTTATGGAAGAGATCCTTTATAAACTTACTGCCTTAACAATTGACCGGCTTTTAACTGAGGAAGGCATGGCTGTTGCTTTTTCCCGGGAAGAGAGCGGTAAAATTATCTTAAGAAAGGCATTAAGCAGAAATGATGAAACAAGGAACCAGCAAATCTCCTTTTCGGTAGAGTTACAAAATCCGATGGTAGCAGTTGGCGCTCCTGTAGAAGCATACTTTCCGGAGTTGTCCAACAGGCTTCAGGCTAAGCTATACCTGCCCGAGTATGCTGAAGTTGCCAACGCAATAGGCACTGTCAGTGGAAAAGCTGTTGAAAGAGCAACCGTGTTAGTTAAACCTGGAGAAGGTGGAGGGTTTATTGTTCATACACCGACCAGGCGAGAGTTTTTCATGATTTTTGATGAAGCTGTGGATTATGCTTGCAGTGAAGGACAAAGATATGTTCAGGAACAGGCAGCAGAGGGCGGTGCTGTTAATATAAAAACCATTGTTGAAAGACAGGATCATTACAGCGCTCTTGTCGGTGCAACCGGTGATAATAATGACAGCCAGAGAATTTTTATCGAAAGTGTCATAGAAATATCTGCTGTCGGCAGGCCCTGGAGCTGATGACATATTCGAAATAATTGTATATGATAGGATTATATTTATTATGAAGGAGGTTTGGTTGCCGGTTTTTAGCCCGGCAAAAAAACTATGATTATCATCGGAGAATTAATTAACTCAACCCGCAAGGCGATCAAAAAAGCAATTGACGAGCAGGATGTAGCATTTATTCAGGATCTTGCTAAAAAACAGGAAGAGGCAGGCGCAGATTACATTGATGTTAATGCGGGAGCCTATGTGCATGATGAAGCCAAACATCTTGTCTGGTTGGTGGAAAAAGTCCAGGCAGTTGTAACAAAACCTCTGGCTCTTGACAGCCCGGATCCAAAAGCCCTGGAAGCAGCCTTAAAAGTTCATCAGGGCGTGCCAATGATCAATTCAATTAGTCTTGAAAAAGAACGTTATGATCAAGTGGTCCCGCTGGTCAAAGAGTCGGGTTCCCAGGTAGTTGCTCTCTGTATGAGTGATGAAGGTATGCCAGAATCGGCAGAAGACAGGTTTGAGCTGGCTAAAACCCTCCTGGACAGACTGGATAAAGATGGAATTGATTTAACCAAGGTATTTCTGGATCCTCTTATTAAACCGGTTAGCGTAAATGGGGAATATGGACCCCAGGCTCTTGATGCTATCGAGATGATCACGAAGCTTGATTCCGGAGCCCACATTACCAGTGGTTTAAGTAACATTTCCTTTGGGTTGCCGAACAGGGCCCTGTTAAACCAGGCTTTTATTGTTCTGGCCATGGGTAAAGGAATGGATTCGGCCATTGTAGATCCGCTTGATAAAAAGAAAATGAGCCTTGTTTTAGCGGCTGAAGTTATCCTAAACCTTGATCCTTATGCAATGAAATACCTGAAAGCCATGCGCGCCGGCAAGTTGGTTTAAGCGAGCCAGCTTAATATTCGCGTCTTCAGGAAGGATGTTTTAAGTGATAAAACGCAAACTTGAAGCGATTGATTACCTTAGCCGGAATGATGTAGAAAAAATCCACCAGGCAAGCCTGGGGATATTGGAAAAGAATGGTATCGAGTTTTACTCGGCTGAAGCCCGGGATATATTAAAAAAGGGTGGAGCCAGGGTTGAAGGAGAGAAAGTATTTTTCTCTCCTCAACTGGTAATGGAACAGTTGTCCCTTGCTCCATCGGAATTTACACTTCATGCCAGGAATTCAAATAATAATCTTACTATTGGTGGTGACTATACCGTTACCGCTCCCGGATACGGATCACCATATGTTATGGATTTTGACGGTAACACCCGCCGCAATGCCACCTATGATGATTATATAACTTTCACTAAGCTGGCCGGCCACAGTGAAAACATTGATGTGGTCGGTGGCGTTCTTGTTGAGCCTAATGATGTAGAGGATAAACTGAGGCATGCAAAAATGTTTCAGGCTGCTGTAACTTATACGGATAAATGTCTTATGGGCAGCGCCATGGGTGAAAAAAAAGCCCGTGAAACTGTAGAAATGGCATCAATAGTATACGGGGGTATGGATAAAATTCGTGATAACCCCGTTCTTATTTCATTGATTAACACCAACAGTCCTCTGGAGTTTGATGCCAGAATGCTAGATGCTCTTATGGTTTATGCCCGCAACAGGCAACCTGTAATTATTGCCGCCCTGGCTATGACCGGTACAACATCGCCGGTCACCCTGGCCGGATCCCTGGTGCAGCAGTGTGCGGAAATTCTATCGGGTATAGTTTTTGCCCAGATGGTAAACCCGGGGACCCCGGTAGCATTCGGTTCTGCTTCAAGCATTGTAGATTTACGCACGGGAAACCTGGCTATAGGCAGCCCAGAGTCGGTTCAGATGTTTTCAGTCATAGCCCAGATGGCCCGGTTCTATAAGATACCTTCACGCGGAGGTGGAGCACTTACCGATGCAATACTGATCGATAATCAGAGTGGCTATGAATCAATGATGGTTTTAATGAATACTGTCCTTTCAGGAACAAATTTTATCCTCCACTCTGCCGGTTTACTGGAAAACTACATGACCATGTCGTTTGAGAAATTTGTATGTGATGACGAAATGCTCGGTATGGTCAAAGCTTATATGCAGGGGTTCCAGGTTAATGATGAGACCCTGGCTGTAGATCCATTGTTAAGTGTTGGCAGTGGCGGTAATTTTATTGCCCATGAACATACCTTCACTCACATGAAGGATACGCGCCTGCCTATGGTTAGTGCACGGGTGAACTATGCCGGGGTGAAAGAGATGGTTGATACTCCTAAAAGAGCCAATGACTACTATAGAGATGTAATCGAAAGCTATAAAGCGCCAAAGCTTGATGAAAAGATAGAAAATGAACTGGATCGATATATAAGTAATTTATCTTAGGATCCTCCAGGTTTTAATCAAGGCTTTTGAACTTAAACATTAATAGGCTGTTCAGGTTGTCCTGTTCAGCCTTTCTTCATTGGTAGTTGTTATAGTTTAACAAAAAAGCCCCTACTATTTTAAAATAACTTTCTAAAGGATATTTGCATAAAAAGTTTAACAATTAATATAT
>CAYMIW010000064.1:0-8628 GCA_964390725.1 uncultured Syntrophomonadaceae bacterium | reverse complement strand
ATCATTCCAAGTGGAACAGAGGTTGTAAAAGCGGGAAGTGATCTGACCAGGGGAAACGTTCCCGATTTTAACAGTACTGTTATCGCTTCTTACCTTGATGAATGGGGAGCCAGTGCAGAAATATACCCCATCGTTCCCGATGATCCGTCCAAAATCAGCGAGGCTGTCAAAAACGCAGTTGAAAATGCCGACCTGGTGATTGTGATTGCCGGTTCATCGGCAGGTGAAAAAGATTATACCTACAGTGTAATAGAAAAAATGGGGCGCGCTTTTCTGCACGGTATAGCAACGCGCCCGGGAAAACCAACAATCCTGGGCAAAGTAAGCTCCACACCGGTTATCGGCCTCCCGGGATATCCAGTGTCTGCCTACATGAGCCTGGAATGGTTTGCCCGACCGCTAATTCACTCTTACCTCGGCCTGCCTGACCCTGTACGGCCAAAAATGCAGGTTACCCTGGGACGCCGGGTAGTTTCGGAACCCGGAGTGGAAGAATTTGTCCGCATGACTATTGGCTTCGTTAACGGCCGTTTTATTGCCAATCCGCTTACCCGCGGGGCAGGGGTTACAATGTCTTTGGTCAGGGCAGATGGCCTGCTGGTAATACCTGCAAATTCAATGGGTTATGAACAGGAAGAAACAGTTGAAGTTGAGCTCTACCGCCCGGAAAATACACTGCGCTATAACCTTCTGGCGGCAGGAAGCCATGATTTGATTATCGATCTGCTCTCTACTGCCTTAAAAAAACTTAACCCGTTAATAAATCTCTCTTCAGCCCACCTGGGCAGTATGGGCGGTATAGCGGCAATTGGGCGCAACCAGGCGCACCTGGCCGGGGTTCACCTGTTTGACCCACAGACCAATGAATATAATGTGCCTTATATTAATAAATTACTGCCTGATCAAAAAGTGCATCTGCTAAACCTTACCTATAGAATGCAGGGATGGATGGTACCGAAAGGAAATCCTGACCAGGTTGAAACGGTCAGCGACCTGCATGAAAAGAAGTTAAGTTTTATAAACCGACAAAAAGGCGCGGGTACCAGGCTGTTATTTGACCATCTGCTCCAGGAAGCAGGAATTACACCCGAGGGTATATACGGTTACAACCGTGAAGAGCACACCCACTTAAATGTGGCGGCAGCAGTAGCCGCCGGCTCTGCCCGGGTCGGCCTGGGGATTTTGCCGGCCGCAAAAGCGTTTGATCTTGACTTTGTTCCCCTGGTTGAAGAACGTTACGACCTGCTGATGAGCGATTCATTCTATAACAGCCCCGAGGCTAAAATTCTGCTGGAACTGATTGTCGATCCTGCTTTTAAACAGCAGGTTGAAGCTCTCGGTGGTTACAGCATGCGCGATGCAGGAAAAAAGGAGATGTAAAGAATAATGCCCCTATATGACAAATACGGCAGACAGCATGACTATTTAAGGGTGTCGATCACCGACCGCTGCAACCTTCGCTGCTTTTACTGCATGGGTGAAGAGGGTGTGCCGCAGCTTTCACATGACGATATAATAAGTTACGAGGATATCTTGAAAGTTATTAAAGCAGGAGCGGAAATGGGAATCAGCAAAATCCGGATCACTGGCGGCGAACCATTAGTTCGCAAAGGTGTAGTAGATTTTGTTGCCTCAACCGCTGCAATCCCCGGCATTACAGACCTGGCAATGACTACTAATGGCATTATGCTTTCAAGGTATGCCGCCGATTTAAAAAATGCAGGGCTGAAAAGGGTAAATATCAGCCTCGACTCCCTGCAGCCGGATAAGTATCATCAAATTACCCGGTGCGGCGAGCTACAAGATGTGCTGGAAGGCATTGAAGCTGCACTTGAACACGATTTACACCCTGTTAAATTAAACGTAGTCTTAATCAGGGGTTACAATGATGACGAAGTTGTTGACTTCCTGCATTTGGCCTGTTCCAAGCCGTTACATGTTCGCTTCATTGAATACATGCCTATCGGTGAACATGACCAGGCATATCGCGATCATTACCTTCCACTCACTTATATCGAAGAGAAAGCAGCTGAAGCTGGATTACCGCTGACTCCGGCGCCCCTGCCCGGTGGTGCCGGGCCGGCTGATTCATACTCTATTCCGGGAGGTATTGGCACAATAGGCCTGATTCATCCAATCAGCAAGCACTTTTGTGACACCTGTAACCGGCTGCGTTTAACAGCAGACGGCAACCTTAAGGCATGCCTGTACTGGCAGGAGGAAAAATCGATCAGGGACGTAGTTAACGATAAAAACGCTTTAAAAAGGTTAATCCAGGATGTATTAAACGGAAAGCCTTTCGAGCACCAGATGGGCTGCTCAGGCAAGTGTAACCCGGTTAACCCCTGTTCAATGCGAACCATGTCTAAAACCGGAGGCTGATCCAGCCTGTTACAACCGCCCATCAGAATATTACAGCCAGGGAGGATTTACTATGCCACCCGAAATAATTCATATCATTGCCGCCCAGTCAGATACTGGTAAAACAACCGTAATGGAGAAAGTAATCCCGCTGTTAAAAACACGCGGTATCAAACTTGCCGCTCTTAAAGGCAATCTCAGCCATTACGATCTTGATTTGCCCGGAAAAGACAGCTGGCGCTTCGGAGAAGCAGGGGCTGATCTTTCCGGCCTGGCTACCTCAGAAAGCTTTTTTCTAACCGGTTCTGAAAAAAACAGCAGCGGAATAGAAGCCGCTGCAGGTTTGCTCAGCGACTTTGATCTACTACTGGTAGAAGGAAATAAAAAAACAAAAAATCCAAAGATTGAGGTTATCCGCAGCTCCATCAATTCCAAGCCGCTTCTGTATGATAATACAATTGCTCTCATCGGTGACCGTCTCACAGTCGATACTGATGTTCCATTTTTTAATATTGAAGACATTGAAGGACTTGCCGTTTTTATAACAAATTTCCTCAACAAACAGGATTTTGAGAAGAGTGCTTCCGCTCACCGTTCCTTCACCCACCTGGACAATAAGGGCAGACCACGCATGGTTGATGTTTCCGGTAAACATCAATCCCTGCGCGAAGCTTATGCCTGCGGCGAAATTATTATGTCTGCCGAAACCCTGGCCATGATCAAGGACGGCAGTATGAGTAAAGGTGATGTTTTAGCCGTTGCCCAGGTTGCTGCAGTAATGGGCGTTAAAGAAACAGGGCGGTTGATTCCCATGGCTCATCCATTAGGAGTATCGGGGGTTGAAGTTGATTTTACCCCGGTAGAGCAGCCGGTACCTAAAGTAGAAATTGGGGTCAGGGTTAAACTGACCGGGCAGACCGGGGTTGAAATGGAAGCCCTGACCGGGGTTAGCATAGCCGCCCTGACTATATATGATATGTGTAAAGCTGTAGACAAGGATATGGTTATCCGGAATATTCACCTGGTAGAAAAGAAAGGCGGGCGTTCCGGACACTACCGGAGGGAGCATAGCTGATGGCAGAGATCGTTGCTGTATGTACAAGCTTAGAAAAAGGGGAAAAGAAAACAGATGTCGGCAAAGGCTTGCTGCTTAAAGGACAGGGCCTTGAAAATGACGCCCATGCCGGATTTGCCCACCGCCAGGTAAGCCTTCTGGCTGAAGAAAGTATAGCAATAATGACTGCGAAAGGCCTGGATGTAAAAGCAGGCGATTTTGCCGAAAATCTTACCACAAGGGGAATCGAACTGGTCAAACTTCCTTTAGGCACCAGGCTGAAAGTGGGTAAAAATGCTGTTTTACGTATAACCCAGATCGGTAAGGAATGCCACACTAGATGTGCTATCTTTCAGCAGGCCGGTGACTGTATCATGCCCCGGGAAGGTGTATTTGCCGAAGTGCTGCTTGACGGTGAAGTGAGTAACGGAGATACCATTTCTGTTAAGCCAGCATATAATTTTGGAATAATTACCGCCAGCGATAAAGGGTCACAAGGGGAAAGAGTTGATTTGAGCGGCCCGGCAATAGCAGAAATTCTATTGCCCTTTGGCGATGTGGCGGACCAGGTTATTGTGCCCGATGAACGCGCTGTTCTATCCAAAACCATGCTGACCATGGCTGCTAAGGGCATCGATGCTATCTTTACAACGGGAGGAACCGGCCTGGGTCCGCGTGATGTTACCCCGGAGGCTACACTTGATGTTATAGACCGACTTGTTCCGGGCATTCCCGAAGCTATCCGCCGTGAAACTGCCCGAGTGACTGTGAAAGCTATGCTGTCACGTGGTATAGCAGGAATAGCAGGTAACACCCTGATTATTAACTTGCCCGGAAGCCCCAAGGCAGTTGCCGAATGCCTGGAGGTAATCACCCCCATCCTTGACCATGCGCTTGAAACCCTGTCAGGCCAGGGCGGGGATTGCGCAAGAACCTGAGCAGAATATCTAAAAATCACAAAAAAAGACCGCTAATTAAACGGTCTTTTATATTATGCAATTGTAGCATTATTAATCTTTCAGAGCACTGAGAATTGACCGCAGGCGTTCCCGATAACCGGCAGTTTCAATTACAGTTCCGGTCACCACTATATCGGCCCCGGCCTGACGAACCCGACGGGCATCAATCGCCGTACGGATACCTCCACCAACGATCAGGGGTATATCTACCTCACGTTTAACCGCCCTGATCATACCGGCAGGAACCGGCTGGGCTGCTCCATTCCCTGCCTCCAGGTAAACATAGGACATCCCCATAAACTGGGCTGTAAGAGCATAACCGATTGCCTGCCAGAAATTATCCCTGGCCACCAGCTCTGCTTCCCCTATTTCACCGAGCTTCATTCCCGGCTCCACCAGGATATAGCCTACAGATAGCACTTCAACCTGCAGCCTTTTAAGCAGCGATGCAATTTTAGACTGGGTGCCGCTGATGAACTGGGAATTGCGCGAGTTAAGCAGACTTAAAAATAAGAAAGCATCCAGGTTTAAACTAACCGAATCAGTTCCGGTTGGGAAGTAGAGAACAGGAATGCTGACCCTTTCTTTGACAACTGTTGCTGTATCAGAAAGAGTATTCTGGCTGACCCCGGAAGAACCTCCGACAAATATTAGGTCGCTGCCAACTTCCTGGGCAGTCTCGGCCAGGCGGCCGGCTGCATCTGCAGACTGACGGGCAGGATCAATCAACGTAATGTGGACTGCCCCCTGGGTAAGCTTATGATCAATGTATTTTTTAACTTCCATGTTGTATACCTCTTTGTTTTTAGCCAAGTTAATGATATCGCTTTTTTACTGCAAACTTAATAATATAAAAAAACTGATTTTTAATAATCTATATTAATATTATAGTTGAGTTTTAGCAGTTTGACAACTAAGTTAATTGAAGTAGTAAAGCCAAAAAAACAGGGTTTCCCCGTGTTTCAGGTGATTACATACAGGTTGCAGAAAAGAAATAAACTCAATTCTTTTCTATAAAAGCGTCCTGCTCCCTCTCCAGCAGCTGCAGGGTAATTTTAACAAGTTCAGGATCAAAATGATAACCGGAAGATACACTCAACTCATGCTTAATTTCTTGCAGGGTCATTGCCTTCTTGTATGGACGCCCATTCATCATTACTTCACAGGCATCGGCCACCGCTGTAATTCTTGCCAGAAGAGGTATCCCTTCGCCTTTTAGCCCCCGAGGGTAACCACTCCCATCCCACCTCTCATGGTGGCTGAGAATATCTTCAGCAACGTGCGCAAACTCTTCAGTGGCCATAGCAATGCGGTAGCCGGTTTCCGGGTGTTTTTTTATAACCGCCCATTCCTCTTCTGTAAGGGGTTTATCTTTAACCAGTATTTCTTCCGGCACGTTCATTTTACCAATATCATGAAGTGTAATCAGAAGCTCCAACCGCTTAAGCTCAGATTCCGGTAATCCAAATTTTTCACCGATTTTTATTGCCATTGAAGTCATATTCCTGGTATGGGTTTCAGTTTCATAGCTTTTTGCAGCAAGAGTTTTTAATAGTGCCCCTAAAACTGCGCTCTTGGTACTTTTGCTTTCAGTAAGCTTCTGTTTGTACATACTATTTTCTGCTTCTTTAATTAAATCGGCTATGTCTTCAGACGGATATTCTACCGTAACCAAACCGATCGATATAGACAGCGGAATATCTCTAATCACTGTTTTCCTGAATAACTCTGTGATTTTTTTTGTTATTGAACCAGCTCTCAGGCCATCACAACGGGGCATTAAAACTAGGAATTCGTCACCCCCCCAGCGGGCGATGACATCATCTTCCCGGCAACCTTCTTTCATTATATCAGCAGCTATTTTAAGCATTTCATCACCAACGCTGTGGCCGTAAGTATCATTGACCAGTTTCAGACCATTCAGATCAGCCATGACGACGCTGAGAGGATAATAATCTTCACTGCTGAAATCTTTTAACCTGTCTTCCAGGTAAGACCGATTATAGAGGCCGGTCAATTTATCATGGTAACTAATAAATATAAGTTCTGATTCAGCCTTTTTCCGTTCTGTAATATCACGACAGGCGGCAAATATGTACTTTTTCCCTTCTACATTTAGAGCATTTAGAGATACCTCAACCCAGAATGTTTCACCATTAACCCGTTGATGCAGCCACTCAAAGGTCTGATCACCCTTTCGCAGCGCTTCCTCAATATGTGAGGCAGCAGTAGCTGAAGAACTGCTGCCATTTGGCTGCAACCGGGGAGAGAAAAACTGAGGACTTTTACCAATAATTTCATTCCGTTTAGCACCAAACATCTTTTCTGCCGCCGGGTTACACTCAACAAATACTTTATCAGACATTATCAAGTATGCATCAGGTGAATTCTTAAACGAAAGCTGGTACTTTAGCTCACTCTCGTGAAGTTTTTTCTGAGACTTGATGACAACAAGTGCTGCCCCTGCCACAATTAAAAGTGATATAATCAGGCCAAGTGGTACAATTACCCTTTTAGCCACCTCCTTGTGCCAGGAAGCAGCATCAATATCCATACCAACAACAGCAAGCACCTTGCCTGTATCGGGATCCTTCAGAGGCGCCAGCGCTGAAACCCAGACTCCCCACTGATCAACGAGCGGTCCTTCAACAAAAGGAATACCGTCATCGAATAGCGCTATAAGCCTATCCGAAGCCTCTTCATATAACTCCCCGGGGGGAGAATAATCTTCTGAAGAATCAGGCTCGGAATCAACCAAAAAGATTATGCTATCATCTGCTTCCATACCCATCAGGTAAACAAATTGGTAATCATTATTTGCCTGGAGAAATCTGGCTAATTTAGCTTTCAGCGATATGTATTCCGACAGTTCTAAATCAGTTTCTGTACCGCTTAGCATTCTTAAATCATCTTCGTCGATAGCCTGAACTATTAGATTGATCTGTATTAATAGCTCCGCCCGCATTTGCTCGTCGGCATGACGGGCAATCCATGCCGAAAAGAAAATGGCCCCGAAAACTATCAGCCCTACGACAGGGTAGATAAGTCGCTGATAGTTCAACTGCTTCTTTAGTAAAAAAAGAGGTGGTGATTTTTTTTGATTCATCATTAATCACACTTTCAAGAATGGATAATATAATATATTTATATCGAGATGTGAATAAATTTATACTACCTATTCAACAAATAAACTGCCAAATCCTTGTGTGGCAACCCACGAAGCAACAAATACACCTGCTAAACTTTCAATTGGGTTATTATCATCTGACTGTCGGTCAGCATTGTTTTGATTCCTGCCTTCCTATAATTTATTGTATTATATCCCGGTTAGTGTTAGACTTAATGGAATGTGCCAATAAGGAGGAAAAAATTTGTTAAAGATTTTTACAATATTGCTTTTCACCCTGTGTGGATGGAAAATTATTGGGGCAATGCCCAACAATATAACCAAGTCTATAGTTGTTGCCGGACCGCATACCAGTAATTTTGATTTTATTTTTGCCATGGCCGGTTTTTACAAGCATAAGCTTCCGGTAAACTATTTGATAAAAAAAAGTTGGCTTGATAATTATTTGCTGAAGAAATTATTTGCGAACACAGGAGCGATAGGGATTCAAAGAGAAGAAAAAAACTCAATGGTTGACGTAATAGCTGAGATGATCAGTTCACACAAAGGTAATCTGCACATTATGATTTCCCCCGAGGGAACACGCAAGTTAACTCACAAGTGGAAAACGGGCTTTTACCAGGTTGCTTTGAAAGCAAAAATACCCCTGGTCCTGACTTCTCTTGATTATTCCAAGAAACTGGCGCATATCGGACCGGTGGTTAACCCAACAGGCAACTATGAGAGCGATATGCTGAAGATTAAGGACTACTATAAAGACATAGTACCCAAATACCCCAGTAAATTCAGTCTGCAAATACACGGTTAAAGCCAGTTTAGCAAAGCAGGTTAACATATTTACAAATAAAATAAACCCGCAGACAGCATTTAAATGCAAAAAGCGGGTTTTTTATTAGTTTGATGTAAATTAAATTAACGCTTGGAAAATTGCGGCGCACGTCGTGCTTTTTTAAGACCGTATTTTTTCCGCTCTGTCATCCGCGGATCCCGGGTAAGATATCCATTCTTTTTCAGTGCCGGTCTTAATTCACCATCAGCATGCAGCAGCGCCCGGGCAATACCATGCCTGATAGCACCAGCCTGACCCGAAAAACCGCCTCCTTCAACTTTGGCGATAACATCAAAGC
>CAYMIW010000063.1:0-8774 GCA_964390725.1 uncultured Syntrophomonadaceae bacterium | reverse complement strand
TATCTAAAGTGGAACGGGTAACTAAAAATATACCCGCTAGGTGTTGACTCAGTGAATTAGTTCAACCATTTGCGATAAGAACCGGTTTCAGTTATACTTTGTGTATAATGGAAACCAGCGCAAGACTCCAAGACGAAAATCCCACTTTAATAAATAGATATTTTTGGTGATTGTAAAGTAGCTGATTGATAAATAAACAGCTGCTATTTTAGTGATCTTTATATTTCGTATGCAGTATAAATATAAAAAGGAAGTGTTATTTATTTGTGGAATAGCGGGAATGTGGAATAGCGTAAACCGGGAACAGCTGCACTCAATGCTTGATGTAATGGTGCACCGCGGTCCTGATGCTGCCGGAGAATTAGAATTTAAAAATGTACCGGGAATGTTTGGCCACCGACGTCTGAGCATCATGGACCCTCAGGGCGGAAACCAACCAATCAATAACGAAGATGAGACAATGTCAATCATCGCTAACGGCGAGATCTATAATTTTCCCAACCTCTATAATTCTCTCAAAGATTCTCATCTGATCAGAACTACCAGCGATACAGAAACTATACTTCACCTTTATGAAGACATTGGCTCCCAGCTGGTTGACAAGTTGGAAGGCATGTATGCTTTTGCAATAGGTGATGGTGAAAATCTTTTTGTCGCCAGGGACCCAATCGGCATCAAGCCACTTTATTATATTGAAACCGATGGTCATTTTTCTTTTGCTTCTGAGCTAAAACCGCTGGCAGCATTATCCAGTGATGTACATGAATTTCCTCCAGGAACTTACTATGATTCACGCAACGGTTTCAAACAGTTCTATTCAGTACCAAAGACTGCTGTTGAAGATGAATCACTTGATGTTCTGACAGCAAAGCTGCGTAAAACCCTGGAAAGGGTTGTGGAATCACACTTGATGAGTGATGTTCCTCTTGGTGTTTTTCTCTCCGGCGGTCTCGACAGCAGTATTACCACAGCGCTTGCCAGACAAATGATTGGTCAGCCGATTCACTCTTTTTCAGTCGGTGTTGAAGGCAGTCCCGACCTGGAAGCAGCCCGGATGCTCAGCCGATACCTTGATACAATTCATCACGAGCACCTGATTACCGTTAATGAGGTGATGGAAAAGCTGCCCGAGATTATTTACTACCTTGAATCTTATGACCAGGACCTGGTACGCAGCGCTATCCCAACATATTTCACAGCCAGGTTAGCCCGCGAACATGTCAAAGTGGTTCTAAGCGGAGAAGGCGCCGATGAGCTTTTCGCCGGCTACAGTTACTACAAAGACCTTGATGTTAGCGATGAAATCATGCAGGATGAGCTGCGCCGCTCTGTTTCGACCCTGCATAATATTAATCTGCAGCGTGCAGATCGCCTGACCATGGCTCATTCCATCGAAGCCAGGGTACCGTTTCTTGATCTTGAAGCAATTGAAATGAGTATGAAGATACCGGCTAAATACAAATTATATGGTAAACCACCCGTTGAAAAGTGGATCCTGCGACAGGCAGTAGAAGACCTGCTTCCGGAACAAATTGCCTGGCGTAAAAAAGAGCAGTTTGATGAAGGCAGTGGCATCGTCGATTTTATTGAACAAACCATCGAGGAAAGATTCAACCCGGTTGAAGCTCAGAAACATCGTACAAAGTACCCCGAAACTGACCTTCGCTCTACAGAAGAATGTTACTACCATAAATTATTCATGGATGTATTTGAACATCCTGAGGCAATCTTGAATAACATTGGACGCTGGGCAGAAAGGCCGGATTACATGTAAATTATATCGCTATTGGAGCAGTGCTATTGTATGCCCCGCAAGATATAATTACTGGCAAGCTTTCGCTGAATAGATTAAATTTTGGATTTGACATTTGATGAAACCAAAGCAGGAGGAGAATTTCTAATGACAAAATATATAGCAGTGATCGGACCTGCGGTATGTTCTTCAGCTGAAAGAGATGATGCTTACAAAATCGGGGAGATGCTTGCAGCTCGTGAGTCTGTTTTAATTTGCGGAGGCGGCAGTGGTGTAATGGAGGCAGCAGCCCAGGGTGCGCACTCAGCAAATGGCGTGGTTATCGGAATCCTGCCGGGCAATGACCATACAGCAGGCAATCCATTCCTTACCTATGCAATTGCTTCCGGCCTTGGCGAAGCCCGTAACGCGATCATTGCCCGAACGGCGGATACACTAATTGCAGTCGGCGGTGAATACGGAACCCTTTCCGAAATTGCCCTGGCCATGAAAATGGGTAAAAAGGTAATTCTACTGAACAGTTGGCAACTTCAACCAGCCCGGCCGGCAGATAGAATACCGCTTATAGCTCACAGTGCAGCCGAGGCAGTAGAAATTGCCATCGGTCGCCACTCTTCCTGAATAAAATGGGCAATGCCTGCTTCATCACTTTTATGAAAACAAGCTGCAAATAATCCTGTTGATTGTTCAATATATGCTCATAATTTTTACAAAGCAAGTTTAGAAATACATATCATCAGCCAGTTTAATAATAACTTCTTTCAACTCAATCTTTTCGACCCATTCCACCGGTAATTTACTAACCCCTAAATATGCCCCGAGAATATTACCGGTAATGGCACCGGTGCTGTCGCTATCCCCGCTTTGGTTAACCGCAGTAATTAATGCCCTTCTAAAGTCTTCTTCATGCTTCAAAGAGCAGTATACTGCTATGGCTAAAGCCTCTTCCCCAACCCAGCCTTCACCAAGTTTACATATAGCTTCATTTTCAGGCAAATCTCCTGCTGCAAGCTCCAGTGCCTGTTTCAATGCCCCGCTGCATTCTTCATATCCGGCATAATTTTTCATTTCTAAGATCGAGTCTGTAACAGCTGTTTCAACAGCGCTGCCTTCAACGATTGAAGCAATGATATAAGCCAGTGCGCCCGCTGCCAAGTAGCCGGAAGGATGACCATGGGTAATTGCAGCAAACTCAGCTCCCGTAGTAAAAGCTTTTTTCTTATCGTAAGCCAGTCCTGCCGGGGCAATCCGCATAACTCCACCACAGCCTTTGCTGTTGTTTACCGGTTTTTTCATATCTCCCATTTTCATTCTTTCCAGAGCTGACAAACAGGTTTTGCCAGGCCCTCTTCTTACGTGCATTTCTTTAACTGCAAAAAGCCACCCGTCATATATGCCCTGATACTGATCAAACTCCGGATACCCTTGCGTCACAAGCCATCTTTGATAAGCCTGGTAAACCGCTGCAGCTGGCTGGCGCATAGGTCTTCCCCTTCAACCCCTGCTTTTGCCCTTACAATACCTTCTGCTGTAAATAGAGTCATTTGAGTGTCATCGGTAATCTCGGCCAATCCCGATGACCCTAAGACTAAATCTGTAATGCCAGTCTCTCCATATTTGCTTTTAATCTCACTATACTGGAGAAACTCAACCGGCCAACCTAAGGCGTCACCGATCGCCCCACCGAGCAGGCAACCTCTGAAGTGATCTTGATTCCTTTTCATAGAAAATTATTCCTTTTCTTTTAAGAGGATTAATCAGCTTAAATTTACTCAATCCACCTTAACGATCAGACCTTCCTGATGGCGATTATCCCATTCAAGATCGGTTATCCAGTTCTGCCTTCTATTCCAATCAGATTCCAGTTCGTATCGCTCTAGAGCATAAGCCATAGTCACACAGGGCACCACAGCATCAGATGCATCTAAGTTTTCCACTCGTTGGGAATGATTTTCAATCTTCACCTTATAATTATATTTATTATAAAACAACTCAACAAAAGGGCTTAAATCCAAACTCCTGGCCAGCCCGACCTGCCTCCAGGTGTGAGACGGATATGTTTCATACAAGCGAGAAACCTTAACGTTAAACTGGTCAAAGGGATAGACCAAATTGCCAAGCTGGTTTAGGTATGAAAGCATTTTCAACCCAGCGTAGGTCATCATCCGCATATTGTGGGGTTAGTCTTTTTCAGGGAGCTATATGATTGAATTGAACCATCTACAGCTTTGCAGCAGGTCGAATTACTCCGACATCTAAGTTTACAAGATAGCATCCCGCTATTTTCTAAAAAGTCCCCAAAATCTCTGCGCTGATATTTGGCAACAGCATTTAATAAATCAACCCTACTTTTTAGCTTCATCTTTATCAATGCATTAATCGGTAATGAAAATGGAAAATCCAAACCCCAGGGTGCTTTTGAAAAATGAATTGCCGCCAGCAAATCCAGACGGTCATCACAATGGACAACCCGCTCGATAATCAGTTTACCTGCATTTAGAATCCTCTGTGCATAATAAATACCTCTGCTCGGGTTTTTGGCTCCGCTGAAATCAGCACCGAATACTTTCATAAGTCACCATCCACTTTATGATTTGTCAGCTAACACCACCTCTAAGCGCGCCTGGTTTGCATGCAGTGAAGCCATTGTCAGTTTTTTAGTAAATTCGCTAAATACCAAGATTTACCTACAGGGATCAGCCATCCTATAGCAAGCTTACCCTGGAGGAGATTGAAGAATGCAGATAACCTTTTTGTTTAAAAGATATGGCATCGTTACAGGCAGAAAAACGATAACACAATAACAGGCATGGCGATTATTGGAACTGAGATAAAGCCTATTCTCTTTCACTTCCCTTTTTATTGTGAGCTGCTCTTAAATGCGGGGTAGTTATGTTTGCAGCTTGCAACTTTTCAATAATCGTATTAACCTGTTCATCAGTTAAACATTTGCCGATTCTTTTGCTCCTGATCGTATCGGCAACTTCGTTGTTGAAAACAACATAGTAAGAACCATCTTTCGACTTTGGCCTAACCTTAAGTATTGCATTTCTGCTTATTGATATAATCGAATAGTATTTAACATTTTCATAATCCTTAAGGATGCTTTTTACAGCTTTAATATGATACTTGTTCTGCCAGATCGGGTTTTGCAGCTTATACCTGGCGTTTTTTCCAAATGTTTGAGTCCAATGTTTACAATTATCATTGCCGAAAAGCCAGCCTCTGTAGTTCTTCGTTTCAATAACAAATATGCCATATGGGGAAACTACCAGGTGGTCAATCTGAGTAGTGCGTCTACCCACCAAAAACATCAAATCATCGAGGCATTTGTGATCCTTTGGCAAAGAAGCAAGCTGCAGGTTGATTACATATTCACCTACTTCCCCTTTTCTTATTGCCAGATTATCCTTATCAGCGTTAGAGCTATTGCCCTCTGTTCCTGAGTTGTAGGTCATTTAATCATCCTTTCTTAAAACAGGTCTATGCAATTTTTTAATTCAACTCTTTACCGCTTTCGTTTCACTGTTCATTAAGACTTCTCAAACAATCGCCCAACTTGGTACTTAGCTGTTCAGCATCCAGCTGTTGTTTATTCCACAGGCCTCTGCAACTGATGCCTGTGGCACATACGGCATGGGCTATGTGCAATATAAGCCAGTCTGGATAATCACTAATCATAATATAGCTGCTCAAGGCACGGCTGATTCTGGCCTTAATGCAAAAAGTATCTTCGAAGCTCCGGTAGAGCCAATCTATAGGGTGCAGCTTCTCGTCATAGTTTTCCACTTAACATTTCAGCAAAGTAAGTTTCTCCATAATTATTCTTACGCAATAACAAGGCTAACACGCCTTCAACATCAGATAAAGCCCGGTGTGCCTGGTCCTGAACAATATTGTAACTGGTGAGTAAATTCTGCAAACTACGACTGCCATGCCACCTTACACCGCTCATCGAACAAAACCAACGCTTTTTCCTGGAAGATGGAAACATCTTCGTTGCAAAACCTCTATCAAATGATGCATTATGTGCTATAAGGAAGTCAGCCTGCTCAATCATCTTTTTAATCCGTACAGTATCTAAACTCTGCCCGGCCAGATCAGACATACTAAGCCCGTGAACATTATAGACATCGGAACTTATCTCACAATGCGGTTCCCGAAGCCCGCAATAGCTATCGACTATTTCTATAATGGTGTCCTCGTCATAGCTGAACAAAACTAATGCCAGCTCAACAATCTCATCTGAATATGCACTTAAACCGGTAGTTTCAACATCTATGCATCCAGCAATTCCTGTCTGTTTATTACAGTATTTTATCTCCTTACTTGAACCCTCATCTTCATAGACTGTATCTCCATCTCTTACCTGCAATATCCGATCAACCCGGAAGGTACGCAACTCTTCTCGCAGGCAGCAATAAGCAGACAGACCCAGGAAATTCCTGCCCCGGTAATTCATCATACCCACGCTTACAGGCCTGATTACTCTTACCGTCTTTTCATCTGTATTTTTCAGGTAAACAATCTCCAGCTCTTCACCTTTCTCTATGGCACCATTAATATGTTTTACCTTACTGTCCAGGGGCAGTTTCTCCTCAGACAAGTCGTATTGGTAACCGATTAAATATTTAACCACCCTGTAATCAACACGAATATCCGATTCCTTGATCTCTCGCACAAAAAAGATACCCTGCAAACTGCGGCATCGCGAAAGAGCAACGTAAAGTTGGCCTGAGGCAAATGCACCTCTCCCCAGGTCAATCATCACACTGTCAAAGGTTTTACCCTGACTCTTGTGGATAGTTATAGCCCAGGCCAGCTTCAGCGGATACTGTTTGAACAACCCTATATTTTCGGCTTCAACTTTACTGTTCTCATCATCCCAGTAATAACTATATATATTCCAATTGTGCGGTTTTACTTCAACTACCGAACCATCATTTAGTCTTAACTGAAGTGCTTCTTCTTCCAGGTGAAGTACTTTACCGATAGTGCCATTGATCCAGCGCCCGGCAGTATCATTATTCAGGAGGATTACCTGGGCATCTTTCTTAAGCTCTATTACCTCTTCTGCCGGAAAGCTTTTCTGGTTGATATCGCCCCGGATTTCCGCCTGGTAGAAAAATGAGTCGCCTTCCAGCTGCTGAAGCTCGGTATAGTTTCTTTCCTCCGCTAAAGCATTGGTCGTGGTTAAATATATAATCTCCTTCGGCAGCTCAGTAATGTCACTAACCACCCTGCTGTTCAGCCTGGCTAAATCAGCCTCAGTAGCCGTATTATTGCGGATCCTGTTGAGGATATCAATGAATTCCTGATCCGTTTGGCGATAGATTTTTTCCAGTTCAAGATGTTCAATTGCAATTTCACTGAAAACCTTGGAATGAAAGAAGTATTCACTATCATACTGATGCTGAAATAGATGCTTATCATGGCTTACGACAACTGGCGGTATCTGGTAAAGGTCGCCGATAAAAATCATCTGAATCCCTCCGAAAGGCAAACCCGGCATCCTGCCTTTTAGCTGCAGGAATTCATCAATGCAGTCCAGTAAGTCTGCCCGCACCATGGATATCTCATCTATGACAACAGCATCAAGATTCTTATAGATTGATAGATTATTCTTCCTTGCTATCCTTCTCGCTTTTTCTACAGTTATATCCGGTTGAAAGCCAAAAAATGAATGAATAGTCTGACCGGAAATATTTACAGCAGCTACCCCGGTAGGAGCCAACACAACTATGTCCTTATCGGTTTTAGAGCGGAAGTATTCAAGCAGGGTTGATTTTCCGGTACCTGCCCTGCCGGTTATAAAGAGATTTTTATAGCTGTTTTCCATTAGTTCCAGAGCATTTTTAAATTCTGGGTTTAGTTCAATATTCTTAAGCACCGGTTACTGCTCCTTGTTTAAAAGTTTATGCTCTGAGAATCACATCAGCAGATTACGGAGATTATATCACTTAAAAGGTTTCTTGATATAAAATGACTATTTACAGAAGTAATGAAAAAAGCTATTGGTTGATTTAAACAATTGGCAGACAGGAGGTTTAAGTTTAATCATACTGTTAGCAGTAGCAAACTAGAGCCGTCGCTTGAATGTCTTATATATATTTTCGCGGCTACCAATCATTTCTGTAATAATTAAAGACTTACCAAAATCATAAGAATAAACGATGCGGTATCTCACTTCTGACAACCTACACGGATAACTAAAATATCCTTTCAAATCACCTTTAAGTGGATTCCCAGAATCCGGTTGCTCTCTAATCTTTTCAATTTCCATAATAAGTTCTTTTCTAATCGATTGATCAAGTTTTCCAATATCCTTCAATGCAGAGCGCCGATATTCAATTGAATTCATATTAGCTTATTCCAATTCTTTAATTATTTCTTCATGTGTTAAAGTGTCTTCTTGTTTTCTGCTTTCAAGCTCTTCTAAGATTGCTTGTGATAAATTCTTCTTTTTCTCTGGAAGCATTTCTTTTATTTGAGCTTCTGAATAACCTTCATGTTCCATTTCCCGGACAATCAAATCTTCAAATTCTTCCTCAAATGAAACAGGTTTCAACATAGCCCTGTTACCCTTCACTTCAAGATAAACATAATCTTTAATTTCCATATCTTTACGCACTCTCTTAGGTAAGGTTATTTGTCCTTTCGGACTCACCTTCAACTTCAATACTTCACCCATTATTCTCACCCCGACACTATTATACAATGTAAAAAGTAAAATGTAAAACAGCTTCAAATTTAGATAAATATGCCCATTTTACGGACTAGATAAAACATAATGTGATAAATTGCTTTCAGAAATTCATCTCCAGGCTTTATTGAAACAGTTGCCGCTATCACTTGCAAATGCTGCTTAAGAAAGTCCTTTCAACCAACCTGCAACCATTATTCATACCTTTTCAAATACACTACCTGTATCGTAGCTTTAAATTAAGCAACTTGACCTAAGTTAAAGGGGTCGTCAACCTTTTTATAGACAATTTGCTAAGCTACTGCAGCCAACCTCTCT
>CAYMIW010000062.1:0-9556 GCA_964390725.1 uncultured Syntrophomonadaceae bacterium | reverse complement strand
ACACGGAGGTCGGCCGCTGAGTGCTGAGCCACGGACGGCGAATCACGAAGAGAGTTAAAGCGAGGGGCTGAAACTGAGCCGCGGCAATGACGCGCAGAGCGACCCGTGAGCAGAGGTTACTGCAGCAACATAACACCCCATTTGCGCGCACCCAGTTCACTGACAGTTTGTTTCCCACAGCTGCCTGTAACCTTAAGCGAACATAAAACGAGCGCAGGTTACCGCAGCAACCCAACTCCATTATGGCCTGGTTTACATAAGCATGAAAAGCTGTATGCCGGCCTATTTATGAAGAACAGACATATAGGTTAAGAAATAATTTAAATATATTGAATTCACTATTTACAACTCATAGAGAAAGATCTATAATAATAAAAGCGACACACGTGTCGCTTTACAAGAAAAGTGATTACCTCATTAAGGTAAGCTGCACATAGATATCAACTTAACTAACGGTTACGAGGAGGCTTTTAATGTCTGCAAAAGGAGAAGAGACAAAGAAAAAAATCCTGGAAAAAGCTGCAGAGTTGTTTGTGCAAAAAGGATACTCGGCAGTGACTATGAAGGATTTATGCGAGGCAACTGGTTTAAGCCGCGGTGGTTTGTACCGTCATTTTAAATCTACCGGTGAAATGATGGCGATGCTGATCAATGAAGAACAGGAAATAGCTGACAATGAATTTAAAAAAGCAATTGCTGAAGGAAAATCAGCTCTCCATATGCTGGATGCCTTTATCATCAGGCACCAGCATTTTCTATTATCATCGACAAGCGCTTTGGAAGCGGCTATTAACCAGTTTGCTCTCTTAGATGAAAACGGAAGAAAAATTAACGAAGAAAGGGTGTGGTCAACGGTTAACAGGACAGCCGAGGTCATCCGGATTGGTCAGAAAGAGGGTGCTTTTATTGATGGAGACCCGGAAAGTATAGCCTGGCACATCGTCTTTTTTATCGGCGGAATCCGTACTCAGACAGTTTTGGAGAAGCCCGGTGCTGACTTTATTAAAACGCAGATTGAGTACATCAGAACATTTCTGCTGAAAAGCAAGTAGCAGGAAATTCTGCTTTATCTGGAGCTTAATCATTTTCATATATACCAGGAGAGCGACCCTTTCGGTTACTATATTTGCCGGGGGCCAGAATTAAAACCTGGAGCAGAAGTTCCCGCATCATCAGCTATATGAACACAATTGCGTTGTAGGGAAAGGATGGAGCTAGTGAAACGGATTATTAATGCTGAACCCTATAAAATTAAGATGGTTGAACCTTTAAGACAAATTACCAGGGAAGAACGGCAAAAGCTGATTGCCGGTGCAGGCTACAACGTTTTCAACCTCAGCTCTGAAGATGTTTATATTGATTTAATTACCGATAGTGGCACTTCGGCTATGAGCCAGTACCAGTGGGCTGCCATGCTTACAGGTGATGAAGCTTATGCCGGTTCAAAAAGTTATTATCACATGCGTGACACTGTCAGGGATATTACCGGCTATGAATATGTTTTGCCGACTCACCAGGGGCGTGGGGCAGATCATATTTTTGCTGAGCTGTTTATCAAGCCCGGCAGTATGATCCCCGGCAATATGCATTTTGACACGATTCGGGGGCACATGGCAATTAAGGGGGGCCAACCTCTTGATCTTGTAATTGATGAAGGGCTGCAGCCGGAATCAAATCATCCTTTTAAAGGTAATCTTGATCCTTTAAAACTGGAAAATGTTTTGAAAGAACATGGACACGAGAAGATTCCCTTTATTCTCTTCACCGTAACCTGCAACAATAACGGCGGTCAGCCGGCTTCCATGGAAAATATCAGGACAATTTCAGAAATTGCTTCAAAGTACAGGGTCCCTCTCTTTTTTGATGTTGCCCGTTTTGCCGAAAACTGTTTCTTCATCCGGGAACGTGAATCCGGCTACCGGGAAAAAGCAATAGTGGAAATTGCCCGGGAAATGTTTTCCTATGGCGATGGTTGCATTATGAGTGCCAAGAAAGATGGATTAGTCAATATTGGTGGTTTTATGGCGATGAGAGACGAGGCGCTTTCCCGGAAAGCGTCGCAGCAATTGATAATCTATGAAGGTTTCCCTACATATGGAGGCATGTCCGGTAGAGATATGGAAGCCCTGGCAGTGGGACTCAGGGAAGTGCTTGAACTGCCCTACCTGCAACACAGGATCGGCCAGGTTGCCCAGCTCGGCCGCAACCTTGTCGAAGAAGGTGTGCCTATTGTGGAACCTGCCGGAGGACATGCAATCTACCTGGATATGAAGCGTTTTCTTCCCCAGATCCCCCGCGATCAATTCCCCGGAATTTCACTGTGTGTTGCTCTTTACGTCGAGGCCGGGGTGAGGGCAGTAGAACTTGGAACGTGTGCCTTTGGTGAAAAAGATCCAAAAACCGGTGAAGTGCTATATCCCGAGCTGGAACTGGTCAGGATGACTATTCCCAGGCGGGTATACACCAACAGTCATATCGAAGTTGTAGCTAAAAGCGTTATAGATCTCTATAAAAACAGGAAGTCTCTCAGGGGTTTCAAGCTGATCTATGAGGCTCCGGTTCTACGTCATTTTACCTGTCGTTTCGAGCCGCTGTAAGCTCTTAAAAATATAATATTGATCGGATAGTTAATACAGATAAAAATGGTCAAACATTCAAGATGCAAAGGAGAATGTATTATGAAATATGATTTTAGTAAGTATGTTGATGTTCCTGGTCCATATTTGTCCGATCCTGCAGGGTTTTTTGTTCCGAAAAAAGCCTGGGTTGAACAGAGGAAATGGGATATTCCCGATGTTTTTGTGGTTAAAGTTGCGCCGGTCGGGGCTTTTATTACCGTTGAAGATAACCCCAATCAAAAGCTGAAAAATGAGGAGATACGTGACGAGGTTTTAGAGTGCATCGAGGCCGGGGCCTGTGCTTTTCACGTGCACGTCAGAGATGAAAAAGGAGATCACTGCCTTGATGTAAAGCATTACCATGATGTGATTGATCCGATTAAAGAAAAATACGGTGATCAGGTGCTCGTTTGCGGCTGTCCCGAGGGTGGGAAAACTATTGAAGAGTCGACTTATCCCCTGGTCGAATTCAGGGGAACCATGGAAACAGCTCCAATTACCGTTACCACAGTCAATCTGACCGGGGAAGTACTGGCTTGCACCAACGCCCAAATGGTCCGGGCTCATGTTGAAATAATGCAGGATGTCGGCTGTATCCCTGAAATTGTCTTGCATAATGTTGGAGATATCTCCCTGGCCAGAAGATGGTTAATCGACACCGGCCTTCTTAAAAAACCTTATTCCTTCAGGATTGCCATGGGTAACCCGGGTTGGGGTTATATAGAAGATCAATTTTCTATGATTGAGCTTCTGCCCTTTGTTTTTAAAGAACTAAAGAAAATTGACCCTGATTGTGCCATCATGGTCGACATGGCCGGAAGAGCCAGTCTGCATATTGTAACCCTGGCCATGCTTCTTGGTGCTTACGGGGCCAGGGTTGGTATGGAGGATTCACTCTATACTTATCCGCATAAAGATGAAAAAATTTCCTCGAACAGGCTGGTTGTTGAAAAAACTGTCGAAATCGCCGAAGCACTGGGCCGTAAAAGGGGAACAGCCGACGATTACAGGCGCTTTATCGGGATTAAGTAGTTTTTTATAAGTGATTTATTTACCAACTGATGGTCTCTGCTACCGCGCTTAATAAGCCGGTTTAAGTCGATTGAAATAAAGGCAGAAAGGAAGTGTTTAATAATTAAAATGGTTTATCCATTATAGCGCTGACTGACGTATGGGTGAACCGACGCTGCTAAAAAATAGTTGAATGGAAACATGTTTAAGTGAATGAAGAGTATAGGGAGGTGTTATTTTGGCTGAGAAGTATGATCTGGTCGTTGTCGGGGCCGGTAACGGAGGCTTGATGGCTGCTTGCCGTGCCTCGTTAATGGGTTTAAAAACCCTTGTTATTGAAAAGCATAATCTTCCCGGTGGATGTGCCACCAGTTTCAGACGCGGGCGTTTCGAATTTGAGGCATCGCTTCACGAGGTAACCGATTTTGGTCAGGGATCGGCCCGCGGCCCGCTTGGTTACCTGTTTGACGAACTGGGAATTGAGCTTGAGTGGCTTTCGATACCCGATGCATACCGTATTGTAGTAGCCGGAGAAAAGGGTATCGAACTTGATGCCACGGTTCCACATGGAAGGGACAAATTTTTTGCTGCCATGGAAGAAAAATGTCCCGGGTGTACCCCTGCCCTTAATCGATTTTTTAACGCCTGTGACGAGATTGATCAGGGATTGATGTACCTTGGTATGAGCCAGGGTAAACCCGATCCGGAAGTAATGCGCACCAAGTATGAAAACTTCACCCGCCTGGCCGGTGCTACAGTTATGGAAGCCTGGAGAGCGCTTGAAATACCCCAGTGCTGTATTGATATTATGAGTGCATATTGGCCTTACCAGGGTGGAGATCTTGAAACCCTTGATGCCGTCCGATATTTTAAAATGCTCCAGGGTTACTATACTGATGGAGCCTATATCCCGAAACTGCGCTCTCACCAAATTTCAACCGCTGTCGAAAAGCGTGCCCGGCAGCTCGGCTGTGATTTCTGGTATAACCGTGAAGTGGTCAGGATTACCACCGATAAAGGGCATATTTCCGGTGTTGTTACCAGCGATGGAGAAACGGTTCAAACTAACCAGGTTATCTCCAATGTTTTTCCCAATGTAGTTTACAGTAGGATGCTTGATGATCCTTCGCTGGTTCCGGAGTATGAATTGAAGAAGGCTAATGCGCGCTCCTTTGGTGGCAGGGGATACACAGCTTTAATTGGGCTGGACAAATCAGCGGAAGAACTGGGTATTAAGGACTACGCCGTTTTTATCAGCACTTCGGCGGACAGCGGGGAGATGTATCGTAACTGTTTTTCCCGTGAGACTAATGATAATTTTGCGGCAACCTGCCTTAACATTGTTAACCCGGCTGCCAGCCCGGAAGGAACCACCCACTTTTGTATTACCTGCTTGTTTACTGCAGAAGGTTGGGATGATGTAACCCCTGAAAACTATTACAAGACCAAGCGCGATTATACCATGAACCTGATCAACAGGTATGAAAACACCATGGGCATTAAGATAAAGGACAGCATTGAAGAAATTGCCATTGCCACGCCGGTAACTTTTGCCCGCTACCTGGGCTCGCCACAGGGAGCGATTTATGGTTATTTTTCCGATCGCTGGGATGGCATGATGGCAAGGCTCTTTTCTGAAGGTATGGAGCAAACGATCCCCGGGTTGAGATTTGTCGGCAGCCATGGAGTGCGTTTGTCCGGGTACCTGCCGACTTATACATCGGGAGATATCGCGGCCAAACAAACAATGGGCGATATTGCGGGAGGTCGAAAATAATGAGTAAAAATATCAGTCAATATCTGGAAAGCCTGGATATACACAACTTTGAGGAAATGATTCCCAGGCGTGTCAGCACGATTAATTCTGCCAGCCCGGAGCTCCCCCAAAGTGAATATAATGCCAACCGGGTAGCGCGGGCCCTGCATCCTGAAGTTCAGTACCTTTCGGTCAGGGAAGTAATTGACCTTAAAGGAGATGTTAAAAACTACCTGCTTGAACCTGCCCCCGGAACAGATACCACGGCCCTGGCTTATTTCCGTGCCGGGCAATATCTGAGTGTGAAACTAAAAATTGGCGAATCTTACCTCACCCGTCCCTATTCAATCAGTTCCTCTCCTGCTGAGGCACTTAAAAACAGGTATGTTCTGACCATAAAACGACTTGATGATGGATTCGCATCACAGTATATTTTTGATCATTGGCAGGTTGGAACCGTGGTGGAGGCATCCGGCCCCCAGGGAGAATTTGTTTACGAGCCACTTCGTGATGCAAATAACCTCGTTGCTCTTGCCGGGGGCAGCGGAATCACTCCCATATATTCATTGGCCCAGGCTATCGCCGATGGTACGGAAGATGCTTTTCTCACCATTCTTTACGGCAGCAGGAAATCAGACGAAGTAATTCTTAAAAAAGAACTGGAGAACCTTGCAGCTATATGCAGTAAAATCAAGGTTGTGCATGTTATCAGCGATGAAGAGGATACGGGAGGATACGAAAAAGGGTTCATAACTGCAGAGTTAATTCAAAAATATGCTCCTGACGGGGATTATTCAATTTTTGTCAGTGGTCCGGCAGCCATGTATAAATTTCTCGATCAAGAGTTGACGAAGCTCGGACTACCCCGTCGCCGTATTCGTTACGAAGTGTTCGGTGAGTATAAAAATCCCGAACAAGATCCTACCTTCCCTGCTGAAGCAGCCGGTAAAACTTTCCGGCTTCAGGTTGATATGCACGGTAGTAAAAAAACTGTTGTGGCAAAAAGCGAAGAGAGCATGCTGGTTGCCATGGAAAGGGCAGGAATTGAGGTTCCCAGCATCTGTCGAAGCGGTGAGTGCGGATTTTGCCGTTCCCGTTTGGTCAGCGGCCGGCACTACATTCCTGGACGGCTGGACTACCGCCGCATGGCTGATGTTGAAAATAACTACATCCATCCCTGCTGTACTTTTGCAACCGGGGACGGTCATATCCGGGTAGCCAGTAACGAGGGAGATATAAAACGGGGCACGCTGGATCAGCGTAAGAAAAAAGTAGGGCTGGTCATGACCCTGATTATGTCCATCATGATGGGTATAGTGGCTACCCTTATTTCCCGCAGTGGTATGCCGCCACAGGCCCTGGCGACAGCTCCTCCCCTGCCGGTTATGATGCTCAGTAATGTCCTGATGTCAGTGGTGGTTGGTATATTAATCTGGTTGATTATTCCTTCTGCCAAATGGGGCGGCGCACTTGTGGCTAAGGCAAAAGCGTTTCCGGGTACATTTAAATTTACAGCCCTGAATTGCCTGCCTATTTCGGCGGTAAATTCGATCATAATCAGCATGGTGGTTAGTTTCATTAACGTCAGCCAAAGCCATGCCCAGATCCCGGCTGGATTTGCCCCACCGCTGGGTGCCATGTGGTTCAGTGCCTGGATCAGGATGCTGCCGCTGATGCTGGTTATTGCCTATATAACAGCAATGATCGTATCGCCGCTGGTGGTCAAATGGGCTAAAATGCCCGCCGGGCCGCCGGCAAAAAAATAGGTTTGCTGCAGTAAATTACCTTGTTTATAAAGATGACAATAAAAAATGAAAGGAGGCGCCTTAATGTTAGCTCCAAACCATTATTTTCCTCCATTTTCCGAAGAGGAATTCCAAAGGCGCTATCTCATTCTTAAAGAAGAAATGAAAAAGGCAGATCTAGACTGCCTGGTTATTTACGGTTCGGTATCCCTGGGCGGTAATGATTCAGGCCAGATTAACGCTCAATACCTGTCCAACTATGCCGGAGTTGGTTATACTTATGTCGTTTTCCCGCGTGAAGAAGCGCCAACCCTGCACATTAATGTGCCGCTGCATGCCCAGAATGCCCGGGATATTGGTTACATCCAGGATGTCCGGGGTGGAAGTTATATCGAAATTTCAGTCTGTGAAAGGCTTAACGAATTGGATTTAAAAAAAGGCAATATCGGTATTGTTGGTCCGGGGGTTACTCATTTCATGCCCTGTACTCTACCCTATGAGCATTATATTCGCTTACTCGATCAATTCCCCGATGCGCAGTTTATTAATGTAAGTGAGTGGTATGAAAGTATCCGTGCCATTAAAAGTGAGGAAGAAATAAAACTAATCGAAAAAGCAGCTGCTCTGAACGACCTTTGCCATGAAGAAGTTGTCCGGGCCACCAAGCCGGGTGTTACCCATGCCCAGTTGCGCCGTATAGTGGAAGAAGTTTCTTTTAAGCACAAGGGCAACTACTGCATGATGCATCTTGGTTCCTGGCCGATGACGAATCAAAGTTGGCCCTATGCCGATTTCTGGCCGACCGAACGTATCGTTGAAGAAGGGCACCTGGTAATGACTGAAATGCCGGTTGGCTACGGTATGTATTATACCAAGCTGATGGGTACCTATTTTATGGGTAAGCCAACTAAAGAGTACCAACAAATGTTCGAGCTGGCTGCCTCGGTGCACAAACAGGTAGTTGATCAGCTAAAACCGGGTATGAAAGGTAGTGACGTAGACAGGTTCATGACCTCCTTCAGAGAAGCTGGTTTTATGGCTTCTCACCTGGTCTCGGGATGGTGTAATTACAACTCGCTTCCATTTGTTGGTCAGACCAATCCCGAATTTCCCAGCAAACAGCCTCAATCACATCTTGATTATGTTTTTAAGCCGGGGCTCTGTATCCAGATTATGGCCTATCCTATGGCTCCCGGTTTCAAGGCAGCGCTGTGGGTTGGCAGCACCTGCCTCTTTACAGAAGACGGGTTAAAAGAACTGAACAAGTACCCGGTTAGAGAATTGAAAGTTATTTAGTCGGTAAATAATTAAAGGTTATTATATCCGGAGCCCTGGTTGCCAGGGCTCCGGGCACTGCAACGCCTAAACTTTAAGCGGTCGTTTATATTTTTATGCAGTCAACATTACCAGGCAGCCGTTCCTGGCAGATGAAAGGGTTGAATAATAATGTGTCAATGGACAATAGATGTGCTTTTTTATGGCAAAGTCAGGGGGCCGGGTGATTTTATCATTGCCGGTTCCGGTTTGGGTGAAAAGGAGTTTGATGTGCCCTACCTCGGGTTTTTGCTGCGTTCCGGCGACCAGAATATATTGGTAGACAATGGTATGAGAGAAGATTTTATAGTTGATGGCAAAGCCTGGGCCGGTTTTCCTGCCGTTGGCGGAAAAAAATTTGTTATAGATTCTCTCAGCAAACATAATCTTGTCCCGGATCAAATCCAAGCAGTTATATATACCCATCTTCACAATGACCACGCCGGCAACTGCGATTTATTCCCCGGGGCAAAACATATATTTCAAAAAGACGAGTGGAAGAACCTGTGTGCCCCGATACCGGCTCAAAAAATTCGCAGGGATTTTGACACCAGCATTATTCCACTACTGGAGAAACTGGATACAACCTTGATTGACGGAGATATGGAGCTATTCCCTGGCATAAATGTGTACAAGGCTCCGGGTCATTCCCTGGGCAGCCAATTGGTTACAGTTAAAACTGTTGATGGAACCAAGGTGATTTTGGGAGATCTCTGCAATACCTATTCGCACATATTTCCTGAAACTCCTGAATTTATTGATCTTGAGGGTAATGTGTATAAGATAAAAACCAATGTTGATATATATGGCCCGGCGATTGCATCGCCGATGATTTATGATTACTTTGCCTTTTATGATTCTGTCTACAAGGCCAAGGCGCTGGCGCAGTGGAAAATTGAAAATGTGCTTCCCGGCCATGAGACAGCGCTGGTCACTGATTTTCATAAATAGCAGCCTGATTGCAGCGCTTCACCTGCAGGCCTGCACCAGGGCAACCTCGCAATGGGTGGGGGTGAGCCGCTGCTTGTTTAATTAATTACTGCCGCCTTTGTTAAGGAACCCGCTTGCTGAGTGCTTCACTCATGATCGTTGCGCGCCTGATTGCAACGCTT
>CAYMIW010000061.1:9244-9575 GCA_964390725.1 uncultured Syntrophomonadaceae bacterium | reverse complement strand
AACTGCTTTTAGTAATGTTCCATGGAATACGCTTTTTTATGAAAAAATGGGTTTCTGGCGGTTGCAGGAATCAGCATAGTTCCCCCCAGGGTAAACAAAAAATTGTCTTCCTCCTGGCAGAGTGCCTCTACATCAAACTTTCCTTTTTCCTCTTTAGACGAAGTATTATAGCCGGCAATCATCCAGTCAACCTTGCCATATTTAATCAGGCAGCCAAGCAGAAACAGAAACAGGGCGAGGGAAAGATGGAGTAATGTCTGTGTCATTCTTATAAATTCCTTTGCGCATGTTTGAATTAATTTGAACACAAAGGGACGGTTCTTTTGGGAAC
>CAYMIW010000061.1:0-9144 GCA_964390725.1 uncultured Syntrophomonadaceae bacterium | reverse complement strand
ACAAAGGGACGGTTCTTTTGTGTTGATTTAAGATCGCCTTTTTGTTATTGTTGAAGAACACAAAGGGACGGTTCTTTTGTGTTGATTTAAGATCGCCTTTTTGTTATTGTTGAATAGGGTGATTAAATGCCAAGAAGCGCTAGAAAGAAAAGTAGCTCAGGGATATACCATATTATCCTCAGAGGTATCAATAAACAACGGATATTTGAAGATGATGAAGATAATCTTTGTTTTCTTGACAAGCTTGAAACCTATAAGGATATAAGCGGGTTTGAATTATATGCCTATTGTCTGATGAGTAATCATCTCCATCTGTTGATTAAAGAAGGAGAAGAACCCTTAAGCATAACCTTCCGCAGAATAGGTGCAAGCTACGTTCATTGGTACAATTGGAAATATAGTAGAACTGGACATCTGTTTCAAGATCGTTTTAAAAGTGAGCCTGTTGAAACGGATGAATATTTTTTAACAGTAATGAGGTATATTCACCAGAATCCCTTAAAAGCAGGTATTGTAAAAGAAGTTCAGGCGTATCCATGGAGCAGCTACCTGGAGTTCAGCCAAAAATCGGTCATATGCAATACAAAATTTGTCCTTGATATGTTCTCCGTTGATCATCAAAAAGCATTAAAAATGTGGTTTGCGTTTATCCAGGAAAATAATAACGATCAATGCGTGGAATATGATGATGGGATAAGATTGAATGACTCTGAGGCAGCAGCCTTGATTGAAAGGGTTGCTCATGTAATAAACCCTAAAGACATTCAGACCTACGAAAAGCAAAAAAGAGAAGAGGTGATCAGATTGCTGAAAAAAAAGGGTTTATCAATCAGGCAAATTGAAAGGTTAACAGGTGTAAGCTTTGGTGTTATAAGGGGTATATGATTAAAGAAAGAAGCACAGAAGAACCGTCCCCATGTGTTCATGTTCCCAAGAAGCACAGACGAACCGTCCCCATGTGTTCCCCGTCCCCATGTGTTCCCATGTGTTCCAGTAACCATAAGTTTCGCCGCGGCTTATTATTTCAAGAACACAGCCCTCAAGCATGCCTGAACCGTCTCCCTGTTCTTCCCAATAAGTTGCCCTATGTGATATGATGTTTGACGGAGGTTTTTCCTATGTTTACAAGGCATTTTAGCAACTTCATAATACTAATCTCTTTTATGATTCTTTTTTCTTTTTGGCCGACATATACAGCAAGCGGTGCAATGACGGCCAGCCAGCTTGATGAAATAGAAACGGCGATTAAAGATACCATGGGAAAATCAAAAACTCCTGTTGTTTCTGTTTCTTTAATTCAACAGGACCATGTTGAGTTTATATCATATTCAAACCTGGATATCCCTGGCAATTTGAACCCCGATTCATTATTTCAGATCGGCTCCCTTTCCAAGGCATTTACAGGGCTTGGCATTCTGTTGTTGGAAGACAATGGGCTGCTGGCACTCAATGACCCTGTAAGATCCCATCTTCCCTGGTTTGAGGTATTTTATGAGGGTGCTCCTGTAAAAGATGAAGACCTTACAATATCCAGGCTGCTTTATCAAACAAGCGGATTTACTAATGAAGAAGTTATTTTTCCCAGGGCAGCAGCCTCTGTGACCCTGGAAGAGCATGTTCAAAACCTGAGTGGCAGCAGTTTGATCTTTTATCCCGGAACTCAGTATGCGTATGCTAATTCAAACTACCATATCTTAGGGTTAATAATTGAATCTGTTACAGGTCAAAGCTACCAGAGTTTTATGCAGGATCATATCCTTTTTCCATTGGGCTTACATCATACATATACTGATCCCCAAACAGCAATTAATACCGGCAATATGATCAGCGGAAGCCGGTTAAGTTATTTCCAGCCACAAAAATATGATATCCCTGTTTCAAAGGGAAATATTCCCGGCGGCTATATTATTTCCAGCAGCTCAGATATGAACCGGTGGATGCAAATAAATATGGGTGGTGCCGAGCCTTCAGAACAGTTTGAAAGGGTTATTGAAAAAGCGCATCAGCCCAATCTTGAACATGCCGTTGATACAAACATCTATTATGCAGCTGGATGGTTTGTAAATACAAAAACCGGGCTGCTTTATCATTCCGGGGGGACTCCGAATTATTCATCTAAACTGCTTATCCGGCCGGATACAGAGACTGCGATCTGTATTTTAACAAATATGAATGCATCTTCTAATACGATAGGCACAGCAAACAGTATCCTAAACATTCTCGATGGGAAACAACCCGGGGCTTATTCTCCTGATATTTGGCGTATTTTTGACACTATCTTTTCGATAATAACGATTGTCAGCATAACTGCTACTCTTTTTATCTTAGCAGTTATCATCCGGATTAAAGGGCAGGCTAAGAGGCTGGAAAGGCAGAGGAATCGTTTGAGCTATAAAAATATACCTGCTTTTTTCATCCCTTCAGTTCTGATCCTGCTTACTGTTGTAACGTTGATTATTATACCGATCACATTTAGATCATCCTGGTCAGGCTTATTGATCTGGTCCCCGACAAGTCTTACCTGGGGAATAGTTTCTTTTGCCTTGTTATCAATCAGTTCGCTTGGGTTAGCTGTTATCAGCTCTCTCTATCCCAACCCACATGAAAAAATAACAGCCAGGTTGGAGGCTAATTGATTGTCAAGCGAGCATCCTCTTTAAACTTTTTCCTTGAGGGATTTCCTTCAACGCGCCAAACTTGCTTTCGCTTTAAATCATAGATAACCGACCAAACGGTATCAGCATTTTTCTTCCGGTCATACTGACACATAAATCCATACTTTCCGGCTAACAGTGATTGGGCAAAATCGATTGAATACATATTTTTGTTATCTTTTAGTGTCTTGCAGGCAGTCTGGTAGCGCTCATCTGAATGCCAGTCATCAACCGTCGGGTTTCTATATTTTTGCATTTTATCAGAATTGAAATTGTTGGCTGTAGCAACAAATTGCTGCCTCTGCTCCGGCTTGATTACCACAACCTGTTCTGGATTACTCTCAACTACAGCAATATCGCCATATTTATCTGCCAGAGTTATCGTCTGAGCAGATGCTATTGGTAACAGATGAAATTGCTCAACAGCTTCTTTAGTTGTTTTACATTTTTCCAAAATATATCTTAGCAACATCCCGGAATTTAAACCTGGTTTTCTAAGCCTCGGGTATACAAAGGTAAGCCCGGCTGCTAAGCCGTGCTCATTTACTCCATCTTCCATTTCTACATAAGCCGTAGTATTGCCATTAAATGCATAGCCTCCTACAAGTTTATAAATACAATTCATATAATACTTTTCCAGGCTAACCAGAAAGTCGCTGTTTCTGCCAAAGATTATCTCCTTGTCTGTGCTTAATGCAAAACAGGTGCACCTGTTATCAAGCTCAAAGCAATACATGGAAAACAAAATAGCATGCAATATTTTTAGATCCGTCTCATTGCCATCAGCAACACCCTTAATCTCTTCAAGCACTTCAGGATAATGCCTGGCATATTCTTTTCTGCACAGCTCGGCAAACTCATACTTTTCATCATCTAATGTAAAGGTCGGGGAAAAATCTAGGTTTACCCCATATTTAAAAAGTTTATTACCCCATTTGAATCCTGTTTCATAATGTGTTCCTTTAAACCTTGCATGATACATTTATTCACCCTCCCATATAAGTGTTTAAAGATCATATGACATCATGATGAAAGGTTAATGAAATATATTTTTTATGTCAAGTAAATGCCATGAAGGCGAATATAACAGCGATAAATCATTTAAGACTTTGGGCATATATAAAACATAACTTAATAGTTCTATAGATGCGTATTGCTTTATGCATAACATGACCGGGATGAACAGGGGGGTGTGCAAAAGGCATAAGTGGGTTGCCAAATCCCGGATCTATAATATTTTGATAGCTAACTCGGGCAGGTTGTTTCTCCTTAGTGTTGTAGGAATAAAGATTACGAGGATAGAAGTATATACTGAAAACAGTTGTTCCATAGTCATGATTGAGGAGGGAAGTAGATTTAGTATTGCTTGTGTAAAAACTAATACATAGTCGAAAAAAGCATAATGCAGGGAAAAAAGCTGGGGGTGAAACAAGCTTGAAATCTTATAGAAAAGAGTTGTGGTTTCAGACCAGGGAAAGAAGAGAATATATTAATATTACTCCCCAGGTCGAGCAGGTTCTTCAGGAGAGCGGTATCCAGGAAGGGCTGCTGTTGTGCAATGCCATGCACATTACGGCCAGCGTTTTTATAAATGATAATGAAGCGGGGCTGCATCATGACCTTGAGGTTTGGTTGGAGAAGCTGGCGCCGGAGAAGCCTCATGCGCAGTACCAACATAATGGGTATGAGGATAATGCCGATGCACATCTAAAACGGTCAGTGATGGGCAGGGAAGTTGTGGTTTCAGTGACAGGGGGCAGGCTGGATTTTGGGCCCTGGGAGCAGATCTTTTATGGTGAATTCGACGGAAAAAGAGAAAAAAGAGTGCTAGTCAAAATTATTGGGGAATAACCTGGCAAAGTATAAGTATGTATGTTAATTAAAGGAGGCGCATATGCCGAATAATAAGGATAACAACAGGCAGGACGATTTATCAGTTGAAGAACTTGAAAAAAATTTTATCACTATCCTGAACAGAATGATATCAGTGAAGCTGATGTATTGTCATCACGAAGAGGCGTGTTTAAGTGGCTTCTGATTTTATTTATTGCATTCCCGGTTATCTATGCAGTCATATATTTCTTTTTGTAAAGGGGTCATTAAGGTAAATCTCAGGGTTGGAGCTTATTCTACCGGTTTGGGTACTATGCGAACTATTGAGACGTTGCGGCCTTCGACAGCAGCATAGATGGCTCCATCGTGACTCCCGACGGTAACATCGCGAATGCGCCAGCCTTCATCAACAAGCAGAGGGTCAAGTTCTTTAAGCCCGTTAGCGGTAACTCGAAAGTGGGCCAGATACTGACCAGCCAGCCCCCCGACAAATAGATCCCCCTGCCAATCAGCAAAACCATCCGCATCGTAAAAAGTTATCCCGGCGGGCGGGAATCCGCCGCTTCCGCACTCCCAGTAATGCACAGGGGCGATTGTGTCATCACGGTTGTGAGGTAAAGCCCCGATACTCTGCCCGGTGGCGTAGGTGCAGCCATATGTTGCTATTGGCCAGCCATAGTTATTTCCACCATAGATGATGTTAATCTCATCACCGTCACGTTCGCCATGCTCGCTTTGCCATATTTCACCGGTATCAGGGCGAATGGTCATACCCTGAGAGTTTCGGTGGCCATATGTGTTTATTTCATCAAGGATTTCAGGGTTGCCGACAAAAGGATTATCATCAGGTATGGAGCCGTCTCGCATCAGACGGATGGTTGTGCCTAGAACATTACTTGTATCCTGCGACACGTGGTTGTCGAAGCTCTTATCTCCGCGGTCACCAATAGTCATATATAAGTATTCATCCTGAATTACCACCCTGGATCCATAATGAGCGGTGCTTCTAAGGAATGGTTCGGCAATATAGAGCACTTCCAAACTGTTTAATCTAAATTTATCCAAGTCAAGCAGCGCACGGGCCAGGTGGGTTGTAGTTTCGCCCCTTTCATTTGCAGCTGAATAGGTTAGAAAGATGACGTTGTCTTTGTTAAATTCGGGAGACACTGCTACATCAAGCAATCCACCCTGGCCGCTGGAATCGACCTCAGGAGCACCGGTGATCTCAATTGCTTCGAGGGTTTTGGTTTTGATGAGGAATATAGAGCCTGATTTTTCATTGGCCAGTAACATGGGTGTGCCGGGTAGGAAGTCAATTGCCCAAATTAGACCCAGATCTTCTGCAACTACCTCGAGAATAGGCTCTACATCCCTAACCGGTGGAGCGATTGGCGAATTAGCGCGAACCTTTTCGTCTGCAAAAATATTCTGCTGTACCAGGTATATTGCCAAGCCTGCTATTATAAGCGCAGCAATTGATATGAGTAGAAGGATTCTTTTCATCTTTATCACCTGCAAGTTTAACTATATACTATAATATCTATAGCATATATATTATTATATCACAAAATCTTAATATAGGTTTTATGATATTGATCGGAAGCACTTATTATTATTCAGTCTAAATATTTAAAAGCGCTTAAATGCTTTGTTCTAATACTTGGCCAAACTATAAACCGGAATAGTCCAAGGGTTAGCTTATGATGGGAGTATTGCATTGCACTATAGTACATGATAACTTTTATTAAAAGCCAGAAAAAGGCCTCAAATATTAAATAAACAGGTGAACCATGGCAGTAGTACGAAAATTTCAAGATCAAGATTGGAATGAAACCTGGGAGATTGTCCGGCCAGTATTTAGAGCCGGTGAAACCTATGCATTTTCTCCTGATATAACTGCTGATGACGCATATAAAGTGTGGATAGTAGCCCCATCGGAGACTTTTGTTGCAGTTGACCCCAATAATACTATCCTGGGAACTTATTATATCAAACCGAACCAACCGGCTTTAGGAGCTCATGTTTGCAACTGCGATTACATAGTTTCAGAAAATGCCCGTAACATGGGGCTGGCTGCCCTGATGTGTGATCACTCACAGGTTCAGGCAGTAGCTATGGGTTTTTTAGCAATGCAGTATAACCTGGTTGTTGCAACTAATGAAAGTGCAGTGCACTTATGGAAGAAAAAAGGGTTTGAAATAATCGGCACACTTCCGAAATCATTTCGGCACAGCCGCTTCGGTTTGGTAGATGCTTATATCATGTATAAACTTCTTAAATAAAAACTGATTTCATCGTGAAAAGCTCTGAAGTCATGATTAAACGTCTCAACGGGGGGGAGTACATTATTGAACTTTTGATCAGCTTGTTGCTGATGTTTCTGATCAGGGGGCGTGAAAGCTTCTGATATCTTTCTGCCGAACCTGCCAGCCCTTGCTCAAAAGATTTCGATGCAAAAAGGGCACTGGCAAAGGCGTAACTTAAACCTTCTGCTGAACTGGGGCTGATCAGGCCTGCTGCTTCTCCGATTAAAAGAACTTGGTTTTTGCCAGTTAGAATTTCACCAGACCGGGTAGGGCGCAGAACAAGGGCGCTTTCCTGTTTAAAGCTGTTCTTCAGGGTAAAACCATACTGATTCAGTGCTTGTTTTAAATTGGAATATCGATACCGGGTATCTTTACCGGTTGGCAGTGCTGTACCCAAAATTAAATAGTTTTCTTTGGGTATAATCCAGGAGTAAAAATCGGTAATTGTCGGATTGAAGATTGCTGAAAAGTAAGGCATGATTTCCGTAGTGGGGAACCATTCCTGAATGGCCAGGTAGCTTCGAGGGGATGCATCGGCAGGGAATAGCTGCCTGCGAACTGATGAAGCAGCGCCGTCGGCGCCCACAAGAACTTTGCACTCCAATGTTTCCGGTTGGTTATCCCCAAGAAGATGTACCCGGATATGCTCTCCTGCTTCAATACCAACCAGGTGTTTGCCGAACCTTGTTTCAACACAGTTAGGCAACAATGAAACTAGCCAGCGATCAAATTTATCGCGATCAATGTTTATATAGAAGCGCTGGTAGAATTTATCTAAATCCGAAAGCAGATCAATTGCACGAACTTTGAAAATTTGCGGCCCCACAAGAATGTCTCTCGGTAAGGCCAATTCAAGTCTACCTAATATATGTTGGGCATCAGGTGCCAGCAAACCACCACAGCATTTTTGGCGGGAAGGCCCGCCTGTGGGGCTAAATCTCTTGTCTACTACAAGAACTTTGTATTTTTCGCCAATCATTCTGGCCAGGGTTGAACCTGCCGGGCCGGCTCCTGCAATTATCACATCATACAAAACGATTACCCTCCGATCAAGATGAACCTTCAAATTATATAATACATTAAAGATTGCAAAAGGGTAGTGCGAGTTTAAATGTCAAATGTCAAAGGGTCGGTGTTTTGACATTTTCGGTCCCTTAACATATGTAAAATCGTTAATTGGTTTTGAGTGGGGAGTGCTATAATCAATGGTAGGAGGTGCTTCAAGTGAAACAAGTAATCGCCGGAGGGTTTCTTGCTCTGTGTGGCGCAATAATCAATGCGGCTATTATAATTGCTGCAGGCGCATATTCAACAGCTCTGAATTCCTGGGTTGGATTTAAATTCTGGTACGCTATTTTTAGCCGTGATATCAGTCAGGGCATGGGCTTGGGTTTACTATTTATAATCTCTTCCATATTTCTTTTAACCGGTATCGTAATTATGGTCAAGGGTTTAGTTAGCGGTGTGAATCAGGAAAAAGCTTAATCAAAACTAGTTAATCAAGTGATAATTGGCATTGTGTATCAAGTTGTTATTCAGGAGGGTGCTATGCTTACAATTGATGATAGTGTTCGCGTTTTATATCCCGGGGTAAAAATGGGCATTTTGGCTGTTAAAGATGTAGTTGATATCGGTTTTATGGCAGAGCAGGAGGTTGATCAGTTTCTTAATTATCTCAACCGTAAATACGCTCATTTGGAAAGGCAGGAGTTAAAGGAACTTAATCCAATTAGTGCATATGTTGCTTACTACAAACAATTTGGTTCCAACTATCATCTGTTGGCGCAGCTTGAATCTGCATTAAAAGGTAGAAAAACAGCAAGTTTTAACTCAGGGTTATTGCAGGCAATGTTCCTGTCTGAAATGGATGATATGCTGCTTACTGCCGGACATGATTTTGCTATGCTGCATCTGCCACTACAATTAAAAATCGCTACAGGCGCTGAAACTTATCAATCTATTTCCGGTAAGGAACTGACCACTGTCAAAGACGATATGATACTAACTGACAGGCATAGTCCAATATCCAGCATTTTAAAAGGCCCTGATTTTGCTAGCCGCATTACATCAACAACAACCGAAGTTCTTTTTTCTGTTTATGCTCCGCCCGGTATTGATGAAGGTTATATCGAAGGCAACCTGCTTAAGCTGGAGAAGAGAATAAAAGCAATTTCACCTTCATCTAAAACAGAATTATTGCAGGTCTTCTCTTAAGCAAAGACAAAATTACTATAGAAAATATTACAGTTAAAAAAGTATTTCAGGATTGGTAGAAATGAGTTTGAAAGGATTATTGCGCGAATAACTGCCCTTGCAGATAATCCAAGACCGCCGGGATGCGAAAAGTTAAC
>CAYMIW010000060.1:0-9622 GCA_964390725.1 uncultured Syntrophomonadaceae bacterium | reverse complement strand
GGGCGCCAGACGCCGCTTCTGCCAAGGATTTGGCCGTAAGCCTGGCTGGTTAATTAAACTATGCGGGGGGTGGATCGGAATGATCGTGCAGACTCTAAATCTGCATAGCCGGGTGGAACTCCCGGACTCCCCGCCAGTTTGTAATTATAAGTTTCTACCGAAAAATGGTGAAAGGTTGGAAGACCGGATCTATGGTTAACTGGACTTCAATACAAAGACAGAGGCTTTATGAACTGGGTGCGGTGGAGGAAGATGTTAATCTTACCTTTGATAGTACAGATGAACGTAATAAATGCTACCAGGAGATGGAGCATAAACTGGTTGACCAGGCAAGGGAAAAACTAACTGATTTCAGGGAAAATATAAAAAGGCCTATTCTCTGCTCCCTGGAAAGAAAGCTTGATGAGCTGTTAGTAGGTAAAGGATTTTCTCGGGTGTCAACGCCCGTTTTGCTGTCAAGGGGATTGTTGGCAAAAATGACTGTTACAGAGGATCATCCTCTTTTTAAGCAGGTCTTTTGGGTTGACTCACGTAAATGTCTCAGGCCAATGCTGGCTCCAAACCTGTATTATATTCTCAGGGATCTTCTGAGGATCTGGTCCCATCCGGTCAGCATTTTTGAAATCGGTTCATGTTTTCGTAAGGATACCCAGGGTGGTAGCCATATGCAGGAATTTACCATGCTTAACCTGGTTGAGATGGGGCTTCCGGAAGAGCGCTGCAACGAACGCCTGGTTGAGATGGCCGGTTGGGTTATGAACAGTGTGGGAATAAATAAATACAGGCTTGAAAGTGAAGAATCACAGGTATATGGAAAAACTGTTGATATTATTTCAGATGAAATGGAACTTGGATCAGGGGCTATCGGACCACATGTCCTGGACCGTCAGTGGGATATTCATGTTCCCTGGGTTGGAATTGGTTTTGGCCTGGAGCGTTTAGCCATGATTAAAGAAGGTCATGGTAATATTCAAAGAATAGGTAAAAGCCTGAGTTACCTGAATGGAATCAGGCTCAATATCAGTTAGTGGCTGATTAGAGTTCAATATTATTACTATGGGGTTATCAATTGGGCAAAAGGGATAATTGTGTAGAAGTTGAAGCCATTATAAAAAAAATTACCTGTGGTTTAGTGGCAGATAAGCGGGAGATAATTTTTTTACTAAATTTAACCAACCCGCTTGAAACCGAATTGGTATTTAAAGCAGCCCGAAAATCCAGGGAAGTTTGTTTTGACAATGAAATATTTTTATATGGTTTTGTTTACTTTTCAACTTTCTGTCAAAATAACTGTACTTTTTGCTTTTACCGCAACTGTAACAAGGCATCTTCCCGTTACAGGAAAACACCGGCACAGGTTTTAGAAACTTCAATAAAACTGGCTGCTTCAGGCATTGATCTCATAGATCTGACGATGGGAGAGGATCCTTATTATTATCAAGATAACTTTGATGAGCTGGTTGAATTAGTAGCTTCTGTAAAGGAAAAAACCGGTCTGCCTGTTATGATATCTCCCGGCCTGGTTCCGGAAAAAATTATTAAAAAGTTTAGAGATGCCGGTGTTGATTGGTATGCCTGTTACCAGGAAACCCATAATCGTGAGCTGTTTTCTTTGATGAGACTGGGCCAGGACTATGATCAGCGGTTAAAGGTAAAGCAGTATGCGCATCAGCTTGGCATGCTTGCCGAAGAAGGACTTCTGGTTGGGGTTGGTGAAACAGCCGATGATTTGGCTTACTCATTTGAAGTGATGAAACGAATATCTGCCGACCAGGTCAGGGTAATGAGTTTTGTTCCCCAGAAAGGAACCCCCCTCGAAAAAGTCCAGGCCGGTTCAAGGTTAAGGGAACTGTTGGTCATTGCTCTAATGCGTCTATTATTCCCCGATCGGTTGATTCCGGCTTCGCTTGATGTCGATGGTATTGCCGGGCTGAAAGATCGTTTAAATGCCGGGGCAAATGTAGTTACTTCAATTATTCCGCCTGAAGAAGGTTTGATGGGTGTGTCCCAGAGCACCCTTGATATTAATGAGGGTGGAAGAACTGTATCCGGGACGATACCGATTTTGTATGATTGTGGATTGCAGCCGGCAGCAAAAAGTTGCTATTCCAAATGGATAAAAGATAGAAGAAAAAGATATAGGGACGGGAGTAGTAATCAGGAGCAGGAGGCCTGAAATGCGCGTAGCGGTTATTGGAGGCAAGCTGCAGGGGCTTGAGGCAGTGTACCTGGCAAAAAAGGCGGGGATAGAGGTTGTGCTGGTGGATAATAAGGAAAATATTCCAGCCCGTGATCTTGCTGATTCATTCTATTGCCTAGATGCGATGAATCTTGATATGCTGGTGCCGGTGCTTCAAAATGTGGATCTGGTTATTCCAGCCCTGGAGAAGATTGAGGTTTTAGAATATCTATCCGGGGTATGCCGTCAGCTGCAGGTTGCTTACGCTTATGATCCTGATGCTTATGCACTGTCTTCTTCTAAACTTAGTTCCGATCAACTTCTTGGTAATGTGGGCATTCCTTTGCCTCGCTATTACCCTCACTGTGAATTTCCGGTAATTGCAAAACCTTCAGAATCAAGCGGTAGCAAGGGTGTGGTCCTGTTACCAGATCAAGAAGCGCTGGACCATTTTATTAGCAGCAGAATAGATTTCCAACAGGGATGGGTGATCCAGGAATACTTGCAGGGGCCGTCTTTTTCGCTGGAAGTGATTGGTTGGGACGATAGCTGCAGGATTTTGCAGGTCACTGATTTAGAGATGGATGCCGGATATGATTGCAAAAGGGTTCTTGCCCCGTCTGTACTTCCACCTGTACTGCAAAAAAAGTTTGCAAAAATAGGTAAAAATATTGCCGGGCAGCTGCGTCTTAAAGGAATAATGGATATTGAAGTTATACTTCATGAGGGAGAATTAAAAGTATTGGAGATTGATGCCCGCTTGCCCAGCCAGACCCCTATTTGTGTATATCACTCGAGTGGTATTAATATGATTGAATTGATAGTGGGAATATTTTTAGATAATGCCCTGCCCGAACAAGTTGCGGCAAAAAAAACTCAGCATGTGCTCTTGGAACATGTAAAGCTTACCCCGGAAAAACTTGAAGTATGCGGCGAAAATTTAGTAGGAGGGTCGGGTCCGCTGATCTGCTTAAAAGATTTTTTTGGTGCCGATGAAGCGCTCACTGATTACCGGCATGGAAAAGATCACTGGGTGGCTACACTAATAATCAGAGGCAAAAACCGTAAAGAGCTATTAAGGCGCCATGCTGAAGTTGTGAAGAATATCTGTCATACATGTTCCGTGTCAGAGTTTTTGGATCCTGTTCCACTGTTGGTTCAATCATAAAGCGGAGGTTAAATCTGTTGACAAGATTGGTTTCTGAACAAGTTAGAAATATTCCTGGTCAACTTGCCGGGTATGATTTCGATTTAAAAAAAAGAACAGGCGCTACGCTGAAAGAAATTGCGATAGAGGCTGCGGGTTTCAATAATGATGCTTTGACTATCAGGACCCGGAAAGTCGCTGTAGTCCCGATTACGGCAGGCCAGGGAGCAATCACTTTTTTTGTGGAAGCGGTTAAATCAATAGCAGTTTACCTGGGGTTTGATGCTTTTATTACCTCTGCACCGGATGTCACCGGTTTTGCAGAGGCATACCGCAGTCGAGCAGATCTGGTTATCATGGCTGATGATTGTTTATACACGACTATTAATTTGAAAACAGGTAAAGTTATTGATAATGATCAGGCGACAGCAGCCGGTTACTGCACAGCATTGTCAAAGATGGCAGGGGGATTAACCGGAAAGAAGGTTTTGCTTATCGGGGCTGGTCCGGTTGGCCGGGCAGCAGGGAACCTGTTAGCTCTCTCCGGTGCCTGGTTAATTATTTATGATATTGATCGTGAAAAAGAAACAACCCTGGCCAGTTCAATTGAACGAGAATATGGAATAGAAGTAACGGTCGGCTTAAGCTTAAAAAAAGCTTTAAAATGTAAGCCAATCATTTTTGATGCTTCACCAGGTCAATCTATTATCAAGGCAGAAGATGTTAGCAGGGAAACTTATGTTGCTGCACCTGGTATTCCACTTGGGATTGACAGGGGTGCATTGGAAATTGTTAAAATGAGACTGGTTCATGATTGCCTGGAGATTGGCACTGCAGTGATGCTGTTTTCGGCTCTGGTTTAACTTTAAATCGCCAGGAAAGGGTACTGTTGATATGGAAGTAAAAAAGCGTTTTTATCGCAAAAGGGTTGATTTTTTCAGGTTACTTGTAAAAATGAAGTTATGGCCGTCCCGCAAGAGAATATTACACGGGATTCAAACTATAGAGATTAACGGGAATAAGGCTTTAATAACAACCCATTGCCAAAAAACATTCACTGCATACAATTCAAAAAACAGTCGGGCTGCCCGTTTTTTACGCAACAAGTGGGATTATATTCCCTGTCAGGCGTGTAGAATTCCGGACTGGAAGCTGGATAAATTTAGCTCAACGCGGTTCAGTCAATCATATGGATCAGATCTGTCGGAAGCGAATGGAAAAAAGAATAATGACAAATAGAGCGGGGTTTATTAAGATAACAGTTAACCTGCATGATGTGTTAAGAGATAAAATACAAATAGAATTAAGCTCACCCGGTAGTTCTTTCAGGTATCATATGCCGAGGCTTTCTTCGGTTGACAATTTGATTCTTGAACTTGGTCTGCAGAGAGAACAGGTGGGGTTAATCATCTTAAATGGCCGGCAGTCCCATCCGGATGCTATATTAAGTGATGGTGATGAAGTGAAGCTTTTTTCACCGATGTGTGGAGGTTAGAATTAATATGGAGGAGATATCATGAAAAGGATAATGCGTTTAAACCTTACCAATGAAACTGTAAGTATCGAACCTGTGCCTGAAAAATATATTAAGTTGGGGGGCAGGTCTCTTACTTCTCGAATATTGTCCGATGAGGTAGATCCCTGCTGTGAACCCCTTGGGAACAGGAATAAACTTGTTTTTGCTCCAGGTTTACTGGGAGGCAGTTTTCTTTCCAGCTCTTCACGTCTTTCTGTTGGCGGGAAAAGTCCCTTAACCGGTGGTATCAAAGAGGCTAACGCAGGTGGGACAGCTGCAGCTGCACTCTGTAAGCTGGGTATTAAAGCTTTAATTGTCGAAGGTGAGAGCAAAACTAATTCCAGTCTTTACCTGTACCTGGATAAAGATAAAGCAGATCTGAGGCGGGCAGATATGGCTGGCCAGGGTCTGTATCAATCAGCCAGGGTGTTCTTTGATCGGTATGGTGATAAGGTATCCCTGATCCTGATTGGGCCTGGTGGAGAAAGAGGTTATGCAGCTGCGGCTTTGGCCAATACTGATGTTCAGGGCCGGCCTAGTCGTTTTCTTGGTCGTGGTGGATTAGGAGCAGTTATGGGTGTTAAAGGTTTGAAAGGAATAGTGATAAACCCAGCTGAAGCAGATGCAATCAATTATTATGATCGCAAAGCATTTCAGGAATTAAATAAAGAGCTGGCCAGGTTGATCAGGGAAAACCCGGTTTCAGGCGAGGTTTATCCTAAATATGGTACGGCAGCAATGGCTTCAAGGACTAATTCTATTCACGCTTTGCCTACCCGTAACTTTTCAGCTGGAAGTTTTGAACATGCTGATCAAATAAACGGAGATTACCTTTTTGAACAGATTACCTCCAGGGGTGGGGATGGAGAAACCACACATGCTTGTATGCCTGGGTGTGTAATTAAATGTTCAAATGTATTTGCCAATTCTGAAGGGAAGGAAGTAGTAGCTCCCCTGGAATATGAAACGATTGGGTTGATGGGTTCTAATCTGGGGATAGGGAGTCTGGATGATATTGCCAGGCTTAATTACCGGTGCAATGATCTTGGTTTGGATACTATTGAAATGGGGGCAGCACTGGGGGTTGCTATGGATTCTGGAGTAATACCTTTTGGTGATGCTGAGGCAGCTGTCGGTTTACTTGAAGAAATTGCTAACGAGACAATCCTCGGTAAAGTTCTTGCCCAGGGAGCCTGTATAACCGGGCTTGTTTTGGGATGCAGGAGAGTACCTGCTGTTAAAGGCCAGGGCATGCCAGCTTATGATCCAAGGGGAGTGAAAGGCCTTGGTGTAACTTACGCTACATCGCCCATGGGAGCCGATCATACAGCCGGCAATACAATCAGGGCAGAAGTTGACCATACTGATCCAAACCCGCAGGTTGAATTATCCCGAAAGGCACAACCAATGGCGATGATTGCTGATATGATGGGTCTGTGCTTATTTGTTATGCCAGCCCTGGGATCTCACTTGGATAAACTTGCTCAGATTTATCATTTTTATACTGGAATTGAAATGAGCGCTGAAGATATTAGCCGGGCAGCTGTTCAAGCTTTGAATGTAGAGCATGAGTTTAATCAACAGGCTGGTTTAACACCGGCACAGGATCGTCTCCCTGAATTTATGATGGATGAGCCACTACCAGTCAGCGGAAGTGTTTTTGATGTTCCGATCAGTGAATTAAAAAAGGCAACTCAAGAAAAGGAATAATATTTTCTTGAGTTGCCTGGTATTTCAAGGTGAACTTTTTACTCTTCTGATTGGTTTTGTGGTTCAATGCCGTCGCCAATTGCACTATTTACGTTTTGCATGAACTGACTGAAATCATTTTGTGCTTTGGCATATGCTTGAATGGTTAAGCTTGTATCCATTTTACTTTTCAGGTTGTTAAACTGATCAATTTGATCCTGGCTGGGTTCTACACCAGATTGTTGGGCAAATTGAATTTTTTGCTGAAGCTCCTGAATATCTTCAATCATTCTGTTAGCTTCTGAATCGCCTTTTACATTTTGGGTTGCCCTTTCCAGTTCTTTATATTCCGGGGTCTTGCGTATTTCTTTACCTAATTCTTTAGCTTTTTCAATTACACTCATATACAAACCTCCAGCTTTTTGATGTTAATACCCCTTCTTGATAAGAATGGTTTATTCCTTCTTAAACAGGAAGAATTATATTAATATCAAACAGATGTCTGATTGTCAAGGTGCTTCTATAATAAAAGCAGCTCATCAAATGTGTATCAGATGGCTGCTTATTATAACAATAGTAGTGGTTTAAACTAAGCTTTTAACTGATGAAGCAGATTTTCAAAATCTTTTTGCCACAATAATTTTGGCACCGGATAGGTTGGGTTTCCTTCTTCTTCAATTCTCCTTGCCAGTTCAGGAATATCGCTGTCTACTATTTCACTGAAACCAGTTGGGATGTCCATATTCGAGTTCATACTTTTGATTTTTTCAATAAACTTGTCACACAATCTATCCTCATTATCTTCCAGACTTCCAAGCCCTGCATAACGGGCCAGTTCAGCCATTTTATTAATTGACCACTTGTTTTTAGACAACTCCAGGATTTGGGGCAACACAACTGCGTTTCCCAACCCGTGGGGAACTCCGTAATAACCTCCCAGGTTATGGGCAACTGCGTGAACATAGCCAACGTAGGCGCGGGTGAAGGCTTTACCTGCATAGTGTGAAGCAAGCAGCATAGCCTCACGGGATTCTATATTTGAGCCGTCATGATAGGATCTTTCCAGGTGTTCAAAAACAAGCTTCGTTGCTTTTAAGGCCAGCTCATTTGTATAGGGAGAGCCAATTAAACCTATATATGCTTCTATTGCATGAGTAAGGGCATCCATTCCTGTGGTTGAGGTTAATTGCTTTGGAAGGCCAACCAATAGCTCAGGGTCTAGAATACAGGCAGAAGGGGTAAGATTTGGTGAGTTGATAGCGAATTTTTCTCGATTATCCGGGTCAGATATCACTGCTACTATAGTTGCCTCAGAACCGGTTCCGGCAGTTGTTGGCACGGCAATGAGTAATGGTAATTTGTGCCACACTTTAAAAAGGCCTTTCATTTTTCTAATTGGTTTTTTATTTGTGGTTTTGGCAGCAATTATTTTAGCACAGTCTATAGGCGAGCCGCCTCCGAAAGCAATTACCGCTGAACAATTATTACTGCGATATACTTTCAAGCCGTCTTCAACATTTTTTATTGTAGGGTTTGGTTTAACCTCGCTGTAAATTACATATTCAATATTTTCAATAGTTAAGGCTTTAAGCAGTTTGTCAATCAACCCAATTTTTACCAAGTCGGCATCGGTAACAACTAGAATTTTTTTAATATCTTTTTCCAACAGCAATTCGGGAATTTTTTTTAATGATCCCGGTCCCGTTATTGTTACCGGTTCAGGAAAAACGAGAATACGGGTAACCACCCTAAAAATGTAATGACGTATACGAGCTGTAAGTGTTTTCATTTCAAACCCCCTGCTTTTTTAGTTTAACCCGAGAAAACACAACATATTTATTGTTCCAAAAAGAAATAACTTTTTATTCGGCAGCCTCTTACATGGCCTGGATTGATTGATCCTGGCTTAGCAGATTTACACAATTTCCCATAACCTGCATAGTAATTTCTTCTCCGGGTTTGATTACAGCAAAGTCATTGTCCCATTTAAAATCAAGTGCATCTACAAGCAGGCCTAATTCTGCAGGCACTACTTTTAATTCAAGGTCTAGTGCCTCGGCTATTTCCTTTGTTTCTTTTATAAAGTCTTCGGTGTTATAAGCCCCGGTATTGATAACAACCAGGTGAGTATAATGTTTTAGCATGATTCTAAAAATGGAACGTGTTTTTTCGGCCCCGTATCGTTCGACACTGCGCTGATATTCCTGCCAGATATTATTTTCATATCTTAACCAGCCTTTGGTTAAATAATATGCTTTTGCTTTGTTCTCCATTTTTCGCCTGTTCTGGTTGCCACCTAAAAATAATGAAATGCAATCATCAACTTTGGGGATAACAATGGTGGCATTTTCAGAACTGAGGCCCAGCAATGCATTTCCACAAAGACCAAAAATCATTACAATGAAATCTTTATCGGTGATATTATCAATACACTCCTGTAAATTATCTCTTAGTTTATCCGGGTAATTATGTAAACCCGATTCAATCCAGTGGACCTGGTATGCATGGCCGGCTTCTTCAATAGCACGGTTTACTTCGTCTTCAAGGGTTTTACAGGCAATTACTGCAGTTTTATTAAACATATAATCCTCCGTTGATTGTTTCTTACTATTAGAGTAAGCATTGTTATTAATTAATATCCTTTTCAATTATATCATTTTTTATGGTTGATGGTGATTGAAGGTAGGCGGTCTTTATTTATAAATTTGCTAACGGGGTTGATTGGGTTGCTGCATTAACCTTTAACTCACGGGTCGCTCTGCGCGTCATTGCCGCGGTTCAGTTTCAGCCCCTCGCTTTGACTCTCTTCGTGATTCGCCGTCCGTGGCTCAGCACTCAGCGGCCGACCTCCGTGTCGGCCGGTCTGCTCATGGCCTCACTTCACCGGCACCTGCCTGCACTCGCTTTATGTTCGCTCCAGGTTACCGGCAGCAACTTCTGACTTACTTTTTCAGGGGTTGGATGTACTGATAGAATACTACAGCTGAAACTTAGTATGAAATCTTCGTGTGTGAATGCAGAAGGAACCCCTTGCTTAGTGACTGAACGACATTAAAGTGAGCTGCCTGTATTGCCGCTGAAGCAAAGGCCG
>CAYMIW010000059.1:0-10729 GCA_964390725.1 uncultured Syntrophomonadaceae bacterium | reverse complement strand
ATATCTAAAGTGGAACGGGTAACTAAAAATATACCCGCTAGGTGTTGACTCAGTGTCAACCTAGTAGCCATTGACGCTTAGTTCTATATACAGTATTATAAATAGTACTAATAAAAGTATTTTTATTAGTAATGCGTTTTGGAGGAGGGATGAAACATGAATAATAGCATTACCGCTAACGAACTGAAAACCAGAGGGGTTTCAGCAATTGACATGGTAGTCAGGGAATCTGAAGAAGCTGTGCTTACTGTCAGGGGCAAGAGTGCTTATGTGGTGATGCCAATAGAGAAATATAACTATTATCGGGAGTGCGAGCTGGAAGCGGCGATTAACAAAACTCTAGAAGAAATCAAGCAGGGTAAATATGTTGCAGAAACAGTAGACGAACATATCAAGAGGATCGTCGATGCCTAAGATAATTTATACGGACAGTTACAATAAAAAAGCGGCAACATTTCTGAAAAAACATCCCGAAATGATCACTCAATATGAAAAAACATTAAAATTGTTAGAACTCAACCCCGGTCATCCATCACTTAATTTGCATAAACTTAAAGGCCGACATGCTCAGCTATATGCTGTAGCAATAAACGTTAGCTATCGAATCAGCTTACTCTTTATTATCCAGGATGATACTGTAGCCCCCGTTAATGTCGGTTCGCATGAAGAAGTATATCAATAAGTTATTTTCTATCGGAAGCACGCGGGGACGGAGGTTTGACAACATCAGATAAACTTGGCAAGTATCTGAATCTTATCTCGATAGCAGGAAAAAGAAAATAACAAGATAAAACAAAAACAGATAAAGGATAAGGGGCTTAAGATAGCCATTGTCTACCTGTACGAAAAAGGAAACTTTGAAGTTTGGTTTTCTGCCCGGAACAGAGAAATCTCCAAACGATACAAACCTGTATTTTTGGGGAAACTTTCTAAAAGCATCACCAAATTTTAAGGAGCAAGAATTGCTGATAGGTAAAAATGAACAGGAAGTTGAACAGCTTATAATAGCTGTAACCAGCCTTCTTACATGCTGAACTTGGATTGATCTGCCAGGGAGAGATACTACATAAATTGGCTTAACGAAGTTCAGACCAGAGTGAAAAGAAAAAACCAGATTTTATTTGGTAAAAATAGTGAAATATTTGCTGATTTGGTTACATTAATGCAAAAGGGTTGTCGAGGAGCGTAAGCATCAATATATCGAGCGAATATATTATTGGCAAGCGCATTATAAAGACGATCAGACTATTTTTGAAGATGATGAAGACAACCTTAAAAATTTGTCTGAAATTGCAACTTTTTATCAGGATAGAGGTATAACGCATTAGGGAATTAAAATGTTTTAAACAAAACAATTAAGGCTTACTAAGCAACCCTAAAATAAACTTCCAGGTGAAAGGGTGATCTGCTTTGAGCAATGTAGAGATATATTGGTTTTCGGGAACCGGTAATTCGTTAGCGGTAGCCAGGTATCTCGCTGAAAAAACCGGCGCTCAAATCAAACCGTTAGCCCCTTTACTGGAAGCTAAAACTATAAAAAGCCCGGCTGAAGCAATTGGCCTGGTTTTTCCTGTCTATGATTTTAAAGCTCCAGCCATTATTGAAGACTTTGTTACTAAAATTGAAGGGCTGGAAAATAAATATCTTTTTGCCCTTTGCACCTACGGCATCAGCCCATTAAACTGTCTGGCAAAATTAAAGAAACAATTGGCTGCAAAGCGTATTGACCTTCAGGCCGGGTTTGCAGTAGCGATGCCTCACAATGCTGTCGGCAACACAGGCTTTTCAAATGCAGACAGGGAAAAAGCAATTGCCGATGGGAAAAAACAGATTGGTGATATAGCGCAGGTTATTAACAACCGTCAAATTATACCCGTTGAAACCGAGCATCTATTTTCAGCTCTATTTCTACGCGGCCTCCTCTTTAAAGTGATCAAGCCTGTAATTCCCCTTTTACTTTATGCAGCCAGGCACGGGTGGGAATCACTGGCATTTCAGGATAATGATCGCTGTTCGGGATGTGCAACCTGCAGCAAAGTTTGTCCTGTAAAAAATGTAACCATGAATAATGGCCAACCGGTCTGGGGAGATAGCTGCTTAAGCTGTTTTGCCTGCATCCAGTGGTGTTCCCGTGAAGCAATCCAGCTTGGCACAGGACAGATCAAAATCGATCGCTATCACCACCCTGAGATCGAAAGCAGCGATCTGTATTCTGCGGGATTGTAACTTTTTAAATCTGTTTTGTTAATCATTGATTACGAAGGAGAATAAGTGATGAAAGGCCGAAAAAATAAGAGGTTAAGAGTTATTGGAATAATTATAGCGCTACTGTTAGTTATCATTGGAGGAGGGTATTATGCTGCTTCCAGGGGATTGTCGGAGATGCAGGATATAGTGATCAATGATGTAAGTCCGAAACAAATAGCGGATGGAGTTTATTCAGGCGAATTTAATCGCTATAGGTGGACATACAAGGTGGAAGTTAAAGTCCAGGGCGGAGAAATTGTGGATATTCAGTTTGATAACGGCGTTACTATAGAGCAGGAATTGGCAGATCGCGTTATCGCCAATCAGACATTAGATGTAGATATAAGAACGGGAGCTACAGTATCCAGTAAAGCCTTCCTGAAAGCAGTTGAGGCGGCTTTAACAGAGTCAGATTAAGCAGCACTTTATGGTCCGAAAGTTCATACGCTGCCGCTTATGATTGCACCATTGTCGAGGGGACGGGGTTGTTGTCAATAAAAATGTCAGAGGGATGGGGGGTTTGACAACAACAGTTAACCTTGGTATACATTCCCCGGGGAGATAAAAGCCAATACTATCCAGAAAGAAAAGTGGGGGTGGAATATACCATGTTTTTTATGATGTGTTAACCTCCAGACTATTTTTGAAGATGATGAAGACAACCTAAAATGATTTGGGCTTACGAAAAGCAAAAACGAAATGAGATAATCTAATGGCTAGGGGAAAAAGGTTTATCTATCAGGCAAATTGAAAGGTTAACCGGGGTAAGTTATGGAGTTATAAGAGGAAAATAGACTGTAAGGAAAACAGCACAGAAGAACCGTCTCCCTATGTTTAAGAAACATTCAGGAGAAAGGCACAGGTGAGTCATGGTCATAATGGGTATAGTAGTTTTTACTATTCTATCAGGTTTAGCAATATGGATTTATTTTGGCGGGCCAAAACTCCCAGCAGAAACGGATGCTATTATCGATGAGGTGCTAAATAATGAGTTGCCCGAGCTGTTTGCTGGTAAAACAGGTGTTGCTACATCAGACGGTTTGGATATTTGGTATGAGAGTATTTCTCCTGAAAAACAGTCGAAAGGGACTGTTTTGCTTAACATCGGCATGGGAGCTAGTGCTTTAGATTGGCCAAAAAAATTTGTGCGGGAATTTGTCGATGCCGGCTATCAGGTAATTCGTTACGACCAAAGAGGAACAGGGATGTCTGATTGGGTTGTTGATTGGGATAGTGAAAATCCATATTCGTTAGCAGATATGGCAGAAGATGCTGTTGCGGTACTGGATGAGCTTGAAATAAATGAAGCACATATTGTTGGGCTTTCTATGGGAGGAATGATAGCCCAGGAAATTGCTATCAATCATCCAGATAGAGTTACCACTCTTACGCTGATGTTGACAACGGGCTATGCAATAGATCCTGAATTGCCCGGCCTAAGCTCAAGTTACTTCATTAGTTCTATGGTGCAGGCAGTTCCATTGTTAAAGTACCGCATAGTGGGCGGTGAGAAAAATTTAATTATGGGACGGATTGCGAAAACAATTGGTGGGTTAGGATATGAAGAGCTCGACATCAAAGAAATTGCTGAGACGGTTTTATACGATCTTCGAAAGCGAAAGGGTTTTAACATGAAGGGAGTATTTCAACATAAGAAAGCCGTGGAAATAACACCATCACGATATGATAAACTAAAAATGATTGATATTCCTACTTTAGTAATCCATGGAACAGACGATCAGTTTATGCCAATCGAGCATGGGATGAAGCTTGTGGAAATAATACCAAAAGCAAAGGGCTTGTGGATAGATGGTATGGGTCATATTTTCCCATTCCCCAATATGAGTGAAATAATGAATAATATCTTATTGCATTTTGATGATTCTGATCATGGATAAGAAGCACGCGGGAAACACGCGGGGACGGTTTACTGTGTTATATTAGCGATTACATATTAAGCGATTTTATGTTGTTGACTTCGGCCGGGAACCTGGCCGAGGCAGTTTTATTCTTCGCAAGTTCAGCTAAAAGTTTAGTCATATCATCGTTGGTAAAAATATATTTTGGAGCTGTTACTATAATCAGCTCAAAGGCACTGTTGGCATCAATTTCCTCTACCACTGGCACATGATGAATTTTACGCTGGCCGTGAGCAAGTAATGATATATCTACGCTTGCTTCATGTAGTTTCGCAGCACAGTATGATCCAAGCGGGCCAGCACCATGTACTAATGTTTTCATGTCAATATTTCCTCCTTGTAGGGGCCAGGTTGCCCCGTAATGTTTAGCTTATAATGATAATAACCAGTACCATTTGTTTTTTGACCAGACTAAAGTTAGGTTTAAAAGTTGGTTTAAAACCATTAATGGTATGGGTTCAGTTCAGCCGAACAAAGACAAACCTTTTTCGCCCTGATGGCCAAATATCGCGGGGCTGCAGATTTTGTCCATCCGGATATAACCGTAAAATGGATGTGTTGGTGATCAAGTTGTCTGAGGTGAGTACGCACAACTTTGAAGTATTGTCTTAATGTTAACGGAGGATTAGAATAGCGATGTAAAAATAAATAAGCAGTGATAGTAAGTCTTGGATTACAGTTGCCAGAGGGCCGCTGCCAAAGGCGGGATCGATTCGCAGTGTATTGAAAAACCAGGGTAATAAAACTGCTATTGATGCGGCTATTGTGCAAGCAAATAAAAGCGAGAGTGCAACAATGATAGCTACAGATGCATCACCCCAGCGCCACCAGATTATCGGAGCGGTGATTAGGGCCAGGATCAATCCAATTAATAATCCCGTTAATTGTTCACGGCCGATAATTTTCTTTGCCGGAATCCCTACTGATAAAGCGCGAATAACTATTGTTTCCGATTGGGTACCAACTGCATCAGCCAGATAGACTATTCCCGGGATAAAAAAAGCGAGGGCGATCTTACCCTGTAATTCAGTTTCAAACCATCCGACAAAATCAGCTGACAGTAATGCTCCGAGCAAGCCAATTAACAGCCATGGCAACCGATGCCAGAAACGACGTTTTACTGTTTCTTCACTGCTTTCTTTTGCTTTAAAATTACTTTTCATCAAACCGCTGAAACGGGATAAGTCTTCTTCATGTTCGGATACCATGATATCCAGAAGCTGCCTGAGTGTAATCAACCCGGCAAAGTTACCATCATTATCAACAACCGGTAAGGCGGTTATACCTGAACGAATTGCCTGCCAGGCGGCCTTTTCCTGGTCAGTATCTGCTTTTACCACCGTGTAGTCTGGCTCCAGAAGCGAGCCTGCTTGATTATTGGCAGGCGCAGCAAGCAGTTTTTCAATAGTTATCAGGCCAAGATATTTGTTATTATCACAAACAACTATATGGCTGATGCTTTCGTATTGATTACTTTGTAAAATGTAAATTGTATCTGTTACAAGGTCTGAAGATTTTACCTGAGGGATCTTTTGTGTGGTGTTTTCAAGGGCTGATTTGCTTTTGGCTTGCCTACTCGATGTTGTTTCAGCAGACATTAGAGCACCCTCTAACTTGAGATCTATCATCTAACTAACTTTCCATAGATAGCTAAAGGCTTCGTTTAAATTATACACTTAAAATTAGAAAACAAATACACAAAATAAAACACAGTCTGACGGGAGTTTGACAACTTCAGGTTGTCTTAAAAATCCTTTCCTCGAGGAGATAAAATGCCGAGACAAGCCAGAAAGAAAAGCGGGGGTGGGAGATGCCATGTTTTATTATGATGCGTTAACCTCCAGACTTTTTTTGAAGAGAATAAAGACAACCTTAAAGGACTTGGGCTTACGAAAAGCAAAATGAGATAATGTAATAAAATTGCTAAAGGAAAAAGGTTTATCTATCAGGCAAATTGAATGGTTAACCGGGGTAAGTTTTGGAGTTATAAGGGGTGTAACACTGCAAGATAAAACAGTACAGAAGAATCGTCCCCTTGTGTTGCGCCTGAAGATAATCCAGAAATAGTTGACTGCCTCAAACTGGTGGAGTTGTCCGAAACGCTCAACACCTTGATTCGTAAGTTATAATTGATGCAGGTGAAGTGACTATGAAAATAGACAGACTTATATCAATCATTACACTGCTCCTACGGAAAAAAAAGGTTAAAGCACAGGAGCTGGCAGATAGATATGAGGTTTCAGTCAGAACTATCCTGCGCGATATTGAAGCGATTAACCAGGCAGGTATTCCTATTGTTACCTACAGGGGTTCTAATGGTGGAATTGGTATTGCAGAAGGATTTCGGATTGATAAATCTGTTTTAGATTATGACGAAATGGCTTCCATAATTGCCCTGCTTAATGGAATTGATTCTATATCGATTAGCCGGTCAGATAGCTTTGTGGAAAAAATGAAGAGTAATTTAAACCAGGAGCAGATCGATACTTTAAATAGAAAATCCAGCCAGCTTGTTATCGACCTGTCTCCCTGGGGCAATAGTAAGCTGATTAACGACAAACTGGAACATTTCCGCAAGGCAATAAAAGAATCGTTGGAAGTTATAATCAAGTATGCTGACTTTAACGGAACCCTGACTGATCGAAAAATTGAGCCTTACACATTAATCTTGAAAGGTCAGAATTGGTATCTTCATGCTTTTTGTCGGCTCAGAGATGATTTTCGCCTGTTTAAAGTAAGCAGAATTAAGGAGCTTACCTTATTAGAATCTACTTATATAGCGAGAGAACTGCCTGAACTGCTGCTGCCTGCAAATCGTGAGTGGCATCTAAGTGAAGAAATGGTTGAGATAGATATGGTTTTTGAAGGCTATATGGAAAGTATAATAGAGGAATGGTTTGGTGATGATTTAATCAGGGATGACAAGGGAAGCCTGCTAATTTCATTAAAGCTACCACTTAATAACTGGTTCTATAGTTTTATTCTGAGTATGGGCCCCGGAGTTGAAGTGTTGAAACCGCTGCATGTCAGAGAAACTATCGCAGAAATGGCTGAAATAATTTATCAAAAGCATGTTAAGTAATATGACATAATGATGTCATATATGGCGGGTTATAATCTATAAAAATCATTAGGAGTGATTATTATGGATTACAGGATTGAAATGAAAGAAGAAGCAGCCCAGCCTGTTCTGGCTGTCCGCTTCAGGTCATCGGTAGAAGAACTGCCCGATCAGTTATGCAGGATTTACGGTGATGTAGCCAGTTACATTCAGAAGGCAGGTGGCACAACTCCGGTGGTGCCTTATGCCGCTTATTTTAATCTCGACATGAAGGATCTTGATATTGAAGCAGGCTTTACTATTACCGAGGCTGTGCCCGGTGATGGCGATATTTATGCCGGTGAAATAGCCGCCGGAATGCAGGTTAGCTGCACTCATCAGGGACCCTACGCTGCCAGTGAAAAAGCATACAACGAGATGACAGAGTGGATGAAGAATAATAAGTGTATTCCAACCGGTGCTGCTTATGAGTTTTATCTGAACTCCCCGGAGGAGGTCCCGGAAAGTGAGCTTTTAACTAAGATAATGTTCCCTTTAAAGTAAAAAGGCCCGGCAGCCTGATACATTTACTAAAGCAGCAGGTGGGCTATGGCCTGAAATGATAGGAGCTGACTGTTAAATGCACAGCAATGATCCTGTAATGGATAGCGGCCATATGCCCACCCTGGATGAAATAGGAAAATATATCGGCGGGGCAGCGGGAAAGAGATGGCTTGAACTAAATCAATATCTTGATAAGAACTTTAAGGTCAAGCAAAAGACATCTTACAGCACCTGTTCTGGTAAACCGGGCTGGAACTTCAAATACCAGAAATCGGGTAAGGCACTGTGCACGCTGTATCCTGAAAAGGGCAGGTTTATCGTTCTGATTGTAGTCACCCAGGCCCTGATAGAAGACCTGGAGAAAACGGGTTATGCCGATCCTTTCATCTGGGAAATCATCGAAGAAGCAAAACTGTTTAACAAAACTAAGTGGCTGATGATTCCAGTTGAAGACCAGCCTGGGTTAGAGAGTGTTATCGAGCTGCTTCACCTGAAAATGGGAAAAAAGCAGACACAACCATTGTAGTGGGGTTGTTTAAGGGCTATTAATCGGGCCCATTTCCGATAGTGATCTTTGCTTTTTTACTGGTGGTGGGCTTCTTGTTTGTGTATTAGGCATTACAAATTAAATTTATTATGAGCAGTATTTTTCTTACCAGTTACAGCTTCGATTGCTGAAGGTCAAGGATGGTTATAGTTCTGCTTCCATCAGCTTAGTTTACCCGTAATAACTTACTTTACCTATAGCAAATGAAATATATTAAAATCTACCGTATTTTATCCTAAAAAAAGTTGTATATTTAACTTAAGCTAGATTATTTTTCTGCCAGTTTATTCTAACTTGTGGAGAGGAGATGAAGCTTCGCTGATTCACACATGTAAGTGGGTTCAACTCTGAAAGGGGAAGAATAAATTGAATAAAACGGAAAGAGTATTGTATTGGATTCCAAGAATACTATCGATTTTATTCATTTGCTTCCTAATGTTGTTTTCCCTGGATGTATTTGAACCGGGATTAACTGTAAAAGAAATAGCAATTGGGTTGCTCATGCACAATATCCCTGCCATCATTTTAATCGTCTTACTGGTTGTTGCATGGAGGCATGAAATAGTAGGGGCCATAAGTTTTTTCGGAGCGGGCATATTTTATATCACGATGGTAAGCCTCAGTGCGCTTAATTCTGGGTTAGAGTGGCACCTTGCTTTAATGTGGAGTCTAAATATTGCATTACCCGCAATTATAATCGGTGTTCTGTTTCTGGTCAGTTGGACAATAAGGCTGAAATATCGTTAAAAGCAAATACTTACAGATTTAAATCATTTAATTCCAGGTGAGGGGGTATTGGAAATGATTGAGCTTCCAGAAGCGGTAACCCTGGCAAAACAATTTCAGGATAATATCAGGGGGAAAACACAGAGGGACGGTTCTGTTGTGTTATATCAGCAACTATAGTCTGTTATTTTTTAGATTATTAGGATCAGGCCAAGGCCCTGGCCGGGGAGGAATAGCAGTGTCAAAAAAGGGCATGATCATATATAATAAAAACATGAATTGTTTGAATAGAATAAATAATGGGGAGATGTCTATTATGGCAATCAAGCTATCAGAAAAAAAACAGCTGCTGCTGGTCAAGCTGCTGCTGGTTGTTGCTGCTTTAATTAGCCTGGCAATCATCTTCTTAATCAGCCCATTGCGTGAAATTGTTTTTCCACCTCAAAATGAACAGAACTATACTATTGAAGATAATAACAGTCAACTTTCTGATGAGAATGAAACAGATGAAGAAAGCGCTGCGGAAGAAGAAGCAGGCGGGGAGCCTGAAACCTTATCTTTTAATAGACCGCCTGTAATTGAAAATTTTATTATTGGACCAATAGATGTTATGGACGCGGTTAGAAGTGGGGAGGCTATACCGATTACTTTTGTGGAGCAACCACTTTGGTTTACTGTTATTGCCTCTGACCACGAAGGTGAATTCATCGACTTTGAGATAAGAATCAGTCATGGATTTATAAATAACAGAGTTCGGCTTGATGATAATACCCTTCAGTTTATCTGGGTTAGTCCATCCAACAGTGAAGGTCTGATAGAAACGATCGTAAACGCTACCGTTGAGGTTACGGCTGTAGATTTTTCAGGTGGAAGAGACAGGGCTGTAATAAACTTAGCCATGACTCCTGAGGGCAGTGAAGGTGACGAGGAACCTGCTATCCTCGGGGAGGGATTTTCAATAGTCCAAACTTACCGTGTTTCTGCCACTGCAGATCTGAGCGGTGACATAAATTCAGCTGGTGTTGTTAGAACAGGAACTATAATTGTTGGTGATGATGACAGCAACAGGCAATATAAAGGTTATTTAACATTTAGTCTGGCAGGCATTACCGGAATCGCTGCTGACAATATAACCGGAGCTCAGATCGTATTTACTCATATAAACAGGTCGGGCAGCCCTCAAGCAGTTGGAGAGTTTGTTGATCTTAAGGTCTTTAATTACGGTCCTACTCTTGATAGCAGTGATTTTGCCGTTGGTGGAACTCGTTTTGGGATGATTGCTGCTGATTCCTTCACAAATGGATCAACTGCACAGGGATCACTTGTGACAGAAGTACGCAGGGCTGTATCGGCGGGTGCCCCAACGCTTCAGGTTAAAATGGGCTTGGATGCAGCAACCAACAACAACAATGCCTGGGATATTTTCCAATTTCACCCCGAAAATGTAAAACTGGTGATTGATTACCTGGAATAAAATCAATGCTATGCCAAAGAGAGTGTAGAAGAAAACTGTTCAGGTATTAATCATTTGGTTGTTTATTACATACCTAAATCCTGTAAGGTAGTGGAAAACTCTCTGCGGTATTACAAGCGGGGCCTTATTGGCAACATAAATCTTAAAAAGGGGATTGGGGTCGTCAACCTTTTTATAGACAATTTGCTAAGCTACTGCAGCCAACCTCTCTT
>CAYMIW010000058.1:0-11458 GCA_964390725.1 uncultured Syntrophomonadaceae bacterium | reverse complement strand
CGGACTTTCCTCGAAAAGGACCTTGCGGTACTCTTTCCGCGACTGCCTTGTTTACTCGGTCTCCTTATAAACTTCCATTTTCAGTATAACACCACGTTTATGGAGTGTCAAAGAGGGTAGTATTTAGTTATAAAGTTTATCTTCAAGGGAAGACAAAAACAATAAAACATCGTCAAGAGTGTCCACGGGCACCAATTCTACACTGCGAGCGGTCTTTTTAGCCTGTTCATAATTAGCTTCCGGAAGGATAAAGTAATCAGCTCCAGATTTTTCTGCAGCCACAACTTTTTGAGTTATACCGCCAATTTTACCTATTTTTTCTTCAATATCAATTGTTCCGGTTCCTGCAATCTTAAACCCTGCTGTTAAATCTTTTTCTGTCAGTTGATTGATTATCTCCAACACAAACATTAACCCTGCCGATGGACCGCCGATATTTCCCGTATTCATCTTAATCTCAACCGGCAAGACGGGTTCCCAGGGTAGTGTTTTGATATATATGCCTAAAAAAGGAGAATTTTCATCTTCAGGATTTGATCCTGTAGGTACTATTAATTTAATCGTTTCATCAAGTCGTTTAATATCCAGATCAACCGTTTCTCCTACCTGGCGATCTTTAACAATTAACGGAACCTCTGATGCGAAATTCACATTTCGTCCATCGACCGCAACGATTATGTCGCCTTCCTGCAAATATCCCTTTGCGGCAGCATCTTCTACAACGTGGATAATCTGAATACCATCACTATTAATCATAACATCATAACCGACACGACGCAGGGCAACTACCTGGGCGATATGCTGACTTTCCATCATGTTTTCTGCCAGAAGCTCTCTGTATTCTTTTTCATCCATATCTTCAGGGATAACCCGGCCGACAGGATTAATGTCTACATAAGGGTGTATTTTTCCGTATAAAGCGGAGGTGAGGCTGGCTTTTACCTGGCTTACTGTAACAAGATAAAATACTCCTTCTGATTTATCTTGATGATTTTCCACTTCAACAACTGTATCCAAGTTAACAGCCCTGCTTGGCAAAATCAAGAAATAATCGATCTTGATGAAAAGACCGAGAACAAGCATTACAGCTATCAAGAATAATACAGTTGCTATTCTTTTTAATTTCATCATGTACCAGCTTTCTGCCTAATGTAGTTATTGTTAGAAATTTTGACTGATGTAAAAAATAACATAAATACCAAGAGCAACAACTAGTATTCCCCCAAACCTGAGCAAATTCAGGTATAAATTACTTGGTTTTACATGAGGAACCTTGCGTCCAATTCTTAAATGCCAGAAAAGGTGGGGGTAGATGACAGAAACCAGGCCAACCAGGATAATTAAAACTGCAAAGAAATTTAGTCCTCCAAGATCGGGGCTTACATTTCCGGATGTCGCCAAAAATAGATGATTTATAATGTCAGTTATTATTTTCATCGATTACTTTTACCTCACTGCTAATAATCTTATCAGGCTTATTAGATGAATTACTGATTACCGGAATTTCTCCATAACCATTTCGTAAACCTCAGGAGGAACCAGTCCACTTACATCGCCGCCCAGGGCGGCGATTTCTTTTACAATGCTTGAACTCAGGTATGAATATTTGCTGTTTGTCATCATGAACATTGTTTCTATAGAAGGATTCAACTTCTGATTGACCAGGGCCATTTGAAATTCAAATTCAAAATCAGAAATTGCTCTCAAACCCTTGATAATAATTCCTGTATCCGTCTGAACAGCATAATCGATTAAAAGACCTTTGTAATAATCCACCTGAACGTTCGACATTTTTTCTGTGACTATCTTAAGCATCTCAACTCTTTTTTCTATTTCGTAGGTTGCAATTTTCCTTGGATTTTCCAGAACTGCAACTGTTAGATGATCCATTATTTTACTGGACCTGATTATAATATCAAGATGCCCTTTTGTAACCGGATCAAAACTCCCGGGATAAATAGCCCTGCCCAAATTGTTTCCCCCTTTTATACATAATTTAATAGCAAACTTAGCTTATATTCTTTTTTTTCCCCTTATTACCTTCCTAAGAATAACATAAACACGTGAAATTTAAAAAAACTTGTTTCATTATTTGCTATGTGCTACAATATTACGCGTGATATTATACGAATCATAACGGCTCCGGGAGGGTTGACGATGGCAAAGGTATGTGAAATCTGCAAAAAAAGTAAAACGACTGGTTTCCAGATCAGTCACTCAAACATAAAAACAAAGAGAAGATGGCGACCGAACATCCAGAGAATTAAAATATTACTTAACGGATCACCCCGGCGAGTAAATGTGTGTACCCGTTGTATTAAAGCCGGTAAAATTGAACGGGCAATATAATTATTAATAAAAAACAGGAAGCCGGTTATAATTCGGCTTCCTGTTTTTTTTCAACTACTTTTATTAACGATCTAAAAAGTATTTTTTGCCTCCATATACTGCATCTGCAATAGCTCTTTTCGGAACATAAGTATTCATAGGCTCATACTTTGTTAACAGGCGTATTCCTGAATAAGCCTTCTCTACTGCTTCATCTTCAAGAGTACCGGCTATTACTTCTTTAGCCCAGTTTTCCATCTTGGGCACCATATCATTAATAAAACATTTGGTCATTGACATAGCTAATCTGGCTTCTTCGCTATCGCCCCGTGCCACCATTTTTTTAGCCCGCAGCAAACCGCTTTCGGCAGCAAATACTTCCATCGCCATATCAGCCAGTCGGCAGAGAACTTCCTGTTCGTTGGTTATTTCCTGACCAAACTTTTGAGCAGCATTACCTGCAGCAAGTAAAAACAGTGTTTTCATGTTGTTCAGATAGAACTCTTCACGTGCCGGCGATTCAGCTGGTATTTCTGCTTCTTTTAACTGCTTAAGGGTTCCACCCAGGCCCATTACTGCCTCCATGAATGGCACTTCCTGTTTCATTGCTTTTCTGAGCAGAGTGCCGGGTATAAGCATCCTGTTTACTTCGTTGGTTCCTTCAAAGATGCGGTTAATTCGGCTGTCCCGGTAAGAACGCTCTGCCGGGTATTCTTCACCATAACCATAGCCACCGAAGATCTGAACTCCTTCATCTGCAATGTAATCCATTCCTTCAGAGCAAAATACTTTTGAAATAGAGCACTCGATGGCATATTCCTGGATAGCTTTAACAATATCCGAAGGTTCCGCTCCCGAGGCTTTAACCTCTTCGAGTTTTTCATCAATCATCCCGGCAATGCGGTAAACCAAGCTTTCCATTATGTAGGTTAGGATGGTCATGTTGGCGATTTTATTCTTTATAATGTTGAACTGGGCAATCGGTTGATTAAACTGGACTCTCTGCAAAGCATATTCCGAGGAAAATTCAATCACCCTTTTACTTCCTCCAACACATCCTGCACCCAGCTTAAAACGACCAATATTCAGGATGTTAAATGCAACCTGGTGACCTTTGCCATCCAGCCAGAGCATGTTTTCGACAGGGATTTTAGCGTTTTCAAAAATGACACTGCAGGTTGATGAACCCTTGATGCCCATTTTCTTCTCTTCCGGATCTATTATTACTCCTTCAGAATCAGCATCAACAATAAATGCAGTAAAACGTTCACCATCAATTTTTGCATATGTTACAATAACATCTGCCCACGCTGCATTTGTAATATATTGTTTTGCGCCGTTGAGGATGTAGTATTTGCCATCATCCGACAATACGGCCTTTGTTTTACAGTTTAGCGCATCAGAACCTGCTTCAGGTTCAGTTAAAGCATAGGCAGCAATTTTTTCTGCAGTGGCCAAACCCGGCAAGTACTTTTCCTTCTGTTCTTTATTACCAAAATAAACTATAGGCAGAGTTCCGATTCCGGTATGCGCACCAAACACAGTAGCAAATGATCCTCCGCTTATTGAAGCACTCTCGGTAATAATCATGGTTGTAATTTTGTCAGCTTCTTCTCCGCCATACTCTTCAGGCACATCACTGCCAATCATACCTAGTTCTCCTGCTTCGCGAAGCAGACCTAAAGTTACACCTTCAGCTTTTTCTTCGATTTCATCAACTCTTGGCTCAACCTGATTTTTCATAAAATCATAACTCGTTTTTTTGATCATTAAATGGATATCATCAAAATCTTCGGGTGTAAATACCGTATTCTCGTCAACCGGCCCCAGCAGAAATGCACCGCCTTTAATCAACTCATCAGCCATAATCTAATCACCCCTTTTTATAATTATCAGTCAATAAATACTTTTACCGGTTAATAGTTTCGATAGTTAAATTTCTTTTACCTGCTTTGTGAATATATTAACTTACTGCAATTATTTTTATTTTTCATAATCTCAGTATTATTATCCGACATTTTGTCGGTTTTTCCACCAACACTTGATTTGACCTAATGAATATGCTAAACTTTGGCTATCAGGCCGAAGTGGCGGAATTGGCAGACGCACACGACTCAAAATCGTGCGCCCTCCGGGCATGAGGGTTCAAGTCCCTCCTTCGGCACCAAGAACATAATAGGATTTCATCAATTGATGAAATCCTATTTTTACTATCATCGCAGTTTATAATAAACTTATATAAATATTTAACTTAAATCAAACGCATTCAGTACCTGGTATTTCTTAAAATATTCCATAACATGAGCAAGATGTTCTTTTGTTGCCAGTTCAGCTAATCCCGGATCTCCATTGGCAATGGCTCTGAAAATATTTCTGTGGGTCGGAATAATAATTTTTTCAATTCTTTCCGGATTTGTTGCTGATATAGACATTGCCCGATTACACTGCTCAATAATAATTCTTAAATAACTTTCCAACCTGGCATTCTTAGAACCCGCAATAAACAGAAGATGAAATTCATCATCTTTTTGGATCGCTTTTAGAAAGTTACCTTTTTTAAACTCTTCCTCATACTGCTTTAAAGTATTTTCCATCATGCTGACCAGGGAATCAGTTTTTCTGATTGCGCATAAGCCGGCAGCAATACTTTCAAGGCCCATTCGTATCTCGTATAGTTCTATAAAATCTTCTATGCGTACTCTCGACACAAAGCTTCCCTTATCGGGAACAGCGTAAACAAATCCTTCATAGGCCAATCGCTTTAATGCTTCAGACACTGGTGTTCTGCTAACATTAAACTTTTTACACAATTCCCTGCTCGATAACCGTTGATCAGCCTGATACTGCTCGGTTATAATAGCCTCTTTGATTTTTTCATATACTTCTTGTTGTTTGAAGGCTGATTTTCTTCTCAAAATCACCACTCCGGTGCAATATAAATACTTGTGCTTTTATCCCATGTTTACAGTTACTTTATCCAAAACCATATCTCCGGTCAATATACTATTAATCCGATTTATCCTGATTAGTTTGTACCGCTGCAGAAGGGTCGCTTCCTTCAAGCCTGGCCAGGGCTTCATTTATTCTTTCCGGTTTAAAAGGTTTGACAATAAAATCTTTAGCTCCTGCAGTCACAGCATCCATTACTTTAGATTTCTGTCCCATGGCACTGACCATAATTACTTTAGCTTCAGGATCAAAAGACAGTATTTCCTTAACTGCCTCAATTCCATCTTTTTTCGGCATGGTTATATCCATGGTTATTATATCCGGTTTTAAACGCTTATACAGGGAAACTGCATCAACCCCATCCAAACCTTCTCCAATCACCTCGTAACCTAAAGAAGTAAGCATATTTTTTAAGGTCATTCTCATAAAAGCAGTGTCATCGACAACAACCACTCTTTTTGTCATTAAACGATCTCCTTTCAGTGGTTATAGTAACAACCGTTTACAGATTATTATTCCCTGGATAACAACTAAACAACATCATTTCAATTCCTCTGCCAGCTGATCCAGCAAATATACTTCCTCAAAAACATAAGTTTTAAAGTCAATCGGATTAAGATATGCATCATAGAAATAATTAATAAACTCATTTTTGTAAGTCTGGTAATAAGGAAGTTTAGAGGCAGCATAAAAACAGTTATGAAGATAGTCAATAATATGCTTATCTACGCCATTCACAGTAACTATACCTTTCCAACGACTTGAGGGCACGCTGTAACCGAGATCGCCAATGCAGGATATATTTGGGTCGATGTCACTGAACACAACATTGCCACTATATGCAAGTGGACGAATTGCTCTATTTTTATAATAATCTTCAGCGACTCCGACAGATTCAAGCAGTAGATCGGTTTCTCTTTCCAGGAGCTTCTCCATTCTTTCCGCCGCACCATCACAGGCTGAATACTCAACTTCTGTGCCTAATTCCCTGGCCAATGAAAGCACCTTAAATTGACCATCTCCCGATGAATCGTCACCACATATTTTAAGCCTGCCCGGATTATCAACTGCAAAATCAAGGGCATCGCCCATGTTTCTAAAAGGACTATCATAAACTACCCAGTATGCCTCAACCGCATCTTGGCTGCGAATAATAAAATCGACATTCTTGCTGAATGGATGCGATTGCCTGCCCATTACTTCATTAATAGATTGATCAACCGAGGCCGCATAAAGGGTGTAACCATCGGGCGGCGCCTTTAAGAGGTAAGTCAAACCCACCTCACCACCGCCTCCTGGCAAGTTGTTATAGAATATATTTTGTTCCATAATCAATGAAGCATCATACCCCAGGTTGCGGGCATAATTATCAGCGCTGCTTCCTTCTCCCCAGGGTACGATAAATTCAATCGGATATTCAGGAAAATCATTTGGCCTGGGTATAACCTCTCGCAATTTTTCTATTATTTCTTTTTCTCCGTAAACACCACTGTAAAATTGATCAATCAGTCTGTCAATTGCAGCAATAACCCCGGCCTGATTATCCTGTGACCCTTTATTGACAGGTTCCGGCAAGCCGGATTCTTCCGGCTGAGAACATCCACATAGAACTATTATTGCCGTAGCTATAAAAATATTCTTAACCAATTGTTGAACCATTATCCACTATCCTTTTAGTAATAAATAATTGCTGGTATGATAACCGGAAATATTCTCTCCCGGTTTCATCTGATATATTCTATAACCAGTATAATTAATAATCCTAAAACTGTCTTCATTTATTTCTTCTGTTTATATTTGTTATCTAAAATCTATTGCCAGTGATCAGGTTCTAAGCTATTATAAACACATTCAGAGCCATAATACCCACAACAGGAACAAGGAGAACCAGATGCCCTGGTATATTGTTTTAAGCGGTTCAGTAATAATAATACTAATCGGTATTTATAAAGGATTAAATATAGGTCTGACCATGTTCCTGGGAACTGCTGGCCTCGGATTACTGGCAGGATTTCATTTTTATGAATTTCTGAGTATCTTTAAAACAGGGTTATGGAATAGCATCACCTTAATGCTGGTATTAAGCATTTTGCTGCTTGGAGTACTCGGTCATGTTCTAAAGATGACCGGTGCGCTTGAAGAAATAATCAAAAATCTTCAAGCCCTGGTTTCCGACCTCAGGATTATAGCCGTTACACTGCCGGCGCTGATCGGAATGCTTACAGTACCGGGAGGAGCAATTCTCTCCGCCCCCCTGTGTGCCGAAGCGGGAGAGAAGCTAAACCTTCCTCCTGAAAGACAGGCTGCTATAAATATTTGGTTCAGACATGTCCTTTACTTTATGCTACCGCTATTCCCAAGTCTGATCCTGGCAGCCCAGTTGTCGGGCCTTCCAATGAGCCGCTTTGTTTTTCATAACTTGCCTTTAACTATAGTTGGTGCTATAGCGGGCTTCTTCTATCTTTTCAGGGGATACCCGGCAGAGAAAAAAAACAAACCCTTCTCCGGTTTAAAAGCCTTACTTCTTTTAAAAAGTATTTCACCGCTACTGGTAATTCTATTCCTGGTAGTAGCATATAATATCTATTTTCCGCTGGCCATAAGCATCGGTCTACTGATAGCTCTCCTCAATTACCTCCCAGGAAAGAACCGTTCGATATCATTTATCAATAGATTGCGCACCATGATTCTGCCAGGAATTAAAATTCCAGTTGCAGTTGTTATTGCCGGCATAATGGTATATAAGGAAGCACTTCACCAATCCGGTGTTATCGCTGATTTAACAGGTTTTGTTATCAGTCTTGGTATCCCGGTTATTGTCCTGATCGCTGTTATACCTTTTTTAGTGGGCATGCTGACAGGAGACAACTCAGCCAGCGTTGCCCTTATATTCCCCATGTTCATGCCCCTGTTGCCAAATGAACCGCTGGCCTGCAGCGCCTACCTGGCTTATCTCTATGCAAGCTCTACGGCTGGCCACATCATTTCGCCGGCGCACCCCTGTTTCTCTTTAACCAAGGAGTATTATGGCGTTCACCTGCAAAAAGTCCTTTTACCTATGCTGCCAATGCTTGCCTTAATTATGGTGATCAGCTTTGCTATGACTGCATTGTTTGGTTATTACTAAGTAAAGATAGTTGCTTAAGTTTCTGAGTCTAACTCTTTCAGCTCGTTAGCGAGGTACTGCTTGCGACACAGGGTTCTCTGTAGTTTCCCGGAACTTGTTTTCGGCAGTGTGCCGGGCTGCACCAGGATAACATCCCTGGGAGGAAATCCCACAACAGCAATCACTTTTTCGCGTACTAATCTCCGCACTTTCATGTAATCATCTGTTCGCGCTTCTGCCACAACAATTATCGTTTCTTTACGCTTGTTTCCTTCAACCCCAAAAGCTATTACATTGCCAGCTCTGATACCCTCGACTTTACCCGCTGACCTCTCAATATCTTCTGGGAATATATTTCTTCCCGCAATTATAATTACATCTTTTATTCGACCACACAACACCAGTTCAGGAGGACCTCCATCGGGCCCCTCTACAAAATACGCGAGATCTCCCGTCTTTAACCAGCCATCACGAAACAGCTCGCTGTTTAAATCATCCCTTTTATAATAGCCGGCCATCACTGAACTACCTTTAATCTCCAACTCTCCTACTTCGCGCAGCCCCCTGGTTTCGCCGGTAGAAATATCACAGATACGCATTTCCAGCCCGGGAATTGGAACTCCAAGCAAAGGAAACCGCCTTGATCCTTCGTCATGGGGATCAGACGGTATAGCCACCCTATTTTCTTCCAATTGCCTGCGGTTTATCGAATCAACTGCCACACCACGTAGAGGTGGAGGAAATGTACCACCCAGGGACAATTCGGCCATGCCAAAAGCACAGAAAATTGCTTCCTTCCTGAAACCATGTGGTGCAGAAGCTTCAATTAAAGTTTCAATAACCCCGGGATCGATCGGTTCAGCACCGTTTAGGGCTAAGCGAATTCGGGAGAGATCAAGCACTTCACCGGTTTCGGTCATCCTGTTAAAAGCCCGCGCAGCCAGAACCCAGGAGAAATTAGGGCCTGAAGTAACTGTTCCCCTGAATTCATGCATCCAACGCAACCAGTCAGCCGGTCTTGATAAGAAATCCTGCGGAGAAGCAATAACCAGGGAACAGCCGCTAACCATCGGAACAATCAATAACCCAACCAGGCCCATGTCATGATATAAAGGCAGCCATGATACAAAAACATCTTCCGCCGATGTATGTGAGGCTTCAATCATCCCAAAAACGTTAGCTTCAAGGATACGATGAGGCAGCATTACTCCTTTCGGAGCAGCAGTTGAACCTGATGTAAACTGGAGGATTGCCAGTCGATTATAATCATACGGGATTTCAGAGTAATCTGCAGCAGTAGGGCGGCCGGGACCGGGTTGAAGTTCGTTTAAAAGAATTATGTTTGGGTCGCCTGGTTTTGATTCATAAAAAGCAGCGAGCCCCGGATCTAGCAATAGAAGATCTATATCACCATACTTCATTAAGGCCCTGGTTTGGTTGGCAAATTCTTCGACAGAACTAAAGCGCATTGGAATCGGAAGCATGCTGATGCTGGCTCCGGCCAGCCAGACGGCCTGAATTGCTGTCACAAGATTTCTGGTTGTTGGACCTAAAAGAGCAATGTGATCTCCTGGTTTAATTCCGGCCTTTTGTAAAATTGAGGCCATGCCGAGAGCATCCTGATGCAGTTGAGTCCAGGTTATTGTCTGGGAATCTAAACCTTCCTCACCTGCTGCAGAACCGACAAAAGTTATTGTCTTTGAACTGTCGGCTACTTTTTTGATTCTTTCTACCAGTGGCTCAACTTTCAGGTTATCATCTGCCGTTCTAATAATTAAACGGTCATTTTCTCGCTTATCCCAACCTTGATAGCTATTCATAGCGGGCCTCCTCGAATAGATTATGATCTTACTTTGTTAAATGAACCCATTAGTCTAAGTATAGGATTAAGCCAGTTAATTTAAATAATCTTTAGAAAAAGCCCCGAATCTAAGATCGGGGCATAGCATGACATTATTGAAATTCCGGATTATTGGTATGGTTTTGTTTTCTTGGCCAGGTACTCAAGCAGGAAAGGATTCAGAACTTTAATGTAAGTACCCTTCATGCCCAGGGACCTTGACTCAATAACTCCTGCACTTTCAAACTTACGCAGGGCATTAACGATAACAGAACGGGTTATACCCAGCTGGTCTGCAATCTTGCTGGCCACCAGAAGCCCCTCGGTTCCACCTAATTCTTCAAATATGTGCTCAACTGCTTCGAGTTCGGAATATGAGAGAGTAGCCACCGCAAGCTGAACAACTGCCTTATTGCGAGCGTCTTCTTCAACCTTCTCCGCTTTTGAACGCAATATTTCCATACCAACCACGGTTGCTCCGGTTTCTGCCAGGATCAGATCCTCGGCATCAAAAAGTTCATTGAAGCGAGCCAGTAGCAAAGTGCCTATTCTATCGCCGCCACCTATAATTGGAACAATAGTGGTTATCTTGTTGGCAAATAGACATCTTTCTGCCTCCAGAAATACACAGTCATTAGATTTCTGGCGCAAATTAACCCGTGAATCATCATCCTTGAGTAAGAACTGGTTGTATTTTTCGGGGAAAAAGCCGTCTTTAAGAACATTATTTACCATTAATTCACATTCGAATTCATCAACAAGTGACCAGCCAAGAATAACTCCCTTTCTACTTGCTATATAAACATTGGCATGTATAACTCTTTTAAGAACGTCTGCGACATCCTTGAAGTCGACATGCTGGCCTGCTGATTTTTGTAATATTTTGTTGATTCGACGGGTCTTCTCGAGTAAAGGGGAAGATATCACGTCGATCACCTACCTTTCGATCAATATTTTTAGAGTATGTACCTGCTTAAATCTTTATCTTTAACCACTTTTTGCAGCTTATCCTGAACATAGCTCTGGTCTATAACTATTTCCCTGAAGCTATCACCGGGAAGATCATACGACAAATCTTCTAAAATCTTTTCCATGATAGTGTGTAATCTCCTTGCCCCGATATTTTCCATTTCCTGGTTCAGGTAGCAAGCTGTTCGAGCGATTTCTTCAATCGACTCACTGCTAAAACTGAGTTTCACTCCTTCCGTTTCCAGTAGTGCTTTATACTGCTTTAT
>CAYMIW010000057.1:0-13915 GCA_964390725.1 uncultured Syntrophomonadaceae bacterium | reverse complement strand
TTCGTCAATTACATTCTAACCGAAGGTGAGGAGAAATGGCTCCTCGAATTTACACAATTATATAGACTTAACTTTTAACGCTGCCGGTGCAAAGTAAATTGTTAGAGCAATTATTTAATTTACACTGTCCAGCTTATACTTTATCCATCACAGCTAAGGGAGGTTTTACCGTGCTTTTAAACATCTTTATTCTCTCCGCCGTAATTGAGCGGACCTGGGAGCACCTGCAGCAGGTGATCGGCGAAGAGTTTTTATCAACCAAGGTCAAGCTGATCGGCTCCGGCCTGCTTTCCGTGGCTGCGGCTACCACTCTGCGCCTCGACCTGCTCTACGCCCTCGAGGTAACCGGGATGGTAAGCTCAGCCGGTATGGTTTTGACCGGCATCGCGATCGGGCTCGGCTCGAACCTGATTCACGACCTGGTCGGCATTGTTAATGGCTTAAGCGGGCGGGCCCGCACTAACCCTGATTGCGGCAGGGAGGGTTGAAGCGTGGGTATTTATGATGAAACTTACAAGAGTCCCAACTTCGGCTACCCGAAGGGCAGCTTCGGAAGGGGCGTGCAGAAAATTATCAGTATCGGTCTGCATATTACCGGCGCTCACTGGGAGAGTAACTACAGCTGGATCATGAACCCGGCCGCCAACGCCAGCTACAACGCGGTGATAAAAGACGACGGCAGCGTGGTCTCCCTGGTGCCGGAGCACACCGCGGCCTACTCGCACGGCCGGATCAATAAGGCGACCCTACATCTTTGGTCATTTTGAAATTGATTCGGGTAACCGCTGGTACTGCCCGGGCCGCGGCTTCTTCGAGCGGGTGATAGATGAGTTGGAAGGCTCGGAGCGGAAAAGTCCGGAGAAAAAGGCTGGTGACAGCTCATCCGCGGCCGCTGATGAAGAGCCGGTTACCTGGCACCGGGTGGTGGCAGGCAGCTACCGCAGCCCGGAAAATGCCAAAAGACAGATGGAGCAGCTGCGCGCGGCCGGTCTCGCTGCCTTTATCGTGCGCCATAAAATATGACTCGGGAGGGGAAGATTCCATGGAAAAAAACTCAAGCTACAAGATCGCTCACGAGCTAAATGAGCCGGTTAGAAGAGCTATAAACGAGCACCACCCTTACTTAAAAGACGCTAAAATTGCCTGCCTGTTCAGGAAGGGCGGCTGGCAGGTTAAAGACAGGCCCCAGCTCGGCCGGGCCCTGATTGCCCCGCCGGTCTGGCGCAGCCTGACCGGCTATGAGCTTCTTGTCATCGTTAACGAAGGGATTTACTTAAGCTTCACAGACGAGGCCAGGTCGGCCCAGCTGGACTATATTCTATCCTTTATCAAGGAACCGGTATTTGATAGAAACGGCGCGGTCAGCTATGCAGTCAAAGACTGCGATATCCAGGAGCACAGCGGGGTGGTCAACCGCCACAACATCTGCTTCAGCAACTTAAAAGCGATTGATGAAAACGGCAACCGCCAGCTCGATATGCTTGACTCGCTAGAAAAGCAGGCCAAAGACGGCGACTTAAAGGGCGCGGTTGAAGCCGAAGAAGCCCTTGATAAAGGCGAGGATGAAGAAGCGGAAGACTTAATTACGATTGAAGAATATGAGAGCGAAGCTGAGCTGGAAGGCCAGGTAATCAAAAAATTCGACTTCAGCGGCTAAATTTTTACCGGTTGTTACCTCTGCAGGGCCGGGGCCCATGAAATAGTTCGCTCCAGGGTGCTGGGGGCCTCAAAAATGACCGCTCCAGCACCCTGGAGCCCTCAAAAGTGACCCTTCCGGCCCTGCCGGGCGAACTTTTGTTCACTGCGCCCCACTGCTACAATCTCCTTAAACGCTAAAGAAAGGAGATAGCCAGATGACGATTCAGCGTGAAAACTACCAGGATACCCTGCGCATGCGCTTCGACTTAGGCCCGGACCCTGAAGACCCGAACAGGAACATTTTAAGGGCCCGCAGCTATACCCGCGGCCGGCATACCAGCCCGGATGAGCACTATTTCAACCTGGCCAGGGCCTTTGAGAAGCTTTACGCCGCAAACCTGGTCAACACCTACCGGGTGATGCACGTCGAGCTGATCGAGGGTGAAGGCTGATCTAAGGGTTTAAATTATGACTGTAACCAAAAGACTGAGGCTGCGCTTCCGCGACAGCAACGACCGGATTGTGAGCTTTACCATTAACCCGCCGGCAGAGCCGGTCAACCTGGCCGATGTCGAAGAGCTGATGGATTTAATTATTTCGACCGATCTGTTCTACACCTACACCGGGGGCCAGATTGTTGAAAAAGTAGATGCCGCTTTGCACACCGCAGAAGTCGAGCCGGTTGGAGAGTTTGAATAACTAAAGGCAGGGGTGATGAATGTGTATGCCGCTGTAAAGAAGTGCACCATCGAGCAGTACATGCAGGAAGGACTGCTGGCCCTTCTGCCGGTTTACGATAACGGCGACCGCTCGGCGGTGATTACCCGCAAAAAAACTCACAGTGACCCGCGCGGCGTGTCCTGGCTGTTAGGGAGGATGGCCGCTTTCTACAAGCTTGACCTGGCCCTGCTGCGCCGCCGCTGCGCGGAACTTTTAAACCGAAAACACCATATCAGCCTGCCTTTAAACGAGAACCTGGTCCTCGTGCCGCTCAAGGTGCGCCAGGCCACTGAACCGGGTGAGACGACCATGGGCTACGTCAACATGCTGCAGGTAAAAAGGGTATTACCCTTAAAAGATGAGCCGCCCTATCAGGCCAGGGTCATTTTAGAAGGAGGCTTGGAGCTCGATACCATTAATCAGCCCGATACCGTGGAGGGTCGAATAAGGCACGGGCAGATCGTGCTTGCCGACTATGTAGAAAAGCACGGCAGCGGGGTGCGTTTCAAGGGCCTGCAGAGAGAAGATCTTTTAGGGATAATGCCGAACTGCGACTGCCTGCTACGGGAAGTTGCCCTTATTCTCTACCACCTAAATCCGACTGAAAATAATTTAGTTTGTTACTTCCGCGCCACAGGCCGGTGTGAAATGCAGCATCCACCACCTGCGGGGCAACCTAACTAGACTGCTGCAGCCATCCGGGGCCCTTTAAAGTGAGGCCCCCGGTCTTACGGGCCCGATTTAACTTTAAGCCCGGGCCCTGCTACTATAAATGCGGCAAGTGAAACTACAAGAAAAGGAGGTCTGTAAAATGAGCGTAACCGTGATTCCCGTTGGTTCAAGACTGACCCTGCGCCTTAATACAGGGCTGGATGAAAACATGGATCCAGTTTACCGCAACCGGTCTTTCCACAACATCAAGCCCAGCGCTGATAACACTAACCTGCTTGAACTGGCCCAGGAACTTGGCTCTCTGCAGGTGCACACGATTGATGCAGTGCGCAGGGCAGATGAAAACGAACTGGAGGCCAGTTAACTGAAGGCAGAAAACATTAAAGCCGACAGGCTCTAGGAAGGAGGGATAACATGCAGCAAACACTGCGCCTGGTATTTCGCAACGTGGAAGGGCGGATCGTCACTGTCAACATGCCCGACCCGGATCCCGAGATTACTCCGATGGCCGTTGATGTGGTAATGGACAGCATTATTACCAGAAATGTCTTCATTACAACCGGCGGCGATATCGTCTCAAAAGTCCGCGCCGAAATAGTTTCCAGGGAAGTCAATGTGCTTGGTGAGTATTAGGCTAAAACAAGCTAATTGAACTATATATAGAAAAAGATCCGGTTTAATGCCGGGTCTTTTTTGCTGCCTGAAAAAAAGTTCGGTTATTACCCGCGCAGATACAGACAAGGCGAAAGGCAGGTCGGCAGTTGCGCGGGTCACCTGCAAATTGTGGCTCTGCCTGTGCAGGGCAGCCGCTTCTGCCCTTCCCAGCGGTGCGGATGGCATTTAACATGGGATCCTTTCCCTGCTACTATAAATGCGGCAAGTAAAATCCAACATAAAAGGAGGTCTGTAAAATGAGCGTAACCGTAATTCCCGTTGGTACCAGGTTGACCATGCGCCTTAATACCGGTTTGGATGAGAACATGAACCCGGTATATCGCAACCGGTCTTTCCACAACATCAAGGCCAGCGCCAGCAACGCCGATTTATTTGATGTTGCAAGTCAGCTGGGCCTGCTGCAGGTGCACGCTGTTGATGCAGTGCGCAGGGCAGATGAAAACGAACTTGAAGAAAGCTAATTAAGGGCAAAAACTATTAAAGCCGACAGGCTCTAGGAAGGAGGTATAACATGCAGCAAACACTGCGTATGGTATTTCGTAACGATGAAGGAAGAATTGTTTCGGTTAACCTTGCCGACCCGCAGCCCGAGCTTACTGAAATGGAAGTAGAGATGGTAATGGACAGTATTATTACCAAAAACATTTTCTCTACAACTGGTGGTGACATCGCCTCTAAGGTCCGCGCGGAGGTTGTCTCCAGGGATGTTGACGTTATCGGCGAGTATTAGGCTAAAAAATGCTAATTGGACTATATAGAAAGGGGCCCGGGTTTTGTGCCGGCCCCTTTCAGTGTCTCTAAATTAAATATGAATCAGGGGTGATTCCATGATCGAAGACTTAACGCCTCTGGTGGCCAACCTGGGCTTCCCCATCGTGGTCAGCCTGTACCTGCTGGTCCGGGTGGAGAAGAAGCTAGAGGAGCTCTCCGGGTGCATAAAAGAGGCGAATAAGAATATATCGAAGTTGTTGTAGGGCAAGTGTGAAGAATACAGTTTAAACAAAGCCCGAGCCGAGACAGGAATAACGCTGCCGGGGCCCGGGCTTAAATTTTATCGTTATTGGCAGATCATTTTTCAAGGACGCGCTTTACAGCCGGCACCAGGTTCGAGAGGTCACCTTTATGGACATAATCATCGGCTCCGTTATCAATTATGGTAGCGGCAAATTCTTCATCAATTGTGCCTGATGCGATAATAAAAGGCAGATTTCGGTCGCTTTCCTGTAAGGTTTGCAGGGCTTCAGGGGCGCTAAAAGCAGGCATGCTGTGGTCGGAGATAACCATCTGCCACTGTTCTTCTTGCAGGGCGGCTTCAAGCTCAGGGCGTGTCTGAACGCAGGTGTAGAGAGGCGCGTAGCCGGCCTTTTTCAGGGCACGCAGGATCAAAAGCAAATCATCTTCATTGTCTTCGACAATAATTACATTTAAAGGATTCATAACCATCAACCTCCTCTAAACTATTGGCTGGTCTAAGGCAGGGTAAAACAGAAACAGGCGCCCTTGCCCGGTTCACCTTCGGCCCAGATTTCCCCGCCGTGGCGGGAGATGATGCGTGAAACTATGCTTAATCCGATGCCGGTGCCTGTGAATTCTTGCTCTGAGTGCAGGCGTTGGAAGGCGGTAAACAGCTTCTCAGCATGCTTCATGTCAAAGCCGGTGCCGTTATCTTTTATGTAATAGACTTCTTTGCCATCCTGAACTGTGCTGCCGAATTCTATCCGGGCCTTTTTCTCGCCGGCGGTATATTTCCAGGCATTATCCAGCAGATTTTCTAAAGCAATACGCAAAAGAGCAGTATCGCCTTCTGCTACCAAACCGGGCTTAACAACTGTTTCTTCCTGCCGGTCTGGCTCTCTGGCCTGCAGCTCTTTTAAGTGAACGCTTACCAGGGCGCTTAGTTCAACTGGCTCGCGGCTGATCTGCATCTGTGAGACCCGGGACAGCTTAAGCAGGTCATCGATCAACGCACTCATGTTCTGGCTGGAGTTACTGATCCGGTGCAGGTAGTCCAGTCCCTGCTGGTCAAGCTGCTCAGCATAGTCTTCTATAAGAGCTTCGCTAAAACCGCTGATTCGGTTCAATGGGCCGCGCAGGTCGTGCGAGGCAGAATGGGAAAAGGCATCGAGTTCACGATTGGCCGCTTCCAGTTGGGCAGTGCGTTCTCTGACCCTCTTTTCGAGTTCTTCGTTCAGGGTGCGGATTTCTTCTTCTGCCCGCTTACGATCGGTTATATCCTGCAGGCAGACCAGCACCATCTGCTGCTCTCTTAAGGTTACCATTATGGTTGAAAGTAGAAAATGGAGGCGTTTTTCTTTATTGTCCATCAAAAAAGGCAGGCTCGCTTCTATCTGGTGGTGGGCCAGCTCTGTTTCAAAAGTCTCAAGAACTGTTAGGCGGACAGTGCAGTATTCACAGTGCGGGCCTTTACCGCAGCCTTCCGGATCGTCAAGTGCGTTAAGGCAGCCAAGAGCTTCGCCGCCGCGCCTGCCGAGCATTTCTTCCTCTGGTTTGCCGGCAAACGATGTTCCATAGCCGTTAATTTTTTGCAACTTTCTCTCTTTATCTACCAGCATCATAACAAGCGGTGCGTTTTCATAGATAGCGGCCAGCTCAGCTTCGTGCTGTCTGATGGTTTCCTCGGCATTTTTTTGTTCAGTGATATCTTCAAAAGTTGCATATGCCTGAAAAGGCTTCTCTTCGCCAGGTTCGAACAGGGGAATGGCTGTAATGCTCAGCCAGATGTGGCTGCCTAAGTCCGGGCGGTAGATCCCCCTGGTTACCGGACCCACTTTCGCACCGCAACGCAGGGCAATCATGGCCGGGTGTTCTGTTCCAGGCACTGCTGTGCCGTCTTCTTTAATCATCTTCCAGTCTGGATCCATCGATGTTTTGCCCTGCATCTGGTCAAAGGAAAGGCCGAGGATTCTTTCTGCCGCCGGGTTGGCCGAGATGATCTCGCCGTCTGCAGCCTGGTAGATAACCCCCTGGACCATTGTTTCAAAGAGACGGCGGTGTTTTTCCTCGCTTTCCCGGACGGCCTTCTCTTTCAAGGCAAGGCTTTTATTCTTTTCTTCAATCTCTTTTATGTAGTTCAATTTATCTTCTGCAAGCATGGCCTCTGATAATGATAGCGCTGCATGGCTGGCCAGGGTCTTGCAGATATTAATATCGCCTTCAGTAAAGTTATGGATTATTCCAATGCTAGCTGGAATCAGAATGCCGATTACTTCACCCTGGTAAGTTAGAGGGACATACAGTATTGAACGCAGCTGTCGCTGCTCACAAACTTCTCTTTCTGCATTAGTTAAATTTGCAATCCTGCTATCTTCTAAAACTACAGGGTGTTTGCTTGATACGGCTTTGCCTATATGTGGGTGATCCTTCAGCTCTGCTATACGCAATGGTTCAGGAAAATCTGGTGGCAATGGAGGACAGGCAGCTTCAAGGTATAGCTTGTTATTCTGAAGCAAATAGATGGCTGCGCTTTTAAGTCTTGTAAGCTTTGTTATCCCATCGACAATAACCTGGGATAGGGCGGCAGGTTTTTTTTCTGCTGCTATTGCTCTGCTCACTTCAAGCAGAAGTTTCAACTGGTCATTTTGATATTGAAGGTCACCTTCTGTTTGTTTGAACTTGCTAATATCACGAAATACTACGGCAAAATAGCTCGGCTTATCGCTGTATGCAGTTACATCATACCAGCGCCCGAGTGGTTCGGAGAAGTTTTCAAAATGTGTTGCTTCGCCGCTTAAAGCTACTTTTCCGTAAGCGCCAATCCAGTCGAAATCGCTCTTTTCAATACCGGGTAAAATTTCGGAGACCTTTTTCCCGATAACCTCTTTTCGCTCTAAGCCGGTCATTTCTTCAAAGGCAGTATTTACTTCCAGAAAGATGTAGTCCACCGGGGCGCCATCGTCAGCTTTAACTACCCGGTGATAGGCAAAGGCGTCGGGTAGGTTTTCGATTAATAGTTTTTGTTTATCGTTTCCTTGTTCCATAATACGACCTCACGACCTCACTGATAAGTATTGCTACTCTTCGATATGTTTATAAATACTCCTGCTTATAAAAAAATATCCGGGTAGTTCAAAAAGCTTTATATTTTTACCCACTATAGTGAAGCGGTAAAAGCAGTATTTTGGTGCCCTATGGGGACATACTTTGAATTATGTAAACTGATTTTTTGGACCGACCCCTAAAAAACCATATACCATAGATCTTACAACCTTCTTGTGAAAAAATAGAAATCCGCAGAAAAATGGGGATTTTTTTGGGCAAAAATGGGGATTTTCCTCACAGATTTAATAGTTTTGGTCATATACAATAATCGCAGTGGGAATAATAGCATCTATATTCTAAATCTACTTTAATTAACTTTGTTATGTGAAAAGGCATACAGGGCTCAATAGGAACTAAAGAAGGAGGTATATCCTTGCCAGGTGTGAGAGTTATCATCATTGATTCCCATAGCAGCTTTAGCAGGTCAGTAAGAAACTATTTTACTGCAAAAAAGGAAACAGAGATGGTAAAGGTGGCCTCTACCTGCTCCGATATTACCTCATTAATAGATAACCTTGCACCTGACCTGCTGCTGATAGATGAACAATTTGCCATAGCTGGAAGTAAGGTCCAGGCTATTATCAGCAAAGTAAAAATAATGCGCCCTGAAGCAAAGGTTTTAATCATGACCCTGTATCCAGTGGTTGAGCAGGCAGAACATAGATTAGCTACTGAGAATATAACAGGGGTGATTACAAAACAAAATTTTATGGCTGATATCCAGCCGTATTTATGAACTTTTTAGCTGGAAAGTCCAGGAGGTGTAAATGATAAACATCAAATTATGATGACTTATTTATCTGGAATTGACGGAATAACATTAAATGAAAGGAGTTTTGCCGATGAGTTTAACTATTCGGGGGAAATTGCTACTGGGGTTTGGTGTAATTTTACTGTTAATGATTGCGATGGGTGGTTTTAACTTTATCACCTTTACTGATAACAGTGAAAGCATGAATGAAGTAGTTGAAAACACAGAGATGAAAGTGATGGTATTAGAAAGATTGGAAGAGCACCTGGTCTGGCTGAACGAACTGGGTAACACTTTTATAACTGGAGACAGATTTACTGGTGAACTGGATCATACCATGTGTAATTTTGGCCAGTGGTATTATGAATTCAGGGATTCAGAAGAGTATGTCCAGGCCAGCGATGATTTCAAGCGGGTTTTTGATCAAATAGAAGAACCTCACCGCCTTCTGCACGAAAGCACGCATGAATTAATACCACTTCTGGAAGCTGCCGGAGATGCCGAGGAAGGAGATGGTAACTTCGAAACTGCGCTGGATGTTTATCAAAACCAAACTTTGGCTCACATAGAGACAGTCAGCGCATTATTCGATGAGTTAAATATGGTAATGGATGAAGAAAACGAAGTTTTAATGGCTGAAGTAAGTGCTCAGGAACAGGTGGCGATAACGGCTATTTTTGCTGTGATTGGCGCCTCAATTTTCCTGGTGATAGTTATAGTTATAGTTATGAATCGTGGTATTACTACACCACTTCGCAATGTCGTTACAGTTTTAGATGATCTTGCTTCAAGGGGCGGTGATTTAACACAGAGACTTCCTGTTAAAGGTCGTGATGAGATAGCAGGATTGGCTAATGCTGTTAATGGAATATTAGAAAGTATGCGCTCAATTATCGAAAGTACTGTAGGTATTGCTGGAGGAGTGCGAAGCGGCAGTGAACAGGTTTCTTCAGCGGCTGAAGAAATGAGTTCTTCTTTAGAAGAAGTTTCAGCCTCGACTAACGAGTTTGCTTCCAATGCTGAAAACTTAAGCACCAATTCGCAGACCATGGCAGAAACCAATGCCAAGATTCTTGAACGGGCAGAAGAAGGTAACAAGGCCATTGAAGAAGCGGTCAACCAGATGCAGGTGATCAACAATAGGGTCAGTGAACTGCAGGAGGTAATTACTGAAGTTGACCAGCGCTCCAGCGATATTGGCAAGATATTAAGTGTTATTACCGATATCGCCGACCAGACCAATCTGCTGGCCCTAAATGCGGCCATTGAAGCAGCCCGGGCCGGAGAACAGGGGCGCGGTTTTGCTGTGGTAGCCGAAGAAGTGCGTAAGCTGGCTGAACAATCTGCCGGTGCAGCCAAAGAGATTGGCGATTTGATTACCGCTACCCAGGATGAAAGCAAGAAAGCCCTGGAAAGCATGACCCTGGGGGTCAAGGATGTCGAATCGGGAACAGAGGTTGTATCTAAAACAGGTTCAACCTTTGGGGAAATTCTTCAGGATGTCTCGGGAATATCCAAGCAGGTAGAAGAAACTGCTTCAGCAGCGGAAGAATTAAGTGCCGGCAGTGAAGAGATGGCTGCTTCCATTGAAGAACAATCTTCTACTATGGAGGAGATGGCAGCTACAGCAGAGGAGCTGCGCTCTTCAGCAGAAAGACTTAACCAGGAGCTGCAGAAATTTAAATATGAGTAGCATAACAGAAGTTGTCGGGAAGGAGGCATTTTGATGGCAGAAGTAAGCAAAGAAGGTGAAATTCAACTGGTTGTTTTCGTCATGGAAAACGAAGAATTCGCCTGCAGTATAAATAACGTGCGTGAAGTTCTGAAGATGATTCGGGTTACACCCCTGCCACGGTCACTGGACTTTGTCGAAGGGGTGATCAATATGCGCGGGGACGTGATACCGGTAATTGATCTGCGTAAACGCTTTGGCCTGCCCGAAGCGGAGAGAAATGATGAAAACAGGATTATCATTGTTGAAGTGGAAGAGCGCATGGTCGGTTTAATAGTTGATTCGGTCAGAGAAGTTCTCAGCCTGCCCGATCAACAGATTCAGGAGGCGCCGAACCAGGTGGCCGGAGGCAAAACCGATCTAATAACAGGAGTGGGCAAAATAGATGACAGGATGCTGATTATCTTAGACTTAGATCGCATCCTGACCAGCGAAGAACAGATGGCTTTGGATGATATTTCCCGGGTCGGCAAAGAGCTGCCCAAAGGGCAGTAAAGCAAGGATTTAGCCAGGGGAAGTGCCCGGGCATGAAATGATGCCCGGACCTGCCTCATCGTTATTATAGTTGAAGACTTAACGCCTCTGATAGCCAATCTGGGCTTCCCCATCGTGGTCAGCCTGTACCTGCTGGTCCGGGTGGAGAAGAAGTTAGAAGAGCTCTCCGGGTGCATTAAAGAGGCGAATAGGAATATATCGAAGTTGTTGTAGGGCAAGAGCAGTAGATACAAAGAAGCAGCAGGTTTCTACCAAGCCTGCTGCTTCTTCAGGGAGAAACAATAAAATTTCTAGGAAAACATAAAGTATAATACACGAAGTTAGGGCTTTGTGCAATAGGTAGAAGTGAAATTAGGGATGCGGCCAAAATATAAGCGGCTTCCCTGCTTTTGCAAAAACCGCTGCAGCAGGGCCCTGCTTAAAATTTGTCAGGTAAGGCTCCAGCCCCACAACCTGGCCACCGCTTTGCTCAAGGCCGGGCCGTAGGGCTTTCGCGTAAATAATACAAAAGGCGCGGGGACAGCCAGATCGGGGCATAAAATGACAGGCACGAACAAAAACACAAATGTTTGCACATGTATAATTATTTATATCGTCAGTGAGCGCAGTTGTTATGTAAGGCCAGAAGTGCTGCAAAGAGGATATTTGAGGGTGCTGCAGAAACCATAATATGAATAATAAATACAAGTAAGTGAGGCAGAACCAGCAGTGAGTGAAAACGGTATTTATCAGAGCAACCACGTAATGCGTTTTACTGAAAGAAAATGGTATGAGTGCATAAAAGAATACAGTAAGAGATTTATAGAGGAAGCTGCCCACTTTATCCCTTTTACGGGAACACTCTGGGGTTTTGCATATATTCTTACCGAAGCTATGGATAGCAAAACGTCCATAGGGAGCCTTGCACTACCCGTAATTATAACTGCCTTGTTAGCGGTGTTATATAAAGCATGGCTTAAGTTTAAATCCTATACACCTGAAGCACTCCAAGATGAAAATGAAACCACAAGAAACATTTACAGGAAGAGGAAATGTGGGTGGCCGTTTGCTTTAGCTGAGCAAATGCTGGCTAATAGAATCGAAAATATTGATTTAACACTTAATAGAATAAAAAAAGGTGCGGAATTTATTGAACCGAAATATGTGACTGCCGATGAGTATTATAACTGGCTGAAACTACGACCTGCAGCCCTTAAGCAATTGGTTCGTGCAACCATGATTCAGTGTACCGATGAAATCCCGGCTCTGCTCAGCGATTTAGATGAGAGCGAAGCGGAACTTAAGGAACTTAAAATAAGATTGACGGCTTTAGTCCAGTTGTATGAACATACAATGAGGTATGAAACCGAATGCTACCAAATCGTTCCCCAGGAGCCTTACATTGACCTTCACAAAATGACTTTTGGATGGACCGAGCCAATTCAAAGAGGCATATACGAATTTATGGGAATACTACATTCGCTATCTACAATTGATCGCAAACTACTTGAAGCTGGCAAGGTTCAGCCACCAAATTTTAAAATAACAGTTCAAGTGCCAGAAAATATAAGTGAATTTTGCAGGATACTGGACGATATAACGTCAAGCCAAACATAGGTTATTTTTAAGGCCAAAAATTTATGTTACATCTTTTTGACTTAAAGGTTTTCAAGGTTTTGCAAAGACTTGGTTCTGAGTGCTGCGACCCTTGCAAATTTGCCTGAACTCCTGTACATTACCTGCTAAGATAATGCAAAAGGCGCGGTCAAAGATATGCCCGCCTTCCCCTGGCGCAAACCCCGGCCCCAGGGTAACCCAGGCAAAACTTTGTCATCTCCACAATGGCTCCGGCCCAGGCCGGTAGCCCTCCACTACGCCCAGGTTCCGCAAAAAACGCTCCACCTGGGCTCTATTCCGGCCAACCCGCCTGGGCCTCCACCTCGTTCTCACGTGCTTGGTTTCTTTTGCAAGGCCTTGGTTCTTTACAGCAACAGTGTCTCAAAACATACAAGAAATCATCTCGTTGTTTTAAATGCTATTTATCACACATCATAATTTAAAATAATTGCTCTAACTCCTACCGGAATAGCAAGCCCTGTAAACACAACGCCATTTACCCCCATCAGAAGTAATGCAGGGATTGCTATACACTACACGAGACCTGCAGCTGATGTTTAGTCATTTAAAGCATATTATTGAAAAAGGGAGAACTACTCGGCCGGTAAGGGAGATTTGAACGTGCACCAGCCTGATGTAAGCCGGCCGGGCAGGTGGGGCCGATGGCCGTCCGTGCCCGAAAGGCAGAACCCTAAAAACAGGCGGTCAAAGATATGTCCTTAATTTAACTGGTGCAAAACCCGGCCCCAGATAAATTAAAAGCAAACCTTTGTCAGCAAAGTAAATGCTCCGGCCCTGCCGCCTTCCCCTCCATCTCCGCCCGGTCGGTAACGAGCTCGGGCTGCGCTTCCGGACCAGGCCGCAGGCCCTCCGCTTTAAACCTAAACCAGGGTAGCGGTCAAAAATAAACCCGCCCCTGACGAAAAAGCGCCGCCAGTGTCGGGTTAAATTTTGTCAAAAGGGCTCCGGTTGAAGCCACTTGGCCTCCACGTAGCTCTCTCAGCCCGCAGCAAAGCCCGCTGCCGGCTTCCTTCGCCCCGCTGCGGCCAAGACACTTCAACCTCCGCTTACAGGCCTGACCCACCCGGGCCCTGCATCGTGTGCGAAGTCCACCGGTCCAAGCTCCCGGTCCGGGCCCCCAAACCTCCGCTTGGGGCAGCTAACACTGCCTGCGCCTTTACTGTCGCCGCCAGTAAGGCGCAACCGGCTTATGTCCCACGTAAGGTAGCGCAACTTCAGCGATAACAGCGCATTATGCAATCGGCCTGCGCCGCACAACCACTGGCACAAGGTTCGCCTCTTACATAATGGGCGGTTATCGAAAGTTGCTGCTTGTGTGCAGGGGTTTAGTTTTCGCACCCCGCCCATAGTCTTATAAGAAATGTTATATCTATGCCAACCATGAAAAGGGTTTTGTGCCTTAGGGTTGAAACTCTATTCAATGGCTTGCCATTTATGGCTTTATTATTTAGTTATATATTCTCGAGTAGATTTCAATTAGCACGAAAGGTTGATTTTGGAAAATGTTAAAATTGTAGACAATCTGCTAAGGTAGAAGGGGCAGAGAAAGTCCCGGA
>CAYMIW010000056.1:0-14154 GCA_964390725.1 uncultured Syntrophomonadaceae bacterium | reverse complement strand
CTGTTGGTTCTGACTATTCAAGTTCGACTGCACTATGCAATATTTATGATACTTTAATTTATCCAAACGCCGACGGATCATTTGAACCTCACCTGGCCAGAGAATGGGAGGTTTCTGATGACAACCTCACCTATCGGTTTTACCTTAATGAAGGAGTTATGTTCCACGATGGAAGCGAATTGACCGCCAGTGATGTCAAGTTCAGCTTTGACCGCCTACAGGCTATCGGAGAAGGGTACGCATATATATTCAGCGACCGTATAAGCGCAGTTGAAGTAGTTGATGATTATACTGTAGACTTTATACTCCCCCAACCTTTTGGCCCGTTTTTAACCACTTTAACAAGACTGTATATTATTAACGAAGATCTGGTCATGGCCAATACACTTGATGGGCCTTATGGCGATTTTGGTGATTACGGCAAGGAGTTCCTCAATACTAACGGTGCCGGCTCCGGAGCTTATAAAGTTAAAGAATTCGATGTAGCCACACTTCTGGTCCTGGAAAAATACGATGATTACTTTTCCTACATCGATCCATTGGCCCCTGATGTATTTGAGTTAATCGGCACTACAGAAGCTGCAACGGTAAGAACAGGGATGATGCGCCGGGAAATAGATATTTCCGATCAATGGCAAACCCTGGAAGCCTTTAACTCCCTGGAAGACATAGAAGGTGTTGACGTAGCCAGATGGCCCGATGGTGGTCAGTTATACCTGATGATGAATACCCAAAAGCCACCATTAGATGATATTCATATTCGCCGGGCACTTTCCTGGGCGTTTAATTATGATGCTCTCACCCAAAATATCTATCCCGGCACTGCACCGGCTAAAGGGCCTGTTTCCAGTGTTCTTCCCGGATGGAACTCAAACGTATTTCAGTATAGTTTTGACCTGGACAAGGCTGCAGAGGAAATTGCTCTTTCCAAATATGCCGGACAGCTTGACCAGTATCCTATCGAATATGCCTGGACCGCAGAGGTTGCTGACCTTGAAAAAATTGCTTTGATGACCCAGGCAGAAGCTCAGAAAGTAGGTTTAAATATTGAAATTGTAAAAACTCCCTGGATGAGCTTGATTGATCAATCCGGTAGTATAGATACTACGCCTCATCTCACCAGCATCTGGGTATCTCCACATTACGGTGAAGCCGGATCCATTCTTGAAGCCAAATATCATTCATCCAATACAGGAAGCTGGGAACAAACCGAATGGCTGCTCAACGATGAGGTAGACTCCCTGCTTGAGCAGGCAATGGCTACTGTAGACAGGGAAGAACGCTTTGCCTTATACAGAGACACCCAGGAGCTGATCGTAGAACTTGCACCAACTATCTTTGCTTACGACAATATGGAACGGCATGCTTATCAGACACATTACATTAACTGGCCTCAGTCGGCAGATCCAATACCAGTTATGGGTTATAATTTTGTCGCCAGGTTTATTTCTGTTGATCCGGTTAAGCGTGCTGAATTGCTAGGTAATTAACCTGATTTGATGTGGGATTTCTTCTGAGAAGAAATCCCACATCTCATTGTTTTACTTACTATGTGGAGGGCCTTGGAATGAAACTCTCGACCTTTATTGCCCGGCGCCTGGTTCTTTCTCTTGGGGTGTTACTGGGCTTATCTATTCTTATTTTCATTATCGCACGCGTTGTACCCGGAGACCCTGTACGATTAGCACTTGGTGCAAGGGCTCCCCAGGATGTAGTGGAGCGGGTAAGCGCTGAAATGCACCTTGATAAACCTTACCCGACCCAATATGTAATTTGGCTTAAAGGAGTTATTCAGGGAGATTTCGGAACTTCTCTATATACACGAAGAAATGTCAGTGAAGATATCAAAGCTTTTCTTCCGGCAACCCTTGAGCTTTCTTTGTTTGCAGGAATCCTGATGACTTTTTTCGGTATACTGCTGGGTGTTTTATCAGTTCAAAAGAAAAACTCCTGGGTTGATAATATTGTCAGAATGATTTCATACCTGGGAGTAGTTACCCCGGCATTTGTTTTTGCAATAATTTTTGTATTACTTTTTGGTTACCTGTTATCCGCCTTTCCTGTATCGGGACGCCTGGCAGAGGGAATAACACCACCTCCGGTAATTTCCGGCATGATTACTATCGACAGTCTGATTACCGGAAACTTTAGAGCATTTTTTAGTGCTATAACCCATTTGTTTCTTCCGGCATTGGCACTATCAATGGCAGGTTTATCGCAACAGGCCAGAATTGCCCGATCAAGCATGAGCGATAACTTGCAAAAAGATTATATACTTGCCCATCGTGCCTGTGGTTTGTCAGAACGAAAAATTATGTTCAAGTATTTGCTTAAACCTTCTCTGATTCCTACTGTATCTATCTTAGGTTTAGATTTTGCCGCCCTTCTCAGTAATGCATTTTTAGTTGAAATGGTTTTTAACTGGCCTGGCATCTCGCGATATGGCGTAAATGCAATTTTAACCAAGGATTTAAATGCTGTAGCAGCGGTGGTTATGATTCTTGGCATTACATTCGTTTCCATTAATATTCTTGTTGATATTATTGTTGCCTATCTTGACCCAAGGATACGCATGAGGAGGGATCGCACCGGTGCTTAACAGCAATAATGCAATCGATACAGCTGATGAAATCAGGAGTAAACTTTGGCAGGTTCGTAAAGATAACTTTAAGCGATCATGGTATAAATTTACCGGTAATCGACTCTCCCTGGTCGGTTTGATTATAGTCTTGATAGTAATAGTACTGGCTGTTTTTGCGCCATGGGTCACCCCTTACCCGGAGCACAGAGGCGCATTCGTCGACTTCAGTAATGCCATGCAGGCGCCGAATGCTGAAAACTGGCTGGGAACTGACTCTGTAGGAAGAGATATCTTAACCCGGATTATATTCGGTTTCCGCTTTTCTCTAATTATGGGGTTTGTAGTAATAGGGTTAGCTGCCCCTCCAGGCATTATTGCCGGTCTGGTAGCAGGTTATTTCAGAGACACCTGGGTTGACACTTTAATAATGCGTATAACTGATGTTTTCCTGGCTGTGCCGCCTTTGATCCTGGCTATGGCAATAACAGCAGTGCTGCCACCAAACGTATTTTATGCAATGTTAGCCGTAACCTTAATGTGGTGGCCCTGGTATGCAAGGCTTGTCTACGGTATAGCATCATCACTGCAGAATGAATTCTTTGTTCAAGCTGCCCAGATAACCGGAGCTTCACGCTCTTATATAATATTCAGGGAAATACTACCTAACTGTGTTTCAGCTATATTTACCAAAATGACCCTTGATCTTGGCATTGTTATTATTATTGCCTCTAGCCTTAGTTTTGTCGGCCTTGGTGCACAACCACCCACTCCCGATTTAGGCACTATGGTGGCTGATGGCGCCAAATATATGCCTGATCAATGGTGGATGACTGTTTGTCCCGCCCTGGCGATTGTGTTTGTTGTATTAGGTTTTAATCTCCTCGGTGATGGACTTCGTGATATGCTCGCCGTTGAGGAGGTTTAAAAATAATGAGTAAAAATGTGCTGGAAATCCGTAATTTATACGTCAGTTATAAAACTTACGAAGGTAATTTACGGGTTATAGATGATATGAACCTGGAAATAAGGCAGGGCGAAAAGGTTGGCCTGGTGGGAGAAACCGGGTGTGGCAAAACTACAACAATGCGGTCAATAATGGGTATTCTACCAAAACCTGCAGGCAGAATTGACCAAGGCGAAATATTCTTTGAAGGCAAAGATTTAACCAAGCTCAGCTCAAAAGAGATGCAATGTGTCAGGGGTAGAGATATAACCGCGATTTTCCAAAACCCAACTGCAGCACTGAATCCTGTATTTACCATAGGCCAACAACTTCAGGATGTAATACGTGTGCAGGTTTCCCGTAAAACCGGTAATCGTGTATCTTCGAGAGAAGCTAAAGAGCGTGCAATACAAGTACTCAAAGAAGCAGCTTTGCCTGATCCTGAAAGATTGCTATCAAATTATCCGGTTCAGTTGAGCGGTGGTATGAAGCAAAGGGTTTGTATTGCCCTGGCAATGGTATCCAATGCTGACCTGCTTATTGCCGATGAACCGGGTACTGCACTGGACGTTACAATTCAGGATCAGATTCTCAGGCTTTTGATGAATTCTGTTACAAAAAGAAATACAGCAACTCTTTACATTGAGCATTCACTCGGTGTGATCAGAGAGTGGATGGATAGAGTATACGTCATGTATGCTGGCCGCACGGTTGAAGTTGCAGAATCTGCAGACTTATTTAAGAATCCGTTACATCCTTACACTATTGGACTGTTAGCAGCAGTACCCAAGCTAACCGGAGGAGGAATCGCCCAGGGTATTTCCGGAAGGGTTCCCGAATATATTAATCCTCCAGGCGGATGCCGCTTCCACCCCCGCTGCGAATACAAAATGGACATTTGTGCTAAAGAAAAACCACCATTTTTTGAAGTTGGCAAAGATCATAAAGTAGCTTGTTATAGGAGTGCGTAAAGTGAAAGAAATCCTTAGAATTGATAACTTAAAAAAATACTTTCAGACTGCACAGGGAACGGTTAAAGCAGTTGATGGAGTTACTCTTTCACTGGCTGAAGGAGAAACTCTTGGTCTGGTTGGTGAATCAGGCTCTGGTAAAAGCACTGTTGCTTATTCTGTTGTTGGGATATATGGGGCAACATCAGGGAAAATACTTTACCGCGGTAAAGACATTTCAATGGGAACAGTAAAAAGACCTAAATCTCTCAAGAAAGATATCCAAATTGTTTTTCAGGATCCTGGCACATCGCTAAATCCACGCCATTACATCCATCAAATTCTGGCGATGCCGTTGCGGGTTCACCGTATTGTACCAGAAAATGAAATTACAGCAAAAGTTAAAGAATTACTTGACCTGGTTCAACTACCGGCAAGTTTTATTTATAAGCACCCACTGGAACTTGGTGAAGGAGAAAAACAGTCAATTGGGATAGCCCGGGCACTTGCAGTTAACCCTTCGTTAATTGTTCTTGATGAACCAACATCTGCCCTGGATGTTTCCATGCAGGCTAAAGTAATTAACCTGCTCCTTGACTTACAGAAAGACTTTGGTTTTTCTTACCTATTCATTACCCACGACCTTGGTGTAATGCGTAACGTGGCAAACCGAATAGCAATAATGTACCTGGGTAAAATTTGTGAAATAGCTCCAGCAGCTGATTTTTTTCACAAACCACTTCATCCCTACACGCGAATGCTAATTTCTTCAGTTCCGGTTGTGTCAGAGGAAGAAGAACAGCTCAGACCAGTAAAAGTAGCCTCGAGGGGAGAAATACCAAGTCCGGTTAATGTACCGGGCGGATGTGGTTTTCATCCACGCTGCCCGGACAAAATGGATATTTGCAGCTTAGAGATTCCTGCAATGTATGAAGTTCACCCGGGGCATTATGTTTTTTGTCATAAATACATGACCCATAACAGCAAATAAAACAGTTGTTTGCATAAGGAGGTTAAATGGAAAATATAACTTGCCTGTAAGCTGCGGTACTTTTTATCAACCACAGGTTGTAAGAAAATGAATTGAACCAGGTAATAAGAAAGGAGTTATTATGTTACGAGTTGCAACTGATATAGGTGGGACCTTTACTGACCTTGTTTATGTAACTCCGGAAGGTGAAGTTATCACAGCAAAAAGCAATACAACGTCAGGAGAGTTTGAAAAAGGAGTTCTTGAAGTAATCAAAAACAGCAACATTTCACCTGATGAATTCGCTACTTTTGTTCATGGCACTACCATCGTTATTAATGCTATTACAGAAAGAAAAGGGGCAAAAACTGGCCTTATCACTACGAAAGGCTTTCGGGATGTTCTTGAAATTGGTCGCGGAAGCAGGCCTGATTTTTTTAACCTTGAATATAGAAAACCAAAACCATTCGTACCCCGCTATTTACGTAAAGAATTAAAAGAACGTACTAACTATAAAGGTATTGTAACTGAACCGCTTGATTTAAATGAGCTTACATCAATCCTCGATGATTTCCGTGCAGAAAATGTAGAAGCTATCGCAATCTGTTTAATCAACTCTTATGCCAATCCAAGTCATGAAATGCAGCTTTTAGACAAAATTAAAGAGTTATGGCCAGAAGTTGCTGTAGTTGCTTCTCATCAAATCACAAGAGAATGGCGTGAATATGAGCGGACCAACACAGCAGTTCTTTCTGCTTACGTTCAACCCACAGCTCATCGTTACTTAGATTCACTTACTAATGCCCTGTCCACTGCCGGAATGAAATGCACACCATATATAATGCAATCCAACTGCGGCATTGATACTGTTAACAGCGCCAGGCAAATCCCTATTACCATGATTGAGTCAGGACCAGCCAGTGGCATCTGGGGCGCAGCAGCTTTGGGCAATATAATTGGAGAACCTGAAGTTATTGCTATTGACATCGGTGGAACAACAGCTAAATGCAGTTTAATTACCAAAGGTGAAATTAAATTAAATACTGACTATACAGTTGAACGAAGTGATATCTCCGCCGGCTACCCAGTTATGGTCCCGGTTGTTGATCTGGTTGAAATTGGCAATGGTGGAGGCTCAATCGCCTGGGTAGATGATTACCAAAGAATGCATGTTGGACCACAAAGTGCAGGTGCAGTCCCCGGACCGGTTTCTTATGGTCTTGGAGGAACCGAGCCTACCCATACAGATGCTTTTCTTGCGCTGGGTGTTATTAACCCAAATTATTTCTGTGGCGAAACCCGGGTTGCTGACATGGCTGCCGTTAGCCAGGCTGTCACTAAGCTTGCTGAAACTTTGCAGGTGAGCGAGCAGGAAGCCGCTCACGGCGTGGTTAGAATCGCTACTAACAACATGGTAAATGCAATCAAACTTATTTCAGTTAACAGAGGTTACGATCCCCGGGATTTCACCCTGATGGCCTTCGGAGGGGGAGGGGGCTTAAACGCCCACGCATTGGCCAGGGAACTGAACATTAAAAAAATTGTTATCCCCAAACAATCAAGTGTATTTTCAGCATGGGGTATGTTGCTAAGCGATTTACGACGTGATTACTTACTAACTCAGATTATTGAGTTGAAAGGTAACAACAGTAAGCAGATCATGGACGCATTTAAAGCCCTGGAAGAAAAAGCCATGAAACAATACACAGATGAAAGCATTGAAGAATCACGAGTATCTTTTAGACGTTTTGCCCGTTGCAGGTACCAAAATCAGGAGCATACAGTTGAAATACCATTTCCGGAAGGTGTTATTGATGATGATCAAATCAATAATATTTGCGAGCAGTTCCATGAGCATTATGAAAGAGAATATACATACAGGCTTGATGCTCCTGTTGAGTTGGTCTGCTACCACCTTATTGCAATTGCCGAAATAGATAAAATTACCCTGGAGAAGTCTCCTCAAACCGGAATAAAAATAGAGGACACAATTAAGGAGAATCGCGAAGTTGACTTTGTGGAACATGGCAAACATAATACCATAATCTACGATGGCAACCTATTTGAGCCCGGAATTAGTTTTAGTGGTCCGGCAATAGTAGAAGAATCCGGAACCACAATAATCGTGCCACCCGGGTTTAAATGCTATATTGATGATTATGGCAATTACCGGATAAATATGCTTGAGAAAGGAGAACAGCAATGACCACCAAGCAATATGATCCGATTACTGCAAATATTATTCAAAACTCAATTCAGGCTGCCGCAGATGAAATGTTCGCCGCATTTCGTCATACAGCAATGAGTGCAATCATATACGAAGTTTTGGATATGGGTGTTGGAATAACAGATAAAAATGGTGAGTTGGCAAGTAGTGGCGCTGGAATTCCCGCATTTGCAGGTCTTTTAGACAAATCTGTATGCTGTGTATTAAAAAAGTTTAACAAACCGGATGACATCAAGCCGGGAGATATTTTCATAACTAATGACCCCTATAATGGTGGTGTAACCCACTTAAACGACGTTGTTTTAGTGATGCCTGTATTTTTTGATGGTGAAATTGTTGCGTGGACAGCAAACATGGCGCACTATAATGATGTTGGCGGTGCGGTTCCCGGAAGTATGTCATCAGAGGCAACTGAAATATTCCAGGAAGGTTTTATTCTATCAGCAATTAAACTCTTTTCGGAAGGCGCACCAATAAGATCAGTATTTGACATCCTCAATTCTAACTGTCGCATGCCTGATTTCCTCACCGGAGATCTTTGGGCCGGCATTGCTTCGTTACGGGTTGGTGAAAACCGTGTTCTCGAAATGTGCAGAAAATACGGTAAAGACGTTTTTATTAATGCAATAGAAGAATACCTTGATTATGCAGAACAAGTTAGTTTAGATGCAATGAAAGATTTGCCAAACGGCAAGTACTCAATAACGGAAGAACAGGATAACGGACAGTTCTATACAGTTACGGTTGAAATTACTGATGATAAATTTATTATTGATTTAACCGAGAACCCTGATCAGGATAAGGGACCGTTCAACAGCAGCCGTGACGGCACCCTGACCATCTGCCAGCTGGCTTTTAAAAGCGTAACATCATCAGATAAAATGTCAAATAGCGGAACATTCAGGCCGCTAGATGTTAAAACAAGGCCCGGTTCGGTTTTCGACCCTATATTCCCAGCTGCCCAGGGTATATATTATGAATTAACGGTAAGGTTAACCGACTTAATTGTCCGCTGTATTGCAGAAAACATGCCTGACCGTTTGCCGGCGGGAGGCTTTTCTTCAGTATGTGGTACCCTTTTCGGAGGCCTTCACCCAGACACTGGACGAACATATGTTGTTATCGAACCTGAGCTTGGAGGATGGGGTGGTTCCAGTCTCTCAGATGGCAATTCGGGTCAATTCAGCATGATGCATGGTGAAACTTATAATTGTCCTGCCGAAGTCGCCGAAGCCCGCTATGGGGTAACCGTGGATTACTTAAGTTTTCATGATGAAGATGGTGGAGCAGGTCAGTTCAGGGGGGGGAAAGGCGTAAGAATCGATTACCGGATCAGGTCGGACAACGCCTGGCTTACAGTTGCTTATACCCGATCGAAATTTCCACCCTGGCCCCTGGAAGGCGGATGTGAGGGATCACCAAACTATATTCTGATTGTCCGCTCTGACGGCAGCAATGAAAAACATGCTGTTGTAAGCGGTTTAACCCTGAATACTGATGACGTAATGCAAATCATGACCGGAACCGGTGCCGGATGGGGTGATCCTTTAAAGCGGGATCTGGAGAAAATAAAAGACGATTTGAAAAATGAGTATATAACCCTTGAACAGGCAAATCGTTATTATGATTATGAAAACAGGCTAAAACAGTAAAATAAGCTATTGCAGCCAGCTGACTACCTTTACATCCGGTAAGTTCAGTATACAGAACATAATTTTTACAACAGCATTATATATGTATACTGGCTTACCGGATGCTTTAATAACAGAAATCTATTAATAATAGATAGGAGCGATTACCATGGTCAAATTAACAGTTATGTATAACCTACCTCCGGGAGCAGATCATGAGGAATTTATCAGGTGGCGTACAACCGAACACCAAGAAGATAATATGGCAATGCCGGGGGTTATAAAAAGCGATTTTTATATAATTAAAAGTTCCTGGAAAAACGAGTCATTGCCCTATCAGTATATTACTGAAGCTTACTATCCGGATATGGAAACATTTGAAAACAGTTTTTTTGACGTTAATTATCAAATTGAATTGGAAAAATCTTTGACACGTATAGCTAACCCCATGTTTCTTATATCAGAAGAAGTCGTTTCAGAAGAAAATTAAAGAGGTAAAAATGAAATGACAAAAAAAATTCTTTGGATCAACCCAATTGGAACTGACCTCTTTGATGCCCCGGTCAAAGAGATATTTACTGCTGAAAAATTGCCTGATACTGTTGTTGATGTTGTATCTTTGAAGCGTGGTCCCCAGCACCTGGAGTATCATTATTACGAAATGCTGATCATGCTCGAAACGCTGCATTTAATTAAGCAAGCTGAAAAAAAAGGCTACGACGCTGCTATAATCGGGTGCTTTTATGACCCTGGTTTAAGGGAAGCCCGGGAAATTACCGAGAATATTGTCGTTACTGCACCTGCGGAAGCTTCAATGCACATTGCGACAACTCTTGGCGATAAATTTTCTATTATAGTTGGGCGCCAGAAGTGGGTCCCGGCAATGCATGAGAATGTTAAAAAATATGGCTTTGGTGATAAGCTGGCTTCTTTTAAACCAGTAAATCTCGGAGTTCATGATTTTCATAAAGATGAAAAAGAAACTGAACGTCTATTAAAGGCTGCAGCCAGGGAAGCAGTTGATATTGATAAAGCAGAAGTGCTGATTCTTGGTTGCACTATTCAGTTTGGCTTTTATAAAGAGCTGCAGGAGTATGCCGGAGTACCTGTAATTGATGCAGTGCTTGCTCCATTTAAATACGCCGAATTTTTAATTGAGATCAACCAGAAGTTTAGTTGGAATCACTCTAAAAAATATGGATATGAAACACCACCCAAACACGAAATTGAAGACTGGAAGTTGGCAAGTCAATATGATTTAGGCGAATTGTGGAGTTAAATAACTTAAGGATAAAAGGTAAGAATAAATTTCTACACCTTTTATCCTTTTTATTTAAAGATTTATTTAGAGACCTTAAGCAAGTTTAAAACAGCTTATTTACAGTAATATGCACTGACACAGGAAAGTTGGCAAGTCAATTATAAACAGCAACATCTGATATATCACATTAATTGTGTTTGCCCTTAATAATAAAATATTGATTCAAAGCAGCCAGCATATGTGTAAAAGCATGGGGGTTGTTATTGATCATTCCCCGCCGCGCCGCTATCAGGCTGATTCCTTTTTCCATTAAATCTTCGTTTCCGGTTATCTGTCCCAACTTTATAAAGTTCATCGCCGCCACCGAAACCCCTGAAGGCATGGCGCTATCATATGCCTCAGCTTCCAGCTGTAGGTAATCTGCAGAATCATCGCCGGCTGAATAGAATAATTTACCTTTATCCCTGTAAAACAGGGCAATTAAGCGGCTGTTCCAGCCTAACGCTTCCTGCAGATATTCATCTTTGCCTGTAGCCTGGTATAGTTCCAGCAAACCCCAGACCAGGTTGGCATAATCATCAAGAAAAGCGTCGACTGCCGTTTCACCACGCCGGTATCGCCTGGCAAGTTTCCCTTCTGCCTGTTGCATGTTACTCAAGATATAAGATGCCGCCTTTTCAGCAGCCTGCAGATATGTATTATCCTGCAATATATCAGAAGCCCTGGCCAGGGCAGCAATGGCCAACCCATTCCAGGAGGTAATGACTTTATCATCCAGAAAAGGCCGGTCCCGACTATCTCTTGCGGCCAGCAATTTAGTGCGGGCTTTTTCAAGCTGCTGCTCCAGCTCACTTACTTTAATGCCCCTGGCAGCAGCAAACTCCCGATCGTCAAAAGGCCGGTGCAGAACACTCTTCCCTTTTTCGAAATTACCCTGTTCGCTTGTTCCATAATAATCGCTAATCAATGCTCCGGTCTCCAGGCCAAGAAGCTGGTTTATTTCTTCAGGATCCCAGATATAGAAAGTCCCTTCTTCACCTTCGCTGTCGGCGTCTTCGGCAGCGTAAAACCCACCTTCCGGTGAACGCATATCCCTGAGCAAATATTCCAGGATGCGGCGGGCGAAAAGAGCCATTTCAATATCTGCCGAGTGGTTATACGCTTCAACAGCAGTATAAGCGATCAGGGCCTGGTCATAAAGCATCTTTTCAAAATGGGGAACCAGCCATTTCTCGTCTACAGAGTAACGATGCAGCCCAAAACCGAGCTGGTCAAAAATACCGCCGTGATGCATCGCCTTCAAACTATTAATAGCCATTTCCGCGGCCTCTTTACTATCCTTTCTCTTACTGTACTCCAACAGGTAGATCAACTGGTGCGGAGCGGGAAATTTAGGGGCGATTCCAAATCCGCCGTATCGCGGGTCGTAGCTTTTTTTTAGGGCCTGGTAACCTTTATCAAGAAGCTCCTCCCCACTTTTTCCTGCCAGGTCTTTGCCTGAGAACTCTTTGTCCAGACTAGGTTCAGACTGGCTTATTATTACCGCTGTCAGTTCATTTGCAGCTTCAACTACTTTTTTCTTGTTCTTGTTCCATAGCTCGCTAAAGCGGGGGAGAATTTCCACTAGACCGTTAATTCCGTACTTTGCTTTCCTGGGAATATACGTTCCTGCAAAAAATGGTTTTTTATCAGGGGTTAAGAAAACAGTAAGCGGCCAGCCTCCCTGGCCCGTTAAAGCCTGGCAGGCGGCCATGTATATTTGATCAAGGTCAGGTCTTTCTTCACGATCAACTTTAACCGGCACATAATACTTGTTGAGTAATGCCGCTACTCCTTCATCTTCAAATGATTCATGCTCCATCACATGGCACCAGTGACAGGTGGAGTAACCTATACTGAGAAAAACTGGCTTATTCTCCTGTTTTGCTTTTTCAAAAGCCTCTTCGCTCCAGGGGTACCAGTCAACCGGATTATAGGCATGCTGCAATAAGTAAGGTGACTGTTCCTTTAGAAGCCTGTTGGCCTGCTTTTTTTTATCTGTATCCATAACGCTTGCACTCCCGGCATAAATGTATGATACACCCTGATGATCAGGCTGCTCATTATAAATAATATATACTATTCCTATAGATTATATATTATATCACAGAACAGCGATTTCTTCAAAGTGAGTCACCCTAAATCCACCTGACTGCTACAGAAAGAGGACGACTGTCAATCATTCCACAAAACAAATTACTAACGAAAAAGAAAAAGCTCTGTCTGAAAAACAAAGCTTTAAGAAGTAAGCGCTATTTTGTAATCACTAACCGGGGCAACTCCAATTAGCCAATTCAACTAAGCATTTTTGTTTTTTACTTTGGCAGCTATTGCCCGACCCATTTCAATTGTGCTGCTTTTACCACCAAGATCAACAGTTGTATGAGTTCCTTCGCCAATGACTTCAGCCAGGGCATTCTCAATTCTTTTTGCTGCCTCTTCCTCTTTTAAATGCCTGAGCATTAGAACAGATGAAAGAATCATAGCCGTGGGGTTAACTAGATTTTTTCCGGCAATATCGGGGGCACTACCATGCACAGGCTCAAAAATAGATACAGAATCACCGATATTTGCTCCCGGTGTTAAACCAAGTCCGCCGATTAGACCGGCAGACAGGTCAGATAAAATATCGCCATAAAGGTTAGGCGCTACAATAATGTCAAACTGGTATGGGTTCAAAACAAGCTGCATCGCTGCGTTGTCGACAATAAGATCATTAAATTCGATTGAAGGATATTCTTTGGCAATGGTTTTTACCGATTCCAGAAACAAACCATCAGAGTACTTCATAATGTTTGCCTTATGAATGGCTGTAACCTTTTTTCTTCCTGATTGCAGGGCATACTCGAAAGCGTACCTGGCAATGCGTTCAGATGCTTTCCTGGTGATTATTTTGATACTCTCTGCAGCATCCTGTCCTACCATGTGTTCAACACCGGAATAAAGATCTTCTGTATTTTCACGAACCACAACAAAATCTAGATCCTGGAAAAGACAATCGATCCCCTTAAAGCTTTTAACCGGGCGTAAATTAACATAAAGTTCAAATTCCTGGCGTAACGATACATTAATACTGCGGAATCCCTTACCCACATGGGTTGTTAAAGGCCCTTTCAGGGCTATACCATTCTTTTTAATTGATGCCAGGGTGTTTTCTGGCAGCGGGTTACCGCATTTTTGCAGCGCTTCTTCGCCGGCAATTACTTCATCCCAGTCAAATTCAATTCCGGTTGCTGCAAGTATTTCCAGGGTGGCTGCGGTAATTTCCGGCCCAACCCCGTCTCCCCTGATTAAAGTTATTTTATACATACGACCCCTCCCAGATGATTATATTTGCTTGTAATTGCAACTGTCAAGAAAACAGGCAGCCTGTAAACTACCGGCAGAAAAATCTATCCCTCCCTGCAGCAAACAGGGAGGGACTTCTATTAAGGTAATAAATGCAGGTTATATTTATGTTTTATTACCAATTCCACACATGTAAACGTTTACCGGTCTTACTCGGCCGGTGGGTCGGGTATGAAACCTTTCTCCATGGCGAGCTTGGTGTAA
>CAYMIW010000055.1:0-14582 GCA_964390725.1 uncultured Syntrophomonadaceae bacterium | reverse complement strand
AGGAGGCGCTTCGGTTGGAAATTCGATTGCTACAGCTATCTATGAGCCGATGGTTGAAGCTTATATCGGCAGTAACAGCGAAATAGTTGTTGGTTTCCAGCCTCTGTCCGGTTCACCGGAAGTAATATTTTTCAATGAAGCCCTGTATAGTGGAGGCAGCAAAATTCATTTTATTTTTAATGAAGCCAGGTTGACTAATCTTGATATTACTTTTACGCCAGGTGAAGTTGAAGGAGAAGATGGAAACCTCGTTGTTGTTAGACGTGGTGAAATTAAACGAAATGATGCCGGAAACTGGTTTGAAGACGGTTTTATTCCCGGTTATGCTGTAACGGTGATAGAAGGAGAAAATGTTTATGTAAATCAGGTTTACAGTGTATCACCTGATGGAAAAACTCTTTTCCTGGAGACGGAAGGTCGCTGGGGCGATGATTTAACCATAACTGCAAATGAAGTATTGGGTGGGAAACCTCCTTCGGAAATCAGGCGCGAAAACGGCAGCTGGTTGGATGACGGTTTTTTTGCAGGACAGCTGTTTGAAATAGGCGGCACCACTTATAACGATGGCGATTTTGAGATAGAGAATATTTCGGCTGATGGTAAAATCCTCTATCTCGCCATTGGGGATGAGGTAGTAAATGAAGAAATAACTGCTTCGGTTAACATAACGATATGGGGCCTTGGACCGGACCGTATCAAGAGGACAACAGGCAGCTGGATAAATGACGGTTATGCTGCCGGGGATATGATCAGGGTGGCAGGAACAGACAATAATGATGGAGTTTACCTGATCAAATCAATCTCAGCGGATGGAAGGGTCCTGACCTTGTCTGGTAACGATGAGTTAACCAGGGATAGTACAACAATGGCCCTGTTTGCCGGGGGTACTCCAACTGATTTTAATGTTCTCTCCGGTGAACCTGAATTAATCTTTTTTGGCAAAGCCCGGTTAACTGAAGGCGGTTCTATAACTTTTGTTCCCGGGACCGGCACTGGAGAAGATGAGCGGCCACAAATCACCAGGACAAGTGGCAGTTGGAAAACTGACGGTTTCTTCGAAAACCAACTGATTGAAATAGCAGGCTCAGGAAGCAATAATGGTATCTTTGGCATTGAAAGTATTTCTGCTGATGGGAAGAAACTCTACCTTTTCGCGGTTGAAGAACTGGCAGGGGAATCGATCAACAGCGATGCCTTAACCTTCTGGGGAGTCGCCCCGGACCAGATCAGGAGGGCTACCGGTAGTTGGGTTACTGATGGCTACAATGCCGGTGACGTGATCATGATCTCCGGTACCACACGAAATGACGGGACATACCAGGTTAGCGCTATAGAAGAAAACGGAACTCTTCTAGTTCTTAATACTTTTAACACGCTGAAAGAAGAACAGACGTCTGCAGCTCGTTTTGCCAAGTACCTGCCTGATATGGCAGATGAGCAGGAATGGACTGGAACACTTACAGTTGAAGCGAGACAGCTACTGCCCGAAAGCGGAAGATCAGTAACGGCAGAAGTTAGCGGATCCGGCGTGGCCGGGATTGCTTCACTATTATTTAATGAGGCCGAAGCTGTCAGTGGCGGCACTGTGAATGCAGGGGCCAAAGAAGGAAGCACGCTTCTGGTTGCCGGCAACCTGTTCTTCAATGCAAACGGAGAGAGCACAGTCAGGGCGACAGCTGACGGTTATAATGGCGGTTTCGGCGCCTTCAGTGATAACAAAGCTACGGCTAAAGCAACTCGCTTTACGGAAACTTACCTGGAGAAAAGCTCAACCGTTATTGCTCACCAGTTTGATTTGAAGGCAGGCGGTTCTGATAACCTGTACGCTGAGGCCTTTTCCGGTGGTGTGGGTGTGGCGGTAATCAACCTGATTGCTCCTGAAACGGTAGATCGCAGTAAAACTGAAATCAGGCTGGGCAGCAGGGAAGGCGGCAATATAAACGCTGCAGGTATATTAATAGATGTGATAAACCTGCGGGCACTGGCTGAACACCTTACCACTTATAACAGTAAGGCCGACAGCTTAAGCCTTGGGGTTGTCGGTTACGGTGCAGCTGAAGCAGAGAACGATATCAAGCCGGAAGTAAAAGTCACTTTTGGCAACAGCATTCGAGTTGAAGCCCGGGACCTGGTGGTTGAAGCAGCGAACCGCTCGATAAAAAACTGGCTTTCCGGTTCTTACAATGCTGCTTCAAAATCGGGAGGTGTTGCCGACCTGCCGGCACCAGGCAGTGTGACAACAATTGTCAGCACGACAACAGTAAATATTGGCAGCTGGGCTGATATCAGGGTCAAAGGCAGTGTCAGCAACCCGGGCCGCTTTGACATCAGCGCTTACAATGATGCTTATGCCAGGGATCGGGTTAAACTGGAAAATGCCGGCCTGTTAAGCGTAGCAAAAGCGCAATCTCTGATTACCAGTAGCGGTTATACCAGTGTAATTGTTGGCAATAACGCCCTGTTACAAAGCGTGGGCGATATTTACCTGACTACCCGTGACCGGGCTGATTTACAGTCCAAGGTTTATTCAACAACGTTCTATGGAGTAGTGGGTATAGCAACTGGTATTTCAAGAGCGGTAGCTAATGCAGAAAACCGGGTGGAAGTTAACCCTGGTGCAAATATATTTGCATATGGCAGTGTCAACCTCCTCGCCGGACGGGATAGCTCCAGTCGGACCAATGCCCATTATGTTGATGCTTACGTAGAAGTATACAACTACAGTTCTGTTCCATTGAAAACCAAATCAGAGCCCAGGGGGCTCTCTAACCAGAGTAATTATATATTTATCGCTCAGGGTGCAAAAATTGAAGCGGCTAAAGATGTAAGCCTGCGAGCGCTGGATGGCACTATCTGGGCTACAGCAGATGGGTTTGGTAAAAACTTATATGAAGACCTGCTTGGCACAGATATCCGTGAAGGGAACACCTCAGAACCGGTATCGACTGATAATCATGTCCGGGTTGACGGACAGGTTTTTGCCGGGATTAATAACCGCCTCTGGTTGATTATTGATGCTAATGGTCAGGTCCTTGAAGATGCAACGCATATCAAGCCGTGGATGACTATTGATAACCGTTTGCCATACAGCACCTCGCTTGAATCGCGGGTCTCGAACCTGCTGGACGAACTGGCTGCCTTAAACGAGCTAGTGGCCCTTTACGCCGGGACCAGCGCCGAGGATCGCTACCAGTATCAAATTAACCGGGTTATTGATGATCTTTATGAACTTGGATTTGGCGATTATCTGGGAGAAGGTAATGAGCGCGAGTTTGTGGTTGAATTCCCCTATATCTATTACATCATTATTAATGATATTATTGCCCAGGCTTCTTACATCAATGTTAGCGCCGATCGGTTAACCGGCAGCGGATTTTTAAGCGCTCCCGATGAGGTTGAGATATTTATAGAAAACCGCAGTATAAATTACCTGCGCATCAGCGGCATGGAAATTCCTACCACTGGCGGCGATATTTTCTATAACGGCCAGTTGATTGCTGATTCAAGTATCGCCAACAATAATGCCGCCTATAATCAGGAAATCAATTCGATCAACATTGGTGCAGGTGCTAACTTTACTTTCAACATCGGGGGCAGTGGTGGTAAAGAAATTACAATTCTCAATACCCATTCCGGGGATCCAGGTAACAATATTGATCCCCCCGATATAGAGATTAGCGGTATTGTCAGTAATTTAGACGGACTAATTACTATCCGCAGTGAAGGTGGAATTGTCAGCCAGGGTGAAATTAAGGGAAAAGATCTGGATATCAGTGCTTCGAAACTGGTCCAGAATTATATCGATACGATTTACCACACCGGTGGCGAACCGGCTGGCCTGTGGGAAGATCTGGTCAACCTGGTTGAAAGCTGGTATGGTTCGAAAGGTAACTACACAGGAAACGAGGGCGGTATGTGGTTATTTGTTCGTGCATTTCGGGTTCAAAATGCACTTAACAAAGTACCGACCAGTGTTATTCGGGCTAACACAATATACCTGGCTGCCCGTTACCTGAATATTAACGGAACAATTATTGCCGGAAGAGAATATGATAACGTTGTTCTTGGCGCGGGAGTGGAGGACCAGATTCAAAAGTATCGCAATTCTGCCAGGCCGCCGCTCAATTATCTTGATGCGCCGCTCACAGTTGAAGGAGATCCGGTAGCTGCTTATTATGACCTTCTTACCAATACAATAATATTCTACCCGATCAAGAGCCAGGCCGGTTATATTGAACTATATGGACAAATTATGAATACCAGCAGTAATGGTGGGCATATTCAAGTGCTGGATGGTTATGGCGATATATCAATTACCAACAATACTACTTATAACCTGCAGATCAGGGGACTGGATACCGGTTACGGTGAAGGCGACGCCAGAAAGGGCATGCTGGTAATTTATGATACAGCCTGGATGAACACTTTCCCGGAAACTTATAGTAAACCGACAAAAGTAATTTATACCAGGGATGGGGCAGTTCAGGAGTTTATAGAAGGCTCCCATGTTATAGGCACTTTGCACAACGATCAGTATCTGCCCCTGGTTGGTCAGCGTTATGTATGGACTACAGCCCAGGAATATATTACCCGCTATAATTCTCTATACAGACGTTCAAGCTGGCTAGGCCTGGTCCATTGGAGTCCGGGAGATCTGCACAGTCAGTCACGGGAAAATGTCGATGCTGTTACAACCAGGGTAGGCGATTATGTAATATACTTGCCGGGGTTAGTTGAACAACCCTATTTATATAACTATGAAAATCATCAGGTAAAAATTACAGATGCCGATGGTAATGAAGTCTGGGAAGTTGTTGTGCGTCGGGAATCCTGGGTGAAGAAGACCTGGTGGGGCAAACGCACTTATTACCAGCGTGTTATCACCGAACGGGGCTTCAAAGATGTCCACCACCATAGTATCAGGGCAGATTACCCGATAGCGATTTCTTTTGTCGGTAATTTGGATGGTGCAGATATAGTCGTTGACTCGCAAGGGACAATTATAGTTGATGGTGTAATTGAAAATAAAGTTGGCAAAATTGAACTCATTAGCAGTGGTACTAGTTCGGGCGGGTCTATCGAGCGTGGTGACAGCGAAGATGTTTTGATTAGCGGCAACGAGATAATTCTTTCTGCGCAGAACGGTATTGGCTCTGCAGGGCATATTCCTGTGAATACATACAATGGCGTTCGTTTAGATGCGCATACTGTTACTGGTGCGATTAATATAAAGGCTCCGTCAAACCTCTATTATGGAACCATAAAAAGTGATAATGGTTTTGTTAATCTGCAGGCTTTCGGTCACATTCAGGCAGCGGGAAGCGATAGTTTTATCAGCGGCAAACGGATTAACCTGAGGGCAGAAAATGGTGCACTCGGCCAGGCTTCTGGTTACATCCTGGTTGAGACTACTGAGTCGCTGAGCGGTTATGCCCGCGATAGCATTTACATCCTATCTGAGAGCACGCTGCCTGTTAACAGCCTGGTTTCGACAAATGGTGATGTCTGGCTCAAGGTTACCTCGGGTAATTTAGTTGACGCTAATGGGTCTGGTGAACAAGATACACTTGCTATACTGAGAATTATTGAAAACTGGGAAAGCCTTGGTTTGACCGGACCGATGACGGCAGAACAATTCGAAAACCTGCTGCGTGGTGAACTAATCAGGATAGCTGATACTTCAATAGTTGATGAAGAAGTTAATATCAGGGCAAACAATATATACCTGCTGATTGAAAACGGAACCATCGGCGAATCATATGCTCCACTTTGGATTGTAGTAAGTGAGTTAAACAGACCTGAACTGACTAATATTGATATAGCCGTTATGTATGCAGGTGGTCCGCATAATACAATCTTCTATGATAGTGATATGAATGAACTTCCCTATAATACGGAAGAAAATGCTGCATATGTGAAGATTATACGCGATGAAATGAAGATTGACGTAAGCGATATCAACAATTTATCCGATCTGGAAATAGCTAATATCGTAACAGCTCAACCCGGAAGCATCAGTTATTTTGATTTAGGAGGAAATGAGCTAATTCCTGGTGCAACAGGTGAAGTAGCCTATATTATTATCGGCGACCGGATCGACGATTTTATTATTCAGGCTTCAGGAGTAGTTCAGGCTGAAGCAGAAGGTCATATTTATATCGGCTCACCAAATGATCTTCACCTGGGCAGCATATCTAACAATAATGCAATAATCAGCATCAAGAGCGATGGTGCTCTCTACAACTATTCCGACGGAAGTGAGCCTGTTGTTGAAACAGGCAATAACACCTTCCTCTACCTTGAAGCAGCCGGTGGGCCCATAGGTGCGGAAAATGACAGCTTGAGAATTACAATGGGCGAAGGAAGTGTCCTTACAGCCAGGTCTGTTGATGATGTTTTGATTAATGTCCTTGAGGGTGACCTGGTTATTAATTATATCTATACTCCTCTCGATCTTTTTTTAAAAACAGATCATACATCGGGGTATGGACTCTTTGGCACTGCAAACAATGGCTACGAAAACATTGTTGCCCGGAACTTGTCAATTGAGGCAGATTCGATCGGCACTGAGACTGTCTACCTGAAGACTGACCTTGCCAATCAGAATTTACTGGTTGTTCTGGCTGAAAATAATATTTACATCGATGAGCTGCGCGGTTCTCTGCGTATTGGCGAAATCATCTCAACTACCGGCGATGTTTACCTGAAGGCGGACCATTCAATCATCGGCACCGGTGAGGCTTTGGCAGATATCAACGGACGCAGGATCTACCTGGTGGCGGTTAACGGGACCATCGGCAGCGGCACGGGAATTGGCATGCTGAACATAGACACTGACGAAGCGGCGAACAATGGTTTCCTCAATGCCAGCAGTGAGAGCGATATATTTATCAGGGAATTGACCGGTAACCTTTATCTGGACCTGATTGAAAGCAATTCAGGCACAGTCTACATTGAAGCGGCTCTAGCGGGGCAGGGAATCAGGAATGGACGCGTACCCGGCGACAATGGACCAAATATTGTTGCACAAAGCGGAGGAGCCCGCCTGGTTGTTGACAACGGAGTTGGCACCCCTGGGCACTTCCTCTTTACTGAACTTGGTAAGCTGGAGATTTACAGTGACCAGGGAGGAATCTGGCTGCATAACCGTGGTAACCTGGTGATCGGGGAGATCAGTGAATTAATAACCGGAGTAGGTGCCCCCGGGCCGATTATTATTGAATCTGATGGAGATATCCTGGTTAAAGAGAATGTTTTAACGATGGACGAGATAATACTCACGGCACGGAGAACCCTGACTCTCGCAGAAGGGGTCAGCCTTACCGCCGTTTCCCGGATTACTTTAAGTAACGACTACAGCCGCATCGCAGAAGAGCCGGGTGGCGAGATTAAGGTATTTGGCGACATTAATGCTCCATACCTGCTGGTTCTGGGTTCTGCCGGTGATGATATTATCCTGATAGATACCAGGACAGCGCTGCCGCATACTGATATATTTGGTGGTGCCGGTGATGACCTGATCGAATTGAAACAGCTGGCCCCCATCTTGAGTGAATATCAAGGTGAAGCGGCAACAATTAATATTGATGCTCAGCAGGGGATAGACCATTATATTATCTGGTTTAGCGGGGATAGCAGTTACCTGGTTAACATATTTGACAGTGGCGATGACGGTTCTGTTTTTGAAAATGGTTCGCTAGACGATGATTATCCGCAGTATCATGATCGCCTCACTGTCTATGGAACAGTTGATGCCAACCAGATCTTGATCCGTCATAACTTCCTCGCTTTAATCAACGAGGGTGTTGATAACAACAACGATGGATATGATGACCTGGAGCGGATTAATTACAATTACAGCCCCACCGGCGATCCGCTAAGCGGGCCTTATCTAGACCTGGTTGTTGTTAACCTGTCACCGGATCACAGTGTTGGAAACGAAGGTAATTATGTTATAGCCGATGATACGGGAACATTTTTTATCATTCACGGTAGCCCGGCAGCAGATTCTTTCCAGGTTGGTCAGGTCTTCCGTTCAGAAAGAGATGCTCTTGCTAATGTTGCGCCGGAGGATCAGTTCGAAACGGAACATACTACCCGCGGCTACCTGAGCAGGGGCAACAGCTATGAGATGTGGATTTATGGTATTGCCGGCGAAAACTTCTTCAGTGTTTACAGTAATAAAGCGGTAATCAACCTGACTGGTGGCATCAATGACGATACGTTTCTGGTGCGGACCTTTGTTATTCAGGACCAGGCAGCGGAAGAGATCATGACCAATATTGATGCCCAGGAAGGTTTCAATACAATTAGCTACACGGCCAATGCTCCCGTAAAAATTGTTGGCGGTAACGGTAATAATACCCTGATTGTGCTTGGCACAGAATTTAATGATATCTTCGTAATTACCGAGGATGGAATTTTCGGGGCAGGACGCAAGATCAGTTATGACGAAATCGACACAATCAGGCTTGATGCCCTGGAAGGCAATGATCTTTTCTTTGTTCTCAGCACCAATGAGCGGGTAACAACAATTCTGATCGGTAACCTGGGTAGCGATATCTTTATCATCTGCGGTGATTCCTGGGTAGATGAACAGGGCAATACCTGGACACCCAATGATGCTGTTGCTTATAAAGCAGACGGCAGCCTTTATACCTTTGGCGATGATCCTGCTTCCTACAAGACAGAAAACTTGAAAGGTGAGCTTATTATCATTGGTGACCGTTTGGAGGATACCGGAAGCGACCAATACTATGTTTTAGCAGTCCCGGTAACCCTGCCCCACGAAACAAACGAATACGTGCCCGACGGGCGGGTAACTGAAGCGGCGCCGCAGGCTTTACTTGATGAAGATGCCGATTTTCCGGTCGAAGCGGGAGAACATTACACGAGCAGCCTGGAGAACCGTTACGTGGCTATCCTTGATGCTGACGGAGAAATTGTTCAAACCAGGCGGATAGTGAATAATACAAAAGATACCATATTTATTGACCAGCCCTGGGATGTGCTGCCGGTAAAAGGGGCCAGTTACATAATTATCTTTATTAATCCAACCGTTTTCAGTGATGGAGACGTTCAATACAATCGGACGGTTATCTATAACGATGCTTCGATTACGAACGATACCGGGGTTTTGACTGAAAACAGACTGACCGGTTTAAACACTTTTGTTAATGAAGGCGAATACGCTTCACCACTGAAGAATGACGGTATTGGCTATTACGATCTGGTCAGTATCGATATTCACCTTGGTGAAGGTAACGATAATTTCACCTTGGAAAATACTAATGAAGGCACCTTTACCAAAATATACGGCGGGGCAGGCAACAACACTTACACCTTGAATAGCATCAGTGATGAACTGCACTTCATCGGCGGCGGTAACGATCTGTTTGACATCAGGTTTGAGACTCCGATGCTGGCCTGGGCTACCCTTGAAGGAACTTTGGGCGAGAACATTTACCGCTTTGGCGACGGAGTAGTCCTGAACGGGGCAATCATTGGTGGAACTGGTGAAGATACGCTTGATTTTCTCTATCACGACTACCAGACGGCGCGCCACATTTACCTGACCGGCTGGGATGATGATTACGGCTACAGTGGTACCCAGGAGGCAATTGGTGGCGGGTTCAGCGGAATTACCCGGGTAATTGGAACCCTCAATACCGAAATTGACGGCGACCGGCTTTACAGCATCGTCGATCAACCGGGCTTCTGGGTACTTGACGGTAAACGAATTGAACAGGCCGGAGAATGGGTGCTCGCAGGGAACAACAGTTTTTACCGGGCGGCAGGAGCGGCCAGGGAGCTTAACTTCATTAATTATGAGTGGTTGTTCGGCAGTGATATGAACGACACGTTTACTTTAACCGGGTCTGAATACGGGCGCCTTTTCGGCGGCCCCGGACACGATACCTTTATTATGCTCGACGGCGCACAGCTGGCCGGCGATATTGATGGTGGAGGCGGCAGCAATACTTTAGATTACCGGGCCTACACAACCGGTATTACCGTCGATCTATCCTCTTTTAGCGCGACCGGAATCGAGCGTTCCATTGTAGGTATCCACAATGTCTACGGCGGCAGCGGCGATGACCTGCTCACAGGTAGCAGTGGTGACAATATCCTCGGCAGCAGTGGCGGAAATGATACCCTGAACGGTCTGCTGGGCAACAATACCTACCGCTTTTTCGATGGATTCGACCAGGTGACGATTATCCATGCTGCAGGAGATACTCTCGATTTCAGCTATGTGACAGAAGCCCTGCACTTTAACCCGGCAGAAGGAACCGTTAGTGGTTCAGGCGGCAGCCAGGTTTTATTTGATTACCTGCTGGTAAAAGGCTACATCGGCGGGGCGGGCTCAGACCTCTTTAGTTTCCCCGATAGTTTTATCCTCCCTGTCGGGACGAGTATCAGCGGGGGCCCGGGCGGCGGAACAATTGACCTTTCAGCTTACACGGTGCAAACTGACATTACCCTGACCGGGTTGGGCGGGTGCGGATTCAACGGTCATCAGGCTGCCATACCCGGTGGGTTTACCAACATTATCGAAATTATCGGCAGCGCTGTTAACGAACAGCTAAACACCCTGAAAGGAGCAAACCTGGCCAGTATCTACAGCTTTACACCCGGTGGGTATTCGGTCAGCAGCGGCTCTAATGAGCTTGTCTTTGCCGGCTTCGGCAAGGTAATCGGCGGCAGCGCCAACGATATATTCGCCTTCTCCGGCGGTTCCAGCTTCGATGGCTCGATTGATGGCGGTGGGGGTTCGAACTGGCTCGATTACAGCGCCTATAGTGCAGCGGTTAATGTGAACCTGACGACCGGGCAAGCTACGGCAGTAGCCCTGGGAGCCGCCGGCGCGGTGAAAAATATCCACAATATTATCGGTTCAGACTATGATGATACTTTGATTGGAAACAGCAGCGCCAACATCCTGGTCGGCGGAGGTGGAGACGATTACCTCGAAGGCAGGGACGGCTACAATAGTTACCGCTTTGCCGACGGCTGGAGCAATGACACCGTAGTTAACAGCTCCGGCCTGGGCAGGCTTGACTTCAGCGCAACAGGAGAAGATTTGAGCTTCGACCTGGCCGGCAGGCTGGTTTCAGGAGCAGCAAATACTGTTGATTACAGCGGTATCAGTGCTTTGCTGGGCGGCAGCGGGAATAACCGCTTTGCAGTAACCGGAAATCACAATCTTGATCTTGACGGTGGCAGCGGTTACAGCATTCTCGACTACAGCCTTTACAGCGTTCCTGTAACTTTTAACCTGCAAACCGGCAAGGTTGAAGGGCTGAAGAGTTTCAGCAACATGAACAAATTGATTGGCAGTAGTTACAGTGATACGCTGGTTGGGCCGGATCTGGATACCCGCTTTACTGTCGACGGAATAGATAGCGGTAAAGTTGCCTGGACGGTTGACGGATTGCCCGTTGAGATTTTCTTCCAGACCGTAGAAAACCTGCGCGGCGGCAGCGGAGAGGATTATTTCGCTTTTGCTGGCGATGGCTTAATCACTGGTTCAGTTGCCGGTGGTGCCGGGGCTGACTGGCTCGACTATAGCGATTACAATAACCCTGTTGTAGTGAACCTGCCAGCCGGCAGCGCCAGCGCTGTTTCCGGTGGAATCAGCGGGATAATAAATATTATTGGTTCGCCCTATAATGATCATTTAACTGGTAATAACCAGAATAATATAATCTATGGCGGCGCAGGCGATGATATAATCTACGGCGTTGGCGGCAGTAACATATTAAACGGCGGCAGCGGTGATGACCAGATCTTTGGCGGAACAGGTAATGATCGTTTTGTCTTTAATGATGGTTGGGGCAGCGACGTGATTGAAGTAGGCGGCGGGTTGAACGTTATCGACTTCAGCCAGGTATCTTCTGACCTGCAGCTTATCTTTGGACTGGACACCGTGCCCGGCCAGCCGATCAGTATATCTGGCGGCTTAAGCCAGCTATTTCTTGCTCCAGCCGGTATCAAATCAATTTATGGCGGCAGCGGCAGTAACACCTTTAACCTTCTTGATTCTTTCATGATTGATTTGTTTGGCGGTGCGGGAGATGATTATTTCATCCTGGCTGACGGTTTGATCTATGCCGGTCTGATTGATGGACAGGGCGGCAATAATACCCTGGATTTAACAGCCTTTGCTACAGCCCGATCGGTAATACTGACCGGTCCCGGCAGCAGTGGTTTTAACGGCACTGAGGCGAGCCTGGTCCAAGGGTTTAAAAATATCAGCCGCATTGAAACAAGTGGAGATGATAACACAATCACAGGTATTAATAGTCCCGGTTCTTTCATCCTTGATTTGGATGCCCGCTTTGAAGCCGGGGGACAATCACTTGTTTTCACGGGCTTCAGCGAGCTGATCGCCGGCAGCGCCGGAACGCTCTTCATCATTGAAGGAACACAGGTCTTTTACCTGACTGGTGGTTCAGGAGATGACAGGTTCGTCTTTGGAGAAGGTGCACAGTTAACTGGAGTTATTGATGGGATGGGCGGAAACAACTTGCTTGACCTCTCGGCACTGGGGCAAAAAGTTGTAGTTACTTTAAGCGCCCCTGCAGGTTACCTGGGTTTTGATGGTTCCGCAGGCTCAACAGATCACCAGGTAGTTCAGTTCCTGGGTATCACAGAGTACCGGGGAACCAATCTTGGCGATTCCCTGGTTGCTCTTGATGCACCTTCTGTCTTTATCCTTGGTCAAGAAGCGCACTACGAGAGCACAGGGAGAAGCTTGATTTTCACCAGGGTTACCGAGCTGGTCGGTGCAGAAAACAATCTAACCCGTTTTGAAATTCACGGTGAGCAGGTGTACCGCCTCCTGGGTGGTGAAGGTGAGGAGGCCCAATCAATTTTTGCCTTTGCCGATGGAGCGATGCTGATCGGTGTAATTAACGGGCGGAATAGTGAGAGCACTCTCGACTTTTCAGACTGGAATGAAGCTAATGAATTTTTAATTACCGGCATTGGCAGCGGTTTAGGGATTTCAGGCCGCAGTGAGACTGTACCCCTTGGCTTCCACAATATCAACCAGATTATCGGCGGCAGCTCAGGGGAAGATTCCCTGGTCGGTATGGATATGCGCAGCACCTGGCAGCTGACCGGCGGCAGCACTGTAATTTACAACGGCACAGAAATTAACCTGGTTATGGTTGAGTTTTTAATCGGCAGCAGCAGGGGAGATACCTTTATTATTACTGCTCCTGAAGATAACCCTGCCGCATTTTCCATTACTTCCGGAAAGGGCAATGACCTCTACAGTTTCGTAGGGACAGGGACTCTTACCGGTGTGATCGACGGCGGTGCGGGAGAAAACAGGCTTGATTACAGTAATTATGACCTGAGTGTTATTTTTAACCTCAACCTGATGAACGCTACCGGTCTTGGCGGTTTTAACAATATTAGCTTATTAATTGGCAGCAACCAGGAAGACCTGATCATTGGTTCGGACAGCGGATCAGTATTCAGGATTAGTGGGGATGACGGCGCCGAGATCAGTTTTGACATCAATGGAAGTGAAGAACCGGTAACGCTGGAGATAGCTTTCACCGGCATCGAAAATTTGGCTGGTGGCGCAGGCGATGATCTTTTTGCCTTCTATTATGAATCAGATTTTACCGGGGAAGTCTATCGCGGCAGCCTGAGCGGTAGTATAGACGGTGGCAGTGGCAACAACTGGCTTGATTATTCCGGATACCTGATTAGCGGGGTAACAGTCAATCTGGTTGAAGGTTCGGCGACCGGCATTGGTGACGGTGAGCCGGGAATGGTCTTGAATATAGATAACATTGAAGGCTCTCCACTTGATGATCACCTGGTAGGGAACAACAGGGATAACATCTTTGAAGGTGGAGAAGGCACGGATGTTATCATTGGCGGTGGTGGGACCAATATTTACCGCTTCACTGGTAATTTTGGTGTCGATAATCATGTTGCAGGGTCGGGCAATGACCGACTGGACTTTAGCGGTGCCGGAAGCACTCTAGATATAAACCTTTCGGCCGGCAACGCGCAGGTATCAGGCGGTAATGTTTTATTCAGCGGAATCGCTTTGATCCTCGGTAGTGATGGCGGCAACCGGTTTATCATTAACGATGACACCCTGACCGTCGACCTGGTCGGAGGGGCAGGAAACGATGTATTTGCTTTCATCAACAGTGGCTCTATTATTGGCAGCATCAATGGTGGCGGTGGCCTCAATACATTTGACTACAGCGATTACAGCGAAGCAATTACCATCAACCTGTGCTTATCCGAGGCTCCCGGCGTTACTGAATATATCAACATTAGCCGGTTCATTGGCAGCAGCTTCAGTGATACACTGATCGGACCGGCAGCTGGGACACGTTATACTATTGATGGCAATAACAGCGGCTGGGTCACCGGTTTGAACGATACTGTGCCGGCTTCAGGACTGTGGTTTAGTTCATTTGAATATATCACCGGAGGTGCCGGCGATGATTACTTTGCCTTCACCGGCAGCGGGAGCATTACCGGTTCCATTGACGGTGGCAGCGGTGCAAACTGGCTTGATTACAGTAGCTATGCCGGTAATATTG
>CAYMIW010000054.1:0-14585 GCA_964390725.1 uncultured Syntrophomonadaceae bacterium | reverse complement strand
CGCCGTCGAAAGCTCCGGATGAGCTTATCGAAAGGGGAGTCTGAGCGGAGACCCGAAGTTGAAGCGCCACCCTTTTGCACGCAGCGATCGTGAGCAAAGGTGGCAGTAATTAATTAAACAAGCAGCGGCTCACTCCCACCCATTGCGAGGCTGCCCTGGTGTCAGAGTCGGTTGAATAACCAGCAAGCCCGGCTGAGCTAATTGCACAACCGGGCTTTATTGATAAAATCAAACCAGTATTAAATGGCTCTTATCTTTATTCGTTGACGATTTTATCCTGCTTTTGCCAGCGAGACCAGGCTGGAGAGTCGATATTCTCGCCCCTGGCGTATGCGCTGCTTCCGACAGCGGCGAGATGAGGCTTCTTTTCCTGCTGAACCGCCCTGAACCCGGTTGCTATAACAGTAACCCTGACATGATCCTGGCAATTTTCATCGATTACCGCACCGAAAATAATGTTGGCATCGGGATCAGCATACTCAGATACGATTTCAGCCGCTTCGTTAACTTCATAGAGACCAAGGTCGCTGCCACCGGTGACATTAATTAATATACCTCTTGCTCCCTGAATTGAAGTCTCAAGTAAAGGACTATTAGTTGCTGCCTTGGCAGCCTCTACTGTCCTGTTTTCACCACTACTTTGCCCTACACCCATCAGAGCGGGGCCTGTTTCCGACATAATAGTACGCACATCGGCAAAATCAAGGTTAATCAAGCCGGGGACAGCAATCAGATCTGATATACCCTGGACGCCCTGCCTGAGGACATCATCGGCAACCCTGAATGCTTCCAAAATAGGAGTTTTCTTTTCAACAATCTGTAACAGGCGATCATTCGGAATAGTAATCAGGGTATCCACCTTTTCTTTAAGGCAGCTAATACCTTCCTCTGACTTCTGCATACGTTTTCTGCCTTCAAAAGCAAACGGTTTTGTTACCACCCCTACAGTGAGGGCTCCCAGTTTATGGGCAATTTCAGCTATAACCGGCGCTGCACCTGTTCCTGTTCCGCCGCCCATTCCGGCTGTAACAAAAACCATGTCCGATCCTTTAAGCATTGCTTCAACTTCTTCGCGGCTTTCTTCAGCAGCCTTTTTACCGATATCCGGGTTTGCTCCGGCTCCAAGACCTTTAGTCAGTTGTTCACCAATCTGAAGCTTGGTTGGGGCATTAGCCAGGTATAATGCCTGGGCATCTGTATTAACAGCGCAGAATTCAACACCCTGTAAGCCTGAAGCAATCATCCTGTTTACAGCATTGCTTCCTCCTCCGCCGATTCCAACAACTTTTATTGAAGCATATTGTTCCATTTCAATATCAAACTCGATCATTAGTAAACACCTCCTGGTAATGGTTAACTCTCTTAGTCTACGATATCAGACATCCAGTCTTTAATCCGCTGCCATAATCCCGGTCCGCGTTTTTTAACAAGTTTAGTGCGTTCATTGACATACATCCGGGGCTGGTAGCGTTGAACATAATAGAGCAACCCGATCACTGTCGAATAGGTAGGACTCTGAATTCCTGATACATCAAAATCAGCCAGGCGAACTTGATCGCTTTCAAAAAACTCGCCGGCTACTTCGGTTATGCCCTTCATAGAAGAAACTCCTCCGCGCAAAACCGCTCCTGCCGGGGGTAGGTGGGACCAACCCATTTTAATCATTTCTTCCTTGGCTATTTGAAAAATCTCCTGTATCCTCGGCTCGATAAAAGCGGTGAGCTCTCTTTCCGACACCAGCCTGAGCTCATTGCTGCCTACAGACTTAACTTCAATTTTTGGTTCACTTTCAGCATAAGATTGCACGGCTGCCGCATGTTCCCGTTTCAGGTCTTCCGCATTCTGATGGTTAATCCTCAGACCGGCCGCCAGGTCGGTGGTTATATGATCTCCTCCGACAGGAATTACAGCAAGCTTTTGCAGTTTTCCATGCTGGAAAAGCGCAATTTCAGTAGTTCCACTTCCAATGTCAATCAGGAACACTCCAAGATCGCGCTCATCAGGCGTTAAAGACACCTCGGCATTGGCTAACGCCTGTAATACCAGACCACTGATGTTAATACCGGCACGATTAATGCAGCGTAATAGGTTGTGCAGGGAAGTAATCAGGCTCGTCACTACCAAAGCATCAACTTCCAGGCGAACTCCCAGCATTCCCAGGGGATCTCTAATCCCGTCAAAACCGTCGACAATGTATTCACGGGGGATGATGTCTACAATTTCGCGATCCATGGGTAGAGCAACAACTTTAGCTGCCTGCATGACCCTTTCAAGGTCTTCTTCCCTGATTTCCCGATCCTCTGAGGTAACTGCAACAACACCACGATTGGTAACCAGATCGATGTTCAGCCCTTTCAACCCAACATATGCCGACTCTATTTTCGTGCCGGCCATACGTTCGGCTTCTTCAACAGCTGAGAGAATAGACTCTACCGTTTTCTCAAGATCGACAATGATACCCTTACGTACACCATCGGAAGGGCTCAAACCTAAACCGATAATGTTAACAGTACCGTCGGGACGGGGTTCGCCAAGCCCAACCCTAACCTCAGCTGTACCTACATCTATGCCAACTATATAGTTCTTCTTGTTCACTTATTTACCCCCTTACCCTTCCCAACCTGGTGCATTGTTACTAAATTATTCAACACATATCAACAATTTCCTTTTTTTTTCTATGGTTCCACCTCCTTATCAGAAATCATTGTGCTACCTGAAGCTACCAGCCTCTTTCCGGATCGAACATCGAGCCGGACTAAAGCATCTCTGTCAATGTAGGGGATGCTTTCACTAACCAGCAGCAGTTTTGTATCCATATTTTTACCGTCGCCAAGCCATATTTGCCAGCCATCAGCCGTATTGATCACAAGATTATAGCGGTCAGAAAAATCCATGGTTTCTATATCAAGTAATTCAGGACCCGGCCAGTTTGCAAAAAGATTGCTCAGGGTTTCTCTTCTGAAGGGGCATTCCAATGGTTCACCGGGTATTAACAAAGTATCACTTATACCGGTAATCACAGGAAAACCACCGGTAATTTTCCCAGTAAACGCAAAACATACTGCATCCCTGTCTATCATCCAGTAGCCGTCCGCCGACATCAGATAAGCAGCGAGAGTCCGTTCGGTAACGGCAAGCACCAGCGAATCGGGGAGGTTCCTTTCAAGCTTCACCTCTTTTATTTCCGGATAGTCATGCATAATACGCTCGGCTATCTTTTTTTCATTGAGTAAAATCATACTCATTCCTTCTTCTAAACCACTTGAATTAATAACCGCCTGGGCTGTTAAATCCTTTGCTCCTTCAACAGTAATATCGGAAACCCGGAAGAAAGCCTCGCCATATTTAAGCAAGATAATCAAGCCGACCAGAACAACCAGTTTTATAAACATATTTAACAATTTTTTCCATCCTGGCTTTCTTTTTTTGTTATTAACCAGTTCAAGGTGATCGTTTTTCCTGGCCATATTTAGCTCTCCTCCCCGATAATTTTTACTTCAGGATGAAGCTCATAACCATACTTTTCTTTTACTAGCGTCTGGACTGACTTAATAATTGCCAGGATATCAGCTGCAGTTGCCGAACCTTTGTTAACAATAAAATTAGCATGCTGGGTTGATACTTCAGCTCCTCCGATGCACAACCCTTTAGCGCCTGCTTCTTCTATAATACGGCCGGCCGGTTTATCTGGCAGATTACGGAATACACTTCCACAACTGGGCAAATGGGGATGTCGACGCAGGCGTTCATTTATATAGGTTTCCATTTGTCTCTTGATTTTTTCCGGATCGCCTGCTTTTAGTTCCAGGCTTACTTCGATCGAAACTCCTTTTCCGATCAGGTTACTGGTGCGGTAACCAAATGTCAGCTCGCTTTTTTTAAGAATATTAATCTCACCCTGATCAGAAACCAGCCTGACCGTCTTAACCCTGTCACCGATATAACCACCGAACGCACCGGCATTCATTATTACCGCTCCACCCAGTGATCCCGGAATTCCGACAGCAAACTCCAGTCCGGTTAAATTCAGGTCGAGAGCTGATTTGGATAACAGGGTCATCGGGGTTCCTGCCCCGGCAATTAAAACGGTCCCGGATTGCTTAACATAACAAAACGGCTGCCCGATATTTATAACCAGCCCCCTGATACCTCCATCAAGAACAAGCAGGTTACTGCCATTGCCGATAACATAATATTGCACCCCATACTCGCGGCAGGTTGATAATATTTCGACCAGTTCTTCTGTATCTGCAGGGCTGACATAATAATCTGCCGGTCCGCCAACCTGCCAGGTTGTGTGCAGTGACATCGGTTCATTTACTTTAAGGGTAGAATTTATGTTTTCCTGTAACTTTTTTTTAAAACTCATGATGCCACCTCCCGGAGAACAGAATACATTTTGACTGCCGCATCAGGCATGCCCATATCCCTGCTATTTGCTGCCATCTTTTTTAACTTCTCCGGATTATCGATTATTTCATTAACCACTTCGGCCAGGTGTAAATGATCAAATTCTTTTTCCTCAATAAGTATTGCAGCTGCCCTTTCCGAAAGTAGCCTGGCGTTATAGTACTGGTGATTGTTAACCACATTTGGTGATGGAACCAGGATAGCCGGAATACCAAGGGCAGTTATTTCAGCCAGCGTAGTAGCCCCGCTCCTGGTTAAAACCAGGTCGGCAACTGCCAGCGCCAGCGGCATATCTTCAAGGTATGAAAATAGCTTTACCTGCCCGGGCATTTCACCGATAGTTTTTTTCACATCCTCGTAATAAATATCCCCGGTAACATAGATTATTGTCAGCTTTTCGGGAAAGAGGCGCTGTTTCAGGTATTCAGTTACTACCTCGTTCAGTTTTTGCGCTCCCCTGCTGCCACCATAAATCAGCATCACTCTATTACCAGGCTTTATTCCAAATTTACCTGCTCCCTGATCACGGCTGATATTTATTACTTCACCGGCCCGCGGATTACCGGTAAAAACAATTTTTCGGCGACATCTCATTCTGGATGCAGTTTCAGCAAATGATATACATACCTTCCTGACAAAGGGCGCCATAATACGGTTGGTCAGGCCGGGCAACGCATTCTGCTCATGCAGAACCACAGGGTACCTCTTACATACGCCCGAGATAATCAACGGTGCTGCTACATACCCTCCTGTACCCAATATTACGTTCGGCTTAAAATCATTAATGATCCGGTTTGTTTGCCTGATTCCGCTGAAAAGATCCCTGATTGTTCGTCCCAATCCACGCAGGTTCCGCTGGAATCCGCTGGCCGGTATGGTGAGCAGTTTGTAACCGGCGGAAGGAACTATTTTGCTCTCCAAGCCCCTTGCGCTGCCGACAAAAAGAATTTCAGATTCACTATCGTGCTTCTGAACATGGCGCGCCAGAGCCAAGGCCGGGTAAATGTGGCCTCCTGTTCCTCCTCCTCCGATTAATATTCTCATCTGCTTAGCTCCTTTAAGCTGTTTTTCTATCCTGTCCATGCCGGGAAACATTCAATAAAATACCTACTGATATAAGGGTAAAGAACACAGAACTTCCACCGGCACTGATCAACGGTAAATTTATACCTGTTACGGGAATCGAACTTGTGACCACGGCAATATTAACCAGCACCTGGAGGATTATCGTAAAAGTTATACCTGCTGCCAGCAAGCTGCCGAAGAGATCCGGCGCTTTCATGGCAATCTGAAATCCCCGCCAGGCAAAAACCAGGTAAAGTAATAAGATTGCCGCAGCCCCGATAAATCCCAGTTCTTCTCCTATAACAGCAAAAATGAAATCATTTTGTGGCTCAGGCAGGTAAAACAGCTTCTGTCTTCCCCGACCTAACCCACTGCCAAATATATGGCCACTACCCAGGGCATAAAGCGACTGGATAACCTGGTAGCCGGTATCACTGGGGTCAGCCCAGGGATCGAGAAAAATGAAAAGCCTCTTCAAACGATACTCTTCCCTGGCCATCAGGTAAATCAGGGGCGGTATACCTATGACTGAAAGGCTGGCCGCCCTTAAAACCGGTACTCCGGCAATAAAAACAATGATCACTGCGCCCATCAAAACGATTAAGGAAGTGCCAAAGTCGGGCTGTATGGAAATCATCAACAACGCTGCCGCAGCGATGCCCAGGGGCAGGATAGTTGCTGTCCAGATATTCTTTAGATTAATCCTGCGGCTGCTCATATATGCTGCGGTGAAAATAATAAAAGCCAGTTTACTAAATTCAGAAGGCTGAAGCACCACCGGCCCAAAAGCAAGCCATCTTTTAGCTTCAGTCCCCAGATCCGTACCCACTCCGGTAAAGATTAATCCCAGCAGGACAAAGTTAACAACCAGGATAAGAAGCGACATTTTTTTTAGCTTAAGATAGTGAATCCTGGAAAATAGGTACAATCCGAACAAACCAAGGACAATCCACATAGCCTGCCTTTTTAGGAAATAATAGGAATCACCGCTTCTTTCTTCGGCCAGGACAAAACTGGCGCTGAAAATCATCACCAGCCCGATCGCAAGCAGCAGAAGCGTGGTCAGCAGCAAAACCTTATCAAAATCCCGGCGATTGCCCTGTGCGGCCATCTTATTTATCTCCCTCCGCACCTGTTAAATGATTACCGGATAAAACCAGCATTTTAAAATAATTACCACGTTCTTCGTAATCTTTGAACATGTCCCAGCTGGCACAGGCCGGTGAAAGGAGAACGAGATCTCCTTTTTCTGCAACCGCCCTGGCTTTTTCCACTGCCTGGACCAGGTTATCAACCAGCTGGTACTGATTAAATCCTTCTTTTTCTACGGCAGAAGCAAGCTGATCTTTCGTTTCTCCAAGCAAAATCAGTTCCTTGGCATTTGCTTTAATTACCTCGGCCAGTTTGCCGAAATCAGATTTCTTATCCTTACCGCCCGCTATTAAAATGATGGAACGTCCCGGAAAAGATTGTAATGCCCTGATGGTTGCTCCCGGGTTGGTTCCTTTCGAGTCGTTAATGTAATCAACTCCATCTAGCTCAACTACATGTTCAAGGCGATGTTCAAGGGCCTTGAAACTACGCAGAGCTCTACCTATGGCAGCTGAATCAGCCCCTGCTGCCCAGGCTGCTGCTGTTGCTGCCAGGACATTATCCAGATTGTGATTACCGGGAAGAGTCAGTTCTGAAACAGGACAAACCTTTGCCGGGGAGAATCCGTGGTTGTAGATGACAATCCATCCATCTTCCAACCCGGCTCCCCGCTTCACCGGGACACTGTCGAACCAAACCGTGGTTGCCCTGGTCTTGTCGCGGAGCGAAGCAATAGCGGTATCGCCTGCATTAAGGACTAAATAATCACCGCTACCCTGATTTTCTGTAATACGGCTTTTTGCTTCAAAATATTTTTCAATACTGCCGTGATAATCAAGATGGTCCTCGGCAAAATTGAGAAACAGAGCAACAAATGGTCTGAAATGTTTTATGTTATCTAGCTGAAAGCTGCTCAACTCGGCCACGATAAAACCCTGTGCACTGAACTTTCCGGCCAGTTCACAAAGAGGATTTCCGATATTGCCCGCCGAGACAACCGGCGCAAAACCGGCTTCACTTAACATGGCCGCTATTAGAGCAGTTGTAGTAGTTTTACCATTTGTTCCTGTAACCCCGATAATAGGCGCTTTGATAAAATTGTAAGCGAGTTCAACCTCAGATATTACCGGTATACCCAAAAGTTCAGCTTTTTCCAACATAGTAATTCCGGGAGGGACTCCCGGACTTTTAACAATTAGTGAGAGTTCCGGAGTTACCAGATCGGGAGAGTTGTTACCGGCTATTGCTTTTACATTGGTTAAACTCTCAAGTTTAGAAAGCTCCGCTTCCAGTTCGGATGATTGCTTTTTATCGGTCACGGTTATCTCGGCAGCACCGCAAGATGACAACAGCTCAGCTGCGGCCACTCCACTGCGGGCCATACCGATTACCATCACTTTTTTACCCTTGATTAAATCAATCATCGCGAACCTCCGGTTATAATAAACAGCTTCCTGCAACTAAATAATTTTTCAGCTAAACCTAGCGATAAGCCAGTACTCCAAGGAAAGCAAATACTGCTGCAGCCCCCCAGAATGCCAGGACAACTTTCCATTCTGTCCAGCCTTTCAACTCAAAATGATGATGCAGCGGAGCCATCAGGAGCACTCTTTTCCCGGTTAGTTGAAAGCTGGCAACCTGGGCAATTACTGAGAGGGTCTCAACTACATAAATTCCCCCTATTATGATCAGAAAGAGCTCACTTTTGGTTAAAACCGCCAGGGCAGCCAGGGCTCCACCTAACCCGATAGATCCAACGTCACCCATAAACAGCCGGGCCGGGTGACGATTGAAAACAAGGAAACCCAGTGTTGCCCCAACCAGGGCGGTACATATAATCATCACCGCTGTTTGTTCATTAATAAAACCAATGTAGAAAAATGCAATTAGCACAACTATTGTAATTCCTGCTGCAAGCCCATCTACACCATCTGTCAGGTTTACAGCATTAGTAGCGGCAATGACCACCAGGAATAGAAAAACAGGGTAGAAGAAACCCAGGTTTATTGTTATATCCAGAAATGGTAGAACAACCAACGGGTCATAGAACCCAAGCAGGTGAAGCAAAAGAGCAAAAACAGCGGCAATCAGCAGCTGTCCAGCCAGTTTTGATCGGGCCCGAAGGCCAAGCGACTGTTTGCCGACTATTTTTCGGTAGTCATCAATGAAGCCGATTAATCCGCAGCCCAGCATTACCAGAAGGACTAACCAGGCAACGGGTGATAAACCTGTAAAAATTATAAGGGAAACCGCAGCCGCCAGTAGAAATATTACACCGCCCATAGTAGGGGTCCCGGCTTTTCCGGAATGGGCTTTCGGTCCGTCTTCACGTATTTGCTGGCCATATTGAAGCTTGTTCATCCTATTTATATAGGCAGGATAGGCAAGGATAGTCAAAAGAAGTGCTATGACTAAAGACAATGCTATTTTCAGCATCCCGGATAAGCCCCCTTACTATATTTTTACAAGCTCCTGAACAATATTCTCCATTTTCATACCGCGTGATCCTTTAACCAGAACAAAATAGCCTTTTTGCAGCGACAGGGACGCTATTGCGGTTAAAGCTTCCTTGTGATCGCTGCATTTACTAACACTCACACCACGCCTTGCTGCTTCATCTGCGGCCAGCGCTGCCAGCTGCCCCACACTGACCAGGTGTTTAATAGAGCAATCGGCCGCGAAGCGGCCGATTGATGTGTGTGCTTCGCGAGCGGCGAATCCGAGCTCGAGCATGTCACCGAGCACAGCGACTGTTTTATCACCGCCCAACCCGGTAAGGACTTTAAAGGCTGCCCTTACCGAATCCGGATTGGCATTGTAGGTATCGTCAATAATACCTATACCCTTACTGTTATAGAAAACCTGGAGCCTTCCTTCAGAAGTTTCGCTTTTCTTAAGACCTTCCTGCATCTGGTTTAAGTCAAGCCCCAGGATATAACCGACGGTAAGAGCCGCCAGGGCATTGCTGGCCGACTCCCGTCCAGGGAGGGGTGTTTCAAACAACCCCTCTCTATTATCTGGAAAACGCACCCGGAAAAAGCAGTTTTCTCCCCGTTGAGACAAGCTGAAGCCTTTTATATCGCCCTGGTTGAAGCCGTAGTATAATACTTTTCCCGGGAAGCGTCTCCCAATTTTTAGGAGGCGGGGATCATCGCCGTTTAAAACAGCTACCCCGCCTGAGCCGAGGTTATCAAGTAATTCTCCTTTCGCTTTTGCAATTGCATCAATTGAGCCAAGCAGTTCTATGTGTGCCTCACCGATATTGGTTATTACCCCAATTGTCGGCCTGGCAATTTCACACAAAGTAGTTATTTCTCCCGGTGCGCTCATGCCCATTTCCAGGACAAGGGCCCGGTGGTCACTCTCAAGTTCCATTATGGTTAACGGCAACCCGATTTCATTATTCAGATTACCCTTTGTCTTCAAAGTCTTGTATTTGGCCGACAGTATTCCGGCTGTAAAGTCTTTGGTTGTTGTTTTACCACTGCTTCCGGTAATACCGATAACGGGCAAATTAAACTCATCGCGATAAGTGGAAGCTAATTTCTGCAGAGCAATAAGTGAATCAGTAACCCCGATTAACAGAAAATCAGCAGGGATAGATTCATCCCTGACCGCATCCATTTCATAAAATGCAGCAGCAGAACCTGCCTGGGCAGCCATTGCAACATAGAGGTGGCCGTCAGTTTTTTCTCCCCTGAAAGGAATAAACAGGTCTCCTGCTTCAACCCGGCGCGAATCGATTGCGATGCCGGTAATCTCCTGTTCAGGATTGCCCTGCAGCAACCTTCCGTTGCTAAACCTGATTATCTCCCTACCCGTTAATTTCATCAGGTTCTCCTTGCTGTTCTTCATCCTCTTCAGATAGTTCTGAAGGTGCAACCAATAGATAGTTCAGTGATTCTTCCATTATTGTTTTAAACAGCGGGGCACTGGTGTATGAACCGAAACGCGGGCCCCTGCTGACACTGTCTACTGCTACATAAAGCACAATACGCGGATCCTCAATTGGCGCAAAGCCTACAAAAGAGTAAATGAAGTCGGAACTGCTGTATGCTCCACTATCATCCAGCTTTTCAGCTGTTCCGGTTTTTCCTGCAGCCCTGTAACCCTCAAGCTGAGCTGTTGAGCCGGTTCCTTCCAAGATTACACTTTCCATCAGGTCTATAACTTGTTCAGCTGTATCAGCCGAAATAACCTGCCTGACCATCTGAGGTTCCTGCTCAAAGACAATCTCTCCATCTGAATCTTGTATATGATCGACAAGGTAAGGTCTGTATAGATATCCTCCGTTTGCTATCGCAGTAATTGCCATCGCTTGCTGAAGAGGGGTTACCGAAATCCCCTGGCCAAAAGCAGTGGTGGCGAGTTCCAGCGGCCCTACATCATCCGTAGAAAATACCATCCCGGAACTTTCTCCGGGATAATCGATGCTGGTTACAGAACCGAAACCGAAAGCATGAATATATTCAAATAACTTTTCCGCTCCAATGCGATTGCCCAGTTCAATAAAGGCCGGGTTACAGGAAGCCCCCACGGAGTCATGAAAAGTAATATCTCCATGTCCACCCCGGTCAACAGTCCAGCAGTTAATCCTGTGGCCGTTTACTGTGACATACCCGGGACAATAATAGTGTTCCTCAGGGTTAAAAAGCCCTTCTTCTATCACAGCCGCCAGGGTAATAATTTTAAAAGTGGAACCGGGTTCAAATGAAGATGTAACCGGGGAAAGATCCCACAGGTTAGAATCATAATCTTCGTAATTTAACAATTCATAAGATGGCCTGCCAGCCGCCGCTAAAAGAGCCCCCGTTTTCGGATCAACCGCTACAGCAAGGGCTTGCTTTGGCGCCGCCTCCTCCATAATTTGATCGAGTTCCTTTTCAACAATGTGTTGGATTGTTTCATCAATAGTAAGGTAAAGATCACGACTCTGTTCAGGGAGAACAGTCCGGTTAAAATCATGGGGAACCTGACGTCCCCAGGCATCAGCGGGAAAATACAAATTACTTTCGCTACCGCCCAGGTAATCATCGTAGTATACTTCTATACCGGACCAGCCCTGATCCATACCGACAAAACCAAGCAATTGAGAAGCCAGGTCCCCACCTGGATAATCTCTTTTTTCTTCGTTAAAGAATATAATCCCCGGAATGTTCATCTCACGAATCGCCTCAGAAATTTCAGGCTCAACCTTTCTTTTTATATATACTGCACTGCGTTCCAGTGTAATTATCTCAAGAATACTTTGTTTATCCATATCCAGTACCGGAGCCAGCGCCTCTGCTACCATTTGTGGGTCTTCTATTTGCGGCGGGATTGCAGCTACCGTATGCACCAGCTTATTCCCGGCCAATAATCTGCCCTGATGATCGTAAATTGATCCTCTTCCGGTGCTAACCGGGGCAACATGATTCCATTGCTCCCAGGCCTGTTCATACAGCTCATCAGCCCTGGCAATCTGAATCCAGGCCAGCCTTCCGATCAAGGAAAAGGTCAAAATAATAGTAATTATAAATCCAGCAATTAATCTTAACCTGACCGTTTTGCGGCTTACCGCGAATTCAGACATATAATTCACTCTCCCAGACGGTTATCCAAATCCCTGCCTGCAGTGATAATCCTCAACTGCTCAAGCTCCGGGTCTATCATTCCCAGTTCGTCTCTGGCGATCTGATCGATGCGGCCAACGGAGCTCAAGCGGGCGACTTCAAGCTCAAGCTGCCTCGATGTATCCTGTATGGCTGCTAATTCAGACCTGACCGAGCTTAAGCGGTAGTTTGCGATTACCAGTGAAGAATACTGGGCCACCACTACCAGGCTGAGTAAAAAACATAAAGCTATAACAAACAAGAGCTTGACTTTTTTTGCCCTGCGTCCCGGCTCAGGTCTAACAGCTACCCCTTTTGATAAGTGCGATGGTGGCGATATCACCCTGCCGGACAACGACAATTGTCTTGCCTGCTGCATACGAAACACCTGCTTTCTTTATACTGTTTCTTTTCGTTCGGCCACCCTGAGCCGGGCACTGCGGGCCCGCGAGTTCGACTGTACTTCTTCCTCAGAGGGCATAACAGCTTTTCCTGTTATCACTTTCAGTTTTGCTTCAATATCGCAAACACATGGTCTGTCCGGTGGACAGATGCAACCTCTGGCCTGTTCACGATAAAATCTTTTTATCAACCGATCTTCCAGAGAATGATAAGAGATTACACATAACCTGCCTCCTGGCTTTAAAGCGTTGACAGCAATAGGCAGAACCCCTTCTATATTTTCCAGTTCTCCATTTACGGCAAGCCTCAGGGCTTGAAAAACTTTTCGTGCGGGATGTCCACCGTGCCTTCGAAAACGAGCAGGTATGGCCTCCTTCACTATATCCGCCAGTTGATCACTTTCTTTTATCGGCCCCTGCTGTTCACGATAACTGACTATCCGACCGGCAATTCTTCTGGACCATCGTTCTTCCCCGTAACGGAAAAAGATGTCTGTCAGCTCTTCAGCACTGTAATCATTAACAATTTCCCTTGCTGTCAAAGAACTGTTACGATCCATGCGCATATCCAGTGCTCCACTCCCGTGCATCGAAAATCCCCTGTCCGGATCCATTAACTGCAATGTTGAAGCACCCAGATCAATAAGCAAACCTTCTACCTTATCTATTCCTATTTCTGTAAGTACATCTTCAATACCGGTATAACTATTTTGAATTAAGGTAACTTTATTTTCAAAGAGCTTTAATCTTTTTGAGGCCCTTTCCAGAGCCTGGCGATCCCAATCCAAGCCAAATAGTCTTCCCTTACCTTTTAGGCGACGGCAAATTGCTTCGGCATGACCGCCATCTCCCAGTGTGCAATCTATATAAGTTCCTTCTTCATCCCAGATCAAATATTTTAGTACCTCTTCTACCATTACCGGCAGGTGCAGCTCAACCATTGTAAACCACCGCTTTACAGGTCAAAATCAACCAGTTTTTCTGCCAACTCTTCATAACTGTCATCAGCTTTACCAAAATATTCTCTCCATGAAGTTTCATTCCATATTTCAACCCGGTCAGCCACACCGATAATCATTACCTCTTTTTCAATGTTGGCATATTCCCTCAGGTACTGCGGAACAAGAATTCTTCCCTGCTTATCTGCTTCTACCTCCATCGCACCTGAAAAGAAGAACCGGTTAAAAGCACGGGCATCACTCTTGGTAAAAGGTTGCTGGCTCAGTTTTTTCTCCAGGCGTTCCCATTCAGCAGCAGGGTATACAAAAAGACAGTGATCAAGTCCCCTGGTGATAACAAACCTTTCACCAAGACCATCACGTAAACGCGATGGCATAATCACTCTTCCCTTTGCATCCAAACTATGCTGAAATTCGCCTGTGAACATATGTTCGCCTCCATGTGGGGCAATTACAACCACTTTTCACCACTTTACACCACTTTCCTCTATATTTCAACCCCTTTTTATATTTTCCTGCCTATTTTTTAAAGAAAATTAAAAAATAGAGGAAATTTATCGTACAATTCCTCTTTGTATTTACATATTTTTACTTTTTATGGGCGTATATCGATTTCTGCCACCTTTGTTAAAAAACCCACATGCTGAGTGCTTCACTCATGATCGTTACGCACCTGATTGCAGCGCTTCACCTGCAGGCCTGCGCCAGGGCAGCCTCGCAATGGATGGGAGTGAGCTTCCTGTTATTAAATTAATTACTGCCGCCTTTGCTCACGATCGCTGCGTGCAAAAGGGTGGCGCTTCAACTTCGGGTCTCCGCTCAGGCTCCCCTTACGATAGGAAGTGTGGTTCTTCGTTTGGAACCTGCTTGCTGAGTGCTTCACTCATGATCGTTGCGCGCCTGATTGCGGCGCTTCACCTGCAGGCCTGCGCCAGGGCAACCTCGCAATGAGCTCCTCCTAAGCTCTTGCTCGGCTTCAGACCTCCATGTCTGAAGTCCCGCTCCGGCCTTTGCTTCAGCGGCAATACAGGCAGCTCACTTTAATGTCGTTCAGCCACTCAGCAAGG
>CAYMIW010000053.1:0-15060 GCA_964390725.1 uncultured Syntrophomonadaceae bacterium | reverse complement strand
GTGAAGGCGGCCGCACTGTCGGCGCCGGCGTGGTTACCGCTGTAAGCGAGTAAATCAGGAATCGGGTATTAACTCTGGATGATTTATTGCCGGTTAGGGGGCGGGTTAAATTATCCCGCCTCCTGTTATTGGTTTTCAGGAGGCAGCTGCTGAGGTAGTTTCTTCGGTAATATTGACATTATTCAAGATCTTATGATAAATTGATATTTACGAGTTCAAGAGGCAGGTGGAAAAATAAAATGCGTGTGACAGTACATATGGCCTGTTCGGAGTGCAAAGAGCGGAATTATACAACCCGCAAAAATAAAAAGAATAATCCTGACCGGATGGAAATGAAAAAATATTGCAGCCGTTGTAAGTCTCAAACTCTGCATAAAGAAACCAAGTAATTACTTTATCCAACAGGGCCGAAACAGCAGAAGGCCAATCTCAGAATGATAACGGAGAGAGGTATTGAGTAAATGCGTTTTTTTAAACGGGTAGGTAAATTTTTGCATGAAGTAAAAGTTGAGTTGAAAAAGGTAAACTGGCCCAATAAACGTGAAATTAGTGTGTTTACAGGGATAGTGCTGTCGACAGTGTTTGTAATTGGCGCATTTTTCTGGGTTCTGGATACTATTTTTCTGGCGCTTTTACAGCTTGTAATACTCTAGAAAGCTAATGATTTCAGGTCTTAAATAAGGAGTGTGACCGGGAATATTTTAATATTCCCCTTACTATGAACACTGAAACTGAAACCGGTGCGAATGATAATGTTGAGCAGAATGTAGACAATCAATCTGCTGAAACTGAAGAAAACCCGGTAAAAAAAGACTGGTTCGTCATACATACATACGCCGGTTATGAAAAAAGGGTTAAAACCAACCTGGAGAGGCGAGTTGATTCGATGGATATGAAAGATAAAATCTTTCGGATCATGGTGCCTACTGAGAAAGAAATAACCAGCCGCAGCGGACAGAAAAGAACCATCGAAAAAAAAGTATTTCCCGGTTATGTTTTGGTGGAAATGTTTATGGATGATGATTCCTGGTATGTGGTTCGCAATACACCAGGGGTAACAGGGTTTGTCGGGCCCGGATCGAAACCGGTTCCCCTGAGTGAGAAAGAGATTACTCACATACTACGCCAGGTAGGCGTTGTTGAAGGAAAACCGCGTATAGATTTTGATGTTAACCAGGTGGTCAGGGTCGTTAACGGTCCATTTAAAAATTTTGAAGGCAAGGTTGAAGAAATTAACAGGGAAAAAGGTACTGTTAAGGTATCTGTTTCAATGTTTGGACGTGAAACCCCGGTGGAATTAGAATTTCACCAGGTGATAAAATTTTAATCAGAGCTGTGCTCCCATTGTGGGGAAAGACACGGCCGGGAGGTTTATGTAATGGCTAAGAAAAAAAAGATAATTGGTATGACCAAACTTCAGATACCTGCCGGAAAGGCAACACCAGCTCCTCCGGTTGGTACCGCCCTGGGGCCGCACGGGGTTAATATCATGCAGTTTTGCAAGGAGTTTAATGAACGGACGGCAAATGATTCCGGACTGATTATACCGGTCGAACTAACTGTATATGAAGATCGTTCATTCAGCTTTATAACCAAAACTCCTCCGGCTGCAGTACTCCTTAAGAAAGCGGTAGGCCTGGAGAAAGCCTCCGGTGAGCCTAACCGGGTAAAAGTGGCCACTATTTCGCGTGATAAGGTGAAGGAAATAGCCCAACAAAAAATGGAAGACTTAAATGCTTACGATGTCGATGCCGCGGCGAAGATTATTGAAGGTACTGCCCGCAGTATGGGTATCGTTGTTGAAAAATAAATAATCTAATTAGTGGGAGAGCCATGGGGCTCGCAGACCACGGGAGGTAATTAAATGGCTAAAAAAGGTAAGCAATACGTAGAAGCCCGCAAGCAGATTGATCGCGAAAAAAAGTATGAACCGGATGAGGCCCTTCGTATGGTTAAAGAGCTGAGCAAGCGTAGTTTTGACGAAACGGTCGAACTCGCTGTGCGTCTTGGTGTTAACCCCAAGCATGCCGACCAGCAGGTGCGCGGATCGGTTGTTTTGCCTCACGGCACTGGGAAAACTGTAAGGGTTGCTGTTTTTGCCAAGGGTGAAAAAATTAAAGAAGCAGAAGAAGCAGGGGCCGATTTTTTCGGCGCAGATGAACTTGTAGCCAAGGTTCAGGAAGGCTGGCTCGATTTTGATGTTGCCGTAGCAACCCCCGACATGATGGGTTCAGTAGGAAAACTTGGGAAAATGCTAGGGCCGCGCGGTTTAATGCCAAACCCGAAGAGCGGAACTGTAACTTTTGAGCTTGAAAAAGCTATCAACGATATCAAGGCCGGTAAAGTTGAATACAGAACTGACAAAGCCGGTAATGTTCATGTTCCCCTGGGCAAGGTTTCATTTGATCTCGATAAGCTGGTTGAAAACTTTAATACGATCATGGATGCCATTGTCAAGGCCCGTCCTGCAGCAGCTAAAGGGCAATATGTGAAATCGGTTACCGTAAGCTCAACCATGGGTCCCGGAATAAAGAGTACTGCCGGCCCGGAAGTGAAGATGTAACTGTATCAAAAATATATATGATTTCCGTAGACGCCAGGCACTACTGGTTTAATGGCTGAAAAGCCGCCTGTCCAGGAATACTGTCCCTGCCATTGTTAAATATGGTCTGTACCGGGGGTTCCGTCTGCGGAACCCCCGGTTTTCATTTTTAAGAATTCCATCTATCCGAACAAGGAGGTGAACTATTTGCTCACCAAAAAAGCGAAAGAGAAAATGCTTGAGGAAGTGACAGAGGAACTTAAAAAATCAGAACTGGTTATTGTAACCGATTACCGCGGCCTTAATGTAAAGGCAATAAATGCGCTGCGCGGCAAGCTCCGCGAGCAGGAGTGTATTTACCGGGTTACAAAAAATACCATGAATCGCCTGGCTTGCCGTCAGGCCGGAATGGAAGAACTGGAAACTTTTTTTGAAGGCCCAACTGCCATAGCTTATTCAAACGCCGATCCTGTAGCTGCCGCTAAAGTTTTTAACGAGTTTGCAAAGGAAAACGAAGCGTTGGTGGTTAAGGGCGGCCTGCTTTCAGGCCAGGTCCTCGACTCGGCAGCTATCAGGGCTCTTGGAGATATACCGCCTCGTGAAGTACTGCTGGCTCAGGTTGTCGGCGGTTTCCAGGCGCCAATATCCGGTCTTGTCGGTGTTTTGCACGGCACTTTGAGCAAGCTTGTTTATGCCGTTGATGCAGTGCGGCAACAAAAAGAAAGCGCTTAAACTAAAAAATTACTTATAAAGGAGTTCAAATGTAATGTCAAATGTTAATGAAATTATGGATAAGATTAAAGAAATGACCGTTCTGGAACTTTCCGAACTGGTTAAAGCTCTCGAAGAAGAGTTCGGTGTTACTGCCGCTGCTCCCATGGCAATGGCTGCAGCACCGGCAGGAGCCGCAGCAGCTGCTGAAGAAGAAGAGAAAGATGAGTTTGATGTTGTTCTTACCGCAGCAGGCGAGAAGAAAATCCAGGTTATTAAAGTAGTCCGTGAGATCACCGGTCTGGGCCTTAAAGAAGCAAAGGCGCTTGTTGATGAGGCACCGGGTAATGTCCAGGAGAAAGTGAACAAGGAAACTGCCGAAGCTACAAAGGCAAAAATTGAAGAAGCAGGCGGAACTGTAGAACTGAAGTAATAGTGCACGGTAGCAATAACGGGCAGATAGAACCGGGTAGTATGAATGATTATACTGCCCGGTTATTTTCTTGAAAATATCCTGAAAATGTGTTGACACCTTTTTAATCTTGTGGTAATATCTTAAGATGTCTAGTACTACCACTATGTATTTTTTTAGATGTGATTCGATTAGTCTTCTCGAGTAATTACATACCCTTAGGAGCAACAGAAGTGTAAGGGCTGGCCAATGATTTCAGCCCGCTTTTTCTCGGTTTTTAAATCATAAACCAGGTATCAGGGGAGTGATTTTTTTTAATGTCCACCAGCGTTGCAGCAGGAAGAAACAGTCGTCGTTCCTATGCCCGCATCACAGAAGTTTTAGATTTACCGAATCTGATTGAGGTTCAGAGCAGTTCATTTGAGTGGTTTTTAAACAAAGGTTTAAAAGAAATATTTGAAGATTTTTCACCGATCCAGGATTTTACCGGTAACTTGGTTCTGGAGTTTTTTGACTATACTCTTGGGGAACCTAAGTATTCAGTGGATGATTGCAAAGAACGTGACGCCAATTACGCTGTGCCACTGAAGGTAAGGGTGCGCCTGATCAACCAGGAAACCGGCGAAGTAAAGGAACAGGAAGTTTTCATGGGTGATTTCCCGATGATGACTGAAAACGGTACTTTTATTATTAACGGTGCCGAAAGGGTTATTGTCAGTCAGCTGGTTAGATCACCCGGCGTTTATTTTAAAAAACAACCTGATCCTACCGGCAGCACAGGGAAAGAATTGTTCAGCGCGACGATTATACCAAACCGTGGAACATGGCTTGAATTTGAAACCGATGTTTCAGACGGTATTTTTGTACGTGTTGATCGGACCAGGAAAATCCCTGTTACTGTGCTTTTACGAGCCATCGGGTATGGCACCGACGAGCAAATAATTGAAACCTTTGGTCGGGATTCACGTTTGCTTGAGATAGTTGATAAAGATCATACCGATTCAGAAGAGTCAGCCCTGCTGGAAATTTATAAGCGTTTGCGTCCTGGCGAACCTTTGAACGTTGATAATGCCAGGTCACTCTTTGAATCGCTGTTTTTCGACGGCAAACGTTATGATTTCGCCCATGTCGGGCGTTTTAAGGCCAATAAAAAGTTATCGATGTCGAACCGTCTTTTTAACCAGGAACTTGCTGAGGATGTGCAGGATCCTGTCAGTGGAGAAGTCATTTATCCGGCCGGGACTGTTGTTGATGAAGAAGCGGCAAAAGTAATTGATGAGCACGGGGTGACCCGTGCTAAAATCAGGTACCATGATAAGGATTACCTGATTATCGGAAACGGCGGTGTGGATCTTACCGTACGTCACCTTGTCAATGAAGATATTGTTGCTACTGTAAATTATATTCTAAATCTTTTTGAAGGTATTGGTTTTGTAGACGACATTGATCATCTTGGAAACCGTCGTTTACGCAGTGTGGGAGAGCTATTGCAGAATCAGTTCAGGATTGGCCTGTCCAGGATGGAGAGGGTAGTCCGGGAGAGGATGACCATTCAGGATGTTGAGGCTATTACACCACAAGCCCTGATTAACATCCGTCCTGTAATAGCATCGATTAAAGAATTCTTTGGAAGCAGCCAGCTGTCACAGTTTATGGATCAAACCAACCCGCTTGCTGAACTGACTCACAAGCGTCGTCTCAGTGCCCTTGGACCAGGTGGATTAAGCAGAGAAAGAGCCGGTTTTGAAGTGCGTGACGTGCATCACTCTCACTATGGCCGGGTCTGCCCTATCGAAACTCCTGAAGGTCCTAACATTGGTTTGATCGGTTCTTTGGGCACCTATGCCCGTATTAATGAGTACGGTTTTATTGAAACTCCTTATCGCCGTGTTGACAAAAAGGAAGGAAGGGTTACCTCCGAGATAGTCTACCTTACGGCTGATGATGAAGACCGTTTTGTTATTGCCCAGGCGAACGCCCTGCTTGACGAAGATAAACGTTTCGCCTCAAACAGGGTAGCCTGTCGTTATTATTATGATACGGTTATGCGTAGCCCAAATGAAGTTGACTTTATGGACGTTTCACCAAAGCAGCTGGTCAGTGTGGCTACGGCCCTGATTCCATTCCTTGAAAATGACGATGCCAACCGTGCCCTGATGGGAGCCAACATGCAACGCCAGGCTGTTCCTCTCCTGAAGACGGAAGCCCCTCTTGTCGGAACCGGTCTTGAGTATAAAGCGGCGATAGATTCCGGGGCTGTTGCAATCTGTCAAAATGACGGGGTGGTGGTTCGGGTAACCAGCGATGAAATTGTTATCCGCCGCAACGATGACAGCCATGACCAAAATTATCTGATTAACGGGCGCACCAGGGAAAGGTTTGAAACTGACCGCCAGGTTGGTCTCGATGGAGGCCTTGATATTTATACCCTGCAGAAGTTTAAACGTTCAAACCAGGGAACCTGTGTTAACCAGCATCCAATTGTCAGGCGCGGCCAGGAAGTAAAAAGCGGCGAAGTTATTGCCGACGGTTCGTGTACCAGCTATGGTGAGCTTGCCCTGGGGCGCAATGTGCTGGTTGCCTTCATGCCCTGGGAAGGATATAACTATGAAGATGCAATCCTGATCAGTGAGAAATTGGTTAAACAGGATGTTTTCACATCTATTCATATAGAAGAATACGAATCAGAAGCCCGCGATACAAAACTTGGTCCGGAAGAGATAACCCGCGATATTCCCAATGTAGGTGAAGAAGCACTTAAGGATCTAGACGGCCGGGGCATTATACGGGTCGGGGCAGAAGTGCGGGCCGGGGACATCCTGGTCGGAAAAGTTACCCCCAAGGGGGAAACGGAGCTAACCGCTGAGGAAAGGTTGCTGAGGGCAATCTTCGGTGAGAAAGCCCGTGAAGTCCGCGATACATCCCTCCGTATTCCTCACGGAGAATCGGGTATTGTTGTTGACGTTAAAGTGTTTAACCGTGAAGAAGGCGATGAACTTTCGCCGGGAGTTAATCAGTTGGTGCGTGTTTATGTAGCTCAGAAGCGAAAAATCTCCGAGGGAGACAAAATGGCCGGAAGGCACGGGAACAAGGGAGTTATTGCCCGGATTATGCCCGAAGAAGATATGCCATTTTTACCTGATGGAACGCCGCTTGACATTGTATTGAACCCATTGGGAGTTCCTTCGAGGATGAACATTGGGCAGGTTTTGGAAGCTCACCTGGGTTGGTCTGCCAGGGCTCTTGGAATCGAGATTGCCTCCCCGGTTTTTGACGGTGCTTCAGAAGAGGATGTTTTCGCTGCTTTTAAAGAGTCAGAGCTGCCGGAAAACGGTAAGACCATGCTTTATGACGGGCGCACCGGGAAACCCTTTGATGAAAAGATTACCGTAGGTTATGTTTACATGCTGAAGCTGGCCCACTTGGTTGACGACAAAATACATGCTCGTTCTACCGGGCCTTATTCACTGGTAACACAGCAGCCGCTTGGCGGAAAAGCCCAGTTCGGAGGCCAGCGTTTTGGTGAAATGGAAGTTTGGGCTCTGGAAGCATATGGAGCAGCATATACCTTGCAGGAAATCCTCACTGTAAAATCAGACGATGTTGTCGGAAGGGTAAAAACTTACGAAGCAATCGTCAAGGGTGAAAATATTCCTGAGCCAGGAGTACCTGAATCGTTCAAGGTGCTGGTTAAGGAACTGCAGAGCCTCAGCCTGGATGTTCGTGTGCTCAGCGAAGAATCGGGAGAGGTTGAGATAAGGGAAGGCGATGACGATGCAGATTACCGCCGTCTTGATGTGAATATAGAAGGTATGGAATCTGATGAAGATGATCTTGATCGTTTTGTCTACCGCAAGGAACAGAAAGAAGATAAAGTTGCTGCTGAGAAGCCTGAAGTTAAGCAAAATGCTGAAAGCAGCGAGGAAGATAAAAAGATCGATCCTACTGATGATGAAGACGACGATATAATAGTCTCTGCGGAACTAAAGGCGGAAGAAGTTGAGGAAGTTTCTCTCGATCAACTTGAAGAAGAAGAGGAAGATGAAGAAGATAATGGCATTGATGATGATTTAAAGCCTAAACGTTCATCGAAAAAAAAGAGATTGGAAAAAGAACGTGAAGAGGAAATGAACGATATTGATGATGAGGAAGAAGACATCTACTAGCCGCTCAGGTTGATCCTGGCGAAAGGAGAGATCTTTTTGTTGGATGTTAATAATTTTGATGCTTTAAAAATCGGCTTGGCTTCATCTGAAAAGATCAGGGCATGGTCGAGAGGTGAAGTTAAAAAACCGGAAACGATTAACTACCGTACTCTTAAACCCGAGCGCGAAGGGCTTTTCTGTGAAAAGATTTTCGGGCCCCAGAAAGACTGGGAATGCCACTGCGGTAAATATAAAAGGGTGCGTTACCGCGGCATTGTTTGTGATCGCTGCGGTGTGGAGGTAACCAGGGCTAAGGTTCGCCGTGAACGAATGGGGCATATAGAACTTGCTGCTCCTGTTTCGCATATCTGGTATTTCAAGGGTATCCCGAGCCGAATGGGCCTTTTACTGGACATGTCTCCCCGGGCCCTGGAAAAAGTGCTTTATTTTGCCGCATATGTGGTTATCGATCCTGGTGAAACCTACCTGAGCAAAAAACAGTTACTGACTGAAATTGAATATCGTGAATACTATGAAAAGTATCAGGCTCTGTTTAAAAGCAATAAAGGGTTTAAAGCTGAAATGGGTGCTGAAGCAGTAAAAAAATTATTATCCGATCTCGATTTGGAAGAAATTGCCCTGGAGCTTCGCGAGGAGTTGGCCACATCGAGCGGGCAGAAAAAAGTGCGGGCTATTCGCCGTCTTGAGGTTGTAGAAGCGTTCAGACAATCCGGTAACGATCCGTCATGGATGGTTCTTGATGCGATTCCGGTGATCCCTCCCGATCTGAGACCGATGGTCCAACTTGACGGTGGGCGGTTTGCCACTTCTGACCTCAATGATCTTTACCGTAGGGTCATAAACCGGAATAATCGCTTAAAGAGGCTGCTTGATCTCGGTGCTCCCGATATCATTGTCCGTAACGAGAAGAGAATGCTGCAGGAAGCGGTCGATGCTCTGATTGATAATGGCAGACGCGGACGTCCCGTAACCGGTCCGGGTAACCGTCCCCTTAAATCGCTCAGCGATATGCTCAAGGGTAAGCAGGGACGTTTTCGTCAAAACCTGCTCGGTAAAAGGGTTGACTACTCGGGTCGTTCGGTTATTGTGGTCGGGCCCGAACTAAAACTATACCAGTGCGGGTTGCCGAAAGAAATGGCTCTTGAACTATTTAAACCCTTTGTCATGAAAAGACTGGTCAGCGACGGGCTGGCTCACAACATAAAAAGTGCAAAGCGAATGGTCGAGAAAGTGCGCCCCGAGGTTTGGGATGTTCTGGAAGAAGTTATCAGGGATCACCCCGTGCTCCTGAACCGTGCTCCAACCTTGCACCGTCTTGGGATCCAGGCTTTTGAACCGGTCCTGGTTGAAGGTCGGGCTATTCAGATTCATCCACTGGTATGCGCTGCTTACAATGCCGATTTTGACGGGGACCAGATGGCCGTTCATGTGCCCCTTTCTGCCGAAGCACAGGCTGAAGCCAGGCTGTTGATGCTTTCAGCTCACAATATTCTTAACCCTAAAGAAGGTCGTCCGGTAACAACGCCATCACAGGATATGGTTCTGGGCTGTTATTACCTGACCCTGGAAACAGAAGGAGCCAATGGTGAGGGCAAGGTTTTCCCTGACACGGATGAAGCGGTCATGGCGTATGAACTTGGTTACCTTGATCTGCATGCCCGCATTTTTGTTCGCGCTGCCGGTTTTAAAGGCAGGGAATTCGCCAGGCGTAAGAAGTACGTTTTTACCACGGTTGGTAAAATTATCTTTAATGATGTATTCCCGAAAGATTTTCCTTTTATGAACAATGCTGATTTTAACAACTCTTTACCGGATCACACCTTTGTGCCTGTCCGAAACCTGGAGCCGCAAAAGGTGTTGAAGAAGCTGCCTCGCAATAAGGCAATTAAAAAAGATTTTCTATCTGAGTTGATTGCCCGTTGTTACAGGATGTACGGCAATACCCGTACGGCAGAAATCCTTGACCAGATCAAAAAACTTGGTTTCCACTATGCCACACGTGCCGGTGTAACTGTTGCTGTCAGCGACATCGTAGTTCCTGGAGAAAAACAACAGATCCTTAAAGATGCTGAAGAAAAAGTAGAAGCAACAGAAGTTCAGTTTGCCCATGGTCTGATAACTGAAAATGAGCGTTATGACCGGGTAATCGAAGTCTGGGGCAAAGCAAAAGACCAGGTTACATCGGCCCTGATGAACAGTCTTGATGAACTCAATCCCATCTACATGATGGCTCATTCCGGAGCACGTGGTAATGAATCGCAGATAACCCAGCTTGCCGGAATGCGTGGTTTGATGGCAGACCCGACTGGAAGGATTATCGATGTGCCAATTAAGGCAAACTTCCGTGAAGGGCTTACCGTGCTTGAATATTTCATCTCTACGCATGGTGCCCGTAAAGGTTTGGCAGACACAGCCCTTAAAACTGCTGACTCAGGTTACCTGACCCGCCGCCTGGTAGATGTTGTGCAGGATGTTATTGTTCGTGAAGATGATTGCGGAACTGGTCAGTCGATCGGTCTCAGTGAGTTCCTTGAGAATGACGAACCACTCGAAGAAGCGGTTAACCGTTTGATCGGGCGCTATACCATGGAGCCGGTATATCATCCGGAGACTGGCGAAGTTGTCATTGATGCAGATACACTAATTACAGAAGATATGGCTCAAATGGTTTCTGAGCTGAAAATTACTGAAGTGCGTTTCCGTTCAGTTCTTACCTGTAAAACCCGTCATGGAGTTTGTGTAAAATGCTATGGCCGCGATCTGGCCAGCGGTAAGATTGTTAATGTGGGTGAAGCGGTAGGTATTATAGCTGCCCAGTCGATCGGTGAGCCGGGCACGCAGCTGACCATGCGGACTTTCCACACCGGGGGAGTCGCCGGAGACGATATTACCCAGGGTTTACCCAGGGTAGAAGAGCTTTTTGAGGCCCGTAAACCAAAAGGACAGTCACTCATTGCAGAAATCGCCGGAGAGGTTGAACTGATGGAAACTCGCTACAAGAGGGAAATCAGGATTACAGCCGAACATGGTGATAGCCGGGTTTACCAGATACCGTACGGAGCCAGGATCAAGGTGGAAAACGAACAAGAAGTAAATGCAGGTGATGAACTTACTGAAGGGTCAATCAACCCGCACGAACTGTTAAAAGTAAAAGGAGTTCGTGGTGTCCAGCTCTACCTGCTTAAAGAAGTACAATGGGTTTATAAAATGCAGGGCGTTGATATTAACGATAAGCATATAGAAATCATTGTCCGCCAGATGCTCAAGAAGGTTAAAGTTGAAGATCCCGGTGACACCGATCTTCTTCCGGGCGGGATGCTCGACAGTTATGTTTTTGAAGAGATTAATGCTGCTGTGGTTGAAGAAGGAGGCCAGCCGGCCCTGGCCCGTCCGCTGCTGCTTGGTATTACCAAGACCTCCCTTGCGACAGAATCATTCCTTTCGGCGGCATCGTTCCAGGAAACAACCAGGGTCTTGACCGAGGCATCAATAAAAGGCAGGCAGGATCAGCTGCTTGGCCTGAAAGAAAATGTGATTATCGGTAAGTTGATCCCGGCTGGGACAGGAATGGTCCGTTACCGTGATATTAAAGTAACCCCGGTTGGTGTGGAGCCGGAACCGGAGGAGAAAGCTGTTTTAGAAGCGGACCTGGGTCTTGATACCGATGAAACTGCAATTGCCGCTTCACCCGATAACCGACCAGAGCATATTGAGGAAGATCCGGAAGTGTTTGAGGATTAAAGAAATTTTCATTGACAAGCTTTTGCAGCGGTGATAAAATCTTAAGGTGCGCTTAAAGGCGTAAGTGAGTTATTGTGTGTTTAAAGAGAGGGTTTTGTTCCGGTGGATGAGCTGATTAATAATACTGATCACAGGGTAGTAGGTACCAAACAAACCCTGAAAGCCCTTGAAAAAGGTGAGGTTAACCAGGTTTTTATTGCCAGGGATGCGGAAGAAAAGGTAATTCAACCCGTGCTTTCCCTGTGTGTAGCAAACAATATTGAACCGCACTATGTTGATACAATGGTTCAACTGGGCAAGATGTGCGGGATTAAAGTTAAAGCGGCTGTAGCCGCAATAATCGACTAAAAAAGGAGGTGGGCTGATGCCGACAATCAATCAACTAGTACGTAAAGGCCGCAAGCAAATGACCAAAAAGTCATCTGCTCCGGCACTGGAACAGTCCCCGCAGAAAAGGGGAGTCTGTACCCGTGTTTCGACAACAACACCGAAAAAGCCAAACTCGGCCTTACGTAAAATTGCCAGAGTCCGCCTGACCAATGGGGTCGAAGTAACAGCATACATTCCAGGGATTGGGCATAACCTGCAGGAACACTCGGTGGTTCTGGTCAGGGGAGGAAGAGTGAAGGATTTACCCGGTGTGCGCTATCACCTGGTAAGGGGAGCTCTCGATGCAGCCGGTGTGGATAACAGGGCTCAGGGACGCTCAAAATACGGCACTAAGAGGCCGAAAGCGTAGTAAATAAGTAAGGAGTGGATGTTACAAGATGCCACGTAAAGGTCCTGTATCAAAGCGTGAAATACTGGCTGATCCAAAGTACAATAGCAAGTTGGTTACCAGGTTTATTAATAAGCTGATGTACGACGGCCAGAGGGGTTCAGCCCAGGAAATTATTTATGATGCCTTTGAGATAATGCGGGAAAAAACCGGTAAAGAGCCGCATGAGGTTTTTGAAACGGCGATGCGCAATGTATCACCCGTGCTGGAAGTTAAACCGAGAAGGGTCGGGGGCGCAACCTACCAGGTTCCGATTGAAGTCAGCACTCACAGAAAGAATATCCTTGCTATACGCTGGATAATCGGCTTTGCGCGTTCTCGAGGCGAAAAAACTATGGCCCAGCGCCTGGCTGGTGAATTGATGGATGCTGCCAATAATACTGGCGGCTCAATCAAGAAAAAAGAAGATACCCATAAGATGGCTGAAGCCAACAAGGCTTTTGCCCATTATCGCTGGTAAAGGAATTACTATCAGGTGGGTTAATTATCAAGCGTGGTTTGTCAGATGTTTTGGATTTATCCGGTCTGCCGGTTCTCCAACTTCTGACGTCCGCTTTTTGAGAGGAGGGATGAAATGAGCAAGGAAGCACAGTTGAAACAGATTAGGAATATTGGGATTGCCGCCCATATTGACGCCGGTAAAACAACTACCACAGAAAGAATTCTTTTCTATACCGGCCGCTTGCATAGGCTTGGCGAAACTCATGAGGGTACTGCGACCATGGATTGGATGGCCCAGGAGCAGGAACGTGGTATTACAATAACCTCTGCAGCTACATCCTGCCGCTGGCAAGATGCGTTGATAAACATTATAGACACGCCCGGGCACGTGGACTTTACTGTTGAAGTAGAGCGTTCACTGCGGGTCTTGGATGGAATGGTAGCGATTTTTTGTGCAAAGGGTGGTGTTGAGCCCCAGTCAGAGACAGTCTGGAGACAGGCTGATCGTTATCATGTGCCTCGTCTGGCTTATATTAATAAAATGGATGCTGTTGGTGCAGACTTCTTTACTGTTTTAGAACAGCTTAAGGAACGGCTTCATGCTCATGCCCTTCCTATTCAGCTGCCGGTTGGAACTGAAAGCGAGTTTTCTGGCGTAATAGACTTGATATCGCAAAAAGCAATTATTTATGAAGATGATCTTGGTACACGCAGCAGTGAAACTGAAATACCGGAAGAAATGAAAGAGCTTGTTGCTGAATATAGGGAAAAAGTGCTTGAAGCGGCTGCCGATGCTGATGATTCAATTATGGAGAAGTACTTCAGTGGTGAGCCGATTGATACTGACAGCATATACAAAGCGCTGCGCAAAGCAGTTATTGACAACAACCTGGTCCCTGTGCTGTGCGGATCTTCATACAAAAACAAGGGTGTGCAGCCCCTGCTTGATGCAGTTGTTCACCTGCTGCCGTCACCTGTCGATGTCGGAGCGGTTAAAGGGTTTAACCCGAATAGCGGTGAAGAGGATTTTCGTTTGCCTTCAAATGATGCTCCCTTTGCTGCGCTTGTATTTAAGATTATGGTCGATCCGTTTGTCGGCAAGCTGGCTTTTGCACGGGTTTATTCCGGCACCCTTGATAAGGGGTCAGTTGTTTACAATGCAACCAAGCAGAAGCGGCAGAGAATCGGCCGGCTGATTCGCATGCACGCCAATTTCCGGGAGGAGATTGACCGCATTGCCACCGGGGATATAATTGCTATTATCGGACCAAAGGAAATTAGCACCGGGGACACACTCTGTGCTCTGGATAAACATATTATTTTAGAAAACATAACTTTCCCGGAACCGGTAATTCATGTGGCAATAGAGCCAAAAACAAAGGCTGACCAGGATAAAATGGCTGTATCAATGCAGCATTTATCTGAAGAAGATCCCACGTTCCAGATCAATACCGATAAGGAAACAGGGCAGACCATTATTTCAGGAATGGGTGAACTGCACCTGGAGATTATTGTTGATCGCCTGTTGCGGGAATTTAAAGTGCAGGCCAATGTAGGTAATCCGCAGGTGGCATACAAGGAAACAGTCCAGGGTGAGACTGGTGCTGAAGGTAAATTTGTACGTCAGTCGGGAGGCCGCGGTCAATATGGCCATGTTGTAATTGAGCTATCCCCTCTTGAGTCCGGTGGCGGGTTCGTTTTTGAAAACAAGATTGTGGGTGGATCAATTCCAAAAGAATTTATTCCTTCTGTTGAATCCGGCCTTAAAGAAGCTGCTATGAATGGAATTTTGGCCGGTTACCCGGTTGTGGATATTAAAGTAGTTCTTAAAGATGGTTCCTTTCACGAGGTTGATTCTTCTGAACTTGCTTTTCGTATTGCTGCTTCTAAAGCGCTTAAAACAGCGCTTTCCAAGGCGAGTCCGGTGCTCCTGGAGCCGGTTATGAAAGTTGAAGTATCTGCTCCCGAGGAATATCTTGGTGATATTATCGGTGATTTTACCGGTCGGCGCGGACGTATTCTTGGCACAGAGCAGAGGAGCGGACAGCAGGTGGTAAGGGGAGTTGCCCCACTTTCTGAGATATTTGGTTATGCCACCGAACTGCGTTCACATACCCAGGGACGTGGAGTTTACAATATGGAGTTTTATCGTTATGAAGAGGTACCGCAGAGCATTGCTCAAAAAATAATAACTCAAAATGGTGCTTATTAATTGTTGGAGGTGCATTTAGTTGGCTAAGCAGAAGTTTGAGCGGACGAAACCGCACGT
>CAYMIW010000052.1:0-16671 GCA_964390725.1 uncultured Syntrophomonadaceae bacterium | reverse complement strand
TATCTAAAGTGGAACGGGTAACTAAAAATATACCCGCTAGGTGTTGACTCAGTGAGCTAGGAGACATTCTTGCATATTGGAATATGTTAAGTTAATACTAAAATATTAACATAAATGTTATAATTAGCATTACTATAGAACTTCCAAACCTTTATAGACCTGTATTCTTATCTAGAATTACAGACATAATTATGCTTGAGTAAAGGTACGTAAAAAATATCTGTTCGGGATAGCGATAATTATTATAAATAGGGTAAACATTGAAAATAAGCAACCAATTTACCATAAATAGTTAGTTGAGCGCTGTTTAATAATGAAATCCGAACACAACAATGCTATAGTTTTAGGACCAATGGCAACTAAGGGGAGTAAAATGAAAAATAGGAAGATTTGTGTGATGGGTTTAGGTTATATCGGTCTGCCGACAGCCAGTTTGCTGGCCAACAATGGATTTCATGTAATAGGGGTAGATAAGCAGACACAGCTTGTAAAAATTATAAACGGCGGTGGGGTGCATATTGAAGAGCCCGGCTTGAAGGCTTTGGTTAACGCTGCCGTCAACTCTGGTTTGTTAAAGGCAAGTGAACAGGCTGAGAAGGCCGATGTTTTTTTTATTGCTGTACCAACACCGGTCAAAGAAGATATTGGGCGGAAAATAGTTGATTTAAGTTTTGTCGAAGCAGCAGCGGAGGAAGTTGGAGGATTTCTGCAGCAGGGCAACCTGGTAATTCTCGAGTCGACCAGCCCACCAACGACTACCTGCGAGGTTGTAGCGCCGCTGTTGGAGAAACGAAGCGGATTGAAAGCAGGTAGCGATTTTTACCTGGCCCACTGCCCGGAACGAGTATTGCCGGGTAATACTCTTAAAGAACTAATTCAAAATAATAGAGTGATTGGAGGAGTTAATCGTAAATCTGCTGAAGTAGCATATGATTTATACAAGAAATTTGTTGAAGGAAAGATTTCTTTAACGGATGCTACAACAGCAGAAATGGTAAAGCTAATTGAGAATACCTTCCGTGATGTAAATATTGCCCTGGCGAATGAAATTGCTGCCATATGTGAAAAGGCTGGAACAGATGCCTGGGAAACCATTGCAATGGCCAACCTGCATCCGCGGGTTCAGGTACATCAACCAGGCCCGGGTGTTGGTGGTCACTGTATCTCTGTCGACCCCTGGTTTATAATTTCCGCTTTCGAAAATGAAACAAAACTGATTGCCCTGGCGCGTAAAGTTAATGACCGACAGCCCGGGCGGGTGGTAGAGAAACTGAAAGCAATACTTCAGGGGGTGGAAACGCCAAGGGTAACTATACTGGGCGTAACTTACAAGGGCAATATTGATGATACAAGGGAGAGCCCGGCTTTAAAAGTTATTGAAGGGTTAGAGGAAGCAGAAATAGATTATGCAATATACGATCCTCATGTGAGAAGTTTTCCTTACGAAACCAGTGGCTTAGAAGAAGCCTTTACAGGGTCAGACTGTGCGGTGATACTGGCTGACCACGAAGAATTCCGTTATCTTTTACCTGGTGAGCTGGGATCTCTGATGCGCAACAAGGTTATTTTTGATACACGCAATTGCCTTAACCGAAAACTCTGGGAAGAAAACGGCTTTCGCTATTACTTACTGGGCGCAGGGGAAAAAAGATGAAGAAGAAAAGAATATTAAACGTATTTGGCACCCGGCCTGAAGCGATTAAAATGGCCCCTCTTATTGTACGACTGCTAGAAGAAGATGGTTTTGAAACAAGGGTTTGCGTAACAGCACAGCACCGCGAAATGTTAGATATGGTTTTAGATCTTTTTAACATTAAACCAGATTTTGACCTGAACCTGATGAGCAAAAGGCAAACTATAACCGATATTACTACCAGAGTATTGACAGGTATGGAAGAAATACTTGTTAAACTTAAACCTGATTTGATTTTAGTGCACGGTGATACAACAACAACTATGGCCACTGCATTAGCTGCTTTTTATCAGCAAATTCCAGTTGGACATGTTGAGGCAGGTCTGAGAAGCGGTAATGATTACTCACCTTATCCCGAAGAAATGAACCGCAAAATTACCGGGAATCTGGCGAAGCTTCATTTTGCCCCAACGAAAGGGAATGAAAAAAACCTGATTGCCGAAGGGGTGAGCAAGGAAGATATATTTGTTACCGGTAACACGGTAATTGATGCTTTGCACATGGTAGTAGATGAGGAATATATTTTCCCGCTACCTCTTTTAAACAACCTGGATTATCAGAATAAAAAAGTGATATTGCTTACCGCTCACCGCCGTGAAAACTGGGGTGCAGGCATGCAAGGTATTTTTAGGGCAGCACGGAAAATAATTGAAGAAAATCAGGATACTGAACTGATTTACCCGGTACACCTAAACCCCAGGGTTAAAGATGATGCTCACAAACTTCTGGGTGCTGTCGATAGAATACACTTAATTCCTCCCCTGGATTATGCCCCTTTTGCTAACCTGATGGCTCGATCATACCTGGTTTTAACCGATTCAGGTGGTATACAGGAGGAAGCACCTGCACTGGGGAAACCTGTGTTGGTGCTGCGAAAGGAAACTGAACGACCCGAAGCGGTAGAAGCGGGAACAGTTAAGATAGCTGGAATAGATGAGAATGACATTTACAGGCTAACGCAGGAATTATTGGATAACACCACAGAATACGAAATAATGGCCAGGGCAGTTAATCCTTATGGCGATGGTAAAGCAGCTGAGAAGATTTTTGATGTTGCTAAGAAATGGATTTTTTCTAATCACCAGAGGTAAATAATGTTTTGATATGTTTATCAAACTCATTTAATTTGAACTGAAACGAAATACTTTGGAGTTGTAAACAATGAAAGTTGCTTTCATGGTTAATACTTTTCCCACTCTATCTGAGACATTTATCTTATCGCAGATAACTGGGCTTATTAATAATAACATTGAAGTGGAAATAATAGCAAAGCGTAGAAATAGCGGTATAACACATAAAGAGATAGATGCTTATAATTTACCAGAACGGTGTTATTATCTCGAAGAGGCTTGTCATAAGCCTGCAAAGAAGCTAAAAAGGCTATATGAAGCAGTTAAGCTGTTAGTTATAAGTAATAACAATCGAGTAATGCTTATTAAAAGCCTGAACGTGTTTAAATATGGAATCGATGCATTAAGCTTAAGTTTGTTATATAAAGTATACAGCTTACTTTTAAAGCGGAATTGCACGTATGATATTATTTTATGTCACTTTGGCGTGAACGGAGACTTAGCGGTTAAATTAAGGGATATTGGAGTTCTAAAGGGTAAAATTATAACTGTATTTCACGGTTATGATATAACTAGTTATTTAAAAAATAGAGGGGAAAATATTTATAATAACTTATTTAAAAAGGGTGATCTGTTTTTACCCATTAGTAATAATTGGGCAAATAAATTGATACAACTCGGCTGTCCTTCAGATAGGATTATTGTTCATAGAATGGGTGTAGACGTTCAAAAGTTTTCATTCTCCGCCCCAACCTTTGTTAAAGGAAATAAACTGCGTATAGTATCTGTCGCACGATTGGTAGAAAAAAAGGGTATTGAGTATGGAATAATAGCTGTAATTAAAGCTTTAGAGATAAATCCAGATATTGAATATCGAATTATTGGCGATGGCCCTTTGAAGGAGCAAATAAGCGATTTAATTAATCAAAGCGGATTGTCTAATAAAATAATATTAGAGGGTCAGAAAAACCAGGATGATGTGATTAAAACACTGAAGCATCATGCAGATTTATTTATAATGCCGAGCATCACAGCTAAAGATGGAGACCAGGAGGGCATACCTGTAGTGCTTATGGAAGCTTTGGCAATGGGGCTGCCCGTTATTGCAACAAAGCATAGTGGTATTCCAGAATTAGTTAAAGATAAAGTAACAGGTTATTTAGTGCCTGAGAGGGATTCAGATGCTCTGAGTAAAAGCCTTATTGATTTTATGAACAACATGGGTCTGAATAAGAGAATGTCTGTTGAGGGAAGGAAGCTGATTGAAATTGAGTACAACAACGAAAAACAAAACTGTAAACTTATTAATATTTTTATTCAGCTAACAGGTTCTTCTGAAACCCTTAAATGACAATAAGTATTTTGGGAAGGCGTTTTTATGAGAATTGTTATTACCAATACGGTCTCATTGAATACAGGCGATGCCGCAATTCTTCAGGGAATTATTAAGGTACTTCATAGAACATTCGGTAAGGACATTGAATTATTTGTATTTGATTCTCATCATGAGATTGCCGGTCATTTATATAAAGAATTTGAATTTCGTAGTTTAATATATAATGATTTATTTGCAATCAGTGCCAGTAGATATATTAGGCACATAATAAGAATACTTAACTATTTAAGGTTTCAGCTAGGTATCTGGTTATTTAAAAATAAATATTACTTAATATGTAAAATAATATTACCCCGAACTGTGTTTGAATCTTTAATACTATATGATGATGCAGATTTGGTTATTAGTACAGGTGGTACTTACCTTGTTGAAAATTATTCGTTGAGATCAAGGATATTTGAATTAAATATTGCTATTGCACTAAATAAACCTTTAATGTTTTTTACTCAATCAGCAGGGCCTTTTAGAGTGAAAAGAAATAGAGAATCTTTAAAAAAAATATTCAATAAGTCATTCTTAATATTGCTGAGAGATGCTCAGTCTAAAAATAACCTGATCTCCATTGGAGTGAAAAAAGATAATATCTATATAACAGCTGATGCTGCTTTTGCTTTGGCCGATTTAAGCCTTGTTAATAAAGTAAAAATAACGACTATAAATTTAGCTGAGCCATCAGTTGCTATATCAGTTAGATATTGGAGGTATTTTGAAAAGGCTGGCGTTGATTGCGGGATGATTAATTATAAAGAGGCAATTAAAGAATCATGTATATATATAATTGATAAATATGGTGCAAAAGTTACATTCCTCTCGACATGTCAAGGCATAGATGAATACTGGACAGATGATTCCAAGATTGCTCTGGAGATATTAAATATGCTTCCAGCAAAATATAGGGCGGCAATAAAAATTGATCACTCCTATCATTCACCGAAGCAGTTAATGAATGAAATTATAAAACATGATTTTGTGATATCTACAAGGCTTCATATGTCTATATTATCATTGAATGTAGGTGTACCGGTTTTACCGATAGCATATGAATTTAAAACAAAAGAGTTGTTTGTCAGGTTGGGGCAGGAAAAATATACTTACGACATAGAAGAGCTAAGCGGTACTGAGCTTATTGATGCTGTAGATAGCTTCATAGGTGATATTAATATAAATAAGGCTATATTATTTGATAAAGTGGAATCTGAAATAGAGCTGGTATTTAGTAATTCTGATTTGATAAAAAGAAAGTATGATGCTTTAAAAACAACTAGCCTAAAGTAGTTGTAATTCTTCATATTTTTGAGGAGGCGGGCAACCATAACCAATCAGGTAAAAATTAATCAAATCAAAATATCAAACAACCGCATAGATTATTCTTATGAAGTAACAGGCGATATTATTAAGTATTTTAACCTGGATCAACCTCTATTTATCGAGTATGAACAGCAAATAATAAGCGCTCCGGCAGGGATTGCAGTAATACCGTTATTAACAAACATACTGCCTATCGCATGGATTAGCAATTCCGAAATATACATTGATGAAATTGATAAAAACTTTTTCAACTGTATCGAATATATAAAAAAAGGCTACGAGGATATGTATCCTGGAATTGTTTTTAGAGGAACTATTGTTGCTGGAAAAGTTGTTGATTATAAATATGAAAGCAAAGCAAAAATAGCAACCTTCTTCAGTGGAGGTGTTGATTCTACTTCAACGCTTATAAGAACATTGAAAGAAAACCCCGATTTATTAACTATTTGGGGTTCTGATATATCGCATGAGCATGTTGCAGGTTGGCAAAAAATTAAGAAATTAGTAGAAAACACAGCTGCTAAATATGGTTTAAACCACGTTTTCATAAAATCAAATTTTAGATCTTTCTTAAATTACCAAACATTAAACGGTGATTTTAAAGAGAAATTAAATGACAATTGGTGGCATGGAGTACAACATGGCATAGGGATTATTGGCCACGCTGCGCCACTTTCGATTCGAAATGGTTATGGGAAAATTTACATGCCGTCAACGAGAAGCAAAAAAGATAACAAAAAATTACCTTGTGCCTCTGATCCAGATATCGATAACATGGTACGATTTGGTGAGACTATTGTAGAGCATGAAGGTTATGATTATTCCAGGCAAGATAAGATAAATCAAATAATTAGTTATAAAACACAACAACAAGATATAATTGAATTAAGAGTTTGTTGGTCCTCAAAAAAAGGTGATAACTGTTGTAATTGTGAAAAATGTGCGAGAACGATAATGGGCTTAATCTCAGAAGGTGCTGATCCCAACCGTTATGGCTTTAAAGTAACCGAAACAGACTTATATAGGATTAGAGATAAAATAAAAAAAGAATGGTACTTTTCTGAAATAGAGATAACACTATGGAACGATATTAAAAACAATATGATGCACAATACAGTTAAAAATAGTTTTACAGATTCGGTTAAATGGATGATAGCATATGATTTTTCAAAGGTGAATAACTCGTTTTCTAAAAAAGTAAGAAATAAAGTTAACAAAAAAGAGTTAAAAAGATATCTTGTTAAAATAAAAAACTCGTTGTTTAATTGAGGAGTTACAACTTGTTAAATATATCCATAATCATACCTCATTACAATTCACCTTATTTATTACAAAAACTGTTAAAATCGATACCTGTAATGAATGATATAGAAGTTCTGGTAATCGATGACAACAGCAATGAAGGTTTAATTGAGTATGATTCATTGCAAAAAGAATTTGGGTTAGTAAGGTTTTTATCAAACAACAGTTCCAATAAGGGAGCCGGTGCCTGTCGAAATATTGGTATGGATAAAGCAACAGGTAAATGGGTTTTATTTGCCGATGCTGATGATTATTATATCAGTGGTTATTATGAAACCATTAAACCATTTTTTCAATCTGATTATGAGGTTATTTTCTTCAGACCGACAAGCATTGATTTGAGAAGTGGGATAATTTCTGATAGATATAAACCTTATGAAGAACGATTGCTGAATTATTTAAATAATGGTGGTCAAAAAGATGAATTAGAATTGAGATATAAATTATTTTCACCCTGGTCAAAAATGATCAGGAGAGATATCCTGTTTAAAAACAAGATCCTGTTTGATGAAATTATTGTAGCTAACGATATGATGTTTTCAGCAAAATTAGGATACCACATGGAAAAATTCCATGTATCACAGGAAGCAATATATTGCGTCACAAGTAGTGCAGAATCTTTAACTCAGAAAAACGATGAAAAATATTTTGATATAAGAGTATCTGTATATATAGACTATTATAAATATCTTAAAGAAAAGCTTGATAAGAATCAATTTAACCTTGTTAACGTTAGTGGAAGGGATTATATAATACGGGCAATAAGGAACAGGTATTCATTTGCGAAATTAATGCAAATTTATCTGTTATTCAGGAAAAATAAGGTTAAAGTATTTAAGTTTAGTGATATCAACATTTTCAAAGTAATAAAGGTGCTTAAGGAAGAAATCTCAAGAACTTAGGAGACCTGGTGTTATAATCTGTAATTAACAATTGGAGGTTTGGTTAAATAATATTATTTGATCATAATATAACTAGATGAAATTATTAAGTATAATTATTCCACATTATAACAATCCTGTTTTATTGGATAAGTTGCTTCAGTCTATTCCAATAATGGAAGAAGTAGAGGTTATAGTTGTTGATGATCAAAGTGATAATAAATGTGAAAAATATAAAGAGCTTACTTTAGCAGAAAAGAATAGTTCAATAATATTTGTTGATAATTATACAGAAAAAAAAGGGGCCGGTGTTGCAAGAAATATTGGCTTGGATAAAGCTACAGGTAAATGGGTTTTATTTGCCGATGCTGATGATTACTTTGTCCCAGGGTTTTATTCGATAGTAGAGAAATATTTTGAAACAAATTATGATGTTGTGTTTTTCAAACTGGCAAGTGTTTTTCTTGATTCAGGACAAACAGCAGAACGGCATTTTTTCTACAATAAACTGATTGATGAGTTTCTTGCGATAAAAAATATGAAGCAGGAAATGGCTTTAAGATATTTTCACAACCCACCTGTTGGTAAATTGATAAACAGAGAAATTATACTAAAAAACAACTTGCAATTTGATGAAGTAATTGCTTCAAACGATGTAATGTTCTCTGCCAGATTGGGTTACCATATGAAACGATTTACAGCTGATAAGAATGTGATTTACTGCGCCACCAGGGGCAGGGGTTCACTTACAATGAACATTGATGAACATATTTATGATACCAGGTTGAATGTATTTATCAATTACTATAATTATCTGCATGATATATTACCGAAAGAACAGTTTAAAGTGTTAAGCTTGTCTGGCTGGGGCAAGGTTGTCGATGTGTTCAAATATCGACTGGGCTTAAAAAAGATATTAAGTGTTATTTGTAAATTAAAACGGAACCGCATTAGACTGCTGGATATTCGTTTTCTCAACCCAGTATTTTTTGGGGAAAAACTATTTAGTTATATAAAGCGTTATAATAGTGAAAAGAAATATATGGGGAAAGGATAGCATAAGGGGGATTTGTTTTGGAAAGGTCTGGTTTTTACTTTTTTCTATTATTTTTTTTGCCCTTTGTTGGAGCTTTACTGACAACTCCAATAATTTCAAAATTTGCATATCAAAAAAATATAGTTGATCAACCCGGGTTGCATAAAACACATAAAATATCAACACCTCTTTTGGGAGGGGTATCAATATTTTTATGTTTTGCTGTAATACTATTCATTTTTTTGCCTTTAGATAATAAACTACTGTCTTTAATAACAGCTACTATTGTACTGGTAGCTACCGGTTTAATCGATGATCTGATAAATCTTAAACCGATGTTTAAGCTAATTGGGCAAATTATCGCTGCATCTATAGTGGTAATATGGAATGTTCATTTGTTTAAATTTATGGTAGTTTACTTTACCCGATTTTATTTGCCAGAAACTTTAGTTATTCTTTTAATTATCGGCTGGGTTGTTTTAATGGTTAATGCCTTTAACTTGATTGATGGAATCGATGGTTTGGCAGCGGGAACAGCGGCAATTATATTCCTGGCCATGGCTGCCTTATCATACATAGAAGGTGGTAGGCCAAACGTACTTGGAGTGCAGTTGATTGGGGCAGGAGCTTGTTTAGGTTTTCTTTTCTTTAACTTTCACCCGGCAAAAATATTTATGGGTGATACAGGCAGCATGCTGCTAGGTTTTATTTTAGCCAGTTCGCATCTTTTTGCAATTAAGTATCCTTTTTCTGCCCAGTTGGTGCTGGGCAGTATGTTCATTTTTGCTTATCCTGCATTAGACGTCACCTATGCTATCTACAGGCGCATTTGTAATAAAAGGTCAATTTTTAAGGCTGACAAGGGTCATATACATCATGTATTATTGAGTTTGGGGTTTTCTGTACGTAAAACAGTAATTATTATATATTTAGTGAATATAGTGTTTGCTTCGATTGCGGTTATACTGCTAAGTCTTGATATTTCAACCAGAACATTATTTGTAACGGGAGTATTAACTTTTGCCGGTGTGATTTTATTATTTAGAAGGCTGCTGATAATTAGCTCGCGTAATGGGTTATCGTATAAAAAAGATTAAATAATACTAATGAATGGGGTTATAATATGCCTGATAAACATGAAACTACAGCTGTAATTGGCCTTGGATATGTAGGCTTACCTCTGCTCCTTGATTTTTGTGACTCGGGCTTATCAGTGATTGGTTTTGACATTGATAAAGAGAAAATTGATATATTAAGGAAAGGTAAGAGTTATATCAGTTATATTTCAAAACAGAGGATCAGCAACTATGTGAATGGCAATTTATTAACAGCAACTGATGATTTTTCGAAACTGAAAGAAGTAGTTAATATTATAATTGCAGTTCCAACCCCTCTAAACGATCACCGGGAACCGGATTTACAGTTCGTCGAAAGCACTGCCAGGATGATAGCAAAGCATTTAACAAAAGGGCAGCTGATCGTATTGGAAAGTACTACATATCCAGGTACTACAAGGGAAGTACTCGAACCTATTTTGAGTGCAAATGGATTCGTCGCCGGGAAAGATTATTTCCTTGCTTATTCTCCGGAACGGGTTGACCCTAACAATAGTGAATACAGTGCCAGAGAGATTCCAAAAGTAATTGGGGGGTTAACCGATAATTGCCTGAATAGAGCCAGAACATTGTATGAAAGAGTTTTTAAGCAGGTTGTTCCGGTTTCATCAGTTGAAGCGGCTGAAGCCAGTAAACTGCTTGAGAACATATTTCGCAGTGTAAATATTGCCCTGGTTAACGAAATGAAAATGCTCTTTGACCGGATGGATATAGATGTCTGGGAAGTAATTAAGGCATCATCAACTAAACCTTTCGGGTTTATGCCGTTTTATCCCGGGCCAGGGTTGGGGGGACACTGCATCCCAATTGACCCCTTTTATTTAACCTGGAAAGCCAGGGAATTTGATTTTTCCACCCGGTTTATTGAACTAGCTGGAGAAATTAATACACAGATGCCTTATTATGTTGTTAATAAAACAATTGAAGCTTTAAATGATAATAACAAATCAGTTAAAGGGGCAAAAATACTGATCCTGGGCGCAGCGTACAAGAAAGATATTGATGATGTACGTGAATCTCCGGCTCTAAAAATAATCTCACTGTTACAGGAGAAAAAAGCTGAAGTTAATTATCACGATCCTTTTATTCACCAGATCGCCGATAACAGAAAATTCCCTGACCTTAAAATGTCTTCGGTAGATTTAAATATTGATATGCTTGAAAATTGCGATTGTGTTTTGATCCTAACTGCTCATAGTGATATTGATTATCACTGGGTTTTAAAGCATAGCAAGCTGGTTGTCGACACTAGAAATGTTTTAACAGGAATCGATAACGATAAAATTATTAAAGCTTAAGATTCAACTGCAAAGGATAATCTCAATGAATGAGTCATTACCTGTTTCTGTAATTATTCCCTGCTATCGATGCAAAGTTACAATTGAAAGAGCAGTCAAATCTGTTGCTGATCAAACCAGGCTGCCAAATGAAGTGATTTTGGTCGATGATTGCAGTAGTGATGGAACACTTGAAGTGCTTCAGGAAATAAAGTATAGATATAATAGCTTAAACATAAAGGTTATCGGCTTGGAAAAAAACAGTGGACCAGGCGCTGCCAGAAATTATGGCTGGGAGTTGGCTGTTAATCCATATATTGCTTTTCTTGATGCTGATGATGCCTGGCATCGTCTTAAGCTAGAAATACAGTATAAGTTTATGACCTCAGATTTAACAATTGACATTTGCGGGCATGACCGTTCAATAATTAAAAAAGGTTTATTAAGCGAAAATGACGCTGATTCTATAATAATTGAATTACAGCCAACTAATATTATTGCAGTTCATAAGAGGAATGCTCTATTAAGAAATCCTTTTGCCTGCAGTACCGTAATGCTGAAAAGAAATATTAAATATAGATTTCAGGATGAAAAATATCATTCTGAAGATTACTTATTATGGTTGACTAGTTTGCTTAGCGGCTTAAGTATTTTTTATTTGAAGATACCGTTGACTTTTAGCTTTAAAGAACCATTTGGTGAAGGTGGACTAAGTAAAAACTTGGTTGCGATGCAACGGGGCAACCTGAATACATATGATCGGCTGCATGGCATGGGTTTGCTAAAAACCTGTGAATCATTTTTTTATAAATGCTTTTCATTGCTAAAATATACACGCCGGGTTGTTGTCAGCTCTTTGCGCAGATTGCTTGCAAAAGATGGTTAAGGTATTTCTGGAGGAGGATCGCAATTGTATTTAATTCTAATCGCCCTTATGCTGAGTCCTCTTTACCTGTGGAAAAGCGGTTTGCCTCAAGCCAGCCATATCTTGGCTGCTGTTGCCGTAGGTTACAGGTATACAATTACAAAACCCAAACAATTTTATTTTGAAAAAGCCTGGCTGTTGCAGGTGTTTTTTTTAGCTTATTCATTTCTAGTTGCAGTGATTGTTTATATCGCTCATTCAGATATAAACACTTTGTTAGCGCCCCTTTATTATCTTTTCGGTTTTATTATTTATGTGGAGATATTAACCATATATGCTGAGCGCGGGAAGAAGTTTCTTACATATGTACTTCTATTGCATATAATCGTTCTGTTTGTTGTTACAGCTTGTAGCCTTTCAGGTATTGGACGCAGTATCATCAGTGCCAGTGATGGAGTAAGAATGATGTTGGCTTTTAATAACCCAAACCAGTTAGCAAACTGGGCAATCTGGTTCGTGGTTATTATATCATGTACAGGCAGAGCGGTTTATCGCACCTGGTTGCCAGGTCTCTTGTCACTTGTAGTTGCATCAGTTTTAATTTTTTATTCCCTATCCCGGTCCGGTTTTGTCGGTATTGCTGTACTGGTAGCTTTTTATGCTGCCCTTGGGTTAAAGAATTTGAGATCCTGGTATATCAATTATCAGAATCGCAGCATGAAAAGATTTCTCCTGATTATTACGATTATAGTTTTAAGTTTAATAGTGCTTGTGATGGTTGTTATGATGCTTAATTATCTGGATAACGCTTCTACTGGTATAGCAGATTTGGATAAAATTGTTAACCGAGTAGTTAACACTGACTTTAATCGTCAAATTAACTTGAGAGGTTATGATCGTCTCTGGAAGTATCCAGAGTATTTATTTTTTGGCGCCGGTGAGGGTGCTCGAGGGCGTTTTGCTGAAAAAACAGCATTTGTAAAACATGAAGTTCACTCCACCTGGGCCGGGCTGCTTTTTAATTACGGTTTAGTGGGTTTCGCCCTGTTCTCTGGTTTCATTATTTCCATATTAAAAAAGATTAAGTTGATCTGGTTTAAGCTAATTCTATTAGCCCCTTTCTTTTTTGGTTTCACCAATTATAATGTTCGGAACTGGTACTTTTGGGTTGGTTTGGCCCTGGTATACGGCAGTGCCCTCTTGATGCAGGAGGATGAATATGGTGAGCCGAGAAGCGGGCTGATTGATGTCGGTGTATTAGCAAAAAATGTAATTAAAAAAATGGAAAGTATTTTAAATCGGCTGTTTAAAAAAGAGAAAACCACTATTTGAATTAGCGAAGCATCGAATAATTATTTCAGACTTTAAGCGGAGGGGCTCTATTTGTCAACAATCATGATTATAGGGGGTATTCCTGAATCTCTGTTGAATTTCAGGGGTGAATTAATTAGGCAGTGGTGCCAAAAAGGGTATAAGGTGGTTGCCGTATCTGCCCCTGCTTCTATACAGCTTGTTGAAGCGATCCACGAAACTGGTGCCTGTTTCAAACCGATCCCAATCCGCAGAGCCAGCCTTAACCCATTTAGTGATCTGAAGGCTCTTTCTTCAATTATCAAAATTATGCGCGAAGAAAAACCAGACAAAGTGTTTTCGTATACGATCAAACCGATTATTTACAGCGCAATTAGCCTGATATTGAACGGAATTTCAGCTGATTGTTATGCCATGATTACTGGCCTGGGTTATACATTTACCGGCGAAGGTATAAAGCGTAAATTTCTGAATAAAATATCAATCATGTTATACCGTTTGGCTCTGAAACGCTGTAAAGTAGTATTATTCCAGAATAAGGACGATCTTAAATTATTTAAAAAGTTAAATATTATCCCGGAAGAAAAGTTAACTGTAATTACCAATGGCTCGGGGGTTAACACACTACATTTTAATTACAATCCGGTTCAATCTGACCAGTCTTTAAGTTTTTTACTAATTGGCCGTTTATTATTCAGTAAAGGATTGCGAGAGTACGTGGAAGCTGCAAAAATAATTAAGGAAAGGCATCCCCTAGTATCTTTTAAACTTCTGGGGGAGACAGATCCTTCCCCTGACAGTATCAAACAGGCAGATTTACAGGATTGGCAAAAAGATGGTTTGATTGAGTATTCTCCGCATACCGATGATGTGCGCCCGTTCCTAAAGGCATGTTCAGTATATGTACTGCCCTCATATCGTGAAGGCACCCCACGTTCAGTGCTTGAAGCAATGGCAATAGGGCGGCCAATTATTACTGCCGATACCCCTGGCTGCCGGGATACAGTGGAAGAAGGGCTAAACGGTTTTTTAGTACCGGCAAAAGACAGCAAGGCCCTATCTGAAGCGATGGAAAGTTTTATCAATAAGCCGGCTCTGATTGAACAGATGGGCAGGGAAAGCAGGCGTATTGCCGAAGAGAAATATGATGTATATAAGGTGAACGAAGTTATCAACAGGGCAATGGGGTTGAATTAAATAAAAACCGGAAAAGTTGATGGAAAATGTTTATAAAGAGACTGTTTGATTTAACTTTAAGTATTCTGCTGCTTATATTATTTGCACCGCTGATGATTATTCTGGCAGTGCTGATCTGCTGCAAAATGGGATCCCCTGTTGTTTTTAAACAGAAAAGGCCTGGTTTGCAAGGTAGGCCTTTTTACCTTTACAAGTTTCGGACCATGCAGAATATCTGTGATCAGGAGGGTAAGCAGTTAAAAGATGAAGAACGCCTGACCGGATTGGGCAAGTTTCTGCGCCGCTTCAGCCTTGACGAAATTCCCCAGTTATATAATGTAATCAGGGGTGAACTGAGCTTCGTAGGGCCACGGCCCTTGTTAATGCAATACCTGGAACGTTATACACACGAACAGGCCAGGCGACACGAGGTTAAACCGGGTATTACCGGCTGGGCCCAGGTAAACGGTCGCAACGCGATCAGCTGGGAGGAAAAGTTTAAGCTGGATGTCTGGTATGTTGACAACCAGAGTTTATTGCTTGATATCAAGATATTATTAATGACTTTTACCAAGGTACTAAAAGCAGAAGGAATTAGCGGAAAAGGTTCGGCAACGATGCCTGAATTCATGGGTACCGGGAGGGATGAAGATGAATAACCTGGTAATTATCGGAGCAGGTGGTTTTGGCCGGGAGGCAAGTTTGCTGGTTGAAGAAATTAATGAACATCGGCCTGCCGAGCAGATAAAGCTGGCCGGTTTTATTGATGAAGAGAGTGCTATTTCCGGACGAAATTTGCGCGGCTACCCGGTGCTGGGCAGTTGGGATGCTCTACTTTCATTGAAGAATGACTACCGGGTAATATGTGTAATCGGTGATCCTCAGGCCAAGCGGACTCTGGTAGGAAAAGCTGCGAAGCTTAATGTATCTTACCTTAACCTGGTTCACCCTTCAGTAACCTTGGCAGGTGATGTTTCCCTGGGTAAGGGGGTGCTGATCAACAAGGGCTGTTTGCTGACAATCAACATAGAGATCGGTGATCACGTCTCGATTAATCCGGGCTGCGGTATCGGGCACGATAGCATAATCGGCAGTTACACCACCCTGATGTGGAGGGTTAATATATCGGGCAATGTTCAAATTGGCGAGGGCTGCCTGATCGGAAGCGGAGCAACTGTTTTACAGGGGTTAAAGATTGGTCGGGGTGTTACTGTCGGAGCCGGGGCTGTGGTAACGAAAGATCTGCCTGACAGTTGCACGGCGATTGGTGTTCCGGCTCAAATAGTGGAACAAACGGGGAGTTAAGCGGTATAATAGAAAAAGTTTGCATAGTGAAATTGAGGTGATCCAGTGACCGGAAATAAACAACGCATCTACCTTTCTGCCCCCCACATGAGTGGGCTGGAGCAAAAATATATCGAACAGGCTTTTGCTGAAAACTGGATCGCGCCACTCGGCCCACACGTTGATTGCTTTGAGAAAGAACTTGCCGCTTACCTGAATGTAAATGGTGCAGCTGCACTAAGCTCGGGCACGGCAGCGATGCACCTGGCCCTGCAGTTGGTGGGAGTTAAAGAACATGACCGGGTTTTTTGCTCATCACTGACTTTTGCTGCATCATGCAACCCCATTCTATACATGAATGCTGAACCTGTATTTATAGATTCCGAACCTCAAAGCTGGAATATGAGCACAGCTGCCCTGGAAAGGGCTTTTTCTGATGCTAAACAGGCAGGGGCTTTGCCCAAAGCAGTTATTGTTGTTAACCTTTATGGGCAGAGCGCTGATCTGGAGCCGATTACAAGGCTCTGTGAACGATTTGAAGTTGCTTTAATTGAAGATGCGGCCGAATCGCTGGGGGCAACCTATAAGGGTAAAAAAAGTGGTAGCTTTGGTCGTTTTGGCATATTATCATTTAACGGTAATAAGATTATTACCACCTCCGGTGGCGGGGCCCTGGTGTCAAATGATTTAGAGGCCCTGGAAAAGGCCCGTTATTTGGCCACCCAGGCCAGGCAGCCGGCCAGGCATTACGAGCATACCGAGGCCGGTTACAATTACCGCATGAGTAATGTGCTGGCTGGTATAGGCAGGGCACAGCTGAAAGTGCTGGATGACAGGGTTGCTGCGCGCAGGGCTGTTTATGACCGTTATTACGAAGCACTGTCTTCTATCAACGGCATCGAATTTATGCCGGAAGCTGATTACGGTTCTTCTTCGCGCTGGCTCACTGCATTGACG
>CAYMIW010000051.1:0-16874 GCA_964390725.1 uncultured Syntrophomonadaceae bacterium | reverse complement strand
TCACCACAGTTGCAATATATTAGTAATTATGTATAATGGTATATAAATATCCAGTTGATAGCTAATGTTCCGGGACAGCTCAATCAGGCTGGGAAGGAACCATCCTATGCTTAAACATTTTAAAATTTTACTTGTGATCCTGCTATCTATTATTTTTATTAGTAGCACTGTGTTTGCTGATAGCAGTGAGGCTCCGCTTACCCGTGATCAATTTAACCTCTGGCCACAGTGGCCTGAATATACCGTGTTTAATTTTTTCCCTTCCAAGGGCAGAAACTGCACCTGGTATGTCCACGGCCGCATGATACAGCTTGGATACTGTAAATATGCTTTAGATAGTATGCGTTTTAATGCCAATACCTGGGCGGAGAGGGCTGACAGGGGAGCTGTTGTAACTGACCAGCCTGAAAGAGGAGTAATTGCTTTTTGGGAAGGCGGTGTTTACTTTGGCAGCGCCCTGGGGCATGTAGCAGTGGTAGAGGCTGTGCTGGATAACGGCTCTATCCTGATCTCGGAATCCAGCAGCAGTGCCAGTGTGTATAATACGCGTTTAATATCTCCGGGTGATGCTATCTGGCCAACGGCATTCATTGTTGTCCCAGCCGGCCAGGATAAATCTGTAAAGTTCACTCCCGGTGAGTATGTCAGGGTAAAAGCCGATAATCTCAACTTCAGGGTTGAAGGTGTTAATCAAACCCCTATTCTTCTGGCTAAAAATACAGTTATTAAGATTAAAGAACACTCAAGCAATGGTTTATTTTCTTCCCAGCCCGGCAGTATAACTTCTTACCATTACTGGTGGTATGCTGAATATGATACCGGTGAAGAACTTATTAAGGGTTGGGTTGCTGAAACCTATCTTGAAACTGCTGGTTCATTCGACCCTGGTTCAACCCGGGAAGAGGAACCGGTAACCAACCCTCCCCTTGATCAGGATACAGTGCAGGAAGAGGATCAGGAGCCGGTAACAGAATCGGAACCCCAGGTATTTCCTGGTGATGTAATCGGCAATGGCCGGATAGATGTGAGGGATGTTACCTTTGTGATGCAGTATATTTTAAATGTAAGGGAACTCGAGCCGGAACAGTTAACAGCAGCCGATGTTAATGATGACGGTTTAGTTGATATCAAGGATGTTTCGCTGATTATGCGCCATGTCCTTGGAATAAACAAGTTAGCTTAAATAGTAACCCTTTAAATTTCCACCCTTCAAATAAATACTTCTTTAATTTATGCTACTAATAATATTCCATATCCCCTTTGTTATAATTAATTGAAGCCGATAATCATAATTAACATGTGCTTGCTTACGGCATTCATATTATGTAAGGAGGAATAGAGTTGTGAATAATACCGGTAATAATCTGTTTAGTTACAATGAAAAAGCGGCCAATGCCTTTATCATAAAAATACTCTGGGTAATATTTATGCTGGGTTTAGTTACCCTGGTTGTTTTAAGAATGACTCAGGCTACTCACTTAACCTGGACAAGTATTGCTGTAATGCAGGGCATCCTTGGACTGGTTTTTATTACATGCACTGCCTTGGGTAGAATCTTCGCCGAGAAGTCATTTGTAAAATTTATTATTACCTTTGGTTCGCTGCTTGGATTAACAGTATTTATATATGTGATTGGCAATGCCGCCTACGTTCCTATTATCCTGATCATTCCGCTTCTGCTCAGCTCAATTTATTATAATGTTAAGCTTACCATAGCCGTTGGTGTAGTGATTCCGTTTATCAATTTTATGTTGGCCAGGAATATGGTTGTGTTGTCTCAATATGAAGATTTGGCCAGCACTAATTTCCTGATTGCTTCAACCATGATTGTAGCTATATTAGTAATTACCAATATATTTATTACCTTTTGGGGGGGGCGCTTGCTTGGAATGGCATTGGATCTGGAGAAAGATGTCGCGGATCAGGCAGCAGATCTTGAAGAAATATTGGTAACTGCCAAGGCAACCGGTGATCAGGTAACTTCGTCCGGTGAATCGCTGGCAGCTTCATCAGAGCAGATGACCGCCTCCCTTGAAGAGGTGGCGGCAACTACCGGACAGTTTGCAGATAACGCCCGCAATTTAAGCGATAAAGCACAGGTGATGGGGCAGGCGGGAGAATAAATTTCCAGGAGTGTTGATGATGGTTCCCGTTCTCTCTCAGAGGCGGTGGAGCAGATTCGATCCATATCCAGCCTGGTTTATGGATTCAAGGAAGTAATTGTTTCGCTCGATAACCGGGCCCGGGAGATTGGCAGAATAGTTGATGCTATCAAAGAAATTGCCAATCAGACCAATCTGCTTGCCTTGAATGCGGCGATAGAGTCAGCCCGGGCCGGTGAACAGGGCAAGGGATTTGCCGTGGTTGCGGAAGAGGTTCGCAAGCTGGCCGAGCAATAGGAAAAGTCAGCAGAAGAAATTACTGCCCTGGTGGAAGCGACCCAGGAGCATAGCGGTAAAGCCGTTCTCGATATGGAAAAAGGTGTTAACGAAGTGAACAGCAGCTCGGAAGCAATAGTCGGAGCAAATGATATATTGCAAAAAATCATGGACAAATTTGTTGATATTGTAAAACAGATTGAAGAAGTGGCCGGTATTTCCCCGGAAATAGGTTCAGGCAGCAATGATTTATCTTCAGTTGTGGAAGAACAAACCGCAACCATGAGTACCATGTCAGCGGCTGCTGCTGATTTACAGGAAAAAGCGCAAGAGCTATATAGTGTACTCAACCGTCATAACAGAGAGGAGCGGGAATAACCAGCAACTAAAACCCGCGAGTCTGTCCTTTCCAGGGAGGTCTGGCATTATTTTTAAATTCTTCCACGCCCGGGCCACCCAGCTGGTGCAACCGTTTTATGCCGTAGATATAGGTAATAATTAAAACTGCAATGATCATCGGCCAGCCGAGCAATATGTTTATCCAGGCCAGGGTGTATACATCACCCGCTTGAAAAAGTAACGTTTGTGCAAGCAGCCGCAGGGCAATGAAAACAAACCAGCCCCAGGTTACTTCCCGGTAAGCAGGTATTACATCTGCACGCCAAAACCAGGCAAGAGGCCACCCGCGGGTAAGGTGACTTGCCCAGGCTGCAAGAGGTTTTCCGATTATCAGGGTGATTAAAGCTAGCAATAGGAGTAACAGGCTGCTTAAAATGGCGGGAATAAAATAACCTGCTGCATTACGAGTAAAAAAAGCCAGCCCCGATGATAGTGCTACTCCCAAGAGCCCTGCCAGGGCATAATACCAGTTCTGCTTCTTAATCAAACGGTAAGCGCCAATCAGACCTGCCAGGGTAACTGCTACAGCCAGGGCGGTGTTCAAGTCGGCAAATCTGTTTACTGTGGCATAGATTAAAGGGGGGAGCAGGGCATCGAAGGTTTTCCCCCTGAGAACAGATTTTAATTCATCCAATACTTCATTTTTATCCATTAGCTGCTTCCCCATTCGCTCGTTATCTATAATGCATCGTGACGTATTTACCCCATGTAAAACCCAGGTTGTTTCCGCTGGTTATTTCAATCAATCGTTTTGCAAACCTTGAATGTTGACATGTCAAAGTATATCATTGATTTGAAAAAAATTCTGTATTTTATAAAACCGGGAATTTTATTGGAATACCTGGTTATAATTCCCTGAGAAGGAACGAGTATTAATGGTCACAATCGAAGAATATAATGAAAAGTACCTTGGTGAATGTGCCCGTATTTATGCTGAAACATTTAGCTCCGCTCCCTGGAATGATTCATGGGATGAAGACAGGTCCCGGAAAAGGTTATCAGACATTATATATTCTCCCGGGTTTTATGGTCTTGTCGCCATGGATAATAACTTGATTAGGGGAGCTGTTTTAGGCAACATTGAAGTCTCTTACAACGGACTTATATACCACCTGCGAGAAATGTTTGTTGAAAACAAATCAAGGGGGCAGAGTATAGGCAGCGAAATTATTTCTAACCTGGAAAGTAAGCTATCCCAAAAGAAAGTCAGTTCAATATATTTAATGACAGCAAAGGGTCCGATGACAGAATCCTTCTATAAAAACAATAGTTTCAAAAGAATTAAAAAGATGATCATTATGTCTAAACAAGTATGAGTGCCTGGTTTTAATTATATTTTGCACCCATAAAAAATATTTTCCAATCGCCTTTGCAGCGGTACAATGCTATCAGAACGTAAATGCTACCTGCAAGAAAACCAAGTATCATCATCAGCATAGTCCATAATACAGCTGTAATAGTTTTATCTTCACGGAAAAATATCCATAATGAAAAAAGAATGAAGCCGGTATACAGATCAACCATGGAAACTATTCCCCAGGGATTGGCAAGAAGAGAAGCCCCATCAGAGGCAAAATTGCCATTAATAAAACCATTAAACAGAGCTGCTAACATGGCCAGGGCACATAACCAGGAAATTAATATTGCTGTTTTCATAATCAGTCTCCCTATATGGTAATTGATAAGTAAAACTTTTATAGTATGCAGTTACTGAAATTCGATGATAATAATTATAACACTTATTGTTGATAAGCCGGAATTAAGTTATCAACTGTCTTGGCAATGCTGTGCTCATATGTTCAACTGCTCTTATCATACAATGATGTACTCAGCAAAACCTGTAACGCTGCGTTTTGTTATCCACGCTAATGAGGTATAATCTGAATATGGAGCTATTATCACCTGCCGGTAATATTGAAAAACTTAAAACAGCTGTCCGTTATGGCGCTGACGCGGTTTATTGCGGTGGCGGTGATTTTTCATTGCGCGCCGCGGACACCTCCTTTTCTCTTCATGACCTTGCTTCAGGAGTTGCTTTTGCACATCAGAATAATTGCAAGGTTTACCTGGCCATGAATATTTTTGCCTTTGATGAGGACTTTAAGCCGATGCTCAATTATTTAAAAAAGGCAGTGGAGACAGGCATAGACGCCGTTATTATTTCTGATCCCGGCTTGTTGTATTGTATTAAGCAATTGGGAATTGACGTAAAGTTACATTTAAGCACCCAGGCTAATACCACTAACAGTGAAAGTGTGAAATTCTGGCACTCACAGGGAGTAAGCAGGATTATAATGTCCAGGGAACTGAGCCTGGATCAGATTGCAGAAATTAAAAAGCAGGTTCCCGAAATCGAATTGGAAATATTTGTTCATGGAGCCATGTGTGTTGCTTATTCAGGCCGCTGCCTGTTGTCCAGGTTTTTGAATAATCGTTCGGCAAACCGCGGTTTGTGTGTTCAACCCTGCCGTTGGGAGTATGCTATTCTGGAAGTCGGTCGGGATGAAGAGCTTACTATCGGGGAGGATAAGCGAGGTACTTTTATATTAAATTCAAGAGATTTGTGTCTGATTGAACATATTCCTGCCCTGGCAGCTGCAGGAGTGGACAGTATAAAAATTGAAGGCCGCATGAAAACAGCTTATTATGTTGCTGCAACTACCAGGGTTTACCGGGCAGCTCTTGACAGGTTTAGCCTGGAAGGAAGCAATTATCGTAATGATCCAGAGTGGGTGAATGAACTTTCCAGGGTTTCACACCGCCCTTACAGCACTGGATTTTATCTGCCTGAAACCGGCAACGATCAAGAATACATGGAAGACTCCTCGTATATACGCAATTATGATTTTGTCGGTGTGATTGTCAAACATAACACTGAGAAAAACATGGTTAAAGTATCTGCCCGTAACATGTTTAAAACCGGGGATACTTTAGAAGTGCTGGATTATAATTATTCAGATATAATCAAGTTTGAAATAAAGAGAATAACAGACTCCGAAAAGGGCATTAATATTGATTCTGCACATAACGGTTTTACTGTTGATATTATCCCCCGGGAGGTAATTAAAGGGCGGCTTAGCGAAAATGCTCTGGTCAGAAGAATAATTTCATTATAAAGCAATCATTATCACTCTTTCAAACGCTGGCTGACCATTGCAGATATTTCTAAGAGTTTTTCCTCATCCAGGCCGTTTTCCCGTCCCCACCGCTTGCTTAATTTTTTTATTCGAGATCGGGTTACTTCGTTATCCTTATCCTTTATATCCAACAACCTGAAGATAGCTTTAACCAGTTCAAGGCGTTTTTCTTTGTGACGTTTTACTTTATTATCATACATAACACTATCTGCTGATTTGAAAGTATCTTCAAACGACTGGTTCTTGTTCTTGCATACTGAAAGGCCGATCGAAATACTGATTGGCAGTTCCGGGGCGTCCCGGTTATAATTTTCAACTGCCATTTCGATTCGTTCAATAAGCAATAATGCTTTTTTTCTTCCACTCCGGGGTAGAACAATCACAAACTCGTCACCCCCGACCCGGGCCAGTAAATCAGTTTCCCGAAGGTTGCTTTCAAGTAAGGCGGCGCTGGCTTTCAGGTAACGGTCACCGGCATTGTGACCGAGGCTGTCGTTAACCAGTTTTAAATCGTCAACATCAATTAAAATCAAAGTTGTTGGGTATTCTTCTTTCTGTTTTATCTTTTCTATTTCCTTTTCGTAATGAGTACGGTTATGTACACCGGTTAAGGTGTCGTGATAACTTAAATAACGGAGCATTTTTTCACTTTCCCGCAGCTCAGTTTCTGCTTTTTTACGGGCGCTAATATCCAGGGCAATAATTACAATCCCTGTTACAGCTCCGTTATAATCACGCATTGGAGCCAGGAACAAGCTGATGTGCACGAGACATTCATTCTTACGTCGGCAGGTTATCTCAAGGTCGTGAGTAATTTTACCCTGAATTGCTTTTTGACAGTAATCTTTTAACACGTTTCTCCTGTCGTCAAAAAAGAGAAAAAGATTTTTATCTAGGACATTTTTTTCAGTCCAGCCGAGCAGTTTTTCTGCTGCTGAACTCCAGCTGGTTATTTTATAAGCGGGATTGACTGTGATCACAGATAGCGGAGAAACGTGAATAATTGTTCTGTATTTCTCACTAATTTCGCGAAGAGTTTTGTTCGTTTCCTCGTATTTTGTTAGATCAATACCGGTTAATACGTGGTAAGTTATGCCCGATTCTGAATCCTCAAACGTGCTATATTTCCATGAAACCGTGTAATTGCTCCCTTTTTTGCCGGGAAACTGGGCTTGAAAATTCAAAGGATATTGAGATTGGTCAAGGCTGAAAAAGAAAGCCTTATAAAGTTCTTTTTCTTCTGGACGACAAAAAATATCCCAGTAGTAGCTGCCTGATGCGGTTTCAACTGGAATGCCAGTAATGTTTTCAGCGTGGCGGTTATAATATTTTAGTTTCCCCTCTTGGTCCAATATGACAATCAGGCAGTCGACAAAACTATTTATAATTGGAAATAAGCAGCTGGTATTTTCAGGCTTGGTCAGCCAGTTCCTGTTATTATATTTTTTGTCATTTCCACCACTCATCGGCAAACCTCCGCTGCATAGCCTGTTTAGTCAATAATCTTTTTAATAACAATATCCAAAGATTTGGAGAGGTCAAGATCATACGGCGAAGGATGCGGGGCTAAATCTTCCCCGGTGTAGAGGACACGGACAATTGGACGAAGAGTAAAGCCAGGGTTGGTTCCGATAACCAATCCGCTTTCATCATTGCTTAGCGATACGTGAAAACCAATTGGATAGGCAGCGACAACAGATAAAAATTTAGCTAAAATATCCGCATTGAAGATACCTTCGCCTTGCGAAATAAGCATTTCAACAGCTTCGTGAGGATAAAAAGCTTTGCGGTAAGGTCTGACTGATGTTAAAGCATCATATGTATCAACAATGCCCATTATCTGGGCCATAGTATTGATTTCATCATTAACAAGACTATATGGATAACCTTTTCCATTTATTCGTTCATGATGTTGTAAAATAATTGCCCCGGAAAGGCCATGAAAGAGTGGGCTTTTTTTAAACATTTCATATCCGTATAAAGGGTGGTTCATAATTGTAGCCCTCTCATCGTTGGTTAGTTCCCCCGGTTTGTTAATAATACTTTCCGGAACTGCAGCCATGCCAATATCATGCAGTAAAGCTCCAAGCGCAATATACTGAATGGTTTTTTTGTCGCAGTCCATCTTGGCTGCGACCAATGAAGCTATTATGCTGCAATTAACACTGTGAGCGAAAAGGTAATCGCCGACAGTCCTGATATCAGAAAGCTGCATTATCGCAGTATCGTTTTCCAGTAGTTCATCCACGATCTGTGAAACTGTTTTTACTACCTGTTGGTCAAACTTAATGCCCCTGCTTGCTACAGTCGGAGAATGAGTACTCTTTATAAGTTCTTTAACCAGGACTCGGGCGTTGTGCCTGGTTTCATCGCTTACAATATCATCTATTATTATATCGGAAATTCTCTCATCTTTAATATAAAGATGAGAGATCCCTAATTTTTTTAGATATAGTAGATACTGTGACTTTAATTCGGTGCCAGTCTTAAGAAGTATCTGACCGGAACTACCAAGAATTGATTTGGCAACCACCATTCCAGGCTGGGCCATTTCCAGTGATAAACGTCGCAACTAGTTTTCTCTCCCGGCAAAGCAAGAATAGCCATGTATTTTTGTAACTGGATACCTATAAAACCTTCAACATAAACATCATCCTAATTTACTGCTGTCGGGGCTGTGCTTTTATATTCAGAAAGTTAGGAATCTATATTAACTGATGGCAATAATATCAAATAAACTGCAGTAAAGTCAAATTAATAACAATTATAACTGTATCAGTAACTTTCTACAATAATTTTACTAAACGATTTTATTGTTATTGAAATAATAAAGTTAATTCAATTGCCCCCTGATAGACGTGCATAATGGGCTTTTATTGTATATAATATATTGTCGATAGTATTGTTTAAGGAGAGTATGTGGTGACAATAAATGTTGATCGGAAAGTAATCAGGTTTTATCCGGATCCAAAAAGAGTGATTGCCCGTTTTTATATGCCCGGCGGTAAAGAAAGGGCAGAAAAAATTATAAAAAAGGTTTTAGCGCTTTCAGAGGATGAGACCAGGTTTACCCTAAACCAGGTCCTGACAAATTTTTCTCAAAGGCACCGTAATATATCAAGAGTTTTTCAAAATCATTATAATCAGGTTGAAGATATTATTAATACTATCAATGTTAACCGGGAATCATTGTCTGAAGCTACCAAACTATTGGTCGGCGCATATTTTTCCATGGAATATTCTATTGAATCTGCTGCATTTTTTAACCCTTCAATTATCGAAGACCCGGATCAAACCACTCTATGCGAAGGTGAAAAGAGGGTTATCGTAAGTTTCAGGGCTACAGGTGAGGGTCATATATCGTCTATAGTTTTCAGAAGTGGGATTATTGATAAGGACAGCAATTTAGTTTTTAAGGATCCCGGAGATCTCGTTGATATACCTGAAGCCATTAAGAGGCATGTATACAATAAGCAGATATTTATTGAAAAACTTTCCGAAATGCAGATCCAGCAGAACCTGATTGGCATGGTCATGGAACACCTTGATGAGACATTTACCTATGGTGAGCTGCAGGTAAGCATTGACAAGGCTATTGAAAAAAATCATCTCGATTCGATACAACGAAAAGTAGTCAGAGATATCAATTGGTTGGCCAACTCTCACTATGAAATATCTTTTTCTCTCGATACAGCTTTGTCGGAAAGAGTTATCTTCCCCATTTCGGATACTGAAAGAAATGGAATTGAAGATGCCCGTTTTGTCCGTTTTATTGATGATGATGGATCGGTTACTTATTATGCCACTTACACAGCTTATAGCGGTTTTACTATTCTACCAAAGATAATTGAAACCAGAGATTTTTATAATTTTAAGGTTCTACCAATTAACGGAGATTATGCTCAAAACAAGGGAATGGCTCTTTTCCCCAGGCGAATATACAACAAGTATGCCATGGTTTCTCGGTTTGATGGTGTTAACAACTATATCATGTTTTCTGAAGACATACATTTCTGGCAGGATGCCCATAAAATACAGGAACCGCAGTTTCCATGGCAGTTTATCCAGATTGGGAACTGTGGTTCACCGATTGAAACAGAAAAAGGATGGCTTCTCCTGACTCACGGGGTGGGGCCGATGCGGCGTTATTCGCTGGGTTTAACCCTGCTTGACCTGGAAGATCCAACCAGGGTAATCGGCCAGACCATGGAACCAATTTTAATTCCCAATGAAGAAGAGCGGGAAGGTTATGTGCCAAATGTTGTTTACTCATGCGGAGCGATGCTGCATAATAATACGTTGGTAATTCCATATGCAATGGCTGATTATGCTTCTACTTTTGCCACGGTATCCCTTGATGAGCTGTTCGATAAACTGGTTCATTACCGTTAAGGGATTATTTTACTTTAAGGTGGAGAGATAGCAAATGTCTATTTCAACCGGTGAGATCAGAATAGTTTTGGAGGCAATTGAGAGTTTAGTCCTCTACAGGAAAGTATTTGAAGAGCCAGTCTTAAATAATTTTAAAGCTTTATTAGAGGGCTGTTTATACGATGAAAATGTTTCAACAGGCCTGTTTTACGGGATGCTTGAAAAACTAATCAGCCTGGAAAACAACTGTGATTCATCAGAGACTGATATCTTCAAGAATCATCTGCTTAACTCAATAATGGCTAATGAGAATTCCTTCAGCCTGATCAGCGAAAAAGAAATATATGAAAACCTTGAAGATCTTCTGGTCAGGGCAGTTGAACGTGACCTCTGCCTCTTGAAAAGAGTTTACGATTTTGACATAAAAAAAATGGAAAACTATTTAATTGCCTCAGCAAGAAAAGACTTTTATCTTCCTGATTGGGGTGCCCTGAATATAAAACAGAAGGCCAGATTTCCTTATCCGGAATATTACTTCCAAAAAAGATCAAACCTAAAAAGTACATTGATCTATTCTGCAGATTGGAGTGAAAACGTCAGGGATTTTTACAATTATTACAGGGAAACAGGCAGTGGAAAGTTCGCCCGTTATTGGGCCTTTAAATGGAGTAGCTACCGCGACAACCAGTTTTTAGAAGGGGTGGCCAATCCCGATCCGGTAAAGTTGGACCACCTCGTTGGATATGAGGAGCAAAAGAAAGAAGTCCTTCGGAATACCCGGCAGTTTGTCTGTAACACCGGGGCAAACAACATGCTGTTGTATGGCGATCGGGGAACAGGTAAATCATCAACGGTAAAAAGCCTGGTTCATATTTTCGGAGCAGATGGTTTAAGGATTATAGAAGTATCAAAGCACGATCTGTTAAGCCTGCATAAACTGGTAGCTGAAGTTGGGGGACGTGCCCAGAAGTTTATTCTTTTCATTGACGATCTTTCTTTCGAGGAAGACGAAACAGAATATAAAGATTTAAAGGCTTTACTGGAAGGCAGTATTGCCAGGCCTCCCGATAATGTTCTGGTTTATGCTACTTCAAACCGCAGAAACCTGGTCAGAGAATATTTTAGTGATCGCGATTGCGATGAGGTTGGCAAACAGGACACTTACCAGGAAAAGTTGTCCCTTGCTGATCGATTTGGAATTAAGCTGGTATATTCTGCACCGGATAAAGAAGAATATTTGCACACTGTTGAGATTATGGCAGAGAAAAGTGCGATAAAAATCAACAGAAATGAACTTCAAGAACTTGCTCTACGCTGGGCTCTATGGCATAATGCCCGGTCAGGCCGCACTGCGCGGCAGTTTATTAATGATTTAAAAGGGCGGATGGACCTGGAAAAATAAAAAATTTCTTGATAATATAACATATGTTATAGGAGGTGAATGAATGAGTCAGCCTTCGGTTTACAGCAGGGATGATATTGTGGAAGCAGCATTTGAGCTGGTCCGTGAAAGAGGATGGCAGTCGGTAACGACAAGGGCCATCGCTATGAAAATGGGTTCATCTACTATGCCTATATACTCACATGTGCGTTCGGTTAATGAGCTGGAAAAAGAGCTCCGTCAGAAAGCCCGGGTTTTATTAAGGGATTACCAGCAGCGATCTTACACTGATGAAATACTGTTAAACCTGGCTTTTGGCTACGTGGTCTTTGCGCGTGATGAAAAAAAATTGTTTCGATTTCTCTACCTGGAAAAACCTGAAAACATAAATGCTGAGAGTGATGAGCTAATGAAGGATACTTTTTTCTCTGAATTCGGACCTACAAGCGCAGCGGGCATAAAGCTGTCCGAAATGAAAGAAACCGGCCAGGATACTGTTGTACGTTATGCCTGGATTTTTACCCATGGTTTGGCAATGTTGGTCAATGCCGGAGTATATAGTGATGTGACGGATCAGGCAATACTTAAATATCTGATGAATGCCGGGGAAGCTTTTTACACCTGGGGAATAAGGAAAGGTGGAGAAACTGATGACTATAAAGGATAAAATGAATATCTGGAGAGACCTGGAATGTATCGGGTTGTAGCGGTTTTCTCAGGGCAGGTTTCCGTGGTCTGTTTATAGCTTTCATGGTTGCCCTATCTGCAAGTCATACCTGAACAAGAGAGCAGGTTGGGTTCTACTTTTTGTCCTGCTCTTCGGTTTTAAAGTGTTGGTTGTACTGTTCTATGGGCCGGAGTTACTGGTCGAATGGAGTAAAATGGCTATCGGTATACAGGAAATTACAGTGCAGCCCCTGGTATTTTCAATTCTATTTTTGGGCTGGGGAAGAAGGAGATAGGGGGAAAATGTTAGCGGCAGCAAAATAGTTGTTCGGCTTTTAATGCCGGATAGGAGTATACGCGAAAGTAACCTCATGATTGCTCCCGCTCATACTCCTTGTGCAGCTTATAAAGTCGGTCGGGGTTGATTTTAGTATATTCCCGATCATAGGTTAAGAGGCCGTTGACTTCGTTTTCCACATCAGAAAGCTGAGTGTAAACCACACCGGAGAGGCCTCTCTTGATCAAGGGTTTAACCTGTTGGTTATAGAGGTTGCTGTAGGCCATTTCCAACTCATCCGGAGTTTTAACAGCTTTATAGCCGAAATTATTTTTATCACGCCACAGGTGTCCTTTAATCTGTAGTGAATAGCCCCCGTATTCAGAAATGATGATTGCTCGTTCCCGACATGTCTTTGGCCACTTTAGTTTTCGAAAATAGATATGAATACTTTTTATATACCCTGCTCCCTGATCAAACCAACCGCTTGCAGTGTCAATATACCTTGAAGAGTCGTAAGCGGAAAGCCACTTATAAATCTGCTTTGTATTAAACTGGCCCCAACTTTCATTAAAAACAACCCACATACCTATGGAAGGGTGATTATAAAGAGTATCAACCATTTCTTTCACTGGGCATATCCTGCCAGACAATCAGGCCAATCTGGTCGCAGTGGTAATACCAGCGGGCAGGTTCCAGTTTAACGTGTTTGCGGATCATATTGAAGCCCATTTTTTTGGTTAACTGCAGATCATACCTGAGAGCACTATCTGTTGGTGCGGTATAAAGTCCGTCGGGCCAGTAACCCTGGTCAAGAGGGCCGTTTTGGAAAAAAGGTTCATTTCATATAATTGACATAAAGGTTGGCTCCGGGGTAAAACTTTATAATCCCATAAACCGTTAAGGTTGAGCCATTCTTTTCTTTTCATTTGGGGACGGGGGTATTCAGGAAGAATATTTGACCGATCAATGGTTGATGACCATCTGGAAGTCATTTTATGTTGTCTGTTTCTTGATTCGTTTTTCACAACCAACCTCTGTGTTTAAAGTATTAGCCCTGCCTTGTAGCATACTTAATTTTCAAAAATTTAGATGTCCCGGTCAGGTGAATCCCAGTTTATCTCAATCCTCTTAAGCAAAAATACCTGGCGCAGGGCGTTGATTAGCCCGGTTACGTTTTCCATCTCCTTCATCAGTCCCAGGTCAGCCAGTGAAATTTTTAGATTCATTGGTACATTTAACGGGATTTCCTGATCAATGGTTATGAAATTTTCGGTTGCCCCAAAGATTGAAGGATCAATCTTCACTGTTGTCGATACAGGTATGTTTTGTCTAATTGGAACGCTGGTATTGATCGGCACATCAACCATTACCGTTCCGCCAAATGGAAGGGTGACCGGTACTTTAATCAGTTCGTTAATGTGCACGGTAGTATTAATCGGGACATTTGTATCTATGGGGATTTCTGTCGGGAATAGATTTCTGATGCCGCCAATATCATCAAGGGGCAGTTCAAGACTTATTGGAACTGTTTCATCTAATACAACATGAATATATAAGTAATTATGATAGACGGCTTCAATATCTTCGGCTATTTGACGAGTTTGATTATCAATTCGGTCTCTTGTGATTAAAAAAATAATGATACCTGAAATGATTAATAACAATAGTATCAAGCCGGCTAGCTTATTCAGGTTTTCACAAATATTATAAAAAGTTGTTTTTAAGTTATACTTATCCATAAAAATCCCCGTTTTCTGTATGACAGTATGCAGCGGTATTATTCCCTACTTAGTTTATTCTTAACCGGCTGACAAAGCAAGTGAACTTTATCCTAAAATCCCCTAAAGATGTTTATATACTGTATAATAAGGCCAATACAAGTTGAAATTTTTTAATATCTGATTACTTAGCGGGAGCATGAAAATGAAGAAAAAGTATCTTTTTTTAAGCATAATGCATTTATTTATCGGGGTTGGGGCAATTATTGGCGGTCTTGCAGGTATTGTCGAGCCTGGAGAGCCTCTTGGATTGCCGGCATATCTGTTGGATGGTTCTATTTTCAGCAGTTACCTGGTACCGGGGATTATCCTGTTTATATTCATAGGGCTTGGTAATGTTTTTAGTGCGCTTACAGCCTGGAATAAATCGGCATACCAGGGATATATCAGCTCGGTATTTTCCTGGGGTTTAATGATTTTTATAATTGTTCAATGCCTGGTGATGAAGAGTGTTGTATTCCCTCATGTATTTTTCTTTTTGCTTGGTTTAACTGGTGCGATTCTGGCAGGTTTAATACTTATTAACAATAACCAGTTTCCTATAAACATCTTGAGGAGGAAGATAAATGTCAGTTAAGTATGTATGTACGGAAAAAGCTCCTGCTGCGGTTGGGCCTTACAGTCAGGCGGTTAAAACAGGTAACCTGGTTTTTATATCGGGTCAGCTTCCGTTGGATCCAAAAACGGGTGAAATGGTTGGTGGGGAAGCAGCAGAGCAGGCTGCCCGTTGTATGGAGAATATACTGGCTGTTTTAAATGAAGAAAGAATGGATGCTGCCAATATAGTTAAAGTAACGATATACCTGCAGGATATGGATGATTTTGGATCAGTTAATGAAGTGTACTCATCGTTCTTCAAGCAGAATTATCCGGCTCGTGTATGTATAGAAGTAGCAGGTTTGCCTAAAAAAGCCCTGGTTGAAATTGATGCAATTGCAGTAAGCTGACGGCTAGTGTTTTTTCAACCTGCTAGCCTGAAATATTACTTCACTCCCGTATTTTTGATGTAATGAGTCGCGGGTCTTGGTTAAGATTATTTCTTTTTCTTCAATCGCGCTCGGTTGAAGTAATGATAGCTGCCTGCCTTTTTCCAGGGTTGATGCCTGAAGGCCGATCAACCTCCAGGGTGGTTTACCTTTATGCCTGCTGAACAGTTGGGAGGCACTCTTATAAATTTTGCTGTCGCTGTCAATTGGATCTGGTAAAGTTTTTGACCTGGTTATTGTTTGAAAATTACTGTAGCGGAGTTTGAGCGTTATAGTTCTGCTTAACAAATTCGACCTTCGCAGGCGATAACCCACTCCGGCGGCCAACTCCATTATAACTGCTTTAATAGTATCATTGTCATAAATGTCCTGTGGGAAAGTTGTTTCTTCAGATATAGATTTAGCTTCAGTCCCATACTCCAGGTGTCTGTTATCGATACCGTTGGCATAACCCTGTATAATAGGTGCATGTTGTCCGATAACACGAACCAGGGTTTGCAATGGAAAAACAGCCAGTTCGCCAACTGTATTTATGCCGAGTTGATTAAGGTTGGACTCGGTAACCGGACCGATTCCGGGAAGCGAACGGATCGAAAGTGGCCACAAGTGTTGCTTGACGTCTTCAGGAAAAAGAGTATCTATATTGTCCGGTTTGGCCATTTCACAAGATATTTTAGATAGCAGTTTGTTGGATGATACACCGATACTGATTGGTAAGAGAAGCTCTTTTTTAATAATCTGCCGAATATTCTGAGCTGTTTCAAGCCCCTTCCCCGATGGAACAGCCAGGTATGCTTCATCAATGGAAACCACTTCAATAAGAGGGGTAAATTTTTCAAGTGTTTGTATTACCATCTCAGCCATTTCTTTGTAACGCCACATCCGGCCTTTTACTATGATGGCATGCGGGCACAAACTAACAGCTTTTTTCATGGGCATGGCTGATCGAACCCCATACTTTCTGGCCTCGTACGAGCAGGTAGAAACAACTCCCCTGCCTTCAGGGCTTCCACCTACAATAACTGGTTTGCCCCTGAGATCGGCATTGTCAAGCTGCTCGACTGAAGCAAAAAAAGCATCGAGATCACAAAGCAGTATGTCATACTTATTGATCATATCTGGATCGTATTTCTTTTCTAAAGCTATGTCAATTATCAGGAGATTTACATTGTGTGCGCCTGGTTCGTTAGCATTAAAATACCTGTTTGAATGATTATAAGAAGAATTAAGCAATAATTGATTATAGAATAATTTATTACCTATTGTTTTATCCACAACAGTACAGATAATTCTATGGTTATTGTTGTATAAATTGATATAATGATAGTTACAGTAAGCTTGGCTGTCGCCTGTAAGTTATTACCGGGATGAATTTCCTGGTGATTCTGGCGATTTGTTCTTAAGCCAGGTTATCAGTAATACTATTGTTGAGAAAGGAGTATTGTTTATGGCTGATTTTGAAGCTTTGGCAGGAGCGATTATTGAATGTAACGCGGCA
>CAYMIW010000050.1:0-17068 GCA_964390725.1 uncultured Syntrophomonadaceae bacterium | reverse complement strand
CGGCCTTTGCTTCAGCGGCAATACAGGCAGCTCACTTTAATGTCGTTCAGTCACTCAGCAAGGGGCAGAAACTGAACCGCGGCAATGACGCGCAGAGCGATCCGTGAGCCAGAGGTTACTGCAGCAACACAAGGAACCCACATGATCAACAAAAGAACACTGATAATTTGTTCTCCGCAGCTGCCTGTAACCTGGGGCGAACACGGAGTGATTACAGGATATAGCAATAAAATGAAAAGTTGATGAAGGGTTTGACAGGTGGAAGAACAAATATATAACAGTAAAAGCGGTTTTTAATAAGCATGTTCGATTTAAAAGAGATCAGCCCAAAATTCATGGTATACTGAAACCGGCAAAAGTGAAGAAAAGAACACAGGGAGAAGATATCTACATGCAGGAGTTAATCTACAAGCGAATCAGCAAAGAACTAAACATCCCCGAAAAAAAAGTAACCCAGACCGTATCGCTGCTTGATGAAGGCAACACAGTTCCCTTCATTGCCCGTTATCGCAAGGAAATGACCGGAGGATTAAGCGACGAGGAAGTAAGGTCTCTGCAGGAAAAGTTAACACATTACCGTAACCTGGAAGACAGGCGGCAGGAAGTATTACGCTTGATAGAAATCCAGGGGCTGCTTACACCGGAATTACAGCAGAAAATTGAAAAAGCTGTAACGGTAACCGAACTGGATGATCTTTACAGACCCTATCGGCCCAAGAGACGCACCAGGGCTTCGGTAGCCCGTGAAAAAGGTCTCGAACCACTTGCGTTAGCCGTTCTCGAAGGCAAGATAAACCCTGCTGACGAGGCAGATTCCTATTTGGATCCCGAAAAAGAATTGCCTGATAGCAAATCGGTGCTGCAGGGAGCTTCTGATATTATTGCAGAAATTATATCTGACGATGCAGCAGTGCGTAAAAGCCTGCGTGCTTTATTTAAACGTCACGGTGAGGCGGAGATCAATACAAAAGGTGAATCTGAAGAAAACAGGTATGATGATTATGATGGCTACAGGGAACCGTTGGCAAAAATTAAATCTCACCGGGTTTTGGCTGTAAACAGGGGAGTAAGGGAGAAAGCGCTGGATCTTAAAATTAACGTAGATGAAGAAAAGGCACTCTGGTTAATTGCAAACCTGTTTATTAATGATCAACAGAATGAAAGCTGTCGCGACCTGATAAAAAACGCCGCTCAAGATGGCTATAACCGCCTGATTCACCCTTCCCTGGAAAGGGAAGTGTGGCAGGGCTTGCTTGAAAAAGCAGTGGAAGGAGCCCTTCTTGTTTTCAGGGAAAATCTCAGGAAGCGTCTTCTTGTTCCTCCTATGCACAACAGGAGGGTTATGGGCTGGGACCCCGGTTTCAGGACCGGATGTAAGCTGGCCTGTGTATCAGAAACAGGTTCACTGCTCGAAACGGCAGCTGTTTTCCCCACCGCTCCAAAAAATGATACTGACGGGGCAACAACCGCAGTGCTTAAACTGCTCGAAAAACACCTTATCGATTGCATTGCCATTGGCAACGGTACTGCTTCACGGGAAAGTGAAGCCTTTGTAGCCGATTTAATCAAGGAGAAAAAACCGGATCTTGAATATACCATAGTAAATGAAGCCGGGGCCAGTGTTTACTCCGCTTCAAAAATTGCCCAGAAAGAATTTCCTTCACTTGATGTGGCAGAACGCAGTGCAGTTTCTATTGCCCGCAGGCTGCAGGACCCCCTGGCGGAACTGGTTAAAATTGATCCAAAAGCAATTGGTGTTGGGCAGTACCAGCATGATATGCCGGCCCGGGAACTTGATAAGGCGCTTGATGGTTCGGTAGAAAATTGTGTAAACAGTGTTGGGGTAGAATTGAATAGTGCCTCTGCCGCTCTGCTGGCTCATGTTGCCGGTATTAACTCTACTGTTGCCACAAGAATAGTGGAATACCGCGAAGAAAAGGGAGTTTTTAAATCACGTGAGGAACTCCAGGAGGTTGCAGGGCTGGGGCCCAAAGTATTTAAACAGTGTGCCGGTTTTTTACGTTTGCCGGACAGCGATAATTATCTTGAGCGAAGTGCCGTGCACCCGGAGTCATATGAACTGGCCGGCAGAATCATGGCTGAACTGTCTATCAAACCGGATGAACTCGGTTCACCGGAAAAAATTCCTGCCCTGGCTGACGATAAAATGAAAGAATTGTCCAGCCGCCTAGATGCCGGTGTCCCGACTATTCGCGATATTATTGATGAATTCCGCCGCCCCGGTCGTGACCCCCGCGAAGATCTTCCAAAACCGGTTTTCCTGAAAACAGTCACTGAACTTGATGACCTCGAGCCTGGCATGGTTATGATGGGTGTTGTGCGCAACATCGTTGATTTCGGTGCTTTTGTCGATATCGGGGTGCACCAGGATGGGCTGGTACATATATCTGAAATCTCAAACCATTATATTAAACATCCTCACGAGGTCCTGCAGATAGAAGAGGTAGTTAAAGTGAAAATTCTTTCTATCGATCGCGAGCGCAACCGGATTGCCCTTTCCATTAAACAGGCATTGAAGTAACAGGGCAGGCCGTTTAATAATCCAAGGAGGAAAACGTAAATGGATAGGATATTTTTTAATGGAGTAGTGCTCACAGGTGATGCTCAATCTCCCCGGGTGGAAGCAGTTGCAGTGAGAGAAGGTTCTATTGCTGCCGTTGGCGGCAACGATCAGATCACTTCGCTCAGGGAAAGCTCAACTGAGATGGTTGATCTCGGCGGTCGCTTAATGCTGCCGGGCTTTAATGACAGTCACCTGCACCTGATTGGCTATGCCACTAACCGCAGCAAGGTAGATTTGAGCCGCTGTAAAAGCATCGATGAAGTGATAGAACAGATCAAGGAGTTTATTCAGCGGAACCAGGTTCCCGACGGTGAGTGGATCTTTGGCTGGGGTTGGAACCACAGCCTGTTTAAAGAAAAAAAGATGCCTGACCGGCGTGATCTTGACCGTGCTTCAACTACACACAGCCTGGCTATGATGCGCACCTGCTGCCATTTACTGGCAGTAAATACCCGGGCCCTTGAAAAAGCCGGAATTGACCGTAATCCGCCCACCCTGGAAGGGGGCAAGGTTGAAACAGACAGCTCCGGCCTTTCTACCGGTTTGTTAAAAGAAAAGGCCATGAGCCTGGTTCTCGATCTTATTCCTCCCCTGGATGTGGACGCCCTGAAAGACTTGATCCTGGCCGCCGGTCGCGATTTTTGTGCCTCCGGTTTAACCTCTGTGCAAACAGATGATCTGGCTGCTCTCGGCAGCGACCTGCTCCCGCAGCTAGTCGAAGCTTATCGCCTGCTCGAAGCGGAAGAAACACTGCCCCTGAGAATTAATCTGCAGCCCCTCTTGATGAAAATGGCAGAGCTGGAACGCTTTATTGAAATGGGTTACCATGAGTATGCAGGAAGTGATTTTTTTAAGATAGGGCCTCTCAAACTGCTTTCAGATGGATCACTTGGCGGAAAAACCGCTTTTTTGAACAGTCCGTATGAGGGAGAAGATAGTAATCGGGGAGTACCTGTTCTCAGCCGGGAAGAAATCAGCGCCCTGGTCAACCTGGCCCATAAAAATGGCATGCAGGTTGCCTCCCATGCCATAGGTGATGCATCTATTGAAATGGTCCTTGAAACATACCGTGAAGCAAACCGTCTTTACCCGCGTGCTGATCCCCGGTTCCGGGTGGTCCATGCATCTGTAACCAGCCCAAAAGCGCTCGAAATGTTTGGTGAACTGGGAGCCCTGGCCGATATTCAGCCTTCATTTACAGCATCCGATCATGCCTATATCGATCAGAACCTGGGCCCGGAGCGGGCTACCTGGTCGTATCGTTGGAAAGACTTTATAAAAAAGGGTATTGTCATGGGCGGGGGTTCGGATTGCCCAGTTGAAAGCTTTAAACCTTTATCCGGCATAGCGGTGGCTGTTACCAGGCAGGATCAGAACGGCGAACCGGCCGGCGGTTGGTTTCCGGAACAGCGTCTTGACCTGGGCGAAGCGCTAAGCATCTATACCATGGGCTCTGCCTACTGCACTTTTGAAGAAAGAATCAAGGGCAGTATCAGTCCCGGAAAGCTGGCTGACCTGGTTGTTACAGCTGAAGATATTACTGCCGTTGATCCCTTTGAAATTAAGGATGTCGAAATAGCGATGACTATTGTAAACGGCAGGGTAGTATACGACAGCGGTGAATAAAGTGGCGGAGGGATGTCATGTACCTAATTCTGGCGGTTAATCCGGGCTCCACCTCTACCAAGCTGGGTCTCTTTGAAGACGATATCTGCCTTTTTAAGGAAACCCTGCGCCATTCCGAAAAAGAAACAGCACCCGATCTGCCCCGTGACAGCCAGGCTGCCTTCAGGCGTGAAGCGCTGCTGGCTTTCCTGGCAGAAAAGCAGGTTGAGCCGGCTTCTCTTGCGTCCCTGGTTGCCCGCGGTGGTTTACTGAGACCGCTGCAGTCAGGAACCTATGAAGTCAACGACAAACTCTATGATGATCTGATCACGGGCCGTTATGGCTGGCATGCTTCCAATCTCGGTTCAATAATTACACTGCCGCTGGGAAGACAATATGCGCTGCCTGTTTTTACTGTTGATCCGGTTACCGTGGATGAATTTGAAACAGAAGCGCGGTATTCCGGCCTGAAGGGACTGCCTCGCCTCAGCATGTCCCATGCTCTCAATATGAAGGCCATGGCCAGGCGTTCAGCCGCCGCGGCAGGAAAATCTTACATTGAGCTGAACCTTGTAGTTGCTCATCTGGGCAGTGGCATCTCTGTTTCTGCTCATCGCCGGGGTAAAATGATTGATGTTAACAATGCCAATGAAGAGGGTCCCTTTTCCCTGGAACGCTGTGGAACACTGCCGGCCCTGGGTCTTATTCGACTTTGCTACGGCAGCAGTCTCAGCCTGGAAGAAATGATTCGCCTGGTCACCTCGCAGGGCGGTATATACTCTTACCTGGGGACAAAAGATTTTACCCTGGTTGAAAAGAGAATTGCTTCCGGCAGCGAAGAAGCCCTTGAACCGACCAGGGCCATGGCCTACCAGGTTGCCAAGGAGATTGGAGCAATGGCTGCTGCGCTTGGCGGTAAGGTTGACCGGATTGTGATTACCGGTGGTATGGCTAACGCCGCTGTCTTTGTCAAAATGATTACCGACAGGGTTTCATTTATTGCCCCTGTTGACCTGCTGCCGGGAGAAGAAGAGCTGGAAGCCCTGGCGGCGGGAGCTCTGCGGGTTTTGCGTGGGCAGGATACAGCATTAAAATATTAAATACTGACTGCAATTCAAAGTTCAGCCTTATCACTGTGGCGGGGAAATGGTTTAGTGGACCGGTCCAGGGAAAAAGGCCAGGGGAGTGACGCCAGGTGTCATTTGAAAATTTTTACCAGGTTATAGAAGCAGTTAAAGAAATGCCGTCATGCCGGCTCTGTGTTGCTGCTGCCAACGAGGAGGCAGTACTGGAAGCAGTAAGGGACAGCCGTAAAGAAGGGCTTGTCGATTATACCCTGATAGGGCCGGAAGAAAAAATATGGCGCATGGCTATGACGGTCAGCTTAAACCTGCAGGGTATCGATATAATTGATATCAGCGATCCGGTTGAGGCAGCCAACAGGGCAGTCCGGGAAGTAGCCGAAGGACGGGCTGATATCCTGATGAAAGGCATGGTAAACAGCGCCGATTTTTTAAGGGCCGTACTGAATCCCGATGGCGGTATGCGCCGCGATCGTATTCTCAGTCACCTGGCCATTTATGAAATACCGGGTTACTACCGCTTGATATATATGACCGACGGTGGTTTAAATGTCAGTCCCAACCTTGATCAAAAGAAAGCCATAATAAAAAATGCCATTGAATTTTTGCACTCCATCGGTCTTCGTGCCCCGGCAGTTGCCATTTTATCTGCCAATGAAAAAGTAGATCCCAGGATACAGGCAACCGTGGATGCCAGTGAACTCAAGGCAATTGCCCCTGAAGAGTTTAAAGGAGCCCTGGTTGACGGTCCCACTCCCCTTGATGTGGCGGTAAGCTATGAGGCAGCCCTGCACAAGGGCATTGACAGCCCCATTGCCGGGAAGGCAGACCTGCTGGTAGCGCCTAATATCGAGGCAGGCAACCTGCTTGGCAAGGCCATTATATATTTTGCCGGCGGACGGATGGCCGGCCTGGTTTTAGGCGCTTCACGTCCGGTAATACTCACCTCGCGCAATGAACCGCCAATGGGTAAAATGGCTTCCATTGCCCTTGCTGCTTATTCAGTTGCCAGAAACAAGTAAAAAACGGAGGGTTTAAACCCCTCCGTTTTAATATAACTGTTTCATTGCCCCTTACTCATCCAGGTAAACAATGTTGTTGCCGGCATCAGACTCGTAAAAGAGCTGGGTTTGAGGATCGAGATCATAAACGACCAGCCAGAGGTAATCACCGCGGGGATCTGGTGTGAAAGTATGGCTGAATCGGGAGAACTGAAGATCCTGGGAAAGCAGGGTTACGGTGGCAGTGGTTACCGGCGAACCTGAATTTTCCATGTAAACAAGCACGTCATGAAGCCCCACCGAAAAATCAAAGGTCTCTTCGTCGTTGCTGAAACTGCCAAAACGGAAAGTCTCCAGGCCCTGCCAGCCGTCCATGATATCATAACCGTACCAGAAATCGAATGGTGTAAAGAAGGGGGTGTAGTTTTCGGAAAATACAACTAGATCAAGATCTGCTTCGGTATCCCACTCCAGCATGGCCACTACCGGGGAGTCCATGTATAAATCAAGTATTTTTACCGCACCGGCGTCGACATCAACCAGCAGGGCAAACCACTGGTCGTAAGGCGGTGTATACCACAATTCCTCGATGAAGAAAGTCTCGCTCTCACCGTCCGGGTAATAAACATCAAGCTTGGCCGTGACTGCGCCAATTCCGTCTGCCGGTTCCGGCCCGTAGTAAAAAACCGATACAATGTAACGCCCCTCCCCGTAATCTACCGTGAATCCTTCATTGATATAACTGTAATTGGTAAAGGCGAACCATTCTTCTCCCTGCCCGCCCCTGGTAATATCCGGACTGTCGCCAAGCATCGATGCGGTTTCTATAAATTCAAAATCAGCGCTCCAGATCTCCAGGTCCAGGTCGGCGTCACCTTCCCACGACAGCACCACGGCAAGTTCGCCGGGACGGTGTTCAAAGAAAGATACTGTCTGCGTCGATCCATGGCCAAATACCTCGGCAATGCTCAGGGGCTGTCCCTGGTTCGCCAGCATACTGTGAACCATATCAATCGGAACGGCAAAATTAAGGTTTTGCCCGGTCATGTAGGTGAGGGTGTTCACCCCGATCACTTCACCACGCATATTCATCAGGGGGCCGCCGCTGCTGCCCTTGGAGATAGGAGCCGTGGTCTGGATATGGTCATAATCAAAATCTTCAAGACGGCGGTAAAGCGTACTGATAATGCCGTCTGATACGGTTTTTTTCAAACCTTCCGGGTTACCCATGGCGATAACCTGTTCACCCAGGCGGGCATCTTCCACGCTTCCTGCCAAAACGAGCGGGGTTAAACCCGAAGCCTCTACCTTTAAAATTGCCAGATCCCAGTTCTCATTGAAGGCCAACACCTGGATATCTTCGTATATCTGTCCGTTAATTTCGACCAGTGCTGATGTCGCTCCGTCCATAACATGGTAATTGGTAACAATAAGCCCGTCATCACTGACCACAAAACCGGAACCGAACCAGTAGTAGTCTCCGTAAAAATTGTCGGAGGCTTCTATATACGCAATACTCGGACCGGCCAGCTCAGCCAGGTCGGCAATGCTGTATTCAGCGGCAGCCGGTTCAGACGGTTCAGACTCGATTGGCTCTTCTGTCGAACCGCTGCATCCGGAAAGATTTAATACCAGGATCACGCTTAATACCAAAACAGTTACCAGAAACCGGGTTGAAAAAAGGTTTTTTATTTTCACTGCTAACACTCCTTTGATAAGCCTGATCCGGGTGCCCCGGAAAAGCGATGGCTGAAGTTTTAAAATAAAATACTTAACACATATTACCATGTACGGCCAGCCAGATACAAGGAGGCGTTTGTGAGGTTTTCTCGACCCGATGCTCCTCACCGGCCGGAATCAGGACCCAGTCTCCCGCTTCCATATCCAGGGTGCGCCCGTTTTTCCAGGCCAGGCGGGCTTTGCCCTGTAACAGGGCAACCCATTCATCCCTTTCCTTGTTATACCAGAAACCTTCAGGCGAGGCCTGCCCGGATGAAACAATTCTTTCAATGGCTATCCCGCAATCAGGAATTAAGAGTTCGGACTCTTCCCGCCCGGGGTTAACCTGCTTAAGTTTATATAAATTCATCTTTCAGCAATCACCTCTTTGGAATATAATATCGTTAAGTGTCAGCCGGGTATGGCGGGCATATTGTTCTTTGCCGGCTATACTTGTTGCCTGCAGGTTAAATTCTTAAAAATAGTCCAATTATCCTGCCTGTAAAAGGAGGGGCCTTAAACTAATGAAAAGAGAACTGGCAGCAGGTCAGTTTACTCCATCGGCAAACTTACTATTTTATAACGGCACCATATATACTGCAGATAAAAATGATTCGTTCGTGGAGGCGTTACTTGTCAGCAACGGCATAATTTCTTTTACAGGCACCCTTGAAGCTGCCCGCCGGGCAATGTCCGAACCTGTTGAGGAAATAAACCTTGAAGGTAAAATGCTGCTGCCCGGTTTCATAGACGGGCACCTTCACCTCCCCGGTCGGTTCCTTATTGATCTGTTCAACATTTCCCTGTATGAAGCCGTTAACCTGGCAGACCTGGCCGATCGGGTTGCCTCTTTCATTAGCAATCACCCGGACAGGGAAATCTACTACGGCGAGGGGTTTTCTCTCGGTTTATTCAGCGGTGGCGAAGTTGCACACGGTCCGTCAAAGGAACGTCTCGATCAGATCTGTCCCGATAAGCCAGTTGTATTATACTCCTCCGATTGTCACCTGGCCTGGCTGAATAGCAGGGCCCTGGCCGAGTTTGGTATCAATAAAAATACTGTTCCACCTGCGGGAGGGGTAATCGAACGTGATCCACTCAACGGTGAGCCGCTTGGCACTTTGAAGGAAGCCGCCATGCAGCTTATTCCAGGGCAGCAGTTTAGCAACAGGCAGCTTAAAGAAGCATTGCTCAGCTTCCAGTCTTACCTGCACAGCCTGGGTTATACCGGTGTTTTTGCCGCATCCATCACCGAGCGTCCTCCCCTTGACCTCTACCGTGATCTGGCGGAAGATGGTGAGTTGAATCTGCATCTTGCCACCAGCGTGGCGCTGCAGCCTGACGATAACCTGGTTGAAAAAATAGGGCAGATTGCCGCCGATCGCCTGAAATACAGTGCTGGCAATCACCATGTGACCGCGGTTAAAATATTTGCCGATGGTGTGGTGGAGGGAGCAACCGCATACCTGAAGCAACCCTATGATTCTGCTGCGGGTAAAGATCCCGGGTATCGCGGTGAGCTGCTCTGGTCGTCGGAAAAGCTGGCCGAGGCAATCGGGTTGGCCAACCGGAACTCCCTGCAGGTTCATGTTCACTCTATCGGCGATGCCGCAACCGAAGCTGTTCTCGATGCTTTTGAAAAAGCAGCGGCGGTCAATTTATCCCACGACTGCCGTAATACCATAACCCACCTGCAGCTGGGTGACCCGGCAGATATTGCGCGCTTTGCCAAACTGGGTATTATTGCTGCTGTTCAGCCTTACTGGCACTGCAAAGAGCCTGATTGGTGGCAGCCTGTTGACCGGCTTATGCTTGGCGAAAGGGCTGAAACAGAGTATCCCCTGGGGACTTTTTTTAAGGCCGGGGTAAAAGTGGTTTCGTCATCTGATCACCCGGTTACACCCGTGCCTGACCCGTTTATGGCGATCAGAACCGGAGTAACCCGCAACCTTTATAATGAAGAGAAATTCGGGCTGCCCCTTCTTGAATATAAGGATGACCCGCGCTGGCTGCTTGACAAAAATGAAAGAGCCACCCTTACGGAAATGCTGCGGAGCTATACCATAAACGGGGCCTGCGCCATATTCCGTGATCACCTGACCGGATCGCTTGAAACAGGTAAGCAAGCCGATCTGATCATTATAGACAGGGATCTTTTCGATACCGACCCTCTTGAAGTGGGGCGTGCTTCCGTCCTGGCCACTTTTTTCAGGGGCAGGCTGGTCTACAGGGCGGGCGATTACTCATGGTAGTGTTTGTAACTTAAATAACTTGCCGCATGCGCAGTATTGATTGCAGCAACAGGTGAAGTGAGGATCAGTTCAGTGGGAAAAGTTAAAAAAAGCCTGGTTGTTATTATTTTTATTATCCTGATTATTATCGGTCTTGTTTTCCAGCTTTCGCTGATCGCCGGCCAGACCGTGCTGAACAGCAGTTATTACCGTGAGCTGGTGGATAATACACAACTGTCTGCCTTTTTGCACGGGGCCATGCAGGCAGAACTGCTCCGAGAAGCCTCGGCTCTTCTGCCCCGGAACCTGGCCTCAATTGCCGTAAGGGCAATCTCCATGGTCTTCGATCAGGCCTGGGTCGAGGAGCAGTTTCTCATTATCAGCGAACATTATCTTGATTATATCAGGGGGAAAGGTGATTCGCCTGAACTGAGCCTGGACCTGCGTCAAAAAAAAGAAGAGCTAAAAGTGGTTATTGTATCTGCCCTGGAGATGATCCCCGGGCAGTTTGTCGACCTGGTTGGTCTTGATTCATCCGACCCGGAAGAATTCGCTTCTGCCATGTTATCTGTTCTGCCGCTGCCCGATACTATTGAGCTGCAGCAGCTGCTTTCACAAAGAGGTGACAGCGGCAAACTATACAGCTACCTGGAAACTGCCCGCCTTTATCGACCCTACTTTGCCTATTTGCCGGTATTACTCTTTATTCTCCTCTTCCTGGTTTTACGCGGCCTGTCAGGCACTGCAGGCGCGCTGAAGTGGTTCGGGGGTGCGGTACTTATTTCCGGGGTAACCTGTTCCCTGGCCCTGCAGTTAACCCGTTCTTATTACATTAAAAAACTTGCGTCCGCTCTTGTTCCCGGTAACCTTTTAGATCCCGAAATGTTCCTTACAGTTTCCAGGCACCTGATCGACAGGGCAGCCGCGCTTTCCCTCTATTATGCCCTGGCCGGGGTGCTGATTATGCTTGCCGGTGCCCTTGGTTTCTGGATAAGTTCCTTTTCCGGAAAACATGATAACGATCAGCATAGATCGCAAGGCTAAACCTGGCATGGCAGGGATGCTATGGTATAATCCTCCCTGTGTTATAATTATTATGTAACCTAATGCTGTTTAGCGATACTTGCGGGAGGTTTTTGATGAACCTGCCTCAAATGGCTGTTAAACGTCCGGTGGCAACATCGACTATACTTGTTTTAATTCTTGTAATCGGCCTGGTCAGTCTTTACCAGAGTCCGCTTGATCTTTTGCCCGATATCCAGCCTCCGGTCCTGGCCGTTATTACAGTCTTCCCGGGCAGCTCACCCCAGGAAACACTCGAACTGGTAACCAAACCTATTGAAGATGCCGTGGCTGCGGTCAGCGGTTTAACCGGTATAACCTCTTTTTCACAGGAAAACCTGTCGCTCATTGTCCTCAGCCTCGACTGGGGCATGGATGTAAAACGCCTGCGGGAAGATATCGGTGTGCGCATGGAACTGCTTTCATTCCCGGATGGGGTTCAGCGTCCGGTCCTGCTCGAATTTGATCCCACCCTGCTGCCGATCATGCAGGTTTCAGCCAGCGGGGCCGCTGATTCGGTCAGTCTAACTGCCTGGCTTGAAGATAACGCTGTACCCCGGATAGAATCGCTGACCGGGGTTGCCAGCGTGCAGCTCGAAGGGGGAGCGCAGGAAGACCTTTTTATTCGCATTTCACCTGACCAAATGGCTGAGTACGAGGTTTCCTTTGAACAGATTGCCGGTATTATCCGGGCCAGTTTGATAGATCTACCTGCCGGAATTGTCGACCTGGAAGACCGCCAGGTGCGCATCCGCTTCCTGGGCCGCTACGATGATTATGCCCTGCTTGAAGACCTGGTCGTGGGTTTTAAGGTTGACCAGGACAGACTGGAGGATATGCTCGGAGAAGAAATTGATATAAATCTGAACCAGGCTTTAGCAGGTAGGGGCGACCTGTTTTCAGACTTTTCCGGCGGTCCGGGAGAAGTACCGGTAAGAGATATTTACTGGGATGATATCTTTGATTTCTCTGATGTTTCAGTATCGAATTCGGAACTGTCCCTGCCCCTTGCCGGACAAGGGCGGCAGCAGGATGAAGATGAACTGGATGCGGCCCTTTTCTTGTTAACCGTTAATCCCGCAATCGAGTATGATCGTGATTCGGGCCGCTTAATCTTTAACTTTTCCACTCTCGGCAGGCTTAACCTGCCTGGCAGTACGGCCCGCCTGGCGGATATCTGGCTGCCCGGGCAGGCTGTTTGGGATAACGGATACCTGATCATTCCCCTCGATCAGGCTAAAATTGAAAGATTTTCCCTGACAGAAGAGCAGCTTAATGCTCTTGCTGCAAGTAATAAGCTTGTTGCCAGGGCCAACCCCAACCATGTTTTGCTCACCTTCCAGGAAAACTGGGATACAGCCCGCCGTGAACCGCTCTTATCCGTACCCGATTATGCAGCCTGGCTGGAAAATATGCAACAGCAGGTTGACCGGGGAATCGGCAGTGCTTCACAGCAGTTGGAAGAAAATTTAACCGACCTGGCCATTGCCCTGGTTCTCAGCTCAATGTCGCCGGGTAGTTCACCCTACGGTGATTTTGATTTTGGCGACGATTTTCCCATTATCCCCATATCACTGGCTATGCTGGGCGAGGTCAGGCAGGATACTTATGAGCCAACAATGTTCAGCCGTTACAATCAGCAGCCAAGCATTAGCATGTCCATTCAAAAAGAGGGAGGGGCCAACACTGTTCTGGTTGCCCGTCAGGTCAGGGCTGAACTGGATCGCCTGATGAATGAAAACGAATCAGGCCCGGGCGGAGTAACCTATAACACAATTTTTGACCAGGCCGAGGAGATTGAAAGAGCCCTGGCCGACCTGGCCCTGTCCCTGGTTGGTGGAGCCTTGCTGGCCATAGCCGTTTTAATTCTCTTTCTTAAAAACTGGCGGACAACCATGTTTATTGCAATCAGCATACCAGCCGCAGTTATTACCACCTTTACCCTGCTCTATTTTACCGATATTACAATTAACCTGATGACCCTTGGTGGATTGGCCCTGGCTGCCGGTATGCTGGTAGATAATGCCATTGTGGTCAGTGAAAACATTTTTCGTCACTACCAGATGGGCAAAGCCCCGGCTGATGCAGCCATCGCAGGGGCTGCCGAGGTCTCAGGGGCGATAACAGCATCAACCCTGACCACTGTTTCTGTTTTTTTCCCGGTTGTTTTTTTAAGCGGCCTGGCCGGGCAGCTTTTCTGGGAATTTGCCCTTACTGTCGCCTGCGCTATCCTCGCTTCCCTGGTTATGGCCTTAACCGTTATTCCCCTATTGGCCTCCCGTTCCCTGGGCAGGCAGCGAGAAGAAGAGCGGGTTGTACCCAACAGGAAGCGCCGTTTGCCTGAATATCGCCACCTGGTCGAAATGGCTGTTCGGCATCCCTGGTGGGTGTTGATCCTGGTTTTGCTCTTTGTCGGCATCGGGGTTTATGGTTACTTCACCCTGGGCAGCGAACTCTTTCCCTCCCCTGATGAATCAGCTTTCACTATTGATGTAACCCTGCCGCCGGGCAGCACCCTCGGTGCAACAGATAAGCTGGTCACCGGCTTTGAGCAGATCCTGGCTGAACGGGAAGAAATCACTTCTTTTTCCAGTAACGTGGGCAGTTCGGGTTTCATGGGCCTGGCCAGGGGCGGGGGAGCATCTAACCGGGGGAGGATCAGGGTGGAGGTAGATCCTGCGAAAATTGGTGAACTGGACACCATCATTGAAGAAACCAGGGCAGAAATGGAAAGTTTACATGCTGATGCGCAGTTGAATTTTTCAAGGATCTCCCTGCTGGAATCTGCCGGGCTGGAAACCAGTCTCGACCTGGTTCTGAGCGGCAGTAACCTGACCAGGGTGACCGAGCTAACCGAAGAAGCAGTTGACCTTCTTGCTACGCACCCGGATTTTACCGATATCAGCTCTTCACTGGAAGAAAGCCGTCCGGAAGTTCATGTTATTCTCGACCACGGCCTGGCCCTGCAGAAGGGAGTGACCCTGGTCCAGGTTGCCACTGCCGTGCGCCAGGCGCTGGAGGGAATCCCGGTTAGCCGGGTCGAAACCGGGGATGGAATATTAAATATTGTCCTCGGCTACAGCCAGGCCGAGATTAAAACCATCGAAGATTTAAAAAATATAGGTTTTTACTCTCCCGGCGGGGAATATCTGAGGCTTGGCCAGGTAGCTGAACTGCGTGAAGCGTTCGGCCCCCAGAGTATCCCCCGTGAAAACCAGCAGGTAGTGGGGAGAATTTCCATCAATTACGGCAGTCTCGATCTCGGCAGCGCAACTGATCAGGCTTTAACCCTGCTGGAAGAGATCACTCTGCCCGCAGGTTACAAGTTTGACGTTTCCGGAAGCTCAGACATTATGGGCGATGTTCTATCTGAGCTGCGCCTGGTTTTAGTTGTAGCTGCCCTGCTGGTTTACCTGGTTATGGCGGCCCAGTTTGAATCGCTGCTTCATCCCTTTATCATAGTCTGCAGCCTGCCCCTGGCCTATACCGGGGCCGTGATCGGCCTGATCATCACCGGTAATGCTGTCAGCGTTCCGGCTTTGATCGGGGTGGTTGTCCTTTCGGGAATATTGGTTAACGATGGTATAATCATGGTTGACTTCATCAACCAGCAGAGAAGAATTCACGGCCTGCCTCTGCGGGAGGCAATTATCGAGGGAGCCTCAGCCCGCCTGCGGCCGATTTTGATGACAACGGCGACAACCGTGCTGGGGCTGGTTCCCCTGGCCATCGGTTTTGGGGAAGGAAGCCAGCTGCAGGCGCCGATGGCCATAACTATTATCGGGGGACAGATCACTGGCACCTTGCTGCTCCTGCTGGCTATTCCCTCAATTTACCGGGTTTTGACCAGGGATAAAATAGTGGCCGGGACAGCAGAGATTTCTGCCCCGGCTGAAGATGCTGGTGCAATTGAAGGGCCGGTAAAGGTAAAATTCCCTTCCGGCTTAATCTATCGCTTACTAATTATTCTGATCGTGGTTGTCCTGGTTATAGTAATAGCAGTAGCTGCCGGCCAGGACTGGCTTAACATTGTTCGCTAAACAGGGCATTAAGCTCTTCATGCCCGTTACGAGATCAGGGCTGTGCCGATTTCCCTGCCGTAAGCCTTGCCTGCTTCAACAGCTTCGCTGTCGGGATTCCACAGCATTCTCAACCCGTTATCGTTAATTAACTCAAACCCTGCTTCTTCCAGCATGCCGTTGAGCACTTTTACCGCTTCACCGCTCCAGCCGTAGCAGCCGAAAGCAGCGCCTTTTTTCTGCTTGAACTGCAGTCCTTTTGCCAGGTCCATAAAAGCGGCAATTGAATGCAGAACACCCTTGTTAACCGTCGGCGAACCAAGAACCAGGGACTTGGCCCTGAATACTTCGGTAATGATGTCGTTTATATCCGACCGGGCGGCGTTGAACAGTTTAATCGAGATAGATTCATTTGCTTCCTTAATGCCCGAGGCAATCGCTTCTGCTGCTTTCCGGGTACCGTCCCACATAGTATCGTAAACAATAGTAACCTGGTTCTCCTGGTAATCATCAGCCCACTCAGCATACTTGTTGACAATTTGCAGGGGGTCATCACGCCATATTACCCCGTGGCTGGGGCAGATCAGGTCAACGGGCAGGTTAAGGCCCACCACTTCCTTAATCTTGGCGACAACCAGCTTACTGAATGGAGTAAGAATATTGGCGTAGTACTTAATCGCTTCTGCGTACAGTTCGCATTGATCAACCAGGTCGTTATACATTAGTTCAGTGGCATAGTGTTGTCCGAAGGCATCGTTGGGGAAAAGAATGTTGTCTCCGGTCAGGTAGCAGAACATGCTGTCCGGCCAATGCAGCATTTTTGCCTCGACAAAGATCAGTTCTTTACCCCCGCCCAGGTCCAGCTTGTCTCCTGTTTTTACCGTCTGGAAGTTCCAGTCCTCATGGAACTGGCCGCGCAACGATTTCACCCCGGCGGCGGTGCAGTAAACAGGGGTGCCGGGAATCTCGCGCAGCAGTTCGGGCAGGGCCCCGCTGTGGTCAATTTCACCGTGGTTTGCCACTATGTAATCAATATCTTTTAAATCAATTTCTTTTTTCAGGTTGGCTACAAATTCTTCGGCAAATGGTTTCCATACAGTATCTATCAATACTGTTTTATCTTTGCCCCGAACCAGGTAAGCATTATAGCTGCTCCCCCTGTGGGCGCTCAATTCCTCCCCGTGAAACTTGCGCAGTTCCCAATCAATTTTACCAACCCAGGTTACACTTTCGTTTACTTGAAACGCCATTCCTGAATCCTCCTTTAATTAGGTTATTTAAGATCTAATCATAACCAGCATCATCTTAAAACGTTCTACCGCTTTAAGGGCGTGAGGCTCATTGGCTGGCATAATAATCATTTCGCCTTCGGACAGCAGGTGCGGTTTTCCCGAAATAGTAATTTCCGCTCGCCCGTCAACGATATAAACCAGGGCATCAAAAGGAGCGGTATGTTCGCTCAGCCCCTGTCCCCGGTCAAAAGCAAATAAAGTTACCGTTCCCGTAGCTTTTTTTATGACTTCCCTGCTTACTACCGCACCGTCCTGGTAGTCGGCCAGTGTTTTAATATTTCCTGCCTGTGCTATCAATTCGCTGCTCATCGTCATACCTCCTGCAGAATAATAAATTTATATGTAACTATATTAGTTATGTATATAATAGCACAGTTTCGTTTGTAAAACAATAAAGTATTTAAAGGTGCAGAAACTGGCATAGTGTAAAGTTATTGTAGGGATTTAGCAGGTAAGTGTTTTAGAGACAAAGA
>CAYMIW010000049.1:0-20305 GCA_964390725.1 uncultured Syntrophomonadaceae bacterium | reverse complement strand
CCGCTGGTTACCGGATGAACAGTGGCACCAAGCAGCTCCATGCGAAAAACATTTAAAGATTGACGCTCCATATCTTCCTTCCCCATGTAAATATCACAGATCATATCCATCAGAGCCGCTGCTGTAGCAGTAGCAACCCCGTGCTGACCTGCCCCTGTTTCAGCGATTACCCGTTTCTTCCCCATCCGCTTCGCCAGCAGAACCTGCCCCAAGACATTGTTAATTTTATGTGATCCGGTATGGTTCAAATCTTCTCTTTTGAGATAGATCTTTGCCCCTCCCAAATCCCTGGTCATCTGTTCTGCATAATATAAGCGCGATGGCCTACCTGCGTAATTATTAAGTAAACCATTTAGCTCATCCTGAAAGTCGAGGTCATTGGCATAATATTCGTATGCCTCTTCAAGCTCCTTTACCGCTTTAATCAACGTTTCCGGAATATATTGCCCTCCAAAAATGCCGAATCTTCCTTTTTTCATACCATACACTCCCCGGTAATATTTATTATTTCTCCAGCCCGTAAAATATAAAAAGCTTTTGCCCTTTTTTCCAGGACAAAAGCTTATCACTTCTGCGGTGCCACCTAAATTGATGCAATTGCATCCACTCATTTTCGTACTATCATACGAATTCCCTTGATAACGGGCGGAAATCCCGTTGGTCATTACCAGCCTCTTTCCGAGACCTTCCTACCACCTTCATGAGTCCATTCCATACAACGCTGCTTATTGCCTTTTCACCACCGGCAATTCTCTGCAAAGCAAACTGTTGTATGTACTCTTCTCAATCAACAGTTTTCGATTATGTTTCTTCAATTTACAGCACCTGCTCAAATTTGTCAAGGATTTTTAAGCGATCAAGCCATCCCCATAAAAAAGAATGCATCTAGAAATCACTCAGTGGAGAATCCATCTCAACATCTTGGAAGTTTCTGACAACCCTCTTTGAAAAAGTTGTCAATAACCCCGTCCCCTTGACAACTACGGAATAACAACAATCAACAAAAGAACCGTCTCCCTGTGTTTTATTCTGTTTGAGTTTGTGAATGTTCTTGATATATTTCAACACAACTGTTATATTAGATAAAATTACAGCTGTGCTGTAAATTTAAGAGGCAACAACCATGGATGAAGTCAGCAGAATGATCCGAAAAATTCGCTTAGCGAAAAAAATAACCCTGCAAAACCTCAGTAAAAAAACAGGCTTATCGGCAAGTTTTCTTTCGCAGGTTGAAAGAGGTGAGTCGAACATGACGATCACTTCTTTGAAGAAAATTGCCTCTGCACTTGGTGTATCAATAAAAAATCTTTTTCCGGATGAAGAAAATACAGTATATGCAAGGAAATTAGAAGAACAGCAAAACGTTGACATCGGTGGGTCCGGCACCAGCCATAAGCGCCTTAGCGGCATTTTTGATGGTCGCTTACTTGAAGCAATTGTCAGTGTCTATAAACCAGGCGTTGTGAATACTGAAGCGATTGCTCATAAAGGAGAAGAGTTCGTTTATGTCCTTGAGGGTGAAGCGTTAATTACAGTTGATGGTCAAAAGTATATTGTCAGCAAGGGTGAGTCAATCCATTATCCTTCAACATTGGAGCACTGCGTATCGAGCAATAGTGATTCAGAATTGAAGCTACTTTACGTTTTAACACAGTTTCTGTTTTAAGAATAGTGTTGAATATATCCCAGTATTTATACATACTTAAAAATTGAATGGAGACAGGAAATGAAAATAATCAGTGACAGCAAATTAGATACAACCACTCATGAAGGTTACCTGATGCAGCTTGCGTTTGAAGAATCAAGTAACACTGACAAAAAAGTAACCTTTGGCAAAGCAGTAATTCGACAGAACGCAAAAATTCCCCGACATGGCTTTGGGGCTCATGAACAGAATGAGTTTTCGTATATCATAAAAGGAAGTCTAAAAGTTTTTTCTAATAATGAGAGCTCTTATGTAAAGGCTGGTGATTATTCTTTCATTCCAGCCGGCCAAGAACATCGTTGTGAAAATGTGGGCAGTGAAGATTGTGAATTAATATGGGTCTTGGTTTAATCTGAAAGCCGGGGTTTGAAAGTTTGAAAGCACAATTGAAGATGTCCTGTTATTAGAATTAAGGTTATAAAAAATCGGGCTTGCCGATTGTGAGACAGATATGATGATAAATAGCAGAGAAAGAAATAACAACAGTTTGTTGGAGTTAAAGAACCTTACCGTCCGGTTTAGGACAGTAGAAGGCGTTCATAACGCTGTTCGTAATGTAGACCTGAGATTACAGCCTGACGAGGCTTTGGGAATAGTCGGTGAAAGTGGCAGTGGTAAAAGTGTAACCGCTCTTTCAATTATGCAACTGATTCCCAATCCTCCCGGTGAAATAGTCAACGGCCAGATTATTTATAACAACAAAGATCTACTGAAAATTCCGGATGAAGACATGAGGAATATTCGCGGCAATGATATTTCTATGATCTTTCAGGAACCGATGACATCATTGAACCCGATTCATACATGTGGACGGCAGATCATGGAGCCGCTTTTAACCCACCAAAATTATGGTAAAAAGCAGGCTTCTGAGCGGGTGCATGAATTGATGCAACTTGTGGGAATACCACTTCCGGCTCAGCGGTTTAAGGAATACCCCCATCAACTTTCGGGCGGAATGCGGCAAAGAATCATGATTGCCATGGCTCTGGCCTGTCGGCCCAAGCTTCTTTTAGCTGATGAACCTACAACTGCTCTAGATGTTACGATACAGGCACAAATTTTGGATTTAATGATGCAGCTACGCCAGGAGATAAATACAGCAATAATTCTGATCACCCACGACCTGGGCATTGTAGCAGAAATATGTGACCGCGTGGCGGTAATGTACGCAGGTCAGGTGGTCGAGAATAACTCAACAAGTGCTTTATTCACAAAACCGTATCACCCTTACACCGAGGGACTGTTGCGGTCAATACCGAAGATTGGTAAAGAGAAAACCAAGCTTGTTGCCATCGAAGGAACTGTACCTAGCCCGTTCAACATGCCTGTTGGGTGCAGTTTCCAGCCGAGATGCTCTTACGCAATGAGTATTTGCAAAGAGAAAAGTCCTGACTTGTATGAAGTAACGGGGGGTGGGGAAGTTCGTTGCTGGAGGTATGTATAGAGATACTTTGTAACTATGCTAGGAGGATAGAATGTGTGTGACAGGGCTATAGTGAGGGTTGAAAAACTTAAGCAGTATTTCCATTCGGAAGGCAGCTTTGCGTTCAGACCAAAATATATCAAAGCTGTTGATGATGTTTCCTTTAGTGTATATGCCGGTGAAACTCTGGGCCTGGTCGGTGAATCGGGTTGCGGCAAAAGCACCCTTGGAAGGAGCATCATGGGTCTTTATAGCCCCACTGCCGGACAGATCTTTTTTAAGGATCAAAATATCAATAAACTTAACAGACGCCAACTTAAAAATGTTCGCAAAAAGATGCAATTTATTTTTCAGGATCCGAGCGCTTCTTTAAACCCCAGAAAAACGGTAGCCCAGATTTTATATGAACCACTTCATATTCATCAGGTAGGGAGTAAAAAAGAAGGACTAAAAAAAATAGCCGAACTGCTGGATTATGTTGGGCTTTCATCATACCACCTCAGCCGCTATCCGCACGAAATGTCCGGCGGGCAAAAACAGAGAGTGGGAATAGCAAGAGCACTGGTTCTAAATCCCAGCCTGGTGGTTTGTGATGAAGCGGTTTCAGCGCTTGACGTATCTATTCAAGCCCAAATAGTAAATTTACTTGAAAGCTTACAAAAAACATTTAAACTTACCTACTTGTTTATTTCACATAATCTTAGTGTCATTCATCATATAAGCGACCGTGTTGGTGTTATGTATCTCGGCAAATTAGTAGAAATAGGTAGCCATTCGGATGTATACAAAAACACACTGCATCCCTACACCATGGCGCTCATATCAGCAATCCCGGTGGTCGACCCAAGTCAGCGCAAAGAAAGAATTATTCTCAGGGGAGACGTGCCCAGTCCGGCTAACCCGCCGGCAGGCTGCCGTTTTCATACAAGATGCCCTCAAGTTGATAGCATTTGTCTACAGGTGGAACCACCTCTCGTCCAGAAAAAACCCGGACATATGGTCGCCTGTCATTTTGCTTGATAATGTGGGACATTGCATATTGATGTGTAAACCACGTGAGAAGGTGTGCAAACACATCTAAAAGTACCAGTTTTAAAAAATACAAAAGTATCAAAATGGAGGTTAACGGTATGGTTAAAAAGAAATTGCTTCCGGTAATTGCTATCTTGATTGTGGTTGCTTTTTTAGCAGGAGGATGCGGAACTGGAGAGCAGGATCAGGGCGAAGGTGCGCCAACAGAAACTACTGATGAAATAAAACAGCTTATTGTTGCTGTAGATCCAGACTACAACACCTTTGATCCAGGTCTGGCATATGAGCTTTACGGAATGATGGTATTAAATCCTGTCTATGAAACTCTGGTGCATTTTGTTGACACCATCGATGTTCCAAAATACGGTATTGCTGAAAGTCATGAAGTAAGCGAAGACGGGCTTGTTTATACTTTTAAACTGCGCCCCGGTATTAACTTCGCCAGCGGAAACCCACTGACATCAGAAGATGTAAAGTGGAGCATCGAACGGATGATCAGTCTGGATGGCAACGGTGCATTTATGGCTAAAGATATAGCTTCGATCGAGGCACCTGATGATGAAACTGTCATAATTACCCTGACAGAGCCGGATGCTTCTTTCCTGGTTAAGCTCACCTATAATGCTTTTGCTGCTATTGACAGCGCTCTCGCAATGGAGCACGGTGCTTCCAACGATGCGCAAAATGATACAGCCAAGCTATGGTTTGATAACAACTCGGCAGGTTCCGGCCCTTACATGATCGAATCATATGACCCAGCTGTTGAAGTTGTCTTGGTCCGTAATGATAATTACTGGGGCGAGGCACCATATTACGACAGAATTTCCCTGAAAAGTATTGCCGATCCGGGAACCCAGTTAATGATGCTGCAAAAAGGTGATATTGATATTGCTTTTAATCTCGGACCTGAGCATGTAAAACAGCTATCTGGTGTTGAAGGTGTTGATATACTGAGCGCCCAATCGATGACCATATCATTTCTGTTAATGAACAGAGACCCTGCAGTGGGTGGCCCCATGGCCAATCCTGATGTTCAAAAAGCAGTTCGCCTGGCCCTCGATTACAAAGAAATTCAGGCTCTCGCCGGTGAAGGTGCCGTTACACCTGTGGCTCCCTTCCAAATTGGCTTCTTAGGCACAGTTCCACCAAGAGATCCAAATACTGCCCGTGATGTTGAAGCGGCACAAGCACTAATGGAACAAGCGGGGTACCCGGAGGGATTTTCCGTTACCCTCGAAGTACCTACTGTATCAGTAGAAGGACTTGACCTGCCCACACTAGCCCAAAAAATACAGAATGACCTTTTAGATATCGGTATCACTACCGAAATAGTTACAAGCGATATAATGGTGGCACTTGATCCTTACCGTTCCGGACAACAGGCATTCTCACTTTGGTACTGGGGCCCTGATTACCCGGATCCAAACAACCAGCTGGCATTTCTACCAGGCAACTCTGTAGGTTTACGCGCAAACTGGACCACAGAAATGAATCCTGAGCTTGCCGAACTAGGCCGCAAGACTGCTGTAGAAGTTGATCCAGATATTCGTGCCCAGTATCTTGAAGAAATACAAATGATGATGGATGACGATACCGCATTTGCTATGCTGCTTCAGTTCGCCCGCCAATTTGCAGTGCGTGACAATATTGAAGGGGCAGACTACATCGATCCTTACAGAATAGACCTGCGTCAAGTTAGAGAAAAGTAAGAAAAACGAGGCAGGTAGATAAACTGTCTACCTGCTCTGTTTTTAAAAAAGGTATATTGGGAGTGAATTAGAGTGGGCTTTTTAAAATATTTTCTCAGAAGACTGGTCTTTTTGGTAATCCTTATTATTGGAGTATCGCTAGTTGTTTTTATCATTTCCCACTCTGTTCCCAGTGATCCTGTTTTGGCCAATCTAAGCCAGCGTAATATTGACAACGAGGAAATGGTGGAAGCTTTTAGGACCAAATGGGGCCTGGACCAACCAAAACATATTCAATATTTTACCTATATAGGAAACCTTGCAAAAGGCGATATGGGTATCTCTATTTTAACCCAGCGACCGGTATTAGATGATCTAAAGCGATTCTTTCCTGCCACAATCGAATTGGCCTTTTTTGCAATGCTGATTGCAGTATTTTTTGGAATTATTTTCGGTATAATATCATCTTTGAAAAGGAATAGTTTTATTGATCAGGTATTGAGATTTGTTTCGGTTATCGGGGTATCCGTGCCCAGTTTTTGGCTTGCCTTAGTATTTCTTTTGGTATTTTATGTTAATTTGGGGATCGCCCCGGGTCCCGGTAGAATTAGCCCTTATTTTACCGCACCCCCGGCCGTAACTAACGCTTTTGTACTGGATGCGGTAATTGCTGGCAATTGGCCTCTGGCTTTAAATGCCCTGCATCATCTAATGCTTCCTGCACTGGTGCTGGGTATGTTTTCAATGGGCTTGATTACCCGCACAACCCGTTCCAGCCTACTGGAAGTGTTATCCACAGATTTTATCCGTACTGCACGGGCTAAAGGGATTACAGAAAAACTGGTCGTAATCAGACACGCCCTGGGTAATGCCTTAATTCCCGTTGTAACCGTTATTGGCCTTGCTTTTGGCAACCTTTTAGGTGGTATGGTTTTGGTAGAAACAATTTTTGCCTGGCCGGGTATTGGCCAGTATGCTTTCAAAGCAGCAAGTACCCTTGATTTCCCTGCAATTATCGGTGTGTCAATCTTAATTGCCGTTAACTATCTATTCATTAACTTACTAATCGATATTCTTTACGGGGTTTTAGATCCAAGAGTGAGGTACAAATAAATGCTAATAAGATTGATGAAAAATAACTTATTATTCTCAGTTGGAATTATAATTTGTTTCCTCTGGATAATTGTTGCACTGTTAGCGCCGACGATTACGCCATATAACCATTTAGAACAGAATATGGAAAGTCGTTTTCAAAGTCCAACTTCAGATCACTTGTGCGGAACAGACAGTCTCGGCAGAGATGTATTCAGCCGCATCCTGGTCGGCAGTCGAATATCTCTGATTGCAGGCGTAATGACCATTGCCCTGGCCTCTTTGGTGGGAGTTATTTATGGAGGAATAGCAGGCTATATCGGTGGGTGGGTAGACGAAATAATGATGCGGGGAGCGGAAATGGTAATGTCTTTTCCAGCCATTATCCTTGCAATGACAATCGCCGCGGCTTTAGGGCCAAATCTTTACAACACCCTGCTGGCGATGGTGGTTATCTGGTGGCCAAACTATGCCCGCGTGATGCGCAGTATGGTTATTGCCACAAAAGAAAACGAATATGTATTAGCAGCAAAATCTCTTGGCATGTCACATTTCCGTATATTCTTCAACGAAATTCTTCCTAATTGTCTCGGTTCAGTCCTGGTATTAGCCACGCTTGATTTTGGCAATGCTATTTTGCTATTTTCAGGTCTCAGCTTCTTGGGTTTGGGGTCTCCTCCTCCTGCTCCTGAATGGGGTGCCATGGTTTCCGATGGGGTATTAAATTTTAATTATTGGTGGATCGGAACATTCCCTGGCATAGCCATCCTGACTATGGCTGTGGGTGCAAACTTTATTGGAGATGGCATGCGTGATTTCCTTGATCCCCGCCTGCGCAAAGAATTGTAAAACAACAAAATAGAAACGTCCCTCTGTGTCTAACAATAGTATTCTTCCCATACCCGATACAATGCCCGAATACCTTCTTCAATTTGCACATGGGTTAAATGCCCATATCCCAGAAGAAGCTTATCCATGTGCTTGTCTGCCGTTGAGCAATATTGTATTACAGTAGCTATTCTTATACCTGCATTCCTGCATTCACTGATAAACTCCCTGCCGAATGTAATCCCCGGAAACTGTAGCGATAGATGAAGGCCGGAAGCATCGCCCCAGGGCTTTACCAAACTTCCAAATGTATGCTCGACGGAGCTTAAAAGAATCTTTCTTTTTTCGCCGTAAACACGGCGCATTCTCTGAATATGTTTATCCATTTTTCGGCTATGCAGAAATTCAGTCAGTGCTACTTGTTCTAAAATTGAATTTTGCACATCCAGATAATTCCGACCATGCTCCCATTTTTCCTGCAATTTCCCGGGTAATATTACAAACCCTATTCGCAGGGCAGGAAACATAGTTTTACTGAAAGTACCTACATAAACTACATGTGAAAAATCCATGGAGTAGATTGGACTGATCGGAGAACCGGAATACCGGAACTCACTATCGTAATCATCCTCAATTATATAGCAGTTATTATCGCAGGCAAGCCTGATCAGCTCAGCCCGGCGACCCGCCGGAAGAATGCCACCCAAGGGGAATTGATGAGATGGCGTTACATATATGGCTGACAATTTATTATCTTGTATAGTGGAAACATCGGCTCCCTGATTATCAGTCGCCATCCATTGCAATGGGTACCCCCTATCTTCAATAACTGTTCGAATTCCCGGGTGCGAAGGGTTCTCCAGCACAAATGAAAATTTATCTTTATTAAGAATGTCCACCAGCAGGTGAAGCGCTTGCGTTGCACCCGATGTAATATAAATATCTCCCGGTTGCACTTCCATACTCCTGCTGCGCAACAACCAACCGGCAATTTCTTCACATAGAGGCTCATAACCTCTTGGGCCACTGTATCCCAATTGCTGAGCAGGTAAGCAGCTTGCTGCGTTGTTAATCATTTTACTCCATAATTTCCAGGGGAAAAGAGATAAATCAGGCTGCCCTGTTTTAAAATCCCATACGATAGGGTTGTGTTCTTTTTTTCTTTCTTTCTTATGTTCAGTATTTCCTGGTGTAATATGTAACCCTTCAGCTACTCTTGAAGACGCACCCTGACGACTGATAATAAAACCTTCCGTCCAGAGCATATCATAAGCTTCACAAACGGTATTTCTGGAAACACCCAGACCCTTTGCCAGTTCACGTGTTGATGGCAATACTTCGCCCTCCGGAAACCGACCGGTCAGGATCTGTTGTTTAAAAGATGAATAAATCTGCCGAGCCAGGCCAACTTCACTGTTATAACGCAGTTTAACTCCCCACATCCCAACGCCTCCAACTGGAACTATAATTATGGTCTATAAGTGGCACTTTTATTAGTCCAGTTATTATTATAGCATTGTAGAAAGAATTTCTCATATCGTGATCTGCGGTAGAATATTGTGCGGTGAAAGGTGCTGGATATGGATGGTATTAAGGGTAAAATATACTTGTTACTTGCCTTTTCACTGGCGGGCACCTCAGTTGTAACAGGATCGATCTTATCTGAAAAACTAAGCAGTTTTACAATAACTACCGTAAGTTTAGGAATTATGATTTTTTGTTTGTTTCCTTTTTATAGAATAAAAATGGTTCAAACGATTCGCTTGCTTAAAAAAAATGACTGGAAACTGATTATAATGCAAGCAATCTTTGGGATATTTCTGTTCAGAGTCTTCCTGCTGTTTGGTGTAAGCATAACAAGCACATTAGAAGCAGGAATATTAGTTGGAACTACACCTGCAATCACCTCAGTGCTGGCTTATTTTGTATTAAGAGAAAAATTATCATACTGGACAGCGCTGGGTATTGGATTTACTGTTGCAGGCATTATTTTGTTGCAGGGTATTAATCAATCTCCCATTCAGCTAACCGTTTATCATGTTTGGGGGAATATGCTCATTCTCGGCGCTGCGGCAAGTGAAGCTGTTTTCAGTATTATTTCGAGAAGGCACAGGTTAAAAATGCAGCACCATTCAAGCGTGCAAATTCACCCAATGGTCCAAGTTTTACTGGTATCAATAATTGCGTTTATTCTATCTATCGCCCCGGCTTTAAGGGAACAACCTTTTGCGGCATTACAAGTTATTGGGCTGCAGGAGTATTTGGCTTTAGGATGGTATGGGATGATTGTAACCGCCTTAGCTTTTTACTTTTTCTATGAAGGGGTAAAACGTTGTGATGCGTATACTGCTGCAGCGTTTTCGGGGGCAATTCCGCTTACTTCTGTACTACTGTCGCTGTTCCTTTTGAAAGAACCGCTGGGGCTTGTACAGTGGGCAGGAGGAACCCTGATTATAGTTAGCATGCTGCTAATTGCTAAAAGCCATAATTCGGAGATAATTAAAGATATAAATGTTTCACCTGAGCAGCGGCGGCTTAATATCTGGTAAAATATTAGAATATGGGAGGATAATATGCTTACTATTGATGAAAAAGTTCGTGCTGTATATCCCGGAGCAAAAATGGGAATCATGGTTATTAAAGATATCTCTTATTCAAGCTTAATTCCTGAACCGATGATAACTGAATTTCGTAATAATTTATACGGAAAGTATGCACATTTAGAAAGAAATGAGTTAAAAAAGCTTTATCCGGTAGATGTATATATCACCTACTACAAAAAGTTTGGATATAACTATCATCTTCTGGCACAGCTGGAATCTGTGCTTAAAGGGAAAAAATCGATGAAATCTGCTTCGGGGCTGCTGCTGGCAATGTTTCTATCAGAGTTAGACGGAATGTTACTAACTGCCGGCCATGATTTCACTAAATTACAATTACCCTTACAGCTAAAAATCGCAGACGGCACAGAGTTTTACCAATCTATATCTGAAAAAGAGGTAGTCACTGTTAAAAATGATTTAATACTATGTGACAGTAAAGGCCCTGTATCGAGCATTTTAAGAGGTCCCGATTATAAAAGCCGAATCACCTCATCCACCACGGAAGTGCTTTTCTCAATATACGCGCCCCCGGATATAGATGCAGATTATATCAAAGACAATCTGCTTAAATTGGAGAAAAGCATCAGCACATTGTCGCTTTCATCCAGAACAGATCTACTGCAGGTATTCTTTTGATGTCCGGGGTTGAATAGGGTTGTTTAAAATTGAGTCTTCTCTTTACCATCCATAATTCGAACACCCCAGGGGTAGGACGGAAATTTGCGATCTATTGAAAAGCAGATGAAGTAAGCCATGAAATTAAAAACAAGACAGAGCGAGAGTCGCCTTACTGCTGCTTATTGTGTGGGCATATTTACTTGCGGTATTATTAAACTATACAGTATTTCTTGTTCAAGCTCTCATGAATTGGAGTTTGTGGATAACAATAGCTACGCTAATAATCGGACTGTTAACTTGGTTCGACAATTTTAATTGGATTTGGCGTGGTTGATGAACCTGAGAAGGAGCTTACGCTACTCTTGAAAAGGTAAGAGATACTATATTAATTTCACTGCCGGAACACGTATAAACCATGTTTTGTCAGTATGCTGAGAGGTGATTAATATGAAAAAAAATTGATTAAAACAGCCATTGTGCTATTAGCATTGTTTACTCTAGTATATATAAACAATAGTTCTCTTTTCGTTGCTGACACATCAAAACCACCTTTTTTGTTAGCTCATCGCGGGCTTGCTCAAACCTTCCCCATGGATGGGATAATCGGAGATACAAATACAGCAGAAATTATCTATGAACCAGAACACCCATTTCTTGAGAATACTATTGACTCAATTGCTGCTGCTTTTGCCGAAGGTGCGGATATGGTTGAACTTGATATACATCCAACTGTGGATGACCAATTTGCAGTTTTTCATGACTGGGTATTAGATCATCGTACTGATGGCACCGGGGTTACAAGAGAGCATACCCTGGCCCAGCTCAAGAAGATAGATATTGGTTATGGATACACTGCAGATGGCGGGAGGACTTTTCCTTTCCGTGGCAAAGGAATCGGCTTAATGCCAAGTTTGGATGAGGTTCTGGCCACATTTTCTGAGCATGAACTACTTATCCACATAAAAAGTAATGATCCTGATGAAGGAGAACTATTAGCTCATTACTTATCAACTATTTCTGAAACAGAGCTAAATTATTTAGCTGTCTATGGCGGAGATGAACCTATTGCTGTTTTACAAGACAGACTGCCCCAATTACGAGTAATGTCAAAAAAATCAATGCAAAAAGCACTTCTGGCATATATGGTTACTGGTTGGACCGGCTATGTACCGCCTTCCATACACAATGCATTTATAATCTTGCCCCAAAATTATGCGCGATTCCTCTGGGGTTGGCCGCACAGATTTATACAAAGAATGAATAGAGTAAACACACAATTTATTCTTGTGAACGGTGACGGCCAATGGTCTGAAGGATTTGATACTATAGAAGATCTAGAGCAGCTACCTGAGAACGATAGTGGTGGTATTTGGACTAATAGAATAGACATTATTGCGCCGGTGCTTAGAGATTAGTGTTTCATCTTTAGGGAATATATAATGTCCTTTCACAGTGGACTGACCGGCAAGGCAGCCACCGTAGAAAAACCTGGCCGTTTTTTAAAGTGTATTACCCATTATATTGCCGTTTCGTATGAACTGCCGGATATAATATTTTGTTCACTGTTTCTTTATTTCTCCAATGATGTTATTGTTATAACTCCCTAGTCATCGTTTTCCCTCAAAGATACAACAACTTTGCTTTTAAACGTTATAGAATGTCCAGGGGAAAATAGCCTGTTATTTAAAAGTTGACAACAACCCCGTCCCCCTGACAATCCCCTTGCAGTATTAATCTTGCACTATTACTATACCTATGTTATATTACATCTATAGAATAATAATGAGGAGCTAATTACTATGTTTGATCTGAGCAATTCCGAATATATGCTTCTATCACTGATTAAAGAAAAGAAAACTGTTTCAGGCTACCAGTTAAACACTGATATAAAAAACAGGGGCTGCCGTGAATGGGCAGACATCGGTATGACGTCAATCTACAACGGGCTTAAAAAACTTGAAAACAAGGGCCTTGTTCAAAGTAAACTGATCACCAAAAAAACAACCCAGGGACCTGCGGCAAGAACTTTTTCCCTTACTGCCAGGGGATTAACAATGTTGGAGAAGGAAACCGTTAAAGGATTATCTGAAACCAGGGAAAGAGATCGTAGGTTCGATCTCGCATTATCCGCCATTAATCTTTTACCTTCAAAAGCTGCATTAGACTGTATTAAAAAAAGAAGATCCTTTCTGGAAAAAGAGCATAAGCGTTTAACAGAGATCCACCATGAGCAAAAAAAGTATATATCATTTCAGGGCAAGCTTTTATTTAAACATACATTAAACTTCATTCAAAGTGAAATCAGCTTTTTAAATGAACTTATTAATAATTGGGAAAAGGAGACTGAATATGATCATTAATGATTTTGAAGGCTTTGACGGTAAACATTGTGAAACCACTGCCACCGGGTCACTTATGAAACACGCAGGGATGGAGATTAGCGAACCTATGATGATAGGTCTTGGCCAGGGTTTTGGCTTTATTTACTGGAAAATGAGCACAATGAACCTGCCATTTATCGGAGGACGTTCGAAGCAATTCGAACTCACTCAAAATCTCTGTGCCAACCTCAACATTACCCTTGATGATATAGAAACCGGTTCAAGGAAAAAAGCATGGGCGAATATTACAGAATTTATTGATCAGAATATTCCAGTGGCGCTTCAGGTCGATTGTTATCATTTAGAATATTTTGATTGTGCTTTTCATTTTGCCGGGCATTTCATCTGCGTTTACGGATACGATCAAACTGATGCATACATTTTCGATTCGGGATCTTTCTATAAAACGGGATTAGAAAATCTTGAGAAAGCCCGGTTTGAAAAAGGGCCAATGTCGGCAAAAGCAAGATCCTGGTCAATAAAAATTAATCAGAATCAGCCAGCAATAAAAGACGTTATCCCTAAAGCGATCAAAGCTGTTGCTAAAGAATTTCTTAATCCTCCGATAAAGAATTTAGGTTATAAAGGTATTCTAAAGATGAGTCAAAACCTTTCTAAATGGATAGAAATGGCCCCATCTCCTGAACAGGATCTTGTTGACTCAGCAGATTTAATGGAAGGCGGAGGTACCGGGGGAGCACTATTCCGTAATTTTTATCGAGATTTTCTAAAAGAATGCCTTGAATATTTGCCAGGCAACCAGGCTTTAGAAAAAGCACATGATTTGTATAAATACGCAGCAGACTATTGGACCGAAATAGCTGCCCTAATCCGCAAAACCGGCCTAACTGGCGAAAATAAACACCTTGAATCAGCAGCAGCTATTTGCTTTAAAACTGCTGATATAGAAAAGAACGCGATGGAAATACTAATTAAGATATAACTAATAAGGGAAATCAATGGAACACACGTAAATATCCGCCCTATAACACTTTCGTTACTATTGCTCAATCAGGTGTTACCTTTGCAGCACTAAATTCGGCTTGCATTTGTTCATAGAGCATGGAGCAAGAAAAAACACGGGCTATATGTAGAGCTATTATTTTGGCCCCATCCATGATAGCCTTCTCTGCCCGGTTACCCTTTGTATAATTAGCAAATTCACTGGTGTGAATCTGCACCCCCTCATCTGCCAACTGTAGTGTGGAATGAAAGGTAGGGCATACCATGCTCACATTACCAATATCTGAACTGCCAAAAAACAAGCTTGATTCGTCATTTATTTTGAGGTTTAGTTCTTTATAGATACCTCTCAAAACTTCTATACCAGTTTGGTTGGTGAGCAGGTTATCATAAGAGTTTGACGTTGCTTCCTTCTCCCACCGGGTTCCGGTTGCTATCGCTGCTCCTTCGGCGCACTTATCGATCATGCGATTTACCTCGTTCAGATATTCTCGATTCATGCTTCTAGAATAGAGCTCCAATGAGCACACTTCCGGCACGATGTTGGGTGCATGACCAGGATTCCTGATAATTCCATGCATCCTGATGTCTGGTTTAACGTGCTGTCTCAGCATATCGATAGCATGAAACATTAATTGGGCGCTATTGAACGCGTTTCTTCCCTCCCAGGGTGAAGCAGATGAATGTGCTGACTTTCCATGGAACGTGTATAAAGTTGTATCGATAGCCAGCATGGCCGGGGACAAGACATTAGAGTCAAACATGTGCAGCATTATGGCCATATGATACTGATTAAAGACTCCATTTTTAACCATGCTGGCTTTTGCTCCGTCGGTTTCCTCAATGGGCGTGCCTATCAGGTGTATATTAGCATTAAGCTCCTGCTGGTGATGTCGTAACATCAGGCCCGCCAACAGACTGATGCTGCCGCTAACGCAATGACCACAACCGTGGCCGATTTCCGGCAAAGCATCATATTCCACCAGAATAGCCACATTTCGTTTGTGTATCTGCGGTCCAAAGATTGCCTTGAATGAGGTGCTAATACCGTCAAAGGGACACTGAACGTCATATCCTTCAGATTCTAATAGCGCAACTATTCTTTTTGAAGCCTCCACCTCATGCCCCGATATTTCCGGGTTGTCCGACATGTAATCGTTCAGCGAGACAACTCTTTTGAATAGGTCTTGCAATTGTGGGATGTTTGCTTCTTTGATTCTTGTCTGCAAATCCATTACAGCAGATCTAGCCTTGCCAATAATTCATCTGTTTTTTCTGAATTGGCATATATTTTTTTGATGCTCTGTAACGCGTTTTCGTGCCTCTCCTGGCTCATGGCGTTGATGGCGTCTTCAATGATAACTACTTCATAGCCTAAATCTGACAAATCCCTCACGGAAGTACTGACACACTGATCCGTGTAAAAACCGGCGACAATCACTTTCTTAATGTTCATGTTTCGCAGCACCCTATCGATGGGCGTGCCAACATGTATACTGGAGCATGTCTTTTTTAGCACAATTTCATCATCTGCGGGCATGGCTTGACCGATAAAGCTTGCGGGTTCTGAATTGGGAACGTAAACCAGACCGGCTGATTTATGCAATCTGCCAACATCTCTGCCATCCTGTAAATATGATTCGATATTAATGTGAATGGGAAGTATACCCTTCTCTCTGCATTTGTTCAGGATTTTTTCGATGTTTCCGAGGGTTTGATTGGTGTTAGTTTCGAGTTGATCAAGCGCAGCAAGAAAAGGTGTCGCGTCGAATCCCATGGCAGCAAAAGACTTAAGGTAATAATCCTTTGTAATGCAATATTGCGCATCAATAATAACCAGCGCCGTGTTATCTTTCGAAATCTCCACGGGGTCCTTGTATACGCTACCTCCCAACAATCCATAATACTGCCTTGCAAATTCGTTCAAGCTTGCGTTATTATCCATGACCAACCTCCTATCATTTTTTGTCCAATACCACACATAAAGAATAAACCCTGTAACAGTTACAGGGTCAATAGTGGTTAAGATATTTATTTTATAGGGATCCAAATCTCATAGTAATCAACGTTCTTTTTCATCTGATTACTCAAAGAAATTACCCTTACAAACATGTCTCCAGCCGTTTCGATATAATTAGCCCTGATATAGTCCTGAATTCGTATAATGCTAGAGTAATCCTGGTTTTCAATTACCTTGGCTATGGTGTAAAGGTATGCTTTAGGTGAGTTAATCAGCAGACCCTGTTGCTTTATATGAGCAGCGTTTGTGCTGTTATCCATGATCAAAGAAAGTGCATTGACAAGCACACACCCTCTTGAGTGTGGTTGAGAAAGCTTATCAAAAAGGCCTTTATCCATTACCTGCTCATGACTGCAGATGAAAGTGAACCGAGGAACCCTACCGGGAAAGCGGTGTTTAAAATTCTCCATAACAGTTAATAATGAACTGCTTGCATCGTCTATTATCTGGTATATGATGCTTTCTCCTGATGTTGAATGGATTCTTTGCATGAACTCAGCTGTGTTGTGATAGCCTTTTTGGTAGTCTTCGATCCTGAACAATAATTCCTGTAGTTCATTAATTTGCTGTGCTACTTTAGCATGCCGTGCCTTCAGGATGTCGACATCCTTATCTACATTATCGCTTCTCAATATCGCCTTAATTTCATTCAGTGGAATACCCATCTTACTTAAATCCCTGATATAGCCCAGACAGATAAAATCTGCCCTGTTGTATACCCGATAGCCATTATGTTCGTTTTTGTGTGGTGTCAACAAGCCCAGTTTGTCATAATGGCGCAGCAATTCTCGGCTAATACCAAAGTGCGCTGCAATTTCGCCGATCTTATATTCAATTTTCATTTTTTCGATCCTCTTTCCTGACTGCTTCCCGTAGCACTTCTTGTGTTTATTGCCGCTGCTTCAGAGTCGTTTAATCTTGCTCCATCATCATACTCTAAACATCGATCATTGTTTTTTCCCTGGTTGAACTTAACCTATGTTCTTAATGCTTTATCAGGCTCTACGGATACTCCTGAATTTCTTTTATAATTCCTGCTTTCAAAGGGTTCCGATGAATACAACTCATATTTCATACCCGCTGATACCCCTGAGGATAATATGGCACATATTGGAGCTACGTTTTTTCTCGCGCTTCTTGGCATGTGATCACCCTAATCACAAATAACGGAAAGATAATCTTAAATCAACACAAAAGAACTGGTCTGCCCCCATTAAGTATACATGATAGGGACGGTCATATATACTGAAATTGGGGGTGCGGAAAGTGAAAAGGAAATACACAGATGAGTTTAAGCTGGCAGTAATTGAAGACTATTACCAGAGCCCTTTGGGTGTGCGCTCCATAGCGCTTAAGTATAACCTGCCATCAAAGAACTACATCAACAAATGGGAAGCAGAACTGAAAAAGAAAGGCCTGCTGCCCGCAGAATCAACAAAACCGGAAAAAGCAGTAGCCAGGAGCAAAGAATCGCTTCTCAGGCATGATGCAAGGACCGCCAAAGAAAAACAATACGAAGAAGAGATATTAGCGTTGAAAGCAAAGGTAGCCTATTACGAAAGCTTAGAATCACTGAAGCCCTTTATTAGTAAAAAAAAACAAGAGAAGTGAAATATAAAGCGCTTTTAAAACTGGAATACCAATTTCCAATTTGGCTATTATGCGAGATAGCAGGGGTTAGCAGAACAGCATACTACCGTTACAAAAAGAAACCGCTAAAACAGCGGGATGCTGTGGAAAAAATAATAATTGACCTCTATCATAAATCAAATAAAAGAGCCGGCTATCGGAGCATTAAAGACCTGTTGTGGAACAAATACAACTTAGTCGTCAACCATAAGAAAGTATACAGGATTATGCGCGAAAACAGGCTCAGCTCGATCGTCAGGAAAAAATACCGGGTCCCGAAAGAAACAAGGATCCTTAAAGAAAACCTGTTAGCGCGCGATTTTAAAACAGATTTACCGGGGAAGAAATATGTTACAGACATAACCTACATTCCCACCAGGCGCACGATGGCTTACTTATGCGTAGTTATTGACCTATACAATAGAGAGCCGGTAATCTGGAACATAAGCGATAAGCAAGACAAGCATTTGAGCTTAGAAACCATTAAAGAGCTTTCTAAAGCAGTTAATCTTAAAGGCAGTGTAGTACATAGTGACCAGGGGGTGCACTTTACCAATACTGCTTATGTTGAACTTTTAGAAACATTGGAAGCCGAGCAGAGCATGTCGCGTAAGGGTAATTGCTGGGACATCGCCCCGGCAGAAAGTTTTTTCGGTCATTTTAAAAGTGAAACGATCCATCTGCGAAGCAAAAAGCTAGAGGATTTAAATGAAGCAAGGCAAATAACAGAAGAATACATGGATTACTATATCAACGAAAGACCCCAAAGAGCGCATGGGAGACTGCCCCCAAGCCTCTATGGAGCTGTATAACAAAAAATGTGCCTGTTTTAACCGTAACTATATTGTAGCGTGTTTGGGGTTAAGCTCACAATCCTGACCATCTCAAGCAGTAATATGGTTGCTGCTAGATCTTAAAAGAACTGTTTCCCTGTAGCACCTCCATTGGCTTTGGCCTTCTGAGTCTTTAAGTATGCCAGAGGACTGCTTATTACACATAAGTAAAATATAAAAGATAATATATATATTATACTTGACATTTTATCTATCTTATATTATATTTGTTTCGAGCAAGGCATATAGAATTGGGGCGATATTTTGGGGAAAAATTTACGATTGAAGTCTGCGCGAGCAGCAAAAGATCTGTCACAGAAGGATGTTGCCGATATAGTAGGCGTAACGAGACAAACCATAAATGCGATCGAGAACGGTGACTATAACCCAACAATTAATTTGTGTATTGCAATATGCAGAGCATTGGATAGAACTTTAAATGATTTATTCTGGGAGGACGATCTGAATGAATAAAAAAGGTTTGGATGAAATGCAAGTTCAGAAAAAAAATTCTATTGGCAACCAAGCATTTGTTATGCTTTTATACTTGCTGATGCTTGATGCAGGGCTTTACGGTTTTGGGTTTAGGTGGATTAGCTATCCAGCAAATGTAATGATTATCCTGACGCTTACTGCTGGAATTTATGTTATCCGGTTAATTACTGCAAACGCTTTCGTTGGGCCAGCCGCTAAAACAGAAAAACCGCTTATGACGGTAGTTATGACAATGTTTTTTGCAGCCTTAATATCTGCCGCTATTTTAGTTCTGATGAATAATACAAGCTTCAGCAGTCCTGGACAGATTGAAGAAATAAGTGCACCTTTGTTATTTATTACAGCTGGAGTTGCCATGGTTGTTGCTATAACCACACTTATTATCAAAAGAATCCAAAATAGGGAAGATGAATAGGAAGCATATTACGGCTTTGCACACAGAGAGTCAGGTCTTGAAATATAAATTTTACTTTTAACTAAACTCAGACTCTGCTAATGCAAAAAGTGACAATTCAAGGCCTGACCATATCTTCATCAGGACCTAAAATGCCTCAGACTCTAAGTGAACCACGAAAACCTCATGCGCCATAATAAAATGTCTCCGCTTCATTATGGTAGACGAAGACCTTATCACAAAGGCGGTCACAAAATAAGACTCTCCCAAGTCTTCTGATTTTAAGAGGTGTTTTAACCCAACTCGAGGTTTTAGTATCGAACTCCCCATGTTTTTGCAGTTCGCGGTATTCTTCTACAATAAAATGTTCAATGCCCATGGAAGCAGCCATCTCAATAGCGTTATCCTCTGGCTTGTTCTTTTTTCTTGACTCCTGAGCTTCACGATCATAATATAAATTTCTGCGGTCTTTGGGGCTTTCTGCAGAACAGTCGTGGAACAAGTTTAGCTTCCGCTGTGATGTTCTGTAGTTCTACACTTGAAACTGGACTTGACCCGGTTTGGTGGACTACCTTTATGCTTGGAGTACTTTTAGGGAGGA
>CAYMIW010000048.1:0-20876 GCA_964390725.1 uncultured Syntrophomonadaceae bacterium | reverse complement strand
GACTTTCTCTGCCCCTTCTACCTTAGCAGATTGTCTACAATTTTAACATTCTCCAATTGGCATTATGTTACTTGATCATGAAAACGGTTATGTAAAGGTTCTGTATGTCCTCAGTACCATCATTATCCTGTTGTTAATAGTCTTAATTGTTTTGCTTACGCCACTTAAGAGCCTGTTTATTCCGGAAGAGACAACACCTACAATCGAGCTTGAAGTAACGGAAGAGATGGTAATAGATCCAACAACAGGAAGGTATCGCACAGTGGTGACCGCGGTGGTTAGTGGCAATCCTGAACCGACAGTGCGCTTTAACCGTAATGACGGCATAGATGTTGTCGAGAGTAGTTCAACCCTGATCCTACTCTCAGAAGGTGAAAGCTTCTCACTTGTCGCTATCGCAGAAAATAAAATTGGTAGCAAGAGCGCTTCTATCGAGTTACAAGCCCCCGGCGAGGAGGCAAACGGGAGCCTGCCTGGTCCGACGGCTGCTGAACCCGAAACAGAAAATGGTGAGACTGAACCCGAAGCCGAGTTCGGCAGTATCAGTGGTAGTTTAAGCTATCCTTCTGAACATATACCGCCTCTGCGGGTAACGGCATTCCACCTGGAAGAAGGTCATGCCTACTATGTAGATACAGAAGAAAACCAGCTTACCTATGTCATAGAAAACCTTCCCCCGGGAACCTACAATCTTGTAGCCTATACCGATAGCGGTGTAGCGGGAGCATACAGCCAGTTTGTTTTGGATGGGCTACTTTACGGTTTTGACGACCACAGTTTGATCCCAGTGACGGTTACAGCTGGACATGATACAGGCAATATTGACCCGGCAGACTGGTATGATCCAGATCCCTCTTACCCGCCCAGACCTTAAGGCGGACCGGAGCCAGGGGGCAACGCAGGGGGGCGGATTAAGCTGACCCCATGATCCTTTCCACTGAAAATTTATACTCGTATGTGTATGCTCTGATGATCATCAGCATTACAGGTAAATAAGAAAAGGCTGAAGCGAAGCAACACCAATGTTCTGCAGCAGACAGGTCCAATCGTCAATGGCTGGATGATCTTATTTTTGACAATTTCTTTATCATTGCGTATAATTAGTTATATAAATCATACAAAACCCACTAACTAGAAAGGAGGCCATTGTCATGAAAGGACCAAAAGGAAAACATGCATGGACGGCGCGGGTCGGGGAAAAGGGGCAAATCGTCATACCGAAAGAAGCAAGAGAAATATTTGGAATAGAACCCGGTGATACATTGCTGATACTTGGAGACGAAAGTAAAGGACTCGCCATTGTTAAGGGAAGTATGTTCTCAGAGATTTTTGAAAAAGTGCTTAGTTCAGATAGGAGAGAAGATGAGGATGAAAAGGCAAGATAAACTTAAACGGAGGTGGAGGGTTGTTATGATAATTATTGTTTCTTTTGTTGTAGTAATAGCCGCAGCTATTTCTTTATACGCCTACCGAAACATGAATTACGACAAACTAATACCGCGAATGATAGAGGAGGCCGGCTATTTTGAAAAACAGGTAACACTTCCTGATGGTACGATTATAAATTATGGAGAAGGACCAGAAGGTAGCGTTTCCTTGTTGCTGATCCATGGACAAATGGTTTCTTGGGAAGATTACGCAAAAGTATTGTCGAAACTCTCCAAGTATTATCATGTTTATGCCGTGGATTGCCATGGGCATGGAGAGTCAAGTAAGGATCCTCAAAAATATACAGCGGAGAATATGGGCAACGACTTTATTTGGTTCATAGAAAATGTCATCAAAGAACCGGTCGTCATCTCCGGTCATTCATCCGGGGGGTTGCTCACGGCCTGGCTGGCAGCTAATTCGCCTACCAACGTGAAAGGCATTGTCATAGAGGATGCTCCTTTCTTTGCAACTGAACCAGAAAGACGCGAAAAAACGTATGCATGGTTAGATGGCTTTCAAACGATACATGAATTTTTAAATCAATCGTCAGAAAAAGACTATACCCGTTTTTATCTGGAACGGAGTTATATGCGGAATTTCTGGGGAAACGGCTGGGGAAAAATTGTAATGCCAGCTGCTGAAAGATATATGATGAAGTATCCTGATGAAGGCCTTCGCCTATGGTTTGTACCCCCGACGATGAACAAGGCTTTTGATTTATTGAGGTGTATCCAAAATGGTAATGGTTCTTATGATTTGAGGTTTGGAAACACATTTTATGATGGCTCATGGTTTAAAAACTTCGACCAAGAAGAAACTGTGAGTAGGATCCAATGCCCTTCAATGCTTATGCATACGGTTTCAAACTATGATGAAAATGGCATTTTGCTTGCAGCAATGGATGGTGATGACGCAAAAAGGGCACATGAATTAATGCCTGAGAATAAGCTGATTGACAACATTAAATCAGGGCATAATATACATGATGAAAAGCCGATACTCTTTATTGATGTTATGATAAATATTTTAGATCGGATTGAGTAAAATTTAAAGACTCAAAACTATAAAGAGGCTTATTTGTCACAATATATGATGTTTACTCCCCATAGACCAATAAAGCATAAATATAGCCTTTGTTAGCTATATTCAAGGTGAATTTGAATGGAAAGAAAAATAACTTGCCGTATTAATTCATCTTAAATGTGGCAGATGGAATAGATTCATTCCTCGGCTTAATGATTATAATAACTGAAAAGGGTTATCATGAAAGGAATAGTTTATTGAGGAAGCGAGTTGAATAATTAGTACGATAGGGGTTATGTCATACAATCCACAAATATCACTACAGCTTATACTCATAGCCAGGCCACCACCTAACATCTAAGCGTTCATATAATAAAGCTTGTTTTTCTCCGGATAGTATGATATATTCATACTTAGCGGAGGAAAGTATGATGAATAAGTATGATCAGATTTATCTGGATAAACTATTTGTGAAGGAATCGCTGCAAGAATATGCATCACCGCGGTCAAAGCTGACCAGGATGCTCAATTCCGGGCAGCTTTTACATATTCGCCGCGGTCTATATTTATCTGGAAGTGAAACCCCGTTCTCGCTAAAAACACTTGCCAATATAATTGCCGGTCCATCATATATTTCTTTTGAATCTGCTCTTGCTTACTATGGTTTAATTCCAGAAAGAGTTATTAATATCACTTCGGCAATCTATGGTAAGAATAAACACAAAAGTTTTAAGACGCCGGTAGGTTCATTCCTTTACCGCCATATTCCCGAAACAGTATATTACATGGAATACAGGAGGCTGGAAGAAGACGGCCACCCCTTTCTGATTGCTACAGCTGAAAAGGCAATTTGTGATACTCTTTATCAACATCGTCAGATTACATCTTTAAGCGGACTGAGCAAACTGATTTATGGAGATTTACGGATTGAAGCAGATAGTTTGATGAATCTTGACCTTACAGTTTTTAAGACACTGGCACCATGTTATAGAAAAAAAGTTACTAATTTATTTGCCTGTTGGCTTGAAAAGGAAATAAATAATGCATAATGCTGTAAATGACATGTTAAATAAATACAACTGTATAACAGCAGATGATTACCGTGAAGCGCTGAGAGAAATAATACAGGAAATTGCCCTGCTTGGTCTCTATAGGGGAAACTTTTTTGATCGTGCTTGTTTTTACGGTGGAACAGCTCTGCGGATATTTTATGGTTTGGACCGTTTTTCTGAAGATGTTGATTTTTCACTAGACAGTCCAGACCCAAATTTTACTCTTGAACCATATCTTAAGCATGTGTCAAGCGAGTTAAGTGCTTTTGGTTTTGTAGTAGAGGTAAGTAAAAAAACAAAAAGCGTATCAACAGCGATTGAATCGGCATTTATAAAGGCCGGGACTGAAATTCATTTTCTTAAGATAAGCTTGCGTGAAGGGTTTTTCCCCCGACCGGCAAAGACTGAGAACTTAAAGGTAAAACTTGAAGTGGACACTAATCCTCCGGGTGAAGCTGAATATGACGTTAAGTATCATTTAAATCCTGTCCCTTTTAACGTACGCCTGATGACTGAACCATACCTTTTTGCCGGCAAGGTTCACGCCCTGTTATGCCGTGAATGGGGAGGAGGAAGAATAAAAGGAAGAGATCTTTATGACTATGTCTGGTTCATTTCACAGAAAACACCACTCCAACTGCGCTACCTTGCGGAAAAAATGATACAATCAGGGCACTTGGAAAGCGGGGCGGATATTGATCGCTCTGGAGTTATAAAGATTCTTATCAACAAGTTCCAGGCAATTGATTACAATAAAGCAAAAAATGATATCTTCCCCTTCATAAAAGAACCTCAGCGAGTTGAGATCTGGTCGGAAGAATTTTTTACAGCTATTACTAAAGAGCAGCTGAGTTGTCAAGGGGACGGGGTTGTTGACAATCTTTTTAGTTGATTGCTACAATTTTATTTGCGAGCCGTTATATTGTGGCAGCTATACTTACATCTGGTGTAACCATATGGAATAGGGCATTATTCAGTCAATGGGTAAGGTTGAAACAGGCACCGATATAATAAAAAAGCAGGGAGAGGTTATCACATGGAAAACCATGAACATGTAAAAAGTGAACATCAACATCATGGTAAACCCCATGGTGAACATAATGGCCATCAAGATGCTGATCATGACAAACATGCCGGGCATTCTCCTTCCATGTTCCGCCGGAGATTCTGGCTTTCACTGGTTCTAACCATCCCTGTTTTAATATACAGCCATCATATCCAACAGTGGTTTAATTTTCAGCCTCCCGTATTTCCAGGGCATTACTATCTTCCTGCTCTGCTAAGTACGATAATTTTTTTCTACGGCGGGACAGTTTTTATAAAAAGCGCTTATCATGAAATAATGGATCGCCGTCCCGGGATGATGACCCTGATCAGCCTGGCTATTTCTGTTGCCTTTATCTACAGCATTCTGGTAACCCTGGGCTTGCCCGGAGAAGATATTTTCTGGGAACTCGCTACGCTTGTTACAATTATGCTTCTTGGTCACTGGATTGAAATGAACGCAGTTTCCAGTGCCCGTGGCGCTTTGCAGGAACTGGCAAAACTAATTCCGGATAAAGCCCTGCTGATTAGCGAAGAAGGGGAAAAAGAGGTTCCGGTCAGCACTCTTAAACCGGGGGATGTAGTCTTGGTTCGCCCGGGAAGCCGTTTACCGGCAGACGGTAAGGTAGCAAGGGGTGAATCTTTTGTAAACGAAGCAGTTATTACAGGAGAAGCGGAGCCAGTGCCCAAAAAGCCAGGAGATAAAGTAATTGCCGGTTCCTTAAACGAGGACGGTTCTTTGCGGGTTGAAGTAGAAGTGGCAGAGGGTGATACTGTCTTAGCCGGAATTATGCGCTTGGTGGAAGAGGCGCAAACATCACGTTCCCGCACCCAGGTTTTGGCTGACAAGGCAGCTTTTTATCTGACCATCATTGCCCTGTTATCTGCTGCTGTTACTGCCCTGATATGGACATACTTTAATGCCGGAACAGTATTTGTTATGGAGCGGGTAGTAACGGTGCTTGTAATTGCCTGCCCCCATGCCCTGGGGCTGGCCATACCGCTGGTTGTTGCTATTTCGACTACCCTGGCTGCCCGCAGCGGCCTTTTAGTAAAAGACCGCCTGGCGCTGGAAAAAGCCCGCCATATTGATTGTGTTGTCTTTGACAAAACCGGCACCCTAACCAGCGGGGAACTGAGTTTAACCGAAGTAAAGTCATTAACCGGTAAACTGGGCGAAAATGAGCTGCTGCAGTTGGCTGCAGCTGCGGAAAAAGATTCAGAGCACAGTATTGCCCGCGCAATTGTAGCGATGGCTGAAGAGCGTAACCTTGAGCTTCCGGAAGTAGATACATTTGAAGCACTGCCCGGGCGGGGGATCAGAGCAGAAATAGATGGGCAGACAGTCTTTGTAGGTGGCCCCAATCTGCTTGAGCAGCTTATAAGTGAAGGAAGGCTGGCAGATAATAATATTAAAGGCGAGGATGTAAAGAGCGGGCACGGGTTAGCTTATGTTGTAATTGATCAAGATATAGCTGGCTACCTGGCTTTCAGCGACAGGGTTCGCGATGAATCGCTTGCAGCGGTAAAACATCTCCAGGGCAGGGATGTCAAGGTTGTGATGCTTACCGGTGACAGCCGGGAGGCGGCAGAAACCGCTGCCAAACAGTTAAATATAGATGAAGTCTTTGCTGAAGTGCTGCCTGAAAATAAGGCAGATATTATTAAGAAATTACAGGGCCAGGGTTTCCGGGTGGCCATGGTTGGCGATGGCGTAAATGATGCCCCGGCCCTTGTTCTAGCGGATATTGGCCTGGCTATTGGAGCTGGAACAGATGTGGCAGTTGAATCGGCAGGGGTTATCCTGGTTAAAAACGATCCCCGTGACGTCGTGCGGTTAATTGAACTATCCCGAAGAGTTTACAGTAAAATGGTGCAAAACTTAATCTGGGCAACCGGTTACAATTTGTTGGCCATACCCCTGGCGGCAGGAATTCTTGCACCAATTGGTTTTGTAATGCCGATGGCTGTTGGAGCTGTTGTTATGTCTGCCAGTACGGTTATAGTTGCCCTAAATGCCCAATTATTGCGCCGTGTAAATCTGGCAAGATAAAAATCATAATACTGATTAGAAGATGATTTAAGGTTTCATCTCATAGAGGTCTTTTAGGGTCAGCACCTGCTCGTTCCATACTTTTCCGAACCGGACGTTATCCACGGCCGGTTTTTTAATCATCTTAAACAGGTAATCCATCTGGGTATCACTGGTGCTCGGCTTACTATAAAGAGTTAGTGCAAAACCGGAAAAATCGCGGACCATGAAATCAAATATCTGGTCCACAAGTGACTCCTCAAGGTTATAGATTCTGGCATTTTCCAGGATCAACTGCCCATATACAACCAAGGTAAACATTTCCCCCAGGGAAAGCAAAAAATCAGTGTTCCTCTGCTGTTCAGCATCCGGTGTGGCTGCGGCTAAAAACTCTTTCAAACAGGTTATCTGTTCTTTAAATATTTCAATGTTTGGCAGTTCATAAAGGTTGTAGGCTAAGCTGTAATCATGGAATTTGATCTTGCCCAAACCCCTGGTTGGCCCCTGGTTAAAGAGGAAGCTGTCATCAACAGGTTGGTCCTGCGTGCCAAGGGGTGGATATTGTTGCGGGTTAAAGAAATAATTAGCCATGAACTTTACAATCAGGGCTATATTAACATGTACTGTTCCTTCAAGCTTGGGCAGGGCTCTTATATCCCTGGCAGCCATTTCAAAGTAGGTATCCATTTCAAAGCCCTTCGCTGCTATTATATTCCAGAGAAGATTGATAACTTCTTCACCCTGGGTGGTTACTTTCATTTTTACAGTCGGGTTATAAAGCAGGTAACGCCTGTCTTCAGGTGATGCAGCGCGCATGTAATCAGAAGCCCGTAGGGCAAATAGTTTCATTGCTGTCAGGCGGCTGTAAGCATCTACAAACATCTGGCTGACATGGGGAAAGTCGGTAATCTTCATTCCATATAGAATACGGTTGGCTGCATGGTTAATCGCCTCATAAAATGCATGGGTGCAGATGCCGATGGAAGCCCATCCAAGATTATACTTGCCCACGTTAACCGTATTCAGGGCAGAGTCCCAGGCATCCTGCCCCCGGGATAGTATCTCGTTTTCGGTAACCGGGTAATCCCGAAGAATGAAATCGGCTACATATGACTGGGAGTTAACAACATTTTTAACCAGCTCATAATTCTTGTGGCTGTAATTGGCACTGAAAAATACGTAGTCGCCGTTGTCTGCCATCTTGCCAAAAGTTGAAACCATCTCGGCCTTGTTGCCATTTCCAATGTAGTATTTTTCGCCATTGGCCAGGTAGGTTCCGTCAGGCTGTGGTGTAAGTGACATTTCAGTGGAATAAACATCTGCGCCATGTTCCCGCTCTGATAAACCGAAAGCAAAAACATGGCCCTCTTTTAAAAGTTTTGCTGCCCTTTGTTTTTCTCCTATATTTTGACTCATCCAGATAGGGCCTAAGCCCAGTATAGATACCTGCCATGTATACCAATAATGCAAACCGTAAAAAGCTAAGATTTCATTGAATTCGCAGTTACGCCAGGTATCCCAGCGGCAACCTTTTGCCCCATATTCAGATGGGGTTAACAGTTCATAAAACAGCTTGTTTTCTTTTACAAATTCCAGAAAATCATCGTACCATACCCTGTTTCTATCATCTTCCTTGAGTTTAACCTTACCTTTATTCTCAAAGAATTTAATTGTTTTTATCATAATTTCCCGGGAGCGTTCATCACTGTAGTGCCTTACATGTTTGTTCGGGTTAAGTAATAACATACTTCTACCTCCGTTTCGGGGTATTGTTTAGCAATCTAGCCTTCAAATGGCTGTGCCGAATAATTCGATGCAAACAGATTTTATCCTTTTCCTGAATTGTCAGGGGGACGGGGTTGTTGTCAACTTTTGATTGACCGATTATCCTTAACCAATAATATGGCTATTGTCTTATCCAGCCTGACCGTTTGGGCGTTATACTTCTGATCCCTTACCTTAACAATGAAGCAGAAAGCGGAAAAAAATAACAGAATAATTTAGAGCTGCAAGAAGGCTTTTTTACTTTGGATGCTAGTCTGTCATTTCATCCAGGAGTCTGGCTGCATCAGCAACGTAGTTGGCGCAGGTATCCCCCCAATTTTCATTTTTGAAGCGTTCCTGCCCTTCACTTGTATTTAAATCCAGCTCATCAAGCAGTTCTCTGCAGAAGATCGAACCATGCAGGGTTTCAAACCTGGCCATAAAATTTCTAACCCGGTCATAGGTAAACTCGTGTTTTTCCTCACTCTCATTCTTGCCTCTTCCATAAAGCAGACCAAATGTGATAATTGAGCCCGATACAGCTCCGCATACCGTTTGCTTGCGAGCCATACCGGCCCCAAAACCATCGGCCATCTTCAAAGCCAGATCTTCTGGAATACCGACTTTATCGGCGAAGCTGAATAAAACAGCCTGGGAGCAGCAGTAGCCGTCTTTGAACTTATTAACTGCAATTTCAGAACGAGTCATGTTTATTTACTCCTTTCAGGGCGGTCTTGTTTGATTAATTTAAATATAACCCGGTATCGTTAAAGCATTTTAAGTATATATGTCATAGTATTCTAGGGCAATAGGGCTATAGCGAGTCGTTGACATTCATGAAAGCAGATTGCTATACTTGCATCAGGTCATAGTAAGTTCATTGGATATGGCGAGGATATTACCGATGAAGAGAGAAAGACCTTTATCGACTTGGTGGCCAGACATCGTGGGACGGCTGATATCGTCCATCCAGGTATGGACCGTAAAGTGGATGTATTCGTAACCAGGTCTCCTGAGGAAAATACTCATATCTGTGAAGTGATGTCATATGCCTGATGACGAAAGCAGGACTGTTTGCATCATCAATGGCAGCCTTCGTGGTAAGAAGGCTGCATCACTGGCTTTCTCCCGCGATCTGAAACGCCGCTTGCCACCTGCTGAATTCGAGACTGTTTCTATTGGTGTCAAGGCGAGGGTGAAAGACTGCTACCCTGAAGCCACAATGCTAAGTATTGCCCGTGCCGATGCCATTGTGCTTATTTTCCCCTTACATAATTATGGCTTGCCGGGAGCCTTGATGCGCCTGCTTGAGGAATATTATGCTTATGCTGATATTGCGCAGGATATCCTGAGCGGCGATGAAGGGATCAGGAAGGACTACTTCATAAAGCCAATTATACCTGAGCCGATTATTGCTGCAATCAGACGGCACTATGAACGCAGCGGGAAGATGATAGAGGGTTGATGCGGTCGGTAGGAAGCATATGATCCATGGGCTGATTGAAATTTATTTAACCGAATTGTGAAAGCACATGAAGAGAATAAAGTTAGATCAGGCATTTCATTGTCGTTAACCGGATTTATCATATATTGTTGTGCAAAAGCGTTAAAAATGAATAAATATATTTATATGATTATCTATAATATTTCGAACCGATAATGACGATATAAGCATTGTAACTAAAAACAGCAATGAAATTTTAATAAAAATGTTAGGGGAACAGGCTTGTTTAAGCATATACTTATTCAGGTGTCTATGATTTAAGGTGCTAAAAAGAAGAGTTGGTGATGATAATGGTACGCTATAGCAAAAGCAATCCAGATTCCTCAAAAAAAAGCCAGAAAAAAGGGAATTTAAATTTGACATGGAATTTAGATGATCCAAACTACCTTGGTATGACCTACCATACCCCGGTATTCCAGCGACTCCCCAAAGAGAAAAAACAACGGATTCTCTCCACTGCCTTGCGAGAATTTTCCCGGCTGGGCTACAAGACCGCCAACACCAATGTCATTGCCCGGAAAAGCAGGGTTAGTGTGGGGGCTCTCTACAATTACTTCCGAACCAAAGAGAACCTCTTCCTCACGGTGTGCATGGAGGCGGTACGGCAGCTCTCGGAAAACCTGGAGACTGTTGAATCGTCCGGTGGGGATATCTTCGATAAAATTGAAAGGATTTTCAGGATTATTCTCAGGCACTCTCGTCAGTATGGTGAATTGATAAACCTCTACAACGAAGTAACCACCGAAGGGAATCTGAAGCTGGCCAGGAAGCTTTCCTATCAGATGGAATCTGTGTCGGCAGAATATTACCACCGACTGGTGGAAGAGGGAATCACCTCCGGAGATATTGCCCCGGACACAGACGTGAAGCTTTTCGCCTTTTGTCTGGATAACCTTTTCATATCCTTACAGTTTTCCTACGCCTCGGAGTACTACAAGGAGCGAATGCGGATCTACCTGGATAACGATATCCATCATAACGATGAGCGGGTTGTCCGGGGGATGATGCGCTTTATCCGGAATGCGGCGGGAGGCGGGGAAAACCCTCAACGATAATCCGTTAAGTCATGCTTGACAGATACCCGGTAGGGTGTATAATGATGTCAAAATAGTGAGTGGCTGCTCACCTTTAGGAGGTAACAATGTCTACTTCTATTTCAACCTATCCCGATGCGGCACAGGTTACCCGGGATCTGAAGGCCCTGATTCGGATGCCTGTCCCTGAGTTGAAGGATGATTACCTCGCTCAAGTGGAAGATTACTTCAATACGCGGTGTGCCCGTTCGAAAAGTATGATTGAGAAAGCGAAGGATATCATTCCCGGCGGGGTGCAGCACAACCTGGCTTTTAATTATCCCTTTCCCTTGGTGATTACCCGGGCCGAAGGGGCTTATCTCTTTGATGCCGACGGAAACCGATACATCGATTTTCTTCAGGCCGGCGGACCAACTGTACTGGGCAGTAACATGCCGGAGGTTCGGGAGAAAGTTATCGCCATGCTCAACGATACCGGTCCGTCAACCGGGCTGTTTCACGAATACGAATATCTCTTGGCCAAGAAGATTGTTGACCTCTACCCATCGGTGGAGGTTTTCCGTATGCTGGGTAGCGGCACAGAGTCCTGTATGGCTGCCATTCGCGTTGCCCGGCTTGCAACGGGGAAAAAGAATATTGTAAAAATGGGCGGTGCTTACCACGGGTGGAGCGATCAACTGGCCTATGGCATTCGTTTACCCGGGACCATGCACCTGGAAGCCCACGGTGTGCCGGCTTACATCTTTCGGCACACCCAGGAGTTTTACCCCAATGACCTGAACAGCCTGGAAAGAGTGTTAAAACGAAACCGTTTTCGAGGTGGTACGGCGGCGGTGCTGATCGAACCGGTAGGGCCGGAAAGCGGCACCCGCCCCTTGGATAAAAACTTCAACTCGGCTGTCCGGTCTCTTTGCGATCGCTACGGAGCCCTGCTGATCTTCGACGAGGTGGTGACGGCCTTTCGCATCGGTATGTCCGGGGCGCAGGGTTATTTCGGTGTTACCCCTGACTTGACGGTCTTTGGTAAGGTGGTGGCCGGGGGCTACCCTTCTGCCGGCGGCCTGGGGGGCAAAAAAGAGTATATGAAATATTTGGCAGCCGGCATTGGTGGCTCATCCAAGAAGGCCCTGATCGGAGGCACCATGGCAGCTAACCCCTTAAGCTCCGCGGCTGGATATTTTACTATATGCGAGATGGAAAAGCAGGACGCCTGCCGCAAGGCCGGATCTGCCGCGGATCGTTTGAGCCGGGGACTGCAAGCAATCATGAAACACTATGGACTTCCCTTTGTGGCTTTTAATCAGGGGGCTATCTGCCATCTGCAGACCAGCGCCGCCATGCTGCTAGACATCGACATAAAGCGTTTCTGGACGATAAAGAAAACTATCCGTCAGGCCCATGAACGAAAAAGGGCTATGGAACTTTTCGGGGCGGCCTACACCTGTGAGGGGATCATCACCCTGGCGGGAAGTCGGTTATACACCAGCGCTCAGGATACCGACGAAATTATTGACGACGCCCTGGAGCGGTTCGACCGGGTCTTCGCCCAGGTGGTGGATAAAGGTGCAAACCGATGACAGTGGAAGAAGCAAAAACCATTCTTAAAGAAGCGGGCTTGCAGCTGGTTCAATCGGGTCTTACTACCGGCACCTGGGGAAATATCAGCCTTCGGGTAAATGAAGATCTGATGGTGGTTACCCCCAGCGGTATGGACTATCTGAAAATAACGGAAAAGGATATCCCGGTGGTGGACCTGGCGTCGGAACAATGGACTGGCCCGAAGCCTTCCAGTGAATACAAACTTCACGCGGCGATATATCGGTTCCGGGAAGATGCCGGAGCGGTTATCCACACTCATAGTACCAACTCCTCGGTGGTGGCTGCCGCCCGGCGGGAGGTTCCGGCGGTGCTGGACGATCTGGTGCAGATCATCGGCCCCACAGTAAGGGTGGCGGATTACGCTCTGCCCAGTACCAGGGCCATGGTGAAAAAGACCCTGAAGTCCCTGAAAGGGAGGAACGCCGCCTTGCTGGCCAATCACGGGGCCGTTTGCCTCGGTCGGGATATGGAAGAGGCTTTTGTTGCTTGCCAGGTGCTGGAAAAGGCCTGCAAAGCTTTTATTGAAGGGGAGTTTCTGGGAGGGGTAAAATCCATCAATCGGTTCGAAGCTGTTCTGATGCACCAGGTTTATTTAAAGAAATATTCTAAAATCAGGATGAAGAAATAATGGCGAAAATGTCTTGCATTCTGTCAGTTGATATCGGTACCACCAGCACCAAAACCTGCCTGTACCGGGTAGATGAAAAGATAAGCCTTTTAGGCAGCGCCATGGAGGAGTACTCCCTCACTGTTACGCCCGGCGGAGGGGTGGAACAGGACCCGGAGGACTGGTTGAAAGCCCTGGCAAAAACCACTAAAGCGGTGATGGCCGATACGGGAGTAGATCCGGAGGATCTGGAAGGAATATCCTTTTCTTCGCAGATGCAGGGGCTTATTCTCACGGATGCCAAGGGCCGGCCGGTTCGCCGGGCCATGAGCTATATGGATCAGCGGGCCGTGGCCCAAAAGAAGGCCTTTGGCCGGGGGGTGACCATCGAGGGGATCCCCGTGGGAACCCTCTTTGCAGGCATTAAGATTACTGGCATTGCACCCACCAGTGTGAAAGATCCGGTGTGGAAGTATCAGTGGGTTCGGGAGTGTGAGCCGGAGAATTTCCGGAAGGTCCGGTGGTGGTTTGACGTGAAAGATTTTATCATCTTTCGACTCACCGGCAGGGCCACGGCTACCAGGGATTCTGCCGGTGCCACGACTCTCTTCGACAACCGACCGGGGCGATACCGCTGGAGCGTCCCCCTCTGCAGGTTGTATGGTGTAGATGCCGCACATTTGCCGGAGATTATCGAGTCTCATCAGGAAGCTGGAAAACTTTTACCCGGGCCGGCGGAGGAACTGGGGCTGAACGAGGGTATCCCGGTGTTCGGCGGCGGCGGTGACGCTTCCATGCTGGGCATCGGAGCGGGAGCGGTGCGGGAGGGGGACACTCATATCTACATGGGGACCTCCGGATGGGTTTCTCAGGTTACTTCCCGGCGCAAACTGGACCTGAAGCACAAGATCGCCTCCATTACCTGTGCGGTCCCGGATCGCTACCACTACTTCTGCGAGCAGGAAACCTCGGGAAAATGCCTTGAGTGGGTGCGGGACCATTTGGCTCTGGATGAAATCGGTATTTACCTGGATAAGGTCTCGGTAACTGAGGATAGTGAATCGGTGTACCGAAGCCTCTTCGAATACCTGGATCAGGTTGTGGAAGCTACACCCCCCGGTTGCGGAGGACTTCTTTTTACTCCCTGGCTCCACGGCAGCCGATCACCCTTTGAAGACCCCAATGTCCGGGGAATCTTTTTCAATCTGGGCCTTACCACCGGAAAGAGCGAGATGATCCGGGCGGTGGTGGAAGGTTTGGCTTACAGCACTCGCTGGATGTTGGAGAGCATCGAGACAAAACTCCCTTGCCGGGGGCCGATCCGCTTTGTCGGTGGGGGCGCCTTGTCTCCGGTAACGGCCCGGATTATGGCCGATATCACTGAGCGGGAACTGGAAGTGCCGGAGGAACCCCATAACGCCGGGGCGCTGGGAGCGGCGGTAACCGCAGCCCTTGGTTTGGGGCTCATCGGCTCCTTCGACGAAGTGCCTCGGCGTATTTCCGTAAAGGCCCGTTATACTCCGGAACACCGATACCGGGAGGTCTATGACAGAAACTACCGGGTTTTTAAGCGGTTATATCTAAATAACAAGAGATTGTTTGCCGCGTTGAACGGCGAGTGCGTATAAAAAGGAGGAAGAAGATGGCCGCATCCTACAAGGTGTACGGTTACCGATGGATTGTCTTAATCTCATTTATGGCGGTGACAGTAGTCATCCAGATTCAATGGCTGGCCCACGCATCCATCGCCCGGGCGGCGGAGGCTTTCTACTCTGGCCAGTTTGATCCGGCCTCCTTTTTCAACGTGGACTTTCTGGCCATGTCTTATATGTTCCTTTTTCTGGTGGTCTGTGTACCGGCTTCATACATCATCGATACCTGGGGCATCAAGATTGGTCTAGGAATTGGATGTATTCTTACCGCTTTTTTTAGCCTCCTGAAGGGTTTCGGTGGAGCAAACTTTACCGTTGTGTTGATCGCCCAGCTTGGCCTGGCTGTTGCTCAGCCCTTTATCCTCAACGCTGTAACCGCGGTTTCGGTCCGGTGGTTCCCCTTAAAAGAACGGGGTACCGCCGCAGGGTTATCTGCCCTGGCCCAATATCTGGGGATAATCGTTGCGATGGGAGTCACACCCCTGTTGGTGATTACTTCGCCATCTGATCCCCGATACGGCTTAGGTGTGGATCGTATGCTTCTGATCTACGGTATTATTTCCGCCGTTGTGGCCATCACGGCCCTCTTCCTTATCCGGGAAAAACCGCCCACCCCTCCGGCTGAGGAAGAATATCGGCACACGAAATTTACTGCCGGGTTCAAATATATCTTTGGCCGCCGGGACATGATGTTGACAATCATCCTCTTTTTCATTGGACTGGGGATCTTCAACGCTGTCAGTTCCATGGTGGACTCCATCTCCGGTTCCCTGGGAGTGGAAGATTCCGACGGTATGATTGGTGTCCTGATGATTGTGGGAGGGGTTATCGGCGCGCTGGTTCTACCCATGCTTTCGGACAAATTTAAAAAGAGGAAGATTTTTCTGGTGATCTGTATGGCTGGCATGGTTCCCGGTATGGCCGGGCTCTCCTTTGCCGATCGGCTGTTCACCGGGCCGGAAGCGGTGTATACTGCGGCCCTGGTGTCATCGTTTCTACTGGGGTTCTTTATTATGAGCGCCGGTCCTATCGGTTTTCAATATGCCGCCGAGGTGAGTTACCCCGCCCCGGAATCCTCATCTCAGGGGTTTTTACTTCTGTCCGGGCAGTTATCCGGCCTCATATTTGTTGCCCTGATGAGCATCGGGAACAACCGCTACCTGATTCCTATGATGGGTATTTTTGCTGTTTTATCCCTGGTTGCCTTTCTCCTGGTACTGTTGCTGAAAGAATCTCCTATGATTTTGAACGAGACGAATAAATGACAGGGTGACAGGGGTTGTTGATAACTTATTATTTTGCGGCTACCATTTCATCCAGAAGTCTGGCTGCATTAGCAACATAGTTGACGCAGGTCCCCTCCAAGTTTCATTTTTGAAGCGTTCTTGACCCTTACTTGTGTTTAAATCCAGCTCATCAAGCAGTTCTCTGCAGAAGATCGAACCGTGCAGGGTTTCAAACCTGATCATAAAATCTCTAACCCGGTCAAAAGATGGGCCTGCTTAATTTAGATGACCGGGACATGGCCATATTAGACCCGGACAGCACAGTTGCTGATGCGATCTTAGACCGCCTTGTTCACAACGCATACCGCTTTGAGCTAAAAGGCCCGACCAAACGCAGAATCGATAAGAATGACAAGCATGGAAAAAAGAACAAGATAACACCAGTATACTTTCCCCATGGGGGAAGAAGGTGCAGAGAAACAATCAGTTTCAAATCTTTGTAAATAGAAAAAGTTGATTAACCAACCAGATCTTTGATAAACTGAAAGCACTTTATAAGGCGGCCGAGCGCGCCGGAATAAGCATCGGGAAGCATATCACAAATTGCATCACAAAAGGGAAAGTGAGATTATAATTAAAGTAAAAACTGAGCGAGGATCAAATTATCGCTGGGTCATGCTTGGCTTGATCTGGATACTTTATGCCAGTTTCGGACTGATCTCCCGTTCCCTTGCCCCCTTGATAACGCCGATAATTGAAGATTTGCAGATGACTTATTCGCAAATGGGCCTGGTCCTTGGGGCCTGGCAGCTCACATATATTTTTGTAGCTATACTTGCCGGAACAGCTCTGGATAAATGGGGCGCAAGAAAAGCGCTTTTTATCGGAGCTATTTTAATAAGTTTTTCTGCCATGCTTCGTTACTTCCCGACACAATGGACCGGTTTGTTAATAGCTGTAGCGGTTTTCGGGCTTGGAGGACCCTTAATTTCAATTGGTTCGCCTAAAACTATATCTCTCTGGTTTGATGAAAATGAGCGGGGAATAGCAGTCGGCATCTATACAACTGCGTCCATGTTGGGCGGTCTCGTAGCACTTTCCCTTACTAATAGCGTGGTTATGCCTTTTGTTGGGGGTAGCTGGCGTTTTGCATTTGTATTCTATGGCGTAATTGTAATGGTAGCAGCTTCGATCTGGTGGTTCCTGGCAAAGGATCGAGCTGAAGTAAAATCCCGGGGAGATAGTTCATACTGGGGGCAGGTTCTCCTTGGAATGATTAAGCTCAGGGAGATCCAGCTGATCATCCTCATGGGTTTCCTAAGCTTTCTTGTAAATCACGGTTTAAATAACTGGCTTCCCAATATACTTGAGATCAAAGGTTTTTCGCCAACTCTCGCTGGTTATGCCTCTTCCCTACCGACTGCTTCAGGTATTATATCTATTCTTGTTATGCCGCGGTTTATTTCTGCAGCTTATCGAGTGGCAGCAGTTGCTGCACTTGCCCTTATTGCCGGGCTGGCGATATTACTGACAGTCCTAACTGAAGGATTGCTCTTTACCGTCGGGCTGATAATGTTTGGAATTGCCGGGTTGCCTTTAATGACATTCCTGATCCTTATATTGATGGATAATCCTGTAGTTGGATCTAAATATATGGGGATGGCGGGTGGAATCTTTTTCTGTTTTGCCGAAGTTGGCGGTTTTACAGGTCCTTTGATTATTGGGACACTTGTTGATCTAACCGGTACTTTCGCTGCCGGGGCATACTTCCTAACCGGTGCATTGTTTATTATTCTTCTGGCGGCTCTGCGTTTAAATAAATTAACTTGAGGACGATTGTCAGGGGGACGGGGTTGTTGTCAACATATACAAATTGAAATGAAGCAGTGCTGTCCAGCAGGAGCCTGGCAGAGGAGCAATGGCAGTATCGAAAAAGCTAATGTTTATAACCGCAACAGTGAAGATGAAGGCGGAACTAAATAACAGTAAGACTTAAGTTACAGACAAGCTTTTCTACTTCGGATGTTCGTCTATCATTTCATCCAGGAGTCTGGCTGCATCAGCAACGTAGTTGGCGTAGGTTCCCCCCCAATTCTCATTTTTAAAGCGTTCTTGACCCTCACTTGTGTTTAAATCCAGCTCATCAAGCAGTTCTCTGCAGAAGATCGAACCGTGCAGGGTTTCAAACCTGGGCATAAAATCTCTAACCCGGTCATAGGTATACTCGTGTTTTCCCTCACTCTCATTTTCGCCCCTTCCATAAAGCAGGCCAAGTGTGATGATTGAGCCCGATACAGCTCCGCACACTGTCTGCTTGCGAGCCATACCGGCCCCAAAACCATCGGCCATTTTCAAAGCCAGATCTTCTGAAATACCGGCTTTATCGGCAAAGCTGAACAAAACAGCCTGGGAGCAGCATTAACAGTCTTTGAACTTATTGGCTGCAATTTCAGAACGAGTCATGTTTATTTACTCCTTTAAGGGTGATCTCAATTGATTCATCTTAATTTATCACGGTATTGTTAAAGCATTTTAAGTATATATGTCAAGGTATTATAGGGCAATAGGGCAATGAGCTATAAATGTCAGGCTAACGGGGCTCAACTGAAGCATTGTGTTTAAAGTGTAGATGCAGTTGTCAACAACCCCGTCCCTCTGACAACTTGGGAGACATTGAGCCTTTTTACTGTGAGACGCTTACATACATCGACAATCTACAAAAAGCTGGAGTTGATGCATAAGTCGATGTTTATCCCAACTGGTTCCACGCCCATGATATACTGCTTCCTTTTAAGAAAAGCAGTAAAAAAGCTATTGCAGAATTTAAAAAAACAGAAGAATAAGGGGTCAGGTCTTGGGTGCGCCAAGCAAAGCTTGGCAGTTCTTGTCGGTGAGAGTCCGGATTAGGCAAAGGGTAGCCACCAGCCTAACACCTATACCACATTCAGGAGGGTAACCGACTGGATGAAGCTGGTAGATGGGAGTTATCAGGCCGTAACGAAAGTGAAGGGATTGAGCCCCGAAACTGACGCGTTGGGAGAGTCGACAGTGTTCAAGAACTGGAAGACAGAATGGTGCTGTGCGAGATGGCGAGTGCGGCGCTGCTCCCCGGGGTCTGAGGCCATGGCATGATAACAAAGGGAGCGGCCAGGAACTTGGGAGAACCAGGTTACTCCTAATAGAGGTAATCCGCTGAACAACCGCAGAGGGAGGAAGCGGAGAAGGTAACCTGGTAGTCGGACTAATCCATAGTACTAAGAGGGTGGGAAAGCCGTCTACAGGGGGAAGGGGTTAGCATCAATACGTAAAGGAAAGGGGAAACATATGTTGTCTACTAAGGAGGGAAAGGTTGTATTCGCTGAGATGCAGCTTGATATGAAAACGAAACTGGACCTAATAACGAAGCGTGCCACAGAGGACAAGAGTTTTAAATTTACCAGCCTGGCGCATTTGCTGAACGAGGAGTTCCTAAAAGAAAGCTTCTTTATGCTGAAGAAGAACAGGGCTCCGGGGGTTGATGAAACAACCCATGAAGACTATGAGAGATACCTCAACACCAACGTTCAGAAACTGGTAAAGAGAATGAAGGCGCAGAAATACTATCCGCAACCGGTAAAAAGAGCCTACATCCCCAAAGAAGGAGGAAAAATGAGGCCGCTGGGCATACCTGCCCTGGAAGACAAGACAGTGCAAATGGGAGTAACTCGAATACTAAATGCCATATACGAGCCAAACTTTTTGGACTGCTCTTATGGATTCAGGGGAGGAAGAAGCTGCCATCAGGCACTGAAGCAGTTGGACAAAACGATTATGACTAAGCCCGTAAACCACATCATCGATGCAGACATCCGCGGGTTCTTTGATAACGTTGACCATGACTGGCTGATGAGAATGCTGGAAGAAAAGATAGCTGGCAAGAACTTCTTAAAAATAATCAAGAAATTTCTCAAAGCCGGAGTGATGGAAGAAGAAGTGGTAATGCCAACTGAAACGGGGACGCCACAGGGCGGCCTGTGTTCACCGGTAATCAGTAACATCTATCTGCACTATGTCCTTGACTTGTGGTTTGAGAAGATAGTCAAAAAGAGCATGCGGGGATACGTGGAGTTGATGCGCTACTGTGATGACTTTGTGATTGTTGCACAATACAAAGAAGAAGCGGAGAAGATTCTGGGGCTTTTGGAAAGAAGGCTGAACAAATTTGGTCTTGACCTATCCAAAGAGAAGACCAGATTGATTGAATTTGGAAGATATGCCAGAACAAATGCGCAGAAGAAAGGCCAGAAGCCGGATACGTTTGACTTCCTGGGATTTACCCATTTTTGTGATGAAACACGGAAAAAGAGCTTCAAGGTTGGTAGGAAAACCAGAAAGAAAAAGTACACTGAGAAGCTCAAGGAGATGAATGTCTGGCTGAAGGCAGTAAGGAATGCAACTGAAACTAAGGAATGGTGGAAGGTATTGGCGGCTAAGCTCAGGGGCCATTACGAGTACTACGGCGTCAGTGGGAATTATGCTGGCATAATGGCATTCTATGACCAGACCTGCAAGCTGGTCTACAAGTGGGTAAACAGACGTAGCCAGAAAAAGAGTATGGACTGGGAACAATTCAGGTCATACTTGCAAAAATACCCTCTACCAAAGCCAAAAATCAGGCATAACTTCTATGTTCTTGGTGGTAAAGCGTAAGTGAGTATTGGTGAAGAGCCGGATGAGGGAAAACCTCATGTCCGGTTCTGTGAGGGGCATAGTAAATCTATCGCAACAGCAAACGCTGGTGATAAGGTGAGATTAGATATGTCTACTCGACAATATAAGATTTTAAATAATAGAATTCCAGCACGGCCAGACCTCTACGGATTGAGTACCCAGGAGCAGTATATCATGTTACCTCTCGTGGTAACGCAA
>CAYMIW010000047.1:0-22914 GCA_964390725.1 uncultured Syntrophomonadaceae bacterium | reverse complement strand
ATTATTTTTCGCCTATTCATTATAACATTATCGACCTTTATTGAAAAGTATCAGCTCCTTACTCCTCCTGGCTAAGTAAAAAAAAGTTTTCATGGTAGGCTAAATCAGATTTTTGCAAGTTATGTGCTATTATTAATAAACAGGATCATAACTCTTTTTGTATCGGAGGAAACAAATGCAAGATATTATAGCCATTATTATCGCTTCATTAATATTTCTGGTTGGTCTCCTCGGCACCCTCCTACCCGTTTTGCCCGGAGCGCCATTGATCTGGGCCGGTATGCTCATCTATGGTTTTATCGCCGGATTCGAAAATCTCGGCCCTGCCTTTCTGATTATCCAGGCTCTGCTTGCTATTGCAGTAATGGCCGTAGACTATCTTTTTGCTGCACTGGGCAGTCGCTACTTTGGGGGTTCAAAGGCTGCCCTCTGGGGTGCTGCCATTGGTCTTTTTGCCGGACTCTTTTTCTTTCCATTCGGACTACTCCTCGGTCCCTTCATCGGAGCCACCCTGGCTGATCTGCTTTTCAGGCGAAATACTGATCAGGCAGTAAAATCGGGACTGGGGGCATCAATCGGCTTTTTAAGCGCCCTGCCGATTAAACTTGCCATAGAAACAATCATGATTATCTGGTTTATCGTGAGAATATTTTGATATAGTTAATATATTGCATATAATTTTATCATAAGGCAGGATATTGCAAAAAGAGGGGAGAATAGTAAGAAAAGCAATTATATTATAAAAGCTGATAAAGCACAAAAAGGAGGTTCAACTGTTTAGATGGAAAAAGTATGGTTAAAGAATTATGAACCGGAAGTACCTCACAGTATTGATTACCCCTCTATTTCGCTTTACCAGGCTTTTCTTGACGCAGCAGAAAAATATCAAAGCAAGCCCGCTGTTCATTTCATGGGTCATGAAATTTCTTATTCTGAATTAAAAGAAAAAGCAGAAAGCCTGGCCGCAGCCTTGACTGACCTGGGAGTAAAAAAAGGAGATCGGGTAGCCATTCATTTACCGAACAGCACCCAGTTCCCAATTGCCTACTTTGCCGCTCTCTCCCTTGGTGCCATAGTGGTACCCTGTAACCCTCTGTATGTTGCCAGGGAAATGCAATACCAGCTGAAAGACTCCGGCGCCGAAACAATTATCACATTAACCCGATTCTACAAAATGATTAAGGAAATACAACCAAAAACCGACATTAAAAATATTATTGTCTCAAACATAAAAGACTATTTTCCCGGTATGCTGCGTTTTCTCTACACCGTCGCCAAGGAGAAAAAAGAAGGAGACCGCGTTGAGTTGGTCGCAGGGGATCATTCTTTTACCGGTTTGATTGATCAATATGCCGGCAAGAAGCCGCCCCAGGTTGACGTTAAACCTGAAGACCGGGCTCTTTACCTTTACACAGGAGGAACAACAGGGGTATCCAAGGGTGCTGTCCTGAAGCACAGCAACCTAGTTGCAAACATGATGCAGGTTAAATCCTGGTGTACAGATTATACAAACGGAGAAGAAACTATTCTCGGCGTGCTACCCTTTTTCCACAGTTACGGTTTGACTACAATTCTTAACCTTGGGCTGTTAAACGGTGGCAAGCTGGTATTATTACCCCGTTTCGAACTGGAGACAGTATTAAAAACCATAGACAAGCAAAAACCGACTCTCTTCCCCGGCGTTCCCACAATATATGTTGCGATAAACAACGCCCCCAACCTGGAAAAATATGATATTAAATCTATCAGGGTCTGCATCAGTGGAGCCGCCCCTCTTCCGGTGGAAGTTCAGCAGCAGTTCGAAAATAACACCGGCGGCAAGTTAGTTGAGGGTTACGGTCTTTCCGAAACCTCACCTGTAACTCACGCCAACCCAATTTATGGTAACAGAAAGCCTGGCAGTATAGGTCTGCCCATGCCTGATACGGAATATAAAATTGTCGATGTTGAAACAGGCCTAAACGAGCTGCCAATCGGCGAAGTCGGTGAATTGTGCATTAAAGGACCACAGGTTATGGAAGGTTATCTGAATATGCCTGATGAAACTGCCAACAGCATCAGGGACGACTGGTTCTATACCGGTGACATAGCCAAGGCCGATGAAGATGGCTATACATACATCGTTGACCGCAAGAAAGATATGGTTATTGCCGGCGGTTTCAATATCTACCCACGTGATATTGAAGAAGTCCTATATACCCACCCGAAAATAATGGAAGCTGCAGTTGCCGGAATCAATGACCCCTATCGTGGTGAAACCCTCAAAGCCTATGTTGTTCTTAAAGAAGGCGAGACGATGACCGAAGAAGAAGTAATTGAACACTGCAAGGCCAACCTGGCCGCCTACAAAGTGCCCAAGCTGGTCGAGTTCAAAAAAGAACTACCTAAAACAATGGTTGGCAAGGTTCTGCGGCGAATGCTGCGTGAAGAAGAAGAAAAGAAGGGATCTGCTGAAGGCTAAACCATTGCCCTGCATTTGCAGGATTTAACAAAGCGGGTTCATCTGAACCCGCTTTGTTTTAAGTAAATATCATATCTTAATAGTTTTTATATCTGTTTCTTTAATATGCCCCTGGCGAATTCAAGCTGTTTTTTGACCGCGGTAGGAGCGGTTCCGCCGCGACACATGCGTGCTCCCGCCACCAGGGCCGGATCAAGAAGATTATCTATCTTTTCAGCCAGGGAGGGGTGAAATTTACCCCGGGCTTCTGAATCAAGCTCCCTGAGCCTGATTGCTTTCTCCCGACAGAAGGAAATCATCTGTCCGATTAAATGATGGGCTTCCCTGAAAGAAACATTATTTCGAACAAGATAATCTGCCAGATCGGTGGCACACAGGTAATCATCATCAACAGCTGCTTTCATACTATCCCGGTTTACCGTCATGGTATCCAGCATTTCAGCAAATAGTGGAAGTATTTTCCTGATAGTGTCTAAAGTATCAAATAAACCTTCTTTGTCTTCCTGCATATCTTTGTTGTAAGCAAGCGGCAGCCCTTTCATTACCGTAAGCATTGCCATCAGGTTGCCATATATTCTGCCGCTTTTAGCACGCACCAGTTCAGCCACATCCGGGTTCTTCTTCTGCGGCATCATACTACTGCCCGTGGTATAGGCATCATCAAGTTCAATAAAATTGAATTCAGCGGTTGACCAGTTAATGAGTTCTTCGCTAAAACGGCTCAGGTGCATAACCAGGATGGAAGCAAAAGAGAGAAACTCCAGGATATAATCACGATCGCTGACAGCGTCCATACTGTTCTCATAGATGCCTTGAAAGCCAAGCGCACCGGCAACCTGCTCACGGTTCAGGGGGAAACCGCTGCCGGCAAGAGCGCCAGCACCCAGGGGCATCAGGTCGGCCCGGATCAAAACACCCTTCAAGCGGTCACAATCGCGCTGCAGCATCCAGAAATAGGCTAACAGGTGATGGGCAAAAAGCACCGGCTGTGCACGTTGCATGTGGGTATAACCGGGTATTAGCAGATCGTCATAACGCTCTGCCAGGTTTAACAAGGTGCCCTGCAATTTCTCCAGTTCCTTCATGATTACTCGGCCCTCATCAAGCATGTATAAATGCATATCAAGGGCAACCTGGTCATTGCGGCTTCTACCTGTGTGCAATTTACCGCCAACCGACCCAATTTTATCAATCAGGTTTTTTTCAATGTTCATATGAATATCTTCATAAGCGAGATCATACTTAAAAGTCCCGTCTATAATTTCCGCTTTAATTTCCTGCAACCCCTGCGTAATTAGCCTTGCTTCTTCTTCGGTAAGCACATCCTGGCCAGCGAGCATCTCAACATGGGCAATACTACCCCTGATATCATGAAGAGCCAGGCGCTGATCAAAATTTAAAGATGCAGTAAATTCAAGAACCGATGCAGCGGTATCTTTGGTAAAGCGACCTTGCCAAGGTTTCTTCAGTTTTTGGTTACCTCCTTTTTTTGTTTCTTGCTTTTTAAATCCATCATGCCCTTAATCATTAAAGGCAGTCCATAAAGATTAATAAAACCCTGGGCATCTTTTTGTTCGAATAGATCATCTTCTTCAAATGTTACCATACCATGATGATAAAGGGTATGTTCAGATTCCCTGCCGGCAACATTAATGTTACCCTTATACAGCTTTAAAGTGATTGTCCCGGAGACGGGCTCCTGCGTTTTTTCAATAAAAGCCTGCAGCGCCTCGCGCAGGGGGCTGAACCATAGGCCATAATAGATCATTTCGGCATATTTCAGGGCCAGGGTTTCTTTGTAATGCAGGGTTTCACGATCAAGAGTATAATGTTCAAGTTCGCGATGGGCATGAGTAAGAACAGTTCCGCCAGGGGTTTCATAAATACCGCGGGACTTCATGCCAAGAAGGCGGTTCTCAACCATATCGACCCGGCCTACACCATTGCGACCGGCAATTTCATTCAGCTTTTCCAACATTACAACAGGCTCCATGGCATTACCATTGACCATAACAGGTATACCTTTATTAAAGGTAATTGAAACTGTTTCAGGATCCTCTGGCGCCTCAAGGGGATCAACAGTTAACCTGAACATATCGCTATCCGGCTCCTGGTTTGGATCCTCCAGGATACCTCCTTCAAAACTAATATGCCAGATATTACGGTCAATGCTGTATGGTTTATCTACTGTTACAGGGATAGGAATATCATGATTACAGGCATAATTAATACAGTCTGTCCGTGAGTGAAGGTTCCATTCCCTCCAGGGAGCAACTATTTTAAGGTAAGGATTAAGCGCCTTAATGGCGAATTCAAACCTGACCTGGTCATTACCCTTGCCGGTTGCGCCATGGGCAATCGCCGTTGCCCCTACCTGCTCAGCTATCTCAACCAGTCTTTTGCCAATTACCGGACGGGCAATGGCAGTTCCAAGCAGGTACTTGCCTTCGTAAACAGCTCCGGACTGGATCATGGGAAAAATATAATCCCTTACCAGTTCATCCCTGATATCCTCGACAAATACTTCAGATGCCCCGGTTTTAAGGGCTTTTTCCTCTAACCCTTCCAACTCTCCGTTACCCTGACCAACATTTGCCGTCATGGCAACAACATCATAGTCATAGGTTTCCTGCAACCATTTAACTATTACCGATGTATCCAATCCCCCTGAATAAGCCAGTACAACTTTTTCTTTTCCCATATTAGCTCCTCCTTACGATATAGTTTCCTGAAATGCCTTATGAATAATTGACAAACCTTCGTCAATTTCACTTTCTTTTATATTTAACGGCGGCAGCAAACGCAGGATGTTATCGCCAATGGCATTGATCAAAAGCCCTTCAGTTGTGCACTTCTCATAAATCTTCTTTGCAACTGGTTGATCAATTTCAAGGGCACACATCAGACCGAGACCGCGGTATTCTCCCTGAACTGAGGGAAACTGGGTCAGGATATTCTTTAAACCCCCTTCAAGCTGCAACCCTTTCTGCTTAACTCCGGCAAGTAAACCTTCATCAGTAATAATCTTCAGAACAGTCAGGGCTGCGGCACAAACAACTGCATTACCGCCAAATGTTGAGGCATGATCACCCGGCTGTAAAACGTCTGTATATTTTTCAGCAGCAATGAGGGCTCCGATTGGCAGCCCCCCGCCCAGGCCCTTGGCCACTGTAATGAGGTCAGGTTTAATTTCATAATTTTCAAAGGCCCACAGGCTACCTGTTCTGCCCATACCGCACTGAATCTCATCAAAAATAAGCAGGATTCCCTCGCGGTCACAGAGTTCTCGCAAGCCCTTTAAAAAGGCCTCTTCGGCAACATACACTCCACCTTCACCCTGGATTGGTTCGATCATAATTGCCGCTGTTTCCTGATCAATCAGCGTTTCAAATGAGGTAAGATCGTTAAAAGTGCCGTATGAAAACTCCTCCAGTAATGGCGTAAAAGGTTTCCTGTACTTCAGCTGACCTGTGGCAGTTAAAGTCGCCATGGTCCGGCCGTGGAATGAACGCTCAGCAGTTACAATTTTATAGCGCCCCGGTTTGTTTTTACGGGATATTTTTATCGCTGCTTCATTCGCCTCAGCCCCGCTGTTGGCAAAAAATACTTTCCCCCCGGGTAGTGTTTTTTCGACCAGTTCTGCAGCCAATATTGCCTGGGGACCTGTATAATACAGGTTTGATGTGTGGCTCAATATTCCGGCCTGCCTGCAGATCGCCTCTACTACCCCGGGGTGGCAGTGTCCAACTACATTAACTGCCAGACCGCCCAGAAAATCGAGATATTTTTTACCATTTTCATCCCACACATATGCCCCATCACCTTTAACCAGGTGAGGGGTGCTTCCGGGTTGGCGGTTATAAGTGTTTATAATGTATCTGCTTTCAAGATCTTCAATGTTACCCATTGCTGTCTCCCTTCTTACCGTTATTTATCTTGTTACCATCGTGCCGACCCCGGCATCGGTAAATATCTCCAGGATTAATGAATGAGGAACCCTGCCATCAATAATGTGTGTGCGGCGCACTCCTCCGTCTAGGGCCATCAGGCAGGACTCTACCTTGGGAATCATTCCTCCACTAATCTCACCGTTCATAATCATCGCCTTAATCTCACGACGCTTGATTGCAGAAATAAACTCGACTGAACCTTCATCTTCCCTGTAAATACCGTCCACATCAGTCAGCACAATCAGTTTTTCCGCTTTTAGCGAAACTGCCAGTTCACCTGCCACGTAGTCGGCATTAATATTCAGGCTTTCACCATTTAAACCGGCACCTAATGAAGAAATTACCGGTATGTAACCGCTCTCACTGAGGTTAAATATAGGATCGGGGTCAATCTGGATAATTTCGCCGACCCGTCCCAGATCCACTTTTTCTGTACCCTTTTCACTGTTAACAGTAACCTTATCCTTCCGGCGTGCCTGCAGGAACCCGGCATCGCGACCACTGAGCCCAATTGCTTTTGCTCCCTGACGGTTAAAAAGGCTGACAATATGCTGATTTACTTTACCCATTAAAACCATCTCAACTATCTCCATTGTTTCATCGTCTGTTACCCGAAGCCCATTGACAAAGTGAGGTTCTTTACCCAGCTTGGCCATTACCTGGTTTACTTCCTTGCCACCGCCGTGAACCAGAACAGGCTTGATCCCGATATATTTCATTAAAACCAAATCAAGAATTACCGTATCCATCAGATCAGGGCTGACCATTGCCTGCCCACCATATTTAACTACAAAGTATTTACCCGCATAAGCTCGCATATATGGCAGGGCTTCTACAAGAACTTCAGCTTTCGGTATGCTGTTCAAAGCTTCCTGATTCATTAACATAACCTCTTTTCCTAACTACGGTAATTACTGTTGATACTGATGTATTCATGGCTGAGATCTGTTCCCCAGGTTTTAACTTCGGCCGATCCAAGCTTCAAATCTATTACAACCGTGACATTTCGCATCTTCAACACTTCTTTCATTTTTTCTTCATCAAATGGAACAGCCCCGCCATTTTGAGCCACCTGGTAAGGACCGATAAATATATCAACTGTATCAGGATCAAACGGAACCCCGGCATAACCAAGGGCGGCGATTATTCTGCCCCAGTTGGCGTCTTCACCATAAAATGCTGTTTTTACCAGCGGTGAATTGAGAACAGACCGGGCCATTACCCGAGCTCCGGCCTGGTCGGCCGCACCCCTGATTTTCAGGGTGATTAACTTGGTCAACCCCTCACCGTCTTCAACTATTTGCAGGGCCAGTTCCCGGCAAACCCTGCCAAGCATTTTCCGGAAAGGCTCATAAAAAACACTGTCTTCACGAACCTCTACTCCTTCTGCAGCCCCATTGGCCAAAACTATTGCAGTATCGTTAGTTGAAGTATCACCGTCAACGGTTATTGCATTAAATGATTGATCGGCAGCTTCGCTGAACATATGCTGCAGTAATTCCCGCTCAATTTTGACATCAGTTACAAGAAAACCGAGCATGGTTGCCATATTGGGACAAATCATCCCGGAACCCTTGGCCATACCACCTATAGAGAATTCGCCTTCCGGCAGTGTGCAGCGATATGCAGAAAGTTTGATTCTGGTATCAGTGGTAAGTATCGCCTCGGCTGCATCCTTATCAGCGGCAGGCCCCTCATTCAATACATGGGCAATAGCCGCCAACCCTTTATTTATGATATTCATCGGCAGCGGTTCACCTATAACACCTGTAGAGCAAACCATAATCTGGTTGTTTTTTACTCCCAGGGCACCCCCGGCGTTAGCTGCCATTACGTGAGCATCACGCATACCCTTGTCGCCTGTACAGGCGTTGGCATTACCGCTGTTAATAACAATTGCCCTGATGGGATTCTCCAGGTTATTCCTGCATAGATGCACCGGGGCAGCCTTAACCTGGTTGCTGGTGAAAACCGCAGCCGCAACTGCATCATAATCGCTGGAAATAAGGGCAAGGTCTTTTTTATCTCGCTTGATACCGCAGGCTATTCCGGCTGCTTTATAACCACGGGCAGCGGTAACACCCCTGTTATCAAGTTTGGTCAGATTTATCTCTTTCACGAAAACACCTCCGGTAAATTTAAGTAAATATTAAAACATGCTAAAGGGCCAGCTGATCCAAACCGGCCTCTTCCGGCAGGCCGAGCATGATATTCATATTCTGAACAGCTTGTCCGGCTGCTCCTTTTACCAGGTTGTCAATAGCCGAAATAAGAATGATCCGGTTTGTGCGTTTATCATATTTCAGGGCAAGATCGCAATAATTAGTTCCACGCACCATGCGGGTTTCAGGCAGCTTCGCACCTTCTAAAACCCTTACAAACGGGCAGTTTTTATAAAAACTGGTATATACCTTGTTTAGATCATTTTCATTCACTTCTTCACCTGGCTCACAGTAAATTGTACTGAGGATTCCCCTGATCATGGGAATAAGGTGCGGGGTAAAAGTAACAACCAGGGATTCACCGGCTATGCGACCCAGTTCCTGCTCAATTTCAGCAGTATGCTGGTGACCGGCTACCCGGTAAGCTTTAAAGTTTTCAGTGCAATCAGGAAAATGGAAAGCCTGTTTCGGGCTTCTTCCAGCCCCGGAAACTCCCGACTTTGAATCTATAACAATCGAACTGCTCTTGATCACTTTTTCTTTTAACAAAGGAGCCAGGGCAAGTAAAATACTGGTCGGGTAACAACCTGGGTTGGCAATAAAACCAGAACCCTTGATTGATTCGCTGTACAGCTCCGGCAGGCCATAAACTGCCTTACCGAGAAGAGATACATCCGGATGGTTGAAATCATACCAGGTGCAATATAATTCCTTTTCAAGAAGCCTGAAATCTGCACTTAGATCAATTACTTTATAACCGGCGCTGAGCAGTTCAGAAACAACAGGGGCTGATTTCCCGTGGGGTAATGCGGTAAAAACAAGATCTACTTCTTCGGGAATCATCTCCACCTTCATCTGCTGTAGTTCCAGGTCAACTTTTCCATAAAACTGGGGGTGAACTTCACTATAACATTTACCAGCGCTGCTACCAGAGCTTAAAAAAACTGGCTTGGCATCAGGATGTCCAACTAATAAACGAACAAGCTCAACACCTGTATAACCGGTTGCCCCTAAAACTGCTGTTTTGATCATCTGTGATTCCCTCCAAAATAAAATAAGCCCTTCGTCCTTTAAAGGACGAAGGGCTCGCGGTACCACCTTTATTGATCGGCAAACATGTGCCGACCCTCTTAAACCGTTTTCACAGAAAACGGCCTTGATAACGGTATAAAACCGGGCCAGCCTACACACCGGTGTTGCACCGGCTTCAACCGCCACCTCCGGGGTGCGCTTCACCGCCTGCTTCAGGTCCGGACTTTCACCAACTCCGGCTCGCTACCACCGCCACAGAACGGATACTCTCCCCATCACGGGTTTTGCAATATTGTTTAAGATTTTAACACACACTGACGATATGTCAATAGGTTATTATAATTTTTTTATTTACAGCGGTATATTCCCATGCTTGCGCATCAGGCGCTGTTCCTGCTTATTAGCAGCCATATCAAGTCCCCGGATAATATATGCGCGTGTTTCACGGGGGTCAATAACCTCATCAATCCAGCCCCTGGCTGCAGCAATGTACGGGTTTGCATATTTTTCACGGTAACTTTCGACAAGTTCTGCCCTTTTGACATTTTTATCATCGGCCGCCTCAATGTCGCGCCGGTTAACTATATTAACCGCCCCTTCCGGACCCATTACAGCAATTTCCGCTGTCGGCCAGGCGAGACAGAAGTCGGCACCGAGCGAGCGGGAATCCATGGCGATATAAGCCCCTCCATATGCTTTACGCAAAATAACCGATACCTGGGGCACAGTTGCTTCTGAATAAGCGTAGAGCAACTTGGCCCCATGACGAATTATTCCGCCCCATTCCTGTTCTACCCCGGGCAAATAGCCGGGAACATCCACAAAAGTAACCAGGGGCAGGTTGAAACTGTCACAGAAACGAACAAACCGGGCTATTTTATCAGAGGAATTGATGTCAAGACAACCGGCTTTAACCTGGGGCTGGTTTGCTATTACACCTACCGCCTTACCATTCATACGGGCAAAACCAACAACGGCATTTTGCGCATATCCGGCATGAACTTCAAACAACTCACTACCGTCAACCACCCTTTTGATTACTTCCCGCACATCGTATGACTTGTTTGGGTTAGCTGGAATCAAACTGATCAGGTCATCCTGGCTTAGTTCGGGTTCACGCGGTTCAGCTGAAGGCGGATCATCTATGTTGTTGGAGGGAAGAAAACTTAGAAGTTTACGTATCTGCCCGAAACAATCCTGTTCATTCTCAGCAAAAAAGTGGGCAACACCACTGGTATTGTTGTGGGCTGCCGCTCCTCCCAGTTCTTCGGCCGATACAGTTTCTCCCGTTACTGCTTTAATTACCTGCGGCCCGGTTATAAACATGTTACCGATGCCGCTGACCATGAAAACAAAATCGGTAATCGCCGGTGAATAAACCGCCCCTCCGGCGCAGGGCCCCATGATAACAGAAAGCTGGGGAATAACTCCCGAACAAAGGGTGTTGCGAAAAAATATTTCGCCATAACCATCCAGGGCATATACTCCTTCCTGGATGCGAGCACCGCCTGAATCATTAAGCCCAATTATCGGTGACCCATTCTGCGCAGCCAGGTCCAGCACACGGCATATTTTCGCGGCATGCGCTTCGCCGAGCGAACCCCCGGCTACAGTGAAATCCTGGGCAAAGACAAAGGTTTTTCGACCCTCTATTGTGCCGTATCCGGTAACCACCCCTTCACCCGGGTTAGGGTAGTCGAGGCTGCTGGCATCTTCAAGACCTTTCTGGGTTAAAGTTCCCACTTCTACAAAGCTGTCCTTGTCAAGAAGGTTCTCCAACCTTTCCCGTGCCGTCAGCTTGCCCTTCTCGTGCTGGCCGGCAATACGCTTTTCTCCACCCCCGGCAATAGTACGGCGCCTTCTCTCTTCAAGGTGCTTCAATTTTTCTTCCATATTGTTCACCACTTTCTGCAATGATTAACTAATGTTATAACTAACTGGTCTATAATACTACTCGCGCTCGCAAAGCTCAACCAAAACTCCGCCGGTTGACTTGGGATGAAGAAAGGCAATCCTTGCTCCACCTGCTCCATAGCGCGGTTTTTCATCAATCAGGGCAACACCCTGTTCTTTTAATAAAGCAAGCTTTTCTTCCAGGTTCTGCACCCTGAAAGCAAGGTGGTGAACACCCTGGCCTTTTTTTTCAATAAACTTACCAACCGGACTGTCAGCTACTGTAGGTTCAAGTAACTCCAACTTACTTTCCCCGATTGGGAAAAAAGCTACTTTAACCTTCTGTTCATCAACCACTTCCGTTCCCTTAAACTCCAGGTTGAGCTGATCACGGTAAAACTGCATCGTTTTTTCAAGGTCGCTCACGGCAATACCAATATGATCAATCTTATCAAGCATTTTTTCACCCCTATACGCTGATTAGCTAACTGACATTTTCTTTAATGAAATTAATTATCTCCCCGGTTGAAGAGCCAGGGGTAAAAACTTCAGCCACTCCGTGCTCTTTCAGGTAGACTATGTCTTCCCTGGGGATAATTCCGCCAACAACAACAATTATATCACTGCTGTCCTGTTCATGCAGCATTTCAACCACCGGTGGTATTAACTGCATATGCGCACCAGAAAGAATCGACAGCCCGATTACCTGAACATCTTCCTGGAGGGCAGTTTCCACGATCTGCTCCGGTGTTTGTCTCAAACCGGTATAGATAACTTCCATACCGGCATCGCGCAGTGCCTGTGCTACTACTTTTGCTCCGCGATCATGACCGTCAAGCCCGATTTTTCCCACGAGCACCCGCAACGGTTTATCAGCCATATAGAACAACCTCCTCAAGCAAACATGATTGTATTTCAGCTAAATGGTAATCTGCTGTTGATATTCTCCAAAAACATCTCTCAGCACGCCGCAAATCTCTCCCAGGGTGGCATAAGCTTTGACTGCGGTTAAGATATACGGCATAAGGTTATCACTACCCTGGGCTGCTTTGCGTAAGCCCTGCAGTGCTTCTGCTACATCGCCCTGGTTCCTGCTCAGACGTACCTCTTTCAGCCTTTCAACCTGGCGTTGGCTTGTCGCCGGATCCATTTTCAAGAGGTCTATCGGCTGATCACCGCTGGTTGTAAAGCGGTTTACTCCAACCACCACGCGTTCTTCAGATTCAACTTCCTTCTGGAAGCGGTAAGCACTGGCCTGAATTTCTTTCTGAATGAATCCCTTCTCTATTGCTTCAACCGCGCCCCCGATCTCATCAACACGTTTTATATAACGCCACACTTCATCTTCAATATGATCTGTCAGGGTTTCTATATAATATGAACCTCCAAGCGGATCAACTGTATCTGTAGCCCCAATTTCGTAACCGATAACCTGCTGAGTTCGCAGTGCTAATAAAACTGAGTGTTCACTCGGTAAAGCCAGCGCTTCATCACGCGAATTAGTATGCAGCGACTGGGTACCGCCAAGCACCGCGCTGAGTGCCTGGTAGGCAACCCGCATGATATTCACATCAGGTTGTTGAGCTGTCAGGGTACAGCCTGCTGTCTGGGTATGAAAACGTAGCATCATCGAGCGGGGGTTCTTCGCCCCGAAGCGTTCCTTCATCAGTTTGGCCCATATTCTCCTGGCAGCCCTGAACTTGGCAATCTCTTCAAAAAAGTTTGAATGGGCATTGAAGAAAAATGAAAGGCGTGGAGCAAAATTATCTACCTCCAGCCCTGCTTCAAGGGCTGCATTTACATAAGCAATGGCATTACAAAGGGTAAAAGCTACCTCCTGCACCGCCGTGGAACCGGCCTCCCTGATATGATACCCGCTAATGCTGATTGTGTTCCAGGTAGGGATATTTTCACCTGCGTAGGCAAAGATATCAACAATCAGGCGCATTGATTCGCGGGGTGGAAATATGTAGGTACCACGGGCCACGTACTCCTTAAGGATATCATTCTGGATGGTTCCATTAATCTTATCCATTGTGACACCCTGTTTTTCAGCTACCACCATGTACATGGCCAGCAGGACCGCTGCCGGAGCATTGATTGTCATTGAAGTACTGACTTTATCCAGGGGAATATTGTCCATCAGAACCTCCAGGTCAGCCAGGGTGTCAATAGCCACCCCCACCTTACCCACCTCACCCCTGGCCAGGGGATGATCTGAATCATAGCCAATCTGGGTCGGCAGGTCAAAAGCAACACTTAAACCTGTCTGGCCCTGATCGAGCAGGTACCTGAACCTGGCATTGGTTTCTTCCGCGCTGCCGAATCCGGCATACTGGCGCATTGTCCAAAGCCTGCCCCTGTACATGGTCGGCTGAATACCGCGGGTATAAGGATATTCTCCAGGCCAGCCCAGTTTATCCATGTAATCAAACTGTTCCAGGTTAAGCGGATCATAAACAGTCTGCAGGGAAAGATCTGACTCAAGTTTAAAAGCTTTTCTTTCAGGGTATTTGTCCAATGTTTTTTGTAATTTTTCCTGCCACTCGGTCTTAGCCTTTTGCATCATTTCTTTGTTATCTTTTTCACACACCTGCTTGCAGGCCTCCTTTCATGCAGTGCTTTCACAGCCGAATCCGTATGCTGATCGGTCGGATAGAATGCAACTGCTAACCAAGAATCTTTTTTAACATTTCAGGCAGCTCATCAGGCAAACCGGCAACTGTTACTCCAGCGGCGTTAAGTGCTGCAGCCTTGCTCTCGAAAGTTCCACGTCCCCTTTCAATAATTGCTCCAGCATGTCCCATCCTTTTACCCGGAGGGGCACTGCGTCCGGCCAGGTAGGCAACTACTGGTTTACTCATTGATGATGAGATAAATGACGCTGCTTCTTCCTCAGCGCTTCCGCCGATTTCACCAACCAAAACAACTGCCCTGGTTTCGCTGTCCTCTTCAAATTTTTTCAGTACGTCAATAAAATTTAAACCGACTACCCTGTCACCGCCCAGGCCGACCACCGTTGTAGTTCCAATATCATTCTCAGTTAAATGACCAACTATCTCGTAGCAGAGAGTTCCGCTGCGTGATACAACGCCTATCGGGCCGGGAACAAAGTAGCGGTTAGGCATAATTCCAATCTTACAGGCACCGGATGAAACCAGGCCGAATGTGTTGGGACCAATTACAACTGCATTCATTTTTCGGGCATATTCCATAATACTCATGGCATCGTGGAGCGGAATATGCTCAGTTATCAACACCAACAGTTTAATACCACCGGACAACGCTTCTAAAGCAGCATCTTTGGCAAAAGGTGCCGGAATAAAAAGTATACTGGCGTCAGCTGTCTCCCTATCCATTGCCTCATAAACTGTATTAAGAACAGGGACTCCTTCAATGCTATGACCACCCTTACCGGGCGATACCCCGGCAACAATATTTGTTCCATACTCGAGCATCTGGGCTGTATGAAATGAACCCTGCCTGCCGGTTATACCCTGGACAAGCACACGGGTTTGCCTGTTAATAAATATTGACATATAACTCTACCCCTTTCTTTTAACAGTCGAAGCAATCACGAAGCAGCCTTAGCCAATTCTACAGCGTGGCTGACAGCTTCATCCATGGTATTGTATGCTTTTATTCCAACTTTCTTCAGGATAGCTCTACCCTCTGCCTCGTTGGTACCAACCAGGCGGAAAGAAACAGGCAGATCAATACCCTTGCTTTCTTTAACCCTGACAAACCCTTCCGCCACCGTATCGCAACGGGTAATTCCACCAAAAATGTTAATCAGCAAAACTTTAGGGTCGGTCCCCAGTAAAAGATCAAGAGCCTGTGCTGTTTTTTCAGCATCTGCCCCTCCTCCAAAATCCAGGAAATTAGCGGCAGCGCCCCCGTAGTGCTGGACCATATCGAGCGTTGCCATAGTAATACCGGCCCCGTTTGCCATTACTGCAATATTACCTTCCAGTTCAACATAAGCTATCCCAAGTTCTTCCGCCTTCAGTTCAAGATCAGTTTTTTCTTTAACCCTGGGAATCTGGGGATGTCTGTAGAGCGCATCATCATCGATAGTTACCTTGGCATCAGCGGCAACCAGTCCTTTTGGTGTTAAAGCCAGGGGGTTAATCTCTACCAGCTCCGCATCAAGCTCCTTAAACATTCTATAGAGTTTGGGTAAAAGTGCAATCATCTCTTTCTGCAGGTTACCACTTATCTCCATTCTGCGACATATTTCCCGGGTCATGAAGTTTTGGAGTCCAATAGAAACATCAACCGGATACTTGATCATCCTATCTTCCGCAACCTCTTCCACGTCCATCCCGCCGTCGAGAGAAGCAAGTACAACCGGGCATCGCAGGGCACCATCTACTGTAATTGCCAGGTAAAGTTCCTGCTCGATTTGTAATTTTTCTTCAACCAGCAGTTTTTCAACAACCAGCCCATTCAGGGTCATGTTTAAGATCTTCTCCGCTTCAACCCTGGCCTGGACAGGATCAGAGGCAAAAGCAATACCCCCTGCTTTACCTCTTTTACCGCTTAAAACCTGGGATTTTATTACCACTTCACCCAGTTCGGCAGCAGCTTCAGCAGCATGTTCGGCATCTTCAATCATTTTGCTGCGCGGCACCGGAATGTCATAACGTAAAAAAAGCCTTTTCCCGAGATATTCGTAAAGTTTCAATTCAATTCCCCCATTCCCGGTTTTATTAGTTGCTGTATTTTTTAAGCTTATTATACAATGTAGCAAGTGATATGTTTAAAGCCTGGGCAGCCTTTTTTTTCCCTTCCAGAGTTTCACCATACCTGGTTAAGGCCAGCTTCAACATCATCTCTTCCATCTTATCAAGCGGTATAATCTGATCAAAAAAAGGCTCCTCCTTTACCCCAAGCCTGCCAATATAAGGTATTAAATGGTGGTATTCAATAGCTTCACTGTCTGCAACCACCATTGACCTCTCCAAAACACTTTTTAGTTCACTGACATTACCCGGCCACTCGTATTCGGACATTTCCTGCAAGGCCCGGGCCGATATTTCTTTAATTTTTTTTCCCAGTTTCCGGTTAAGGCGTTCAATCAGCGCATCAGCGAGCAGGGGTATATCCTCAGGTCTTTTACGGAGGGGAGGAAGATCAACTGTAACCAAGCTGAGCTGCCGGTATAACTGCTCTGAAAAATGACCCTGCATGCTGAGTTTAAGCAGTTTATCAGCCGCTGAAGCAATAATTCGCACTTCTATTTCAATCTTCTCATCACCACCGATACGACTGAAAACACGCTGTTCGAGCAATTCTAATAGTTTGTTCTGTAAAAAAGGGCTAAGTGAATTGAGCTCCTTAATAAAGAGAGTGCTTCCTTCAGCAAGTTCAACTTTACCAATGCGGGTCCTTAATATACCGGGCATGGCTCCTTTTTCACAACCAAAGAGCTCAATTTCCTGCAGGGAATCGGGTACTTTGGCACAATCGAAGACAATCATTGGCCTTTTTTTTCTGGCACTGTGGTTGTGAATCGCCTGGGCAAAAAGTGCTTTACCTGTGCCGTTTTCACCACTTATTAATACTGCTGATTCACTGCGGGCAGCCTTTTTTGCTTTTTCAACTGTAGCCCTGAAAATTTTACTCTGTCCCGAAAGCGATTCAAAAGTGAACCGACTCCCTGAAATCTGGTCTATCTGGGCGTAAAGATTATCAATAATTGCATTGCTGTGTTTCAACTCATCCATGAGCTTTAAAATATCGCTGACCGGTTGAAAAACAACAACAGCGCCCATTAATTCATCGTCAACAATAATAGGAGAAGCATTGGATATAACATCGGCGTCAGAACCGCCAACGTAAGTACGGTAACCGGTGATCGGTTTTTGCTGGATTAACGACTGAGCCAGAGCACCATGCGGGGATACATCAAAAATACTGTGCCCCAGCCGCTTGCTTTCAGGTATCCCTGTAACCCTGGTAAAAGCCGGGTTAACATACCTGATTACACCCTTATCGTTAACCACTTCTACTGCATCCTGCACTGCACTGAGTATAGCCCTCAGTTCCCCTTGTAAGAGGCGTGTTTCAAGGAGCTGGTCGCGCGAGTTAATGATCGCTCCCAGCAGAGATTGCGGATCCATTTTTTCCAGCCTGACCCCATTGCCTACCTTCCCAGATAGATAGTCTTCAACATCCTGCTCGCCGGTAGCGTCAACCACGCTTTCAAGCTCGGGCAAAGCAATTATCTTATCAAGATCGGATGTTATAAAACAGTTTTTCTTTTCTGTTTCAGTCAACCAATCGACCCTGCCATCCGGGCAGGCCAGGCCAATTAGATCAATTTGATCACACTGCTGCAGTGTTCTGAATATATCTACACCACGGTGTCCCTTCACAACTAAGGCAGTTTTAATCAAGAGGCAGATACCCCCCTTCTCCACCTTAGAATATTCGTAAATATTAGAAGAATTCCTGCCTGAAGTTACAGCTTTTTATAGAAACATTAAAGTTTTCACTTATAATTAAAGGAATATTTGAGTTCATAATGAAAAAAGGCCTTTATTCATACCTGAGAATATAAGACCTTTTTAAAAAAAGCTTAACCTAAGATTGATTATATTAGCTTTCCGGCACTTTTATACCTGTAGGCAACAAACTCAATTATTACACCATACGCTATTCCGGCTATGAAACCAACAGGGTCTCCAAAGCCAATGGCACTATAAAAAGCGAAAGACACAAGCAGACCTATAACCACACCGCGCAGCAGTAAAACAGACAAGGCATGGCTGCCATCAAGCAGACCAATAACCAGGCCCATCAGCAGGCGGTTATACCAAAAAGCAAATAGGTAAACAAACCCCAGCCCGCCACCGGAGCGAACCAGGGCACCGATTATGCATATTACCCCAAGAATAGCCCCGGTAATAAGTGACACCTTAAACCTATCGGTAAACACTTCAAATCACTCCTTATTATTAAAAAGTATCTCTAACCAACAATTTTACCCATTTTCATCCATACTTTCTTTAATACATAATTACGGTTGCCCATCTTTAAAAACTCACCGTGCCTGAGTATGTGCGAGCTATTCCTGTCATGTACAGCCCTGAACTTATCATCGCCCGCACCAGCCTTTCCTCCCAGCACTGAATTCTCTATAACTGGCGCCCGGTTGACCAGATCCAGGGAAGCCTGGTCGATTGCCACCGGGTCAGTGGAGGCCATAATACCAAGATCGGATACTATCGGTACATCATTCCAGGAAGCACAGTCACAATCAGGTGAAACATTCATGATGAAGTTAATAAAACCACTTTTACCCTTCTTCTCCTTCACTACTCCCCAGGCATATTCAGCAGTTCGCTCCTGGAGATCTGCTTCACTGGTTTCCCAGTTTGCGGGAATAGCGCTCACGGGACAAAATGCCACACACTCACCGCAGCCGATGCAGCGTTCTTCGTGAATATATGCTTTTTTGTTCTCCTTCCTTGTAATAGCCTCTTCAGGGCAGCGCTTTATGCACACTCCACAGGCCGTGCACTTCTCCTCATCCACTGTCGGTATCATACCCGAGTGCATAGCCTGTTTTCCGGCCGGGCAACCACAACCCATCCCCAGGTTCTTCAGGGTTCCGCCAAAGCCAAACAGTTCATGTCCTTTTACATGGCTGATTGTAATAATTGTATCAGCATAATGAATGGCACTGCTTATTTTCACCTGGTCAAAATGCTTTCCATTGATCTCTACATTAACGTAATCAGCGCCGTTTAAGCCATCAGCAATAATCACCGGTGCTCCCACAGTAGCATACGAAAAGCCGTTCTTCAAAGCTGTCTCCAGGTGATCAACAGCATTATGCCGCACCCCGCTGTAAAGGGTATTGGCATCAGTTAAAAACGGTTTACCACCTTTACTCTTAACCGCTTCGACGATAACCCTGACCAGGGGAGGCGGAATAAAAGCAACATTGCCCTCCTCGCCAAAATGAAGCTTGATGGCAACCTTATCCTCCTTTTCAACCATATCGAAAATTGCACTTTTCTTTGCAACCCCAACTGCCTTGTCCAAGAGGTTGCGCTTGCTGTTTGCCGTCATATCGGTAAAGTATACTTCGCCGCTCATCTCTTCCCCCGCTTTCCATAGATAACGTTATCTGTTGTAATAAACTGGAAGCAAATCATATGTAAGGATTATTCATTTACAACAACAACTTGTATTAAAGAATAAGTTCATCAATTTCTTTCCTGGTGTTTGGTTTTTCACGTCCTGTATTGAAATCACTGAGCTGGTCGATGCTTCCGTAATAACCTATTGCTATTACGGCAATTATGTCAAAATGATCGGCAATATTAAAGGCTTCCTGCGCCTTTTCCACGCTGAAACCACCCATTCCGTGAGTAATCAGGCCACGTCTCTGCGCCTCCAGTGAAAGATATCCCCAGGCAGTTCCGGAATCGAAACAATTCCAACGATTATTTTTCCCATTTTTACGAAATATTTTCTCTGCTGCAATAAGGATTAAGACCGGAGCCATGCTTGCCCATTCCTGGTTGCCTGCATTAAGCACTGCCCTCATTTTGGCCAACTTCTCCTCATCATTGGCTATCACAAACCGCCAGGGCTGCTCATTGCTGCTTGAAGGAGCATACCTGGCTGCTTCCAGAAGGGCCATCAAGTCTGCTTCAGAAACCGCCTTATCGCTAAAAGCTCTTGGCGACCACCTTTCCTTTATCTCTCGCATTATTTCATGATTAAATATCCTTTCCATCTTAAAAACCTCCCTGCCACGGCTTTATTACAATAAAAGATAACATGTTTGTGACAAAATAAAAAGCTTACTCAAAAGGGATATAATTATATCATGCTTTCCGGGACAGCAATTAAGGAAGTGCAGCAGCAGATAAAAACCGGGCGCATTCATATTTTAGAAGTGCCCGGCCATTTAATCTATCCTGCTGTGACGTTGATATGTAATATTAATCGTGATAAATGAAGAACCATTCGAGCAGAAACTTTGCATTACTATTTCAGTGTCAATCAATTCAATCGAAAGGCCTGAAAACAGCAAATGTTCCTGACAGGCTTTCAACATTTGCCACAGCATAGTACTGCCTGGTTTCAGGATCATATTCAACAGTTGTCTGCAGTTCAATCCAGGTATCTGTTAGCTGATCATACATGCAAAGAACAGCATCTTCTCCTTCAAACAGTTCGTTGGGATTAAAAAATAGTTTAATAGTAACGAATTGACCATTATTAAATACAACTGGTTGCTCGGAAATAATCTGGTAAACCTCACTGATAAGATTATTGCGCTGCTGAAAACTGCCCAGGAAACTTAACTCAAAAAGTGTTAATTTATTAACTGTAACTTTATAACTACCAGGTAAGGCACCGGAAGGAATTGATATAGAAATATTCCTAAAATTGACCTGGCCGCCGACAGAACCGGTAACAGATTGGCTGTAAGAATTATACAGGGGCATCGGCCAGGGCCAATCAAAGTTGTAATAATCAACGCTTTGCCCTGCACTGCTTCTTTCAGGCTGAATAAAATGCCATTTTTCAATATCGTCATAGGGAACTTCATATTTAGAGCGGTAGGCAATTATTGCAGTATCATAACCAGTACCGCCTATCAGAACATTGTATCCGCCCGTTGTAACCAGGGTGTCATCTCCCCCACGGCCGTCCAGAATATTATAACCCGGGCCGCCGGTAAGCCTGTTGTTCTTGTCGTTGCCAACCAAATGGTTGCTGCCTTTACCACCTGCCACATTTTCAATACTGCTTACCCCGGCGTTAATACGGTCGGCCAGCGTTACTTCCAGGTTAATCATCAGGTCGCTACGATAAGCAGAATAATCGAGAAGGTCAATCCCGCTGCGCCCGTCCACACTGCCGGTAAGTCCCGAGCCGTTATTAATTTCAAAGCTGTCCGCCGCTGCCCCACCAATAATGTTTTCAACTGATGTAAAGTTTAGTGATGCACCTTTTGCCATGTAAACCCCGCTGTCATTGCCAACCTGCCAGCGGGCGCTGCTATTAATACCTGAAATAGAATCTATTGCCTGTGATCCGTAAATAGAACTGATATTATTAAAACCATCCCTGATTGAAACCTCTCCCCCGTTAAAACCGCTTCTGCTACCTGCAGCAGTAAGGAAGAAGTTCCTGGTTGTTGTATAGGCAGTATAATCAAGCCTGTTTAAACCCCTGCCCCCGTCAATTAATCCTCTTAATACAGCCCCGTCAGCAAAAATGAAGTTGTCGTTTCCATCACTGCCAAAAAGATTGACATCCTGGCTGCCGGAAATAATAAATGTGTCATTGCCGATTCCTCCGATTAAGTTTACAAAACCGGCAAGAAGCAGATCTTTTCCGCTGCTGGAGTAGCTTGTTGTAAAGTCGGGGTTATTCGTTCCGCCCACTATGAATAATCCGGCAGCATTGATTCCCTTAATGCTGTTATTGGCAGTGCTGCCAATCATTCGATCAATATTACGGAACCCGGCAGAAAGATTGGTCGCATAACCATTAAAACCGGCTAATAAAGCAGTTCCTGTCAGGAATACGTCAACGTCTGATGTGAAACAACCCCAGTCAACCAGGTTACTACCCGCTCCACCATCAAGCAAACCTGAATAAGATACCCCGTCGATAAATCTAAAACTGTCATTCCCGTCACCGCCATTTAGGCTGATTTGGTGATCGCTCTCTATCAGGAAAATGTCATCACCCAAACCACCGATGATCATGGCAATACCGGTAGTTCCCGCTTCTATTGACCTGCTGCCCGATACAGCATCAACTCTATCTGCTTTAATCGTAAATTCAATACTATCTGTTACAGCGCTAAAATCAAGTTTGTCGTTACCTCCACCGGTATAAATAACAATATTCTGCCAGTCATCACAAATTATAAAGGTGTCATTTCCACTTCCACCATATAAGTGATTAGTGCCGGAACCGCCGGAGATTATATTATTTCCGCCAACTCCGTAGATCTGATCATTCCCGGCACCGCCATGGATAGTGTTAGCTTTACTGTTGCCGGTTAGGACATCATTACCGGGTGACCCGATGATATTGCTGATATTACGGACTGTCCCGCTTTCTCCGCTGCCAATATTTGCAGCCTGCCCGGTATTCAGGTTAACAACTACCCCTGCATCCCCGGTTGGCAGGAAGTGCTCGTAATTCAGGGTGTTAGTTCCGCCACCACCATCAACCAGGCCTGAGATTATGCCATCAGTATAGATCTCAAATGTATCGTTCCCGCTGCCGCTTTTCAGGTTCTCAACTGCCAGAAAGTCAATCTCAACAGGCAATCCGTCAATTGCCCAGGCAACTATACCGCTGTCTACACCGTTAACAATAAACCGGGTATCCAGGTTAGGCCCGACAATAGTATCGGAATGTGCACTGC
>CAYMIW010000046.1:0-23329 GCA_964390725.1 uncultured Syntrophomonadaceae bacterium | reverse complement strand
GGAAAGTTGATTAACACAGTTTCAAGAAGCCGGGGCGGCAATGCTGCCCCGGCTTAATTTATATTTAACAGGCTGCAATGTTACCCTTCTCAGTAATTGAGCATTTATGGCCACGATCACCGTGCTTGCCGACATTAATACAGTGCCAACCGCCGGGGTAGGAAGAATGCCCCACCCACCCAGCACTAACTTAATCCTTTATACTACAATTCAGCTAAAGTTCAGATAGAAAACAAGTGCTCTTCATTTTCAGGGTTTATGATTTGTTTATCACATAGAAAAGGAGCTGAAGTGATGAGCGAATCCACAGGCAGGCGCGAACTGAAACACTATATAAATTATATTGATGTAATACAGCTTAGAGCAAGGCTGCCATATGTAACAAGCCTTGACAAATATGCAGTGGATGAAAATGGTTATAGAGTTAAGAGCCTTTATTTTGATAACTATAACGACAAAGCATTAAAAGAAAAGATTGACGGTGTAAATGAGCGGGAAAAGTTTCGTTTACGTCTTTATAACGACGATACAACCTATATTCGCCTTGAAAAAAAGCGTAAAAAAAATGGCTTCTGTTACAAGGAGAAAGCCGTTATAACAGTAAATGAATGCAAGCGTTTACTTGATGGCGAAAGCTCTGCGCTGAAAGAAAATGGAAATGCACTGTGCATGGAGCTTTACTCCAAAATGTATTACCAGCAGCTTCGACCTAAGAGCATTGTTGACTATAAGCGGGAGGCGTTTGTATACTCCATGGGAAATGTACGCCTAACCCTTGATTATGATATTCGCACAAGCAACAACCCCCATGATTTTTTGAAATCTGAGCCCATTCCATTACCCATCCCGGGAATTTACTTACTTGAAGTAAAATACAACAATTATTTACCAGAAATTATCCGGGGTATCGTATCTCTATCCAGCAGAAAAAGCACTGCTTTTTCTAAATACGCAGCTACAAGAATTATATAACATGGAGGTAACTTATAATGACATTTGATGATGTTTTCAAATCAAGCTTTTTAGAAAAGGCAGTGGAATTTTCTATTTTAGACGTCGGGCTTGCATTGCTTCTATCTTTTGCAATAGGTCTTTTTATTTTTTCAGTCTACAAAAAAACCTTTTCGGGGGTTATGTACTCGGCATCTTTTGGTGTTTCCATTATGGCTATGACGCTAATAACAACCCTGATCATTCTTGCGGTAACATCGAACATTATCTTGTCGCTTGGCATGGTCGGGGCATTGTCTATAGTTCGTTTTAGAACGGCTGTTAAAGACCCATTAGATATAGCATTTCTATTTTGGGCAATTTCGGCGGGGATAGTTATCGGCGCAGGTTTGATACCACTTGGGATTATTGGATCTGTTTTTATTGGTATTATTCTTCTTGTATTTGTTAACAGGAAAAGCAGCGATACACCTTATATTGTGGTAATAAACCTTGAAAACGATCAAGCGGAAAGTAACTGCCTGGCAATGATAAAAGCAAATACCAGGAAATACTTAATCAAGGCAAAAACAGTTTCCAGAAGTGGTATTGAACTAACTGTTGAAGTGCGCCTTTTGGATATGTCGGCAAGGCTTCTCAACGAATTGCTTGCTATTAAAGGTGTGAACAACGCTTGTCTTGTCAGCTATAACGGCGAATATATCGCTTAAGCATAAGGAAGCCGGGGTGCCAGCATGATACAAAGCAAAAGAATAAATATAATTGTAATGATAGCCGTGGTTTTTGCTTTAACAGCAAGCATAGCCCTGTTCGTAACAGGAAACATTTATCATGCAAATAGTGACCTTAATATAGAGCTGGAATATGCAAGTAAGATTTTTGATGCCGAAATAATTACTATTGAGATTATTGCCGATGAGGCTGATTGGCAGGCAATGCTTGAAAATGCTATAAGCGAGCAATACATCATGGCCGATGTGGTTGTAAACGGAACGAAATTCCAAAATGTTGGTGTTCGCCCAAAGGGTAACTCCAGCTTAACCCAGGTTGCAAACTCAGCCAGCGAACGCTATAGTTTTCGACTGCAATTTGACGAGTTCATCAAGGGCCAGACCTGCTTTGGGCTTGAGAGTTTTGTTGTCAATAACATGCTTGGAGATAACACTTATATGAAGGAGTATGTCTCTTATGAATTAATGCGGGGAATCGGTGTGGATGCACCTTTTTTCGGTTTCGCAGATATCAGGGTTAATGATGAAAGCTGGGGTTTATACCTTGCGGTGGAGCTATACAGAGATAGTTATAAACAGCGTATTTTCGGCGACACCTCAGGAATGCTTTATAACGTGAAAAGCATGGATATGGGTGGAAATCAGCTGGAGCAGCAGGGAGGAAATGTTTCGGCTTCTCCAACACAGGCTAATACAACGCCCGAATTTAATTTCCCACCCAACTTTGACAACCCTAACCTGCCGGCGCAGCCAGAAGGTGAAACCAGGGGCCCGGATAGAAATTTTGCCGGTATGGGTGAGCGTGGCAGCTCGGGTGGCAGCCTTGAATATATAGATGATAACCCTGAAAGTTACAGCGCTATTTTCAACAACGTCGTTGGAAAAGGAACAGAGAGTGACTTTCAACGTGTTGTGCTGGCTCTTAAAGCACTTTCCGAGGGGAAAGAACTGGAAACATACTTTGATGTTGATCAGATTCTGCGCTATTTGGCAGCGCATACAATTGTGGTGAATCTCGATAGTTATAGCTCAAGCATGGCACAAAATTACTATATCTATGAACGCGACGGTAAGCTTACTATTCTGCCATGGGACTATAACTTAGCCTGGGGCGGCTTTCAAAGCGGCAGTGCATCTTCAGTTGTAAACTTTCCGATTGACACACCCTTAAGTGGAGTTGAAATGTCAAGCCGACCGTTGATCGAAAAGCTGTTCTCAAGCACAGAGTATTTAAAGCGTTATCATCTTTATTTGCAGCAGTTGATCGACAACTATTTTACAGACGATAAGTTTGAGCAGAAAATATATGCTCTTGATGCCTTGATTGCTGATTATGTAAAAAACGACGCCACAGCATTTTGTACCTATGAGGAATACAAGACCGCCGTTTCAAGCTTTATTACTCTTGGCAATCTCCGTGCCCAAAGTGTGCAGGGTCAGCTGGATGGCATAGTTCCTTCTACTACATTGGAACAGAATGCTAATGCCGGGCAGCTTATCCCTGCAGAAAATATTAATTTATCCGATTTGGGCAGCATGATGGGCGGAAGAGGAGACAATAACAATGCTTTTCCAGTTTCTGCTATGATGAACAGAAATAGAAGTGATCTGGAACAAAGCCGCGACAATAGAATTCCTCCCAACGATATAAGTGAAATAAGGCAATGGGACCAAAACCCGGGGAATGACCATCCTATGCTAAGCGGAGTTTTGGTTCTTATGCTTATTGCAGCGTTATTGTTTGTTTCAAGATACAAAAAAAGTTATTAAACAAAATAATTTTTTCTGCAACTTTTTTGTTTGTGTTCAGTTAAAGTTCAGAAAACTATGCTAAACTGACTTATTGATATAATTGAACAATAGCAGGTAAACGACCGGCCTCAAGTTACCGTTACACCTGCAAAAATGGTGCCGAAGGAATGATTCTCTGGTGGCTAAAATATTAATCTGCGATGACGAGACAGGGCTGCGTGCTGTATTAAAGCGTTACGCTGAATTTGAGGGTCACGAAGTTACAGAAGCAGGTGATGGAAGGGATGCTGTAGAGCTTTGCCGCAATAAATCCTTTGATATTATCATAATGGATATAATGATGCCTGATCTTGACGGATTTTCTGCTGTAAAGGAAATACGAAAAACTGCTGACACACCGGTAGTTATGCTGTCTGCTCGTGGTGAGGAGTATGATAAAGTATTGGGTTTTGAGGTTGGGGTGGACGATTATGTGGTCAAACCATTTTCTTCAAAAGAAATTATGCTGAGGGTAGGGGCTATTTTACGAAGAACGACTAAAAGCAGCCCTGCAAAAACAGATGATGATGGGCACCTTGTATTTGACAAGGATGGATTTAAGGCAGATATGACAGCCTATAAAGTATTTATTGATGGCAAGCAGGTAGATCTGGCGCCTAAAGAGTATGATCTTTTATTTTTTCTGATCCGCAACAAAAATATAGCTGTGCCGCGTGAAAAGATTATGACTGAAGTGTGGGGGTATGACTATTGTGGAGACGATAGAACGTTGGATACACATATGAAACTGTTGCGTAAGTCTCTTGGTCCCTATGCCCATTTGATAAAAACCCTACGTGGATTGGGGTATCGCTTCGATGGATAAACTGAAATTACAATGGAAAGTATTTGGCTTTCTCCTGGGGTTCTGTGTATTGCTATTAGCAATCTTATGGATCTTTCAGATAGTTTTTTTAAACGATATGTATAAGTTTGTTCGCAAAATAGAGATAGAAGAAGCGATTACTTTAGTTGAAAATAACATAAATAGCCCAAAACTTGAAGATGTCATCCACGAACTTGAAATAAAAAAGGAGATACTCGTCAGACCGACACGTAATTTCACGCCTCCTCTTTGGCCTGCCCCTGAGGTACATAACCGCAGGGAACCAGAAACTATTACCAAGGTGCAAGAATATGTCCTGGAGGATGGCAGCAAAATTTCGCTAACTTTTTATGCAATGATAACTCCTGTTAAGGCAACAGTGTCAACTATACAAACGCAGCTTTATATCATCACCGGAATCATGGTAATCCTTGCAACGTTGCTTGGAATTATCATGGCAAAGCATATAGCAAATCCGATTGAACAGATTAATCGAAGTGCAAAGGTGCTGGCAAAGGGAAACTATGGAACCGAGTTTCACGGAAGTGGTTATCTGGAGATAAAAGAGCTGTCGAACACATTAAACACCACTGCCTTAGAACTTTCCAAAGTAGAGCGATTGCGTCGTGAACTAATGGCAAATATATCACATGATTTGCGAACTCCACTTGCCTTAATATACAGTTATGCCGAGATGATGCATGATTTTCCAAACGAAATTAAATCAGAGCATAATAAAATTATTATGGATGAAGCCAAGCGATTGACTTTTCTTGTGAATGACATGCTCAGTATTTCAATGCTTGAGACAGGTATGGTAAAACTCAATAAGGCAAATTACAATTTAACTGAAAGTTTGAGAAATACTATAAGTCGAATGATAGAACTTGTTAAGGGCGACGGCTACCATCTGGATTTTGAGTATACGGAAGAGGTCTTTTTGTTTGCTGATGAAGTAAAAATTACTCAGGCTTTCTACAATTTATTGCTCAATGCAATCACATACAGTGGTAAGGGAAAAACAGTGACCGTGCGGCAAATTACTGGCGGAAACAATGTGAGAATAGAAATAATTGACCATGGAGAAGGCATTAGTCAAAGCGACATACCTTACATCTGGGAGCGCTATAACACAGTTAATAAAAAACATAAAAGAACAAAAAAAGGGACCGGGCTTGGGCTTTCAATTGTGAAGAAAATTATTGATCTGCACAACGGTGAATGTGGCGTTGATTCGGAAATTGGTAAAGGTAGTGTATTTTGGTTCCAGTTAGAGTTATATAAGCAGTAAATAAAAGTTTAATTAAAGCTGCTAAGCAGCACCTGTCACATGGATAAAGAACTGGTAGACAGCAAGATTGTAGTGTGATACGATAATAAAAAATATATATCACATTCAGGTGCCCGTTAAGGGTGAAAAGGGAAACCGGTGCAAAACCGGTGCGATCCCGTCACTGTAAACAGGAGCCGACCTCAAAAGACCACTGGCGAATATTGCCGGGAAGGAGAGGAAGGCGATGATTGTAAGCCAGGAGACCTGCCTGAGTGTTGCTACGTTCCCCTTCGAGTGAAAGGGCTGGTCGCAGAACAAGCGCTGCTTAGTATTCACTTAAGCGCTTTTTTTATGAAGATTAATCCGGCCTTTGCTCATCAAAGCCGGATTTTTATTTTGATAAAAGACTATGGAAAGGGCGAAGCTATATTGATGAAAACAGATCGGAAAGTTGACCTGAAAGCCTTACATACGCCCCTGTTTTGGGACGAAGTATGGGAGCAATCTAAAGAACAGTTTACTCCAACGGGTAAGAAAACACTGCCCCAAACTGTTGATTCCTGGAATAAGCGAGCAGAAAGGTTTATTGAAAAAACCGGTGGCGTTGAAGGCAACCAGCGGGTCAGGAGGGTAACGCAGTGGCTGGTAGAGCAAGGGGTTTGCCTTACTGGCTCTTCAATAATAGACATTGGAGCCGGTCCGGGTGCTTTTTCAGTTCACTTTGCCCGGGAAGCAAAGCAGGTTGTTTCACTTGAACCGACAGAGATAATGGCCCAGTACTTAAAAAAAGAGGTGGAGAGCCGCAAGCTGAATAACATCAAGGTTGTTCGGAACACCTGGGAGGAAGTTGATATTGAAAAGGAAGGTTACCGGGGTAGTTTCGACCTGGTTTTCGCTTCAATGAGTCCGGGATTAAATAGTTTGGAAACTATTGAAAAAGCGCTTGCCTGCTCACGTAAGTATCTATTTATTAGCAAACATGCCGGGAAGCGGCACAGTGATCTTCTGGCCGAACTCTGGTCTTTATTATATGGAGAACCTTTACCTTCCTGGCGTAATGAAGCTATTTATATCCTGAATATGCTTTATAACTGCAACTATGAATTGGTTTTTAAAGTTTGGGATGATCGGTTTGAGCACGAGTTAAGCATAGCGGAGACTGTAGAAAATCTGCTGGAAGAGTTAAAAATATTCGGTAAGGAGATACCTACCAACCAGGATAAGATTTTTCAATATATCGAAGCTAAAGCAAGTAAAGGCCTGGTTATAAATAGGGGGGTGACACGAAACGCTAAAATCCTGGTCAAAAAGTAAATATTTAACCAATAAATATGTGAAGGGAGATATATTGATGCTTTCAATTAAAAAAACATGGTACCGCTATTCGTTTTTAGTCATTTTGCTTATTATGGGGATGCTGTTGCTGTTTTCTATTACAGCCTGTAACGGAAATGTAAATACCGAAGAAGAGGCCCGGGAGACAGGCCAGGAACAACAAAATACAGGCCAGGATGAATTAGAAAAACCGGTTGCCCGCCTGGCTGGCGGTGAGGACTGGGGTCTGCCTAACCCTTATGCCCGCAATCCCCGTGGTCCTGCAGAAAGAAAAGTGGGTCTTATCTTTGATACCCTGGTTGAAAGAGCAGCCGACGGCATGGTGCCCTGGCTGGCTGAAGATTGGGCGATTAGTGATGATGGCAAAACTTACACGTTCTACCTGCGTCGTGATGTTAAGTGGCACGATGGAGTAGAATTTACCTCCGACGATGTTGTGTTTTCTATCAATTATCAGAGTGAACATCCTCCTGTTTCCACCATGGATTATAGTATCTTTGATCGGGTTGAAAAAGTCGATGATTACACCGTCAGGCTTTACACTACCGAACCTAGTGCTCCATTTCTCTATGAAATGACTTCCATCTATATGCTGCCCGAACATATCTGGGGCAATGTAGACGATCCGTTGCAATTTACCGATGATGATTCGTTGATCGGCACAGGGCCTTTCACCCTGGAGTCTTATAACCGCGAGCAGGGTTCATATAGGTTTATCGCTGCTGCAGATTTCTGGGGGCCTGAACACAGGGTGCAAGCTGTGGAATTTGTTCCTGTCGGAGATGAAATTTTAGCACTGCGCCAGGGAGATATTCATATTGGCTCTGTTCCGGCTGACCTGGTGGAACAGTTTGAATCAGATCCTGAGTTTTCTATTATCGAACCACCCGGCCTGTGGTCAATGCGCCTCCATTTTAACCTGCGCGACATCCCTGTGCTGCAGCAAAAAGAAGTTCGCCAGGCCTTTGCCTATGCCATAGACCAGGATGATCTTGTCAATAAGGTGTTAAGGGGTGCCGGTGTTCCCGGCAATCCGGGCATGCTGCCTCCCGACCACATTTGGCATAATCCCGATGTGCCGCAATATGAATATGACCCGGAAGAAGCCTTGCGTCTTCTGGAGAGAGTGGGGTTAGAAATAGCAGAGGGCAAATTGCTTGATCAAAATGGTCAACCCGTTACCTTCGACCTGTTGACCAGTGGCGAAGGCGATTATGCAAGAACAGCCGAGCTGGTTAAAAACTACCTGGAGGAGATCGGAATTCAGATCAATATTCAAAGCGGTGATCGCCTGACGGTTGACGAAAGCTGGACAGAAGGCAATTTTGAGTTAAATATTAATGGGCATGGCGGTTGGGGTCGTGATGCTGACGTTCTCAGGCAAAACTTTGCCGCCGGCGGATCCCCTGGCTATAACACCGGTTGGGCCAACCAGGAATTTGACCGGTTGGCCCTGGAGCAATTTTCAATGTTCAACGAGGATGAACGCCGCGCTATTATTGATGGAATGCAGGTAATACTGGCCGATGAGTTGCCCCTGTTAATGCTTTACTATACCACCGGTTACTATGCTTACCGTCACGATGTTTATGATGGGTGGGTTTTACTCTATGACCACCATACCATTGATAACAAGGTATCTTTCCTGGTGGAGGAATATTAAAGAATGTTTGCCACCCGCAGGTTTCGCCTGCTTGATTACCTGGTAACGATTGTTGTTATCCTCACCATTAATTTTATGGTTCCCCGGCTAATGCCGGGGGACCCTTTCCTGCTTGTTTCTGCCGAAGCAGGTGAAGAATTTGCGGTGCTCTCTGAGCGACAGAGAGAATATTTTATGAGTTATTACGGGCTTGATAAGCCCTTGCATCAGCAGTATCTAATCTATTTGCAGAGTCTGGCCAGGGGTGATCTGGGACACAGCATTCAGTACCGGGAAGAAGTGACGGTTATTATTGCCCGGGCACTGCCCTGGACTATCTTCCTGGTTTTAAGTGCAACCTTGTTGAGCACCCTTCTCGGAATTATTTTTGCCGTAATTTCCGCCTGGCACAGGGGGAAAACCCGGGATAATCTTCTCCTCGTCGGCCTGGTCAGTATTTCTGAAATTCCCGGTTTCCTGCTTGGCCTATCTTTCCTGCTGCTATTCTCGGTGTATCTCGGTTGGTTTCCACTGGCCGGAGCAAGTACACCATTCGTTCGGTTTGATTCATTGTTGGGCAAGCTTATTGATATAATCCATTATGCATTTTTACCGATTATAGTTTTAACCCTCTCCAGGGTATCGGGTAGCTACCTCTTAGTGCGCAATACCCTGATCCTGGTCCTCACTAAAGATTATATGAAAACAGCCAGGGCCAAGGGCTTGCCGGAAAGGGTGATTCGTTATCGCCATGCCATGCGTAACGCTCTTTTGCCCCTGGTTAACCGCATAGCCCTGCAGTTTGGGGGTCTGGTAGGTGGGGCAGTCTTAATTGAAAATGTATTTGCCTACCCCGGCCTGGGTTCCCTGATGGCAGGTGCCGCCCTGGCCCGCGACTATAACTTACTGCAGGGGATCCTGCTGGTCCTGGCGGTTGGTGTTCTTCTGGCTAACTTTATGGCGGATCTGGTTAGCCGCAGGCTTGATCCAAGAATTCGCTAAGGAAAAGGAGTTATCAGTTCCCGGTGATCATTATTAAGAAGTGGGAAGATATAGCGTCAACAGTTTGCTCGTTCTGGGTTTCCTTAACTTTAACCGGGAAAATCGGCCTGGCTATTCTGGTTCTAACTGCTGTAATGGCCCTTTTTGCCCCGCATCTGGCTGTTCATTCACCATTTACTGCATCAGATGAAACACTGCAGCCGCCTGGTAACGGTCATCTTCTGGGAACCGATAACATGGGTGTGGATATCTGGGCTCAAATATGTTACGGTGCCCGGATCAGCCTCTACCTTGGCTTTGCCACCGCCCTGCTGGCCGGCCTTGGTGGCAGTATTATCGGCATTGCCGCCGGGTACTGGGGTGGAACGGTTGAACGGGTTATCTTAAGGTTTATTGATATTATGCTGGTTCTACCGCGCCTGCCCATGATCATATTTACCGCTGCATTCTTTGGATCAAGCCTGGAGAATATCATCATTGTTCTGGCGGCATTTAACTGGCCGGGACCGGCCAGGCTGGTCAGGGGCCAGGTAATTTCGTTACGCGAGCAGGGTTATATTATTGTTGCAAAAAGCTACGGGGCCAGTTTCTGGTACATGCTGCGAAAACACTTAATTCCCGAACTTGCCCCGATCATGCTGGTCAGTATGGTCAGACTGGCTTCACGCGGCATTGTTGCTGAAGCAGGGCTGGCTTTCCTCGGGCTGGGAGATCCCACTTCTAAAAGCTGGGGCATGATGATCTATTATGCCACTAATTTTAAAGGAATCTATTTTACTCCTTTCTGGCAGTGGTGGTTACTCTATCCCTGGTTGGCCATTACCATCCTGGTTGTCGGTTTCGCTTTGCTGGGGCGAGACTTGGAAAGGTCAACTGATCCGCGTCTTAGATACATGGTAAGTAAATAGCCTTGAAGCTTGCGAGGAGGCAAAGGTAAACAATGCTTAAAGTAGAAAATCTCACAGTTGAATATACAGGAATTGGGCGGGCCATTGAAGCTGTCAGCTCAGTATCGTTCGAGCTTGGACAGAGTGAAAGTCTGGGACTGGTTGGTGAATCAGGAAGCGGTAAAACCACCCTGGCTTCAAGCCTGCTGGGGCTCACTGCAGACAATGCAAAAATTTCCGGCCAGGTCTTCTTTAACGATAAGGAGCTGACTGGTTTATCGGAAAAAGAGTTCAAAAAGCTGCGCTGGCGGCACCTGGCTATGGTTCCCCAGAACACACTTGAAGCACTAAACCCGGTTTTAACCGTAGGCACCCAGGTTGAGGAGCCCCTGCGCACGCATTTCAGCCTGGATAGGGGTGAACTTAAAGCCAGGGTCATAGAACTTTTCGCCCTGGTTGGCCTGGAAGAGTCGTGGTGTCATTGCTACCCTCATCAGCTCTCGGGTGGAATGCGACAGAGAGTACTCATTGCCATGGCCATCTCCTGTAACCCTGAGTTGCTGATCGTTGATGAACCAACCATCTCCCTGGATGCGATTGCTCGTCAGCAAATACTTGATCTTCTCTGCAGCCTGCAACGAAAGGGCGGTTTTGCTTTAATCTCTATTTCACACGATCTGCCGGTTATAAAGGTATTAGCCAGGGAGATGTTTGTTATTTATAATGGTGGTATAGTTGAAGCCGGACCAACGAAAGAGATAATAGATGAACCTGCTCATCCTTACACCAGGGGTCTCATAAATTCTTCTCCTGATATTAATGCTTATAAAGATATGTGGGGTATTCCGGGTGAGGCTCTTGAGGGTAGAAACATAGCAGGTTGTTCCTTTTATCCCCGCTGTAACCAGTCGCAGGAAATCTGTGTGGATGAAAAACCTGTTTTGAAGGAGAACTACAGGGGCAGAAAAATTGCCTGTCACCGCGGTGGGCAGGCGACGATTTTACGCACAGAAAACCTTTCGAAAACCTTCAGGACAGGGAATAAAGTAATTGAAGCGGTAAAAAAAGTTACCACTGAGGTTCATGAAGGTGAAGTTGCTGCGTTAGTTGGGGAAAGCGGCTCAGGTAAGTCGACCCTGGCTCAACTATTGGCCGGGGTGATCGAGCCTGGCCGGGGTCAGGCTTATTTTAAAAATAAACCGATTAAAGGCACTGCTTTGACCAGGCAGTTTGACGGTATTCAAATTGTTTTTCAGGATCCCTTCAGCTCAACCAGCCATCGTTTAACCGTAGCCGAAGCGGTGAAAGAACCCCTGGTGATTACGGGCTGCGAAAAGAGGGAAGATATTTTACTCATGGTAGAAGAAACACTGCAGATGGTTCAGCTGCCTGCAGAAGAGCACTTTCTTAAACGTTACTGCTGCGAGCTTTCCGGCGGACAGAGACAGAGGGTCGCCCTGGCCCGGGCTCTCGTGATGAAGCCCAAGCTGTTGATTGCCGACGAAATAACCTCCATGCTTGACCCTTCAACCCGGGCTAACTTACTCAGGCTGCTCAAAGGTCTGCAGAACTCCTGCGGTTTTACAATGCTCTTTATTACCCACGACCTGTCCCTGGCCCGCAAAATAGCCGACCGAATCATGGTCATGCTCGAAGGTAGTATTGTTGAAGAAGGAGCCACCGGTAAAACTCTCAAAAAGCCCTGCCACTGTTACACTAAAAAGCTGTTGGACCCAATTATCGATCCTGACACTAAAAGCACAGCAACAGAAAAGCAAAACATAACAATTTAATTAAATGATTCCACCATCTCAAGGGCTATTTAGTTATTTTCGAGCTTATAGCTACTTGGCAACGCTACCTATTTTACTGTATGTCCAGATGGTTTTACTTTTATTGTATAAAAAGTTAAAGGGATTATTCCTTACATGCCGAACTAGGGCGGTAGAGTAGTTAACAGGCTCAAGCACGGATGAGCATACTTACTACAAGATAATTAAAATGGTATTATCTGATAGGGGTTTGAACAATAGGGAGGAATCGCTTTGCTGTTTTACCCTGTGCAAGTGATAGCTATTATTATTTCAATTACGCTTATGGTCTGTGTCTTAACTTATACTCTTAAAAACAGCCAGGTGCTGGGAGCAAGGGAGTTTGGGCTGGTGCTGATCTTTCCACTGCTTTTTTCCTTTGCTTCACTGATGGAAGTGGTGGTTAATGAACCCGGACAGATATTATTTTGGAGAAACGTAGCCCAGATTGGCAATTTTCTCGGCCCGCTGGCGGTTTTTTACTTTGCCATGACATTTGCCGGCCATAAGCGTGCCGCGAAAAAAATAGTACCACTATTGTTGATCATTCAGATGGTTAGCTTAACCTTGATTATTTCACCCCAATTTAGCGGTATGATGCGTGCTGCGGTGGAGTTTGTTGAAATACAGGGCAGAATTCACCTGGAAGTAACCAGCACTGTTTTGGGTCTGGTGGCAGTATCAGTTAATTACCTGCTTAACATAATGGCAATAGCCGCTATATTGACGGTAAAAGCAACTGGAGCCACCCTTAAACAGGCAAGGTTGATAGCGTTTGGGTTGTTTGTAGTTTCATTGCTCCTGGCCTTAAAAACGGTTGGTATTCTAAAATATATCGATATGAGTATTTTGTACTTGCCCGGTTTTGCCATAATCCTATACGGATTATTCCGCTATGACCTTATGTCCGTATCACCGATTGGCCGTAATAAGGTTTTTGAAGTAATCGAAGAAGGAATTATCATTTCATCTTCGAAAGGCAGAGTTATTGATATGAACCCTGCAGGAACCACCCTGTTTAAGAAGCTGTTGACTGATCTTAACGATGTAGAGAGAGTAGAGCAGTCCGGCAGGCAGGTCAGACAAAAGGATTTCAACAGGCAGGCTGAAAGACTGATTGTTTCCAGGTTTCCCCATTGGTGGCAGGTGATCGGTGCTTGCACTTCGGGACAGGCGGAGTTTAGCGCTGAAGTTGACCAGGTTTTAAGAACTTATATAATAAGCATTTATAAACTGGAAGAAAAAAGGCATAAAAATGTGGGATCCGTTTCGATAATCCGCGATGTCAGCGCTGAGAAAGCAAAGGAAGCCGTGTTGGAGAAACAGGCTGTTACAGATCGTCTGACCGGGCTTTACGATCAGCGTTATATCAAGGAAGCGCTGGCCAATGAGATTAAGCGCAGTAAGCGTTATCAGAAAGAATTTTCCTTAATCATGTTTGATGTAGACGATTTCAAGGAAATTAATGATCGCCATGGTCACCTGTTTGGCGATGAAGTGTTGATCAGGGTTGCCGCAGTTGCAAAGGAAGCTTTCAGAAAATCAGACCTGGTAGCCCGTTACGGCGGTGACGAATTTTTAGTCTTGCTTCCGGAAACCGATCAGGATTCGGCAAAGTTAATGGCTGAACGCCTGCTTAAGGTAGTGCAAAAAATGACTGTCTTGTACAACGGAAAAGAGATATCTGCCAACATCAGTATCGGTATTGCTTCCTTTCCCCTGCCGGAAGGAGTTACGGCCAGCCCTATTGTCGCTGTCGACCAGGCTCTGTATAATGCAAAAAAACAGGGCAAGAGCTGTTATTCTGTCTTCAGCTGACCGGTCTTAAACCGGTACGATTCCAATGGCTAAAACCGCAAAATTATTACTCCCACTTATCAATTTAAGAGCTGAAAGTTTCCTTCGCACCTCGATTTTGCAAAAATATTACAGGTAAACAGGCAGGAAAATATAGTGTTAAAGACAAATCGCGTCCGTGAGCAATTTATTAGATTGCTCACATTTTGGGTTTTTAGGTATTAATATATACAGATACATTAGGTATATATACTATATGCAGCAGATTCCAAATAAGTAAACAGAACATGTTGCTTCTACAACCACGTTTATCCCTTCAAGACGATGTAACACTTTACAGTTGAATGTCATCTGTTCTTTTGTTACCGTAATCAAATAGTCTAATCGCTAAAACGTAAGAATATAGATATTATATCCTCTATAAGGAAGCAGTAATTTACTTGGTCTACCGACCATCCACTGATGGAATCTGCTGAAATTCCTGATATTATTGACGCCATAGAGACTAACTTTACGCCGCAAAAGCCCTGGTATCTATTCATTGATGAAGTTCATCTGACAAAAAACTAGAATACCTGGCTTAAGGTTGCTTATGACCAAAACAGCAACCTGCGGATAGTTGCCACTGGTTCAGCTAACCCTGTTCTTGTCCAGGGGATGGGTGACAGTGGGCTGGGGCGCTGGCATGAAATTAATCTACCAACAATGTCTTTTGCAGAATACTGTCACCTGAGAAATGTCACCGATATAGCCAAAGAGCTAGGCGATATTAGCAAAGATAATGTTTCAGAGTATCTTGATTACTTCTGCAGCTTTGGCTTGCTTTATAAAGCCGAAATGATTGATAAGGGCGGGAAAAAGATTCTTAAAGCTCAACCCAATTACCACATTGCCGATCCTGCACTCTATGCAATATTTCACCAGAATCCCTTGTCTGATAAAACAGCAGCCGGGAGCCTGGTGGAATCGGTAGTTTACAAACATATAGCCGATGCTGTTATTACAGCAGGCACCGAGATTGGCTATTTGCGTGACAAGAAAAACAGGGATAAAGAAATTGATGTGGTTTTTAAGTACAACAATACTTTTAACTATGTTGAGGTTAAATACCAGGATAATGCTGCGCCAAAAGAAACCGATGCTTTAATGAATTTGTCCAGAACAAAACCTGAGGGCTGCTATATATTTCTAACCAAAAATAACGCCGATGGTGGAATCCATAATAAAGAAGATCTTTCGCCGATTATCGCTTTACCGGTCCATACTTTTGTTTATTGGGTAGGTAATTCTATAATTTCACCTTATTCTGGCGGATATTATTAGCAGATTGAGTGATGAAAGGATCAACTTAAGAGCTGTCCTCGAGATCATTATCCACGAAGTCAGCTATATTTGATGTTGCTTTGTCAACGATTTGTTGCGGGTAATTTAAATAATCTAAAAGTTTAATGGCATTACGGGTCCGGGTTATGCCCTCTCTTAGCTTGTAATCAAAGTTGAGCCCTTCTTTTGTTACTAAATCAGTAAAGTGATAGCACTGATAGGTATGGAGCAACTTACCAGCAAGGTCAAGATCATGAGTGGCCACCACAACCAGACAGTTTTGTTTTATAAGGAATTCGAGGATTGCCTCAGAAGCGGCAAGTCTTTCTATATAATTGGTTCCCGACAACAGCTCATCAATAATAAGTATTGAGGGTATATGGGAATCGGCTGAGTGTACCAGTTTGAGCAGTCTTTCGGCTTCCAAATAATAGAAGCTCTTTCCAAGGGTTAAATCATCTGATTTACTTATAGAAGAGGAAACCTTTAGAAAACCGGCTTCGTAATTATCTGCAAAACAAGTATAAATAGTTTGGGCTAATATAACGTTTACACCGACGGTTCTTAGGAAGGTTGATTTGCCGGACATGTTCGAACCTGTAATTAAAATCCCTTTGTCTTTAATGACAATTGAATTAGTTACAGCATTTTCAATCAGGGGATGGTAACCACTTTCAATTCTGAGCTCTGCTGAACTGTTGATAAACCTTGGTTTTGTATAATGGGACAGTCCTTCCCGGTAAGATGCAATTGCCTGTGCAGCATCCAGCTCCCCGATTATATTATATATTGTTCGCAGAGGTTCAATTCTCAGCTGTATCTCTTTAATTGTCCTGTAAAAACTTCTAACTTCTAGCAAAAAGAATATTTTTATATACTCATAAATTATATCTGTATCAGAAGTTACTGCCTTTTGAAACAGTAACTGGGTGTGGCGGGATATTATCCTGGTTTTTGTGAGGGCTGTTTTCAAATCTTCTTTATAGCTGCTTAAAGCGTTGTGCTCTATTTTTACAATCTTTTTAGCAGTTCCGAGCAGAACCCCAAGCTGGGTAATCGCCGGCAGATAGTTAGAATACTTCTTGTTTTCTCGGTAATGGATATATGAGTTTACTGCAAAAACTGCCAGGATAACAATAATACTGTTATATCCGATAAAGAAAGGTGTTACTAACGATAGATAGGAAAGATAGCCTAAAATGGCGTATAAGTAGTGGTAAGGTTTTACTGGGGGTATTTCATCCCACAATAAGGATGTTATTTCTCTAAACCTATCCCGGCCTTCCTGATGAAAAACCATCCGACTTTTTTCCCTGAAATTTACATCGTCCTGAAAAACTTTTATCAGGGTATCTCTTGCAATGAGTTGTTTTTCATCTAACAGGGGAGACCTCAACAAGCGGTAAAGAAAAGCTTCTCCAGGCACAGTTAAGGTTCGATCAATCCGGGTGTAAATCAGATCAAAGTGAAGATCCTGCCAGGTTTGGTCATCTACCCGGTATGAATTCTCATATCGGCTGGTAGCATCATTAAGCTTGCGGATCATAGAAAAATCTCGTTTACGCTTTTCCTCTCTGCCCCAGCTCACCTGAATCTGCAGCAGTTTCTTATAATATTTTAGCCGCACGTAAGCATATATGGTGCCTGTTACAGGAATAAAGAGGAGGTAAAGGCCATTAAGATAACCTGCACCGTAATAGTGGGCAAGAGCTATAACAGCCACCACTCCTGCCAGGGATATAGCGGTGAAAGTTTTATAGATCAGTGTAAAACGTCTAATAAGTGTCTCTGTTAGTCTCGCCTGATCTAAGTTATCCATTATTATTTCTCCTGGTACCTGAATTTCCTTATTATTATTATTTCGTTGAAAACCCAAACAACCCCTTCAATTGTATCTCTTCAATATTAATTACATGAGATCATTTCATGTTTATTTCTCTTCCATCTCAAGTATGAACAAATCTTCAATCTTGCTTTCCAGTGCTGTAGCTATTTTATAAGCCAGCAACACTGGGTCTACGGGTCAAAAGCTGGATTCACCAATTCGGCAGTGCTTCTATTTCTTTTTGTCTTAATCTTTTCTCGGTTTCGGCTGTAGCGGAGCATTACGCATAAGCGGATAGGTAAAAAGCAGGGCCAGCAACCCGGCAGCGCCGAGCAGGATGAAATAACCTGAAGGGCTTATCGGTAAGCCTAAAAGCCAAATATACCAGGACCTCAAAATCCCGCCATAGTAGAGCAGCGTTGTCCCGCTAAAAAAAATCATAGCGATAAGCAGAATTTTAGCTGTGCCCAGCCTATACCACAGGCTGTAGATCAGAAAGGTCAGGCCAAAAAGAAACAATCCGACCATCAAGTCGACCCAAAAGTAGGTAATAAAATGGTAGCCAGGTTGCACCAGCAGCCCGGGATGCAATATTTTCGACCAGCCAAAAAGCTGCTGGTATATTGTTTTGAGCAGGTACTGGCAGATGTTAAGCAGAAGTATAGATGCAATAACGGAACCCAGGCCGACTAAGTAAAAAGCCTTCAGGTAATGTACCCTGGTGCTACCCAGGCTTACAGCAGAAAGGTATTGTGATTTATAACCCGTAACTGCATAAATAATTATGTTTATATAAACTGGAATGGGTATTGCCGTTGCCACATCGGGAGTTAGATTAAAGAGCAGCCCGATGATTACCCACAATACCATAAGGGGCAGGATAACATATAGGAACATAACCTGAACCATATGCCAGCGTGCTTCGTGATAGATCATATAAAGGTTACCCTTTATTGCGCTCATATCAAAACCTCCTCGTTAGCGGTAAGACCAAGCAGGTAGTCCTGCATACCGGCTTTTTCCATGGTGAAACCCTGCTCCTGTGCCTTTCTTTTCAGCTCCGGTGTATAAACTGTATCCAGCAGCGCTTTCATTATCGGCCCGGAATTTACCTGTTCCAGAACGGGCTGTTTTAATATTGCTTTTTCTACTTTGGCCCGTTCGCCGGCCAACCAGATCCCTCTTTCTCTCACTTTTTCCATGGGCTGGTAAAAGAGCAGCCTGCCCCGCTGTATAACGGCAAGGGTTTCAAACATTGGTTGCAGTTCCTCTATATGATGGGTAGAAACCATGATCAGGCGAGGGCAATCGGCATGGCTGTCAAGCAGGGTTTCGTAGAGCTTTTTGCGCATCCAGGCATCAAGGCCGTTAATCGGTTCATCGAGCACAGTGATTTCGGCCATGCTGGAAAGGCCGATGATATACTGCAGGGCCGATTTCATTCCCTTTGAAAGTTTTACTACTTTTTTATGCTGGGCGAGCTCAAAAATTTCGAGCAGATGGTTAGCTAATTGCAGATCCCAGTTTGGATTATAGTAGCGAGCCAGCAGAAGGGTATCCTTCACTGTCCAGAGCCAGCTCAGGGGTAGATCTTCCTGCATGAAACAGATCTTTTGAACCGCCCGCCAATTGTTGTATGGCTCTTCGCCCATTATCCTGACACTGCCTGCATTGGGGCATTCATGACCGGCCAGCAGTTTCATCAGGGTTGTTTTACCGGCACCGTTGCGGCCCCAGAGTCCGGCAATAACCGGTTTTGTTTCACGCAGGGTAATATTTTGCAGAACCGGTGCGTTTTTATCATAGCTAAAACTAACATTATCAAGCTCAATCATTTATACTTCACCTCGTTTAATCAATTCAATTAACAGTTCACTGTTTATACCAATTTTTTTCGCCTCCTCCAGCATGGGTCGGAGGTAATCCTGTTCAAACTTTTTCCGCCTTTCAGCAAGCAGCTTGTTCCGCGCACCCTTTTTGACAAACATGCCGATCCCACGCTGCTTGTAGATTAAATCAGCATCAAGAAGGGTCTGAAGCCCGTTGCGGACAGTAGCCCTATTGACATTGTAAAAGCGGGAGAGCTCATTTTCAGAAGGAACTCTTTCCTCTTCTTTTAAACGCCCCTCAACAATTTCATCCAGGAGAATACTGGCTATTTGTTGAAAAATAGGCTGCGTGTCGTCTAAATATACCTTCAAGCAATTCCCTCCGTTATAAATCTGCACAGATATTCAAGCATCCCGGGCAGCAAGGTTGTTTACCTGACTATACAACCATACTATTAGAAGCAGAAAAAGTCAATGGGTGAAAATATAAAAACATAATCATTCCATTCATCAGAGAAGGGTTTAATACCGGCAAATTGAATAATATGTTTAAGTTCATATTTAATTTTGCCGGAAAGCATTTCTTTCTCGTCAGGAGGTAATTGTCTAATGATGAGTCGTATTGGGATCATTGAGATTTTTATTGTGGCACTATATTTAATCTTTATTGCAGGTGGTGTTTTAGCTCTCTATTTCATAGTTAAGCTGGCTATTAAAAACGCAATTAAAGAACTTAAAAGAGATGGCGTTCTTTAATATGCACGGTTTATGATAGGGGTAGTCAGCATTTGTCAGGCGGGCATCTTAATGTAATCTTGCCCAGTACAAGTTTACTGAATCTAAGCCCAACTCATTTTCATGTGGTTTACGAACGCTATCTCAGCGATGAGCATCATCTAAATGCAATAAGATTTTTTTCATTAATTCGCTCATATTTGGAAACGGAAAAACATGACCCATACCATCTATCCACAAGCCCTTTGCATTGGGTATTAATTCTACGAGCTTTTTTCCATGTTCTATCGGAATAAATTGATCGTCTGTTCCATGGATTACTATAGTTGGAATATCTATCGTTTTTAGTTTCTCATATCGTGATGGTGAAACTTCCACGGCTTTGCGATGTTGTAATACTCCCCTAAAGTTTAGACCCTTTCGCTTTCGAAGATCATATAAAACCGTTTCAGCAATTTCTTTGATGTCGAGTTCTTCATATCCTAACCCACTAATTGTTTTCGCAATCCGTTCCTTAATCAAATTTTTCTCACCGCCTGCTATACGGTACTTTAACAATGGGATACCCTTCACCATAGTACTAATAAAGTAACGTGAGGTTAGTCCTGGCATTTCAGGATCTACAGCATGACCCGTTGTCAACATCAGCGTAAGAGTGGTAACTCTATCAGGATGATTGATAGCAATTTCCTGGGCTATCATTCCTCCCATAGATAGACCAACAATATGTGCTTCATTTATTTCAAGCGCATCCAGTACCGCAACAGCATCTCCTGCCATATCTGCTAACGAATATGGATTTTTGCTATCCCAATCAGCAACCCAATCAGACATCCCTGTTCCTCTTTGGTCGTAACGAATTACTTGATAGCCGGAGTCAACAAATTCCCGCACAAATTTTGGAGGCCAATCTAAAGCACTCGCTCCCATTCCAATGTTAAGCAAAACAGTCCCTTTCGACTGACCTTCAGGAGAAATACTCTCATACCAAATATCCAAACCGTCTGATGTAACTACACCTGTTTTACCAGTAAACAGTTCGGGCAACTCATTATTTAGTACCTCATCGATAATAGCATCCGTTTCTGCTGGGAGTTTTGGACCTGCTATTAAGATCCAAATTGTTAAGCTTGCTAAAATCGTTAAAAAAATAGTACCAACTATAATCATAGCTCTCCCTCTCCTTTTTAATGTATTTGTTTTTTTATGATGCATGGGTTTACAACTCCTTTTATAAAATAATTCTTTCAATAATCGGCCAGTTGATCATTTCAATAGCAACATTAAGTATTCCTGGCCGAATAAATACTGAGCAAAGTTTTGGTGTTTTTTGCAATCACTTTTTCCCTATCTTTTTGCGATATCTGGTAACGGATATAATTCATATCTTAGGATTCTAATAATTGTCGTCTTGCTCGCGCCGTTAGAGCCGAGCAGGGCGAAAATCTCACCTCGCTTCACATCAAAATCGACGCTCTTTTGGACCTCTGTATCCTTAGAAAGACTTCTGCAGCTCTTTCACTTCAATTGCTAATTCCATCACAACATCCCCGTTTCACTCTGTTTTATCAGTAACCTTATTAATGGTCTTGCTAACTTCTTGGTTAACAGAATCCTGATAGATATCGGCATAAGTTTTTGAATCTTTGATTAGATCGTCGCAGAAAGCCGCTACGTCACTGCCCGTCACTTCGAGAACACTTTTCCCCATGGCTGCGCCCTCTTCAAAAAGATCAATAATCCCCGAGAGTAAATCGGTCCCTTCTGTTAACTCAACAGGGCCGACCTTAAAGAAATATTTTTGAATCTCTTTATAAACAACCTGATAATCTTGGGGGAGGGCTTTGACACGCGCCACGTGCGCCCGCCAATCTTTTTTACCTTCGATGATATCTCGTATTCTCATTTTGTCCTCCTATTTACCTATTTTTTTTGCGATATTATTGTTGAGTTGTTCGCGCCATTTGTCACGATAATATTTTGCCCCTTCTTCTCCGGCCAGTGCTGAGCAGAAACCGTTAATATCGTCACCCAAAACCTCTTGAATGCTCTGCCCTTCTGCCGCTGATTCTTCGAGCAGCCCAAGCACACCTTCAAGAATGGGTATAAGGTTGCGACCGGTAAAATCTGAGTGGGGTAAAAGATTGGTAAAAATGTTATCCCATGCTATTTGATAATCAGCTGGCAGTTTTTTAGCTCGCGACTCAAAAGCTTTAAAATCTTTAGTCATGTCGCTGCCTGTAATATTATCCCATATATTCATTGTCAACTCTCCTTTAACTCATTAATTTTTGACGATACAAACTCCCATTTTTCCCAGAACCTTTGCAATTCCTCACGCCCAGCTTCGTTGAGTGCGAAAAACTTGCGCGGTGGTCCCATGTCGGAGGGCTTTTTGGCGATTTCCACTAAATTGTTTTTTTCTAGCCGGATCAATATAGTGTAAACTGTTCCATCCACAACATCTGTGAAACCGAGAGCTTTCAGCTGTCGTGTGATTTCGTAACCGTAAGTTTCTCCGCGGTTTATTATTTCAAGAACGCAGCCCTCAAGCACACCTTTAAGCATTTCTGTTAAGTTTACCAGTTTAATCACCTCATCTATTCTGTAAGACAGATAATCTGTATTACTTACTACAGCTATATAGTAACTCGTATTAGTAGTTTGTCAATAGAAAGATCGAAATCTTTTTTTTCCAGAGGGCAGAATGGGAGAGATGAAAAAGACACAATTGAAGCGGCATATGTTACGCCTGTTGGCTAAACATGTAAAATTAGTAACTGCATTCTGTCACCCGCCCCCCCACGTCTTAATAGTTACATAAACGATCGTTTTTAAAACTACCAGGGATGTTTATGACCAAATGCAGCACAATTGGCAGGGCAGCCGGGAAATTCTGCTAGCCCATCTAGTGAAAATAGTAGAGTCATTTATTCTCTCTGATCATATTATTATTAAACCAGAACTGTTCAACCAGGATGACCTGCGCCGCCGCTTAATTATTACTCTTAACATGACTCGCGTTGTACAGCATATTTGGGAAGCATTGCGACAGGAAAATACAGAGAGAATAGAACCTGTTCTCGGTCGCGATCGGCCAATCCGATCAGCTGGCGATATGCGCACCTGGTATACCGGCAAACCTTGTGAGAGGATAAAAAAGTCACATATTAATGTTGTGGTTTACGACAGCACCTGGGAAGCTTCAGATGCATACGTTCTCGATAATAGTGATGAAATCAAAGCATGGGTTAAAAACGATCACCTGGGGTTTGAAGTGTTTTATATATACCGTGGGGTAGTGCGTAAATACAGGCCCGACTTTTTAGTAAGCCTTAAGAATGGTGATATGCTTGTTCTTGAGGCCAAAGGTCAAATGAGTGAGCAGGATAAGGTTAAGCAGAAATATTTTGCAGAATGGATCCAGGCTGTAAATGTGCATGGCGGATTTGGCCATTGGCGCAAAGCAGTGACTAAAGAGCCGGGTGAGATAAGGGATTATATAGTTAGGGAATCGGACTTGACCCGGTTTGGTGGACTACCTTTATGCTTGGAGTACTTTTAGGGAGGA
>CAYMIW010000045.1:0-23856 GCA_964390725.1 uncultured Syntrophomonadaceae bacterium | reverse complement strand
AGCTGTATGAGCTGAAGGTGAGGTTTCTTTTTCCTACAAGTGCTTGACGCGATCAGAAACTGGTGATGCCATTGCCAAAGCAACCAAATTAAAGGTAAAATAATAATATCTTAAGAGTTGGAGTGATCGTTTATGCAGGGACGTAAAATTTTTATTATTGTTTTAATTGCTGTAGCAGTTTTAGCGGTTGCTATCTTACCTTTCCTGAACCGGGCAGGCACCGCGGTAGATAAGTTCAGCGGTGGGGAAGATCGTATAGTTGTAATAACCCTGTCGGGCACAATCCAGGAATCTGCAGGGAGTTTATTATATGGTGGAGGAATTTCGCCACGCCTGGTTTACAGCCAGCTAAAACGCGCTGCCGATGATATAAACATCAGGGGTGTGGTGCTCAGGGTTGACAGCTCGGGTGGGTCTATTGCCGCTTCCCAGGAGATTGCCGCCATGGTTCGTAACTTTGAAAAGCCGGTTGTGGTCTCCATGGGCGACATGGCCGCATCGGGAGGTTATTATATTTCCGCCCCGGCCCAGGCTATAGTGGCCCAGCCTGGTACGATGACCGGGTCGATCGGGGTGATCAGCACCCTGATGAATACAGAAGGTCTCTACGAGATGCTTGGTATAGATGTGGAGACATTTAAGTCGGGCGAGCATAAAGATATGTTCAGCCGGACTCTAACCGAAGAAGAGCGCGAAATAATGCAGAATATCTCCGATGTAGCTTACGAACAGTTCATCAGTGACGTTGCCGCAGATCGCGATTTGCCGCTGGAATCGGTCAGAAGATTGGCTACCGGTCAGCTTTACATGGGTTCGCAGGCCCTGGAACTGGGTCTTGTGGATCGCCTTGGTGGTCTTGAAGAAGCGATTGACTACCTGGCGGAGCTGAACGGTTTTGAAAATCCTGTCCGTTATGAATTTCCCGAACCGTCCATGTTTACCCAGCTTTTTGAGTTTGGATACAGGGTTGTTGCCGCATTTGAAAAAACAGCGCTTGGTCCCGAGTTGATCCTGCTCGATCTGCTTCGTGAGGGAATAGCGCCCGATATACGCTACCAGCTGCGTTAACTATTGCAGGAATAAGTTTAAAATAAGGGGAGGTTATACCTTGGGTGATAAAATACTTGACTGGCTGTCCGGTGTATTTACCAGGCCGGCCATAACATTAAAAGAAATCGCTGCGGCCAGGCCGCTGGGCTGGGCCCTGTTTATATTCCTGGGAGTTGTCCTGTTGAATGCCTTTGCCAGTTCGGCCAACCAGCAAACCAGGGAAGTTCTCGATCAATTTATATTTACCACCGGTTTTACGATCAGCATACCGTTGATGGTTATAGGTGCGCTGGTAACCGCTTTCCTTTACCTGGTTATTTCTACCGGGATTATTCACCTCCTGGCCCGTTTATTCAAGGGAACAGGCGGTTACGGCGGGATGCTCTCGGCCTTTGCCTTTGCCTCATTCCCCCAGATCATTTTAGCACCTGTCAATGTCCTGACCGGTTTGATCGGCACGGCAGGATCAATCCTGGGCGGCCTGGTTAGTTTCGGCATATCAGTCTGGGTCCTGGTCCTTCAGGTTATTGCCGTCAGGGAGAGCCACCGGCTAACCACCGGCATGGCTATCCTGGTTTACCTGATTTACTTCCTGATTGTTGTTGTTATTCCGCTGGCTTTGATCATTGGGCTGGCTGCGTATTTTATATTTGCCTAGATTGGTTCTTCATCATCGGGCAGCAACAGTTCATCAAGGGGCTTCAACTCTTCCACTACCCAGTTGAAAGCCCCTTCTTTGCTGGCCTTGTAAGCAGCTGGGGCAGCCTCGCTGATGATATTTTGAATAATCTCACGGACTGTTTCTTCGTCCCCGTTGTACATGGCCTTTCTTGCCTCAACCAGGGCCCGGTGAATTTTTTTCTTCAGCACTTGTTTTTCTTCCGGGCTCAGTGGTGTGTCATCGTAATTTCCTGTCATAATATATCCTTCCGAACAATATGATATATTAATTATATATCCGGGCTGTCAACATAACAATGCAGCCGGCCTTGATAATACCCCTGAAAGGGTGAAACAACGTCAGCGATTTTGATGAAGACCGCGCCTTAATTGATGAAATAAACCGCAAGTATGAACAGGCCGGCCGGGAAGGCCCTGCCGATGACTTCCGTCGTGGGAGGGCTGTTGCCCTGAAAATAGTTGCCCTGGCCCTGGCCGTTCTTTTCGTGGTAACCCTTACCGCCAGGTGGCTCTCTGTATTTACCGGTCCCACTTTTAGTTTCCTGCGGGAGTCGTGGAGTCTATCTGCCGATCCCCTGGTCGGGGAGCTATCCCTGGCCGTGGTTCGTCTGCAGGTCAGCAGCGCCTCAACAGCACCGCAGGGAGAACTGGGTGGTAGCGGTTTTAATATATCATCACGGGGGCTGGTTGTAACAAACCGACACCTGGTTGAAGATGCTTCGCTCGTCAGGGTTTCATTTCCCGAAAAAGGTACATTCATTGCCAGCGAATGGTATATCAGCGAGCAGGCCGACCTGGCCCTGATTCCTCTTGATTCATCCGGCCTGCCAGTTGTAGCCCTGGCCGCCGATCCGGCAGTATCCGGGGATGAACTGCTGGTTATTGGCAATCCCCTCCAGTATACCCGTATTGCCAACAGGGGAACCCTGGCCGGCTACAGGCAGGTCGGGAACGGTGCAGGCCGCCTGATGGTAATTGCTGCTGAAATATATCCGGGAAACAGCGGAAGCCCGGTTTTTAACCGGGCCGGTGAAGTAGTTGGAATTGTTTTTGCTACTATCCGCGGAGATGATGCAACAGAATCTCTGGGGCTTGCCGTTCCAGTCGAAACCTTAAAAAAATATCTATCCGAAACTGTAATAGTTCAGTGAAGGTTGAGCTCTTTAAAGTAGGGTACCAGCTTGTCGGCATCAATTTTACCGTGGCCGAGGCCGATAGCCCTGCCGAGGATAACATGGCTGTTTCCCTTTCCATCTGCGCTTTTCCTCACCCTAGTACAGCTACTTATATTAAGCCTGTCGTTTATGGCCCTGTAGCTTTCGATTAAGGTTTTTTCACAGTTTTCAAAGGAGAATATGCTCTCAGAGTCCGGTTCATAACCGGCTGGTTCACCGTTATAAACCACGGTCAGGTTTCTCCCCTTTTTCTTGGCTGTGAAAAGTGCCCTGTCGGCCTGTTTGATCAACTCATTATGATCAGCTGCCAGTTTGGGAGAGGATGATATACCGATAGACAGGGTCAGAGATGTTTGTGACTCTTTGCCTGTGGGCATTTTACAATTCTTAAAATTGTCTCCCAATCGTCTTGCAATCATCGCTGCTTCCTCGGCAGAAGTGTCGGGGAGGATGATCACAAACTCATCTCCCCCGTAGCGGCAGACTATATCGCAGAGCCTGGTTTCATCATCCAGGAAAGCAGCAGTCTTTTTCAGGGCCTGGTCGCCCAAAATATGTCCGTTTCGGTCGTTATACTTCTTGAATTTGTCAAGATCAATGAAAGCAAGGCTGACCTCGGTTTGGGTTCGTCTGGCCCTGGATAGCTCTTCCCCGAGGCGCTGGTGAAAATAGCGGTGATTATAAACCTGGGTTAATGAATCCGTTGCCGAAAGCCAACGCAGGTTCTGCTGTCCGGCCAGCTCTTTTTTACGCCAGTAAGAGATAGCTGCGGCCCCGGCGGTTGCATATAACAGTACAAGCAGCATTGTCATAAAAATGGTGCCGGAAACCTGCTCCCGTAAAACCAAGGTAGCCGTGGCTGCGGCCAGGTTAAGCAACAATCCTGCCGTAAATCCTTTTACCCCGGCGCGGTATGCTAACAGGACGGTTGCGATGGCTAAACCCGGGACCAGGCTGGCCAGCGCTTCCCCGCTTGTCGAAAAAAAGAGCAGCAGGTAGAGCATTCCTGCCCCGCATATAGCAGCTGCGCCTGTAAACAAGATAGCTTTAAGAAGGCGGAAACGCATTGCAAAAACTGTAGTGATTCTGTTTTTTATTACTCCCTGGTAGTCGGTCATTTCGATGCCCTCCACTGGGTATTTGTATAAATGATATTAACCGGCATCATTCTCTTCTATAGTATCGGCTGTTTTGATTGAAATTTAAGTAATTATAAGTAAAAACCCCGGGAAATTTTCCGGGGTTTTTACCTTTATAACCGAAGCGGTTGGAAATGTTGAAGGCTATTCGACAATCTTGTAGCCTTTATCTTCAAGTTTGGCGCGGATATCTTCAATGTCGTCCGTTTTCAGGCGCAGGATCAGGTTGGCTCCGCCCTCACTTTTTCTTACCACGACCACGCTGATAATATTAATGCCCATGCTGCTTATTGTTTCAGCTATTTTACCGAGAACACCAATATCATCCTCAACAGCAACAGCCAGCCTGGCTCCGGAATAATCAAATCCGAAAACATCAATAAAAGCCTTGAACAGATCGCTTTCGGTGATCAGCCCCATCAGTTTGCCCTGCTGTTCCACCAGCAGGGTTCCGATTTTGTTTTCTCTCATGATTACCGCTGCCTGCTCAATAACCGTATCGGGGGTAACTGAAACTATATCCCTGGTCATTACCTCTTTAATCTTGATTTTTGGATAAAGGTAATTAATTTCATGAATGGAGAGGCTGGTGGCCGGCGAGGGAGAAGCTTTGAGCAGGTCCTGGTTGGTAACCAGGCCGACAATTTTTCCGTTTTGCAGCACTGGCAGTCTTCTAATTGAATGGTTGTCCATTAACTCGAGGGCATGTCCGACAGAATCTTCCGGACCAATCGTAACAGGGTTGATAGACATGTAATCGCGCACAAACATTTTATAACCTCCCTATTTATCTTTTTGGCGGATGGAAAAAACGATCCAGAGCGGTAGGCTATATTTCTTTTCCACCCGCAGGGTCAAAATCCTGCTTCTACGACAGGCAATCGACAACTTTTCACTTCCATTATAAATCAAAACAACCCCATCTATCAATGCCGATCCGGTTGAATATAAGTAACCAAATAGGATTAGTGGCAGGAATGAAGCTGCTGCAGTCGAATCATTAAGAAGGTTCATAAAGAATATGCGGGAAGGAGCGAAACACCATGCATCATGAAAAATATATAGGGGCCCCGCTGCCCGGAAAGGATGGACACGGCAAGGTCCGGGGCCGGCTGCATTACCTGGCCGACCGGCTGATGCCTCAGATGCTGCATGCAGCCCTGGTGGTCAGTCCGCATGCCCATGCCCTGATCCGAAAAGTTGATGTCTCTTCCGCCCTGCAGGCTCCCGGGGTGAGAGCAGTGCTTACTGGTGAAGATATTCCGGGCAACATCGGTATCTACCTGGGCGATAAGCCTCCCCTGGCCCGTAACAAGGTGCGCCACTATGGCGAACCGGTTGCCGCTGTTGTAGCCGATAGCGAGGTCATGGCGCGTGCTGCCCTCGAGCTGGTTCAGGTGGAATATGAACCGCTGCCCGTGGTTCATAACCCGTCTGAAGCCCTGGCTGAAGGAGCCCCCCTTCTTCATGAAGAGATGGGCCAATACAGTCACATTCCGGCAATCATGCCTGAGCCGGGCAGTAATATCGCCAACCGTACCAAAATTCGCAAAGGTAACCCGGAGGCGGGGTTCAGCGCATCCAAAACGGTAATCGAAGAATCATTCAGTTTTCCGCCCGGCGACCATGTAGCGATGGAAACAAGGGCCTCGACAGCGGAAATTTTGGAGGATGGGCAGGTAATTATTCACTCCACCACCCAGGCTCCTTTTGTGGTCCGCAGCCTGTTGGCTGCGGCTTTCAACCTGCCGGCGGGGCGGATTACTGTTGTAACCTATCCACTGGGTGGAGGTTTTGGAGGAAAAGCGGGAATTCAGCTTGAAGGCCTGGCTTACCTGCTTTCAAAAGCGGTCGATGGCCGTCCGGTTCGCCTGGTTAACAGCCGTGAAAACGACCTGGTTTCCTCCCCGGGACGCACTGGCCTGGAAGCGAAGGTTAAGCTGGGCTGTTCGGCCGAAGGCCTGCTGCAGGCAGCTGATATCCTTTACTGTTTCGACAGTGGGGCTTATGCCGATTATGCCGTTAACATCAGCAGGGCGGCGGCAATCGCCTGCACCGGTCCTTACCGGCTGCCCAATGTCCGCTGCGATTCACTCTGTGTTTATACCAACCATCCGTTTGCTACAGCCTATCGCGGTTTTGGGCATATTGAGCTGGCTTTTGCCATGGAAAGGGCAGTTGATCTGCTGGCCGAAAAAGCCGGGTTTGACCCCCTTGAATTTCGTCTGCTCAATGCTATCAGGGCCGGGGATACCACCCCGACCAGCAGCCTCATGGATGCCAATACGGGTGATCTGCGGGGCTGCCTGAATAAAGTGGCCACCATGATTGATTGGGATCAGGGAGCCCGCCGGGTTATGGCTGACGGGAAAGTCAGGGGCAAGGGCGTTTCTGTATTCTGGAAAGCCCCGGCTATGCCCACCAATGCCGACGGCGGGGCAATTCTTACCTTTAACGAAGATGGCACGGTAAACCTGCACTGCGGGATAATCGATATGGGGCAGGGAACAAAAACTGCCCTGGCCCAGATCCTGGCCGAAAAGCTGGGTATTACCCCCGGGCAGGTTCACGTTGTCGATGAAGTAAATACCAGGGTAGCCCCGCACGACTGGGCCACAGCGGCCAGCCGCAGCCTTTTCATGATCGGGCGCGCCCTGTTTGAAGCTGCTGATGACGCAATCAGGCAGTTGAAGCGAACTGCTTCCATAGTGTTGCACTGCCCGCCAAATGATCTTGCCGTTGGCGGGGATCGGGTTTACCTGGCCGATGAGCCGGAAATTGGTCTGCCGATGAGCGAGGTTGCGCTGGGCTACATGTACCCCGAGGGTCAGGCCATTGAAGGACAGGTGATCGGAGTGGGACGCTACATTTCCCGCCGCCTTACCGCCATTGATCCCGAAACCGGGGCGGGGCGACCCGCTCTTGAGTGGACCATGGGCGCCCAAGGCGTTGAAGTAGAGCTGGATCCTGCCGACGGCACCTACCGGGTGTTGCAGGCAGCCTGCGCCATGGATGTTGGCCGGGTTATCAATCCCTTCCTGGCCCGCGGGCAGATTGTCGGCGGTATGTCAATGGGGCTCGGTTATGCAGGATGGGAAGGTTTTACCCTGAATAAACAGGGCCGGGTAGTTAACGACAGCCTGCGTGAATATAAAACTCTGCGTTATGGCGAAGAACCTCAATATAAAGTAGAATTTCTTGAAACGCCGCAGCGTGACGGGCCTTTCTGTGCCCGGGGCCTTGGAGAACAGGGTGTGCTCGGTATGCCCGGGGCCCTGTCAGGTGCCCTTTCACGGGCACTGGGCCGACCTCTCAACCGGCTGCCCCTGGCTCCGCAGTATATCTGGGAAACGGGAGAGGAGGCTGCAAAGTGATTCCCTTTGATTTCCAGTATCATGCACCGGAAAGTATTGAAGAAGCGGTTGAACTTTACACCGCCCTTGCCAGTGAAGATAAAAACCCGCTTTACTACGGCGGTGGAACAGAAATTATTTCATTCAGCCGTCGGTCAAAAATCAATACCGGGGCGGTCATAGATCTGAAAAAAATTCCGGATACAGTTATCTGGCAGGCCGGAAAAGAAAACCTGGCAGTTGGCGCTGCCCTGCCCCTCAGTATTATAACGGATCAAGATCTTTTTCCCCTGCTAGCCCGGGTGGCTCGTCCGGTTGCCGACCGCACCGTGCGCAATCGTCTCACCCTGGGTGGTAATATTTGCGGCCGGCTGCCATACCGTGAAGCGCTGCTGCCATTTTTGCTCGGGGATTCTGAAGCCGTACTGGCCGGCCCGCAGGGCAGCCGCACAATAGCGCTAACCGAGTTGTTCAATAAAAGGCTGCTCCTGGAAAAGGGTGAATTTTTGGTTAAGCTGCTGGTTCCCAGTGCTGCTCTGCAGGCTGAATGGTGGCATAAAAGACGGGAAAAACACGGGCCGGTCGATTACCCGCTGGTTCATTTAGCTGTTTTGCGCCAGTCCGGGCGTTTGGCCGTTGCTGTCAGCGGGCTCTGTTCCTTTCCTTTCAGGGAAACAGCCCTGGAAGACCTGCTCAACGACAGAACCTTACCGAACCGGGAAAAAGTTGATCGTTCCCTGTCCCTGCTGCCGGGCAAGATTCGCGACGACGATCTTGCCTCTGCCGCTTATAGGGAAAAGCTCTGGCGAATCGATTTGGAAAAAATGCTAGAAGAAATGGAGGGAGTACGATGAGCAAAACATATAAACGGGAAAGTGAAATTATCCTGACAGTTAACGGCGAAGAGCGCCGGGTTATCGTGCGCCCTTCTGAAACCCTGTTAAGGGTGCTGCGTGAAAAGCTGGGTTTAACCGGGCCCAAGCCGGGCTGCGAAAACGGCGACTGCGGAGCCTGTACCGTTTTGCTCGACGGCCTGCCGGTTAAGTCGTGCCTGGTCCTTGCCGTTGAGGCGGCAGGGTGCACCGTTACCACTGTTGAAGGGCTTAAAGATACGGCAATTCAGCAGGCCTTCAGGGAAGAGGGAGGTTTCCAGTGCGGATACTGCACTTCCGGATTCCTGGTTAATGCCTATGCCCTGTTGGAAAAGCACCCCTCTGCTTCGGAGGAAACAACCCGCGAGTGGCTTGAAAGCAATCTCTGCCGCTGTACCGGTTATGAAGGGATCAGCCGTTCAGTCGCAAGGGCCAAAGAACTGCTCGAATAAATATTGATGCAGGGAGGTAGAACGTAATTATCGAACACGGTAAACTTGAAGCGCTGTTTAACGAAAATGGGTTTTCCGATTATCGCTGGATCAAGTCCGTTAACATAGAAGTTGCCCAATGGGTCCGTTTTAAATGCACTTTTGGCTGTTCCAGTTATGGTAAAAAAGGCACCTGCCCGCCGCAGGTTCCCTCCGTAGAAGAGTGCCGGGCCTTTTTCAATGAATACAATGAAGCTGTTGTTTTTCATTTTGCCGCCTTATTTGAAAACCCTGCCGACCGGGTTCCCTGGAGCAGGGAAATCAGTAAGAAGCTGATCAGCCTGGAAAGAGAGGTTTTCTGGTCCGGCTACCACAAGGCTTTCGTGTTATTTATGGATGAGTGCCGGCTTTGTGAAAACTGCAGTGGTGAGAGGGATACCTGCACCAACAAGGAAGATGCCCGGCCTGGCCCCGAAGCGCTGGCTGTAGATGTATTTTCCACTGTGCGCAGTATCGGTTATCCGATCGAGGTCCTCCGCGACTACGGTGATGAAATGAACCGTTATGCCTTTCTGCTGATCGAGTAATAGTAATGAGCTGTTCTGAAAACCGGGAGTCTTGCGCTCCCGGTTTTTTTAGCTGTTACCGGCGCCAGCCTATTTACGACGTAATGGTTAAATAGTCTCTCTATAATCTCTATTGCGTCTTTTTTCTGCAAGGTGGAATTTGTCAAACAACGGCAGGATAAATACGGATAAAAAGAGAATAAGAACAAGTCTGTTAATAACAGCCGGAGGTTTAACAATAAAGGTCAAACAACAGCGGTAAGGGGAGTGATTTCATGGAAGAACAACTCAAAGCAGTGTTTGCTTCCTACAGGGGAGAGAAGAATGAGCTGATTCCTGTCCTCCAGGATGTCCAGGAAGAACTCGGCTATCTGTCCGAGGAAGCAATGCGCAGGGTGGCCCGTTTTGTCCGGGTTCCCGAAAGCAAGGTTTTTGGTGTGGCTACATTTTACGCCCGCTTTCACCTTAAACCCCGGGGTAAGCATATAGTTCGCCTCTGCTGCGGCACAGCCTGTCACGTCCGCGGAGCCAAGAAAGTGGCTGACAGGGTCAAAGATGTTCTAAAAATTAGTGTCGGCGAAACTACCGGGGATAAGAAATTTACCTACGAGGAGGTTGCCTGTATCGGTGCCTGTGGGCTGGCTCCCGTAATGACCATCGGTGAAAAAACTTTCGGCAAGCTGAACCCTGATAAAACCAGGGATATTATCGAGAACTTTGATCCTGAACCGGAAGGGGGACAGGATTAAATGAAACATTTTATAGACCACTGCTGTGAAAAATGTTTTAACAGCAAGGAAAACCCGTGTGAACAATTTGTCGAGTGCTGCCTGGATGGGCCTCTCTGCCATGAAAGCGAGGAATGCAAAGAGGCACGGCAGCAGATAGTTGACAGGTACTCGCACAGCCCGTTGTTCCGGGAACAGTAATTTTTCCTTTCCCCCGAATCGAGCTGATAAATGAAAGGAGCGATAAACGTTTTGTATGAGAGACATATTCTAATCTGTGCCGGAACGGGCTGTATCTCCTCGGGAGCCCTTGAAGTTAAGGAAACCCTGGTCGATGAGCTCGAAAAGCACGGTTTAACGAATAAAGTGCGGATAATCATGTCGGGCTGTCACGGCTTCTGCGAAAAGGGGCCTATCTTTATCGTCTATCCCGAAGATGTTTTTTACTGCGGGGTGCAGCCTGAAGATGTGAAAGAGATTGTCGAAGAATACCTGGTGAAGGGCAACATGGTCGAACGTCTTCTATACCATGATCCTGTTAACGATGAAACCCACGTTTCCCATGACCAGATTATGTTTTATCACAAGCAGCTGCGCCAGGCTTTGCGCAACTGCGGGGTAATCGATCCTGAAAATATTGATGAATATATAATACGCGGTGGATACAAAGGTTTGAAAAATGCTTTAAAGATGGAACCGGTCGAAGTGGTTAACGAGGTTAAAAGTTCGGGGCTGCGTGGCCGGGGAGGTGCCGGGTTCCCCACCGGGATGAAGTGGCAATTTGCCAACAGCAGCAAGGGCGACAAAAAATATGTAGTCTGCAACGCCGACGAGGGGGACCCCGGTGCTTTTATGGACCGTTCCCTGTTGGAAGGCGATCCCCATGCTGTTTTGGAGGGGATGTGTATAGCCGGCAGGGCAATCGGGGCTGATGAAGGTTACATTTATGTGCGCTCTGAATATCCCCTGGCTATTAAACGCCTGCGCACCGCTATCGGGCAGGCCGAAGAATACGGTATGCTCGGCGAAAACGTACTGGGCCTCGGTTTTAATTTTAAAATTAAAATCAAGGAAGGGGCAGGTGCTTTTGTCTGCGGTGAAGAGACGGCCCTGCTGGCCTCCATAGAAGGAAAAAGGGGCGTGCCGCGCCACCGCCCGCCGTTCCCTGCTGTGGAAGGGCTCTGGGGTAAACCGACCTGTATTAACAATGTAGAAACCCTGGCCAATGTTCCCCTCATCCTGCGTCATGGCGCTGAAAAGTTTGCTTCAATAGGCACCGAGGGCAGCAAGGGCACCAAGGTTTTTGCCCTGACCGGCAAAGTTAACAACACCGGTCTGGTTGAAGTACCGATGGGGGTTACCATTCGCGAAGTTGTCTTTGATATCGGCGGCGGTATCCGCGAAGGCAAGAAATTTAAAGCGGCACAGATCGGTGGGCCCTCCGGGGGTTGTATTCCCGAAGAACATCTCGATCTGCCAATCGATTTCGATTCGCTTACTACAGCCGGGGCAATGATGGGTTCCGGCGGGCTCGTTGTTGTAGATGAAGATACCTGTATGGTTGATATGGCCCGCTACTTTCTCAGCTTTACCAAGAAAGAATCCTGCGGTCAGTGTGCACCCTGCCGTCTTGGCACAACCCAGATGTATAATATCCTTGAAGATATAACCGAAGGACGCGGCAAACCGGAAGATCTAAAGCTGCTCGAGGAACTGGCCTGGGCCATTAAAAAAGGTTCCATGTGCGGCTTGGGGCAGACCGCTCCTAACCCTGTCCTGACCACCCTGCGCTATTTCCGTCATGAATATGAAGCGCATGTTTATGAAAAAAGATGTCCTGCCCTTGCCTGCAAGGCGCTCCTGCAGTACCAAATTGATCCCGATAAATGTATCGGCTGCCAGCGCTGTAAAAAAGAGTGCCCCGTTGAGGCAATATCAGGCGAGAAAAAAGAAGCTCATGAAATCAACCAGGATCTTTGCATCAAGTGCGGCGCCTGTTATGAAGTATGCCCGAAAAAAGTCCGGGCTGTCCAGGTTTTATCAGAAGGGCTTCCTGAAAGTATAGAAGAAAAAGAAGCATGCGAGGAGGGAAGCAAATGTCAGAGCTGATTACCCTGACCATCGACGGAGTTGAAATAAAGGCCGAGCCCGGCACCACCATTTTGCGTGCAGCCCTGGCCAACGGTATATATATCCCCCACCTGTGCGACCATCCCGAGCTTACCTCGGTGGGAATCTGCCGTCTCTGCCTGGTTGAAATTGAAGGTCGCAGGCCGACTGTATCCTGCATGACCCCTGTTGAAGAAGGTATGGTTGTAACAACGGCCAGTGAAGATCTGGATCAAACCCGTAAAGTAAACCTGGAACTGCTCGTGTTGAACCACGATTACAATTGTCAGAGCTGCTCCATGAACAGTAAGTGCAAGCTCCAGGAGTTGACCAGTTATATCGGGCTTGACGAAGAACGGCTAGAAGCAATGCGCCACCCGGTGCTTGACATGCCCCTGGACGATTCCAACCCTTATTACATTCGCGACCTGAACAAGTGCGTGCTCTGTGGCATCTGCGTTCGCACCTGTGAGGAGATCCAGGGCGATGCCTGCATAGATTTTGCCTACCGGGGTATCAATACCAAGATAGCCGTGCTTGGTGACAAGCCCATTCTTGAATCAACCTGTGTTACCTGCGGTGAATGTGTTGCCCGCTGCCCGGTTGGCGCCCTGGTGCCGCGCGAGGCAGTTGAGCCGACCTATGAAGTCGAAACGGTCTGCCCGTTCTGCGGCTGCGGTTGCGGCATTATCGTTGGTGCCCGCGGCAATAGAATAGTTAGTTCGCGGGCTGTTCCCGACAGTCCGGCCAGCGGAGGCAGCCTCTGTGTTAAGGGGCGCTTCGGTCTCGGCTTTGTCAATCACCCCGAACGTCTGACAAAGCCGCTGATCCGTAAAGACGGCGAGCTGGTGGAGTCAAGCTGGGAAGAGGCCATCAACCTTGTTGCCACCAGGCTGGCGCAGTATAAAGGTGACCAGTTTGCCACAATTGCCTCGGCCAAGTGCACCAATGAAGATAATTATGTTATGCAGAAATTTACCCGCGCGGTGATGGAAACGAATAATATCGATCACTGCGCCCGTCTCTGACACGCTCCCACCGTGGCCGGTCTGGCCACAGCACTGGGCAGCGGGGCAATGACCAACTCCATTGCTGAAATTGCCGATTCAAAATGCATTATTGCCGTCGGAACCAGCACTACAGAGGCGCACCCGATCATCGGTTACCAGGTTAAGAAAGCGGCGCGCAGGGGTGCGAAGTTGATTGTGATCAACCCCCAGGAGGTGCCTTTAACCCTTCATGGCGACCTGCACCTGCCCTTAAAGCCGGGCACTGATGTAGCTCTCTTGATGGGCATGGCCAGGTATATTATCGACGAAGGCCTGCACGACCAGGATTATATCAGTGAGCGGGTTGACAATTTTGATAAATTCAAGGAGTCGCTCCAGGCTTATACTCCTGAATTTGTCAGCGATATAACCGGCCTGCCCTGGGAAGATATAGCCAAAGCGGCCCGGATGTATGCTGAAAACGGGCCTGCGTCCATTCTCTACTGCATGGGTATAACCCAGCATTCGCACGGCACCGACAATGTGCTGGCCGTCAGCAACCTGGCCCTGATAACCGGCAACCTGGGTCAGGTATCCGCGGGGGTCAACCCCCTGCGCGGCCAGAACAACGTGCAGGGAGCCTGCGATATGGGTTCGCTGCCCAATGTATTTACCGGTTACCAGAAAGTTGATAACGACGAAGCGCGGCAAAAGTTTGAAAAAGCCTGGGGTACATCTCTGAGCGACAAGCCGGGTCTTACGCACACTGAAATATTCGATGCTGCCCACCGGGGAGAAATCAAGGCTGTCTACCTGGTTGGTGAAAACCCGGTTCTTACCGAGGCCAATGCCGCCCATTCCATTGAAGCGATGGAGAAACTGGATTTCTTTGTTGTCCAGGATATATTCCTCAACGAAACGGCCCAAAAAGCCGACGTTGTTCTGCCGGCCGCTTCGTTTGCCGAGAAGAACGGCACCTTTGTCAATACCGAAAGACGCGTGCAGCGGGTGCGCCGGGTCATCGATCCCGTCGGGGAATCCAAACCCGACTGGTGGATCATCAGCGCTATCGCCAACGAAATGGGCAGTGAAGGCTTCGCCTATCACAGTGCTGAAGAAATATTTAACGAAATGGCCTCCCTCACTCCCAGCTATGCCGGGATCAGCTATGAAAGGTTGGATCAGGGCAGCATCCAGTGGCCCTGTCCTTCTGCTGAACATCCCGGAACGCCGATTCTGCATACCGAGAAATTTGCTACCCCCTCGGGTAAGGCCAAGCTGGTTCCCCTTGAATACAGGCCTTCGGAAGACTGCTGCGATTTCGATTTCCCGCTGGTGTTAACCACCGAGCGCAGCCTCTTCCAGTTCCACAGCACCATGACCCGCTATTCTGAAGGGCTCGACCTGCTCAGCGGGGGTGAGCAGATCCTTATCAACCCGCACGATGCAGAGAAACTGGGGGTTGAAGACGGGGACTTGGTTGAAGTTAAATCCAGGCGCGGCAAGCTACAGGTAAAGGCTACCATTACCAACCGCAGCCAGCCCGGTGTGGCCTCGCTTAGTTTCCACTTTGCCGAGTGCCCCACCAACCTGCTCACCAGCAGCGCCCTCGATCCGGTGGCTAAGACTCCGGAAACAAAGGTCTGTGCCATCCGTATTGATAAGGTTAAACAGTAGCGGTTTGCAGGCTTAGCCGGTTCTTGATGTCTGAAAAGCCGAAGGGTGGTGTTCACAGGGAACACCACCCTTTTATTATTCTGTTGATCCTGCCTGCGGTCAGCTTAATAACGGCAGTTTAATCAGTTGCTGCCGTGCTGCCGGCCTGTTCCAGCTCCCGCCGGCCGATGATAACTTTGCGTTTTGCCAGTTCTTCCAAAAAAACGTCCGGCTGAACCGCACTGTCAGCCTCGGGGCCGAAAACACCGAAACGGCCGATCCTGTTTTCAGCCATCATAATTGTTCCCACACTCAGTGGTATTCCGGTCAGGCGGCGCATCCGGTCGATGGCGGCATATGAAATACTGATCGGCCTGCCGCCGCGCCTGCCGTGTATATCAACCCTTATTCCTGAAACCCTGCGTTTTTTGTCCTTAGGAAAAATGGGCATCAACCCTTTCAGGATTACGCCCATTATCTGCTTGCCCGCGGAAGTGTTGCTCAATCTCAGCGCTGCAACAAATCTGGCCAGCCCGTTAAGATAATTTTCGGCCAGCCCGCCCTTCAGGGTAACCTTCTGCAGCCCATCCAGGTAACGGGGTAGGGTAAGCGGCTCGGGATGCCCTAGATGGTACATCTTAACCTGGTTAACCGGTGGGGGGAACTCAACTATTTCCTGTTCCGAACCCGCTTTTACGGCAATGTGACGTCCTTCCTGAAAAGAAATAACCGTGCCTGTAAAGATGTGCATGGTGTGCATGATTACCGCCAGCCCCTCCGAATCACCGGCGCTGCTGGCCCAGTAAACATTTATTTCTTCAACTTCTTCAAGCTCTTCATAACCCTTGCGGGCTAAAATGTTGCTCAAGCCGGGAGTCCAGCCCATGCCCGTTAAAATGCGCCGCCCGCGCTGGCGGGCAAGGTCATCAAGGGCTAAAACAGAATCAGCAGCGTCGTGGTCATCGCAGATACTCACGTAGTTGGCCCCTGCCATAAGGGCTGCTTCAACAACCAACCGCTCAAACTTGTAAAAAGGGCCGAGAGCCCCGGCAACGACAGGGTTGCCTTTCATTAAAGCGATTAAATCGTCCCTGGAGGTGGCGTCAACTGTCTTAACTTTTACCCTCTGGTCTCCGGTCGATGCGGCGACAGCTTCTGCTGCCTGCCTGTTCCTGTCGGCAATGATTATCTCTGTTGCTTTTGAAAACCGGCACAAATCGCGCACTGTTTCGGCTCCCATATCTCCGGCTCCGCCCAGAACAATAATTCGCATTCCTTCACCTCGTGGTCTTTACCTGTGGTTTATATATATGTATAGATATGTAATTCCCTTATATCCATTCCATATGCCTGCAGAAAACCCTTTTTTTGGACGTAAAAAAATCTAATTATAGTAAAATTGTTTATTATGGTCAGAAAAATCATATATTTGCCTGTGGTATAATATTAAAAGTTTATCATTTCACAGCAACTAAAAAGGCGGTAACTGTCCTGTGTTTCCCCTGCGCGATACCATAACCTACCACGGAGCGAAGATAGCCACGTTTGGGCTGATCTTTGTTGCCGTGCTGGCTTTCTTTTTACAGCTTGCAGGCGGGGTGGAAGGCTTTACCCGCATTATCTATTCCTACGGTTTTGTTCCCGTGCAGTTTTTCGCCGACCCTGCATCCCGGTTTATCACCATCTTTTCCAGTATGTTTATGCACGGTTCTTTCGGCCACCTGTTCAGCAACCTCTGGTTCCTGTGGGTGTTCGGCCCTGCCGTGGAAGGGCGGCTCGGTTTCAGCCGCTTCATGGCGCTCTACCTGCTGTCAGGCGTGGCGGCGGCCTTTCTGCAGGGTTTTTCCATGCCGGAAAGCACCCTGCCCATGGTTGGGGCTTCCGGGGCGGTTTCCGGTGTTCTCGGTGCATACCTGGTCCTCTTTTTCAGGGCCCGGGTGCTGACCATTATTCCGCCCTTTATCTTTTTTCCCTTCTGGCTGCCCGCCCCGGTTTATCTCGGCTACTGGATTGTAATCCAGGTTGTCCAGGCCCTTTTTGATGTGCCGGGGGTGGCCTGGTGGGCCCATATCGGGGGGTTTGTTCTCGGCCTGATCTTAATCCTGATCATGCGGCCGAAGCGTATCTACAAGGCAGATCCTTTCTGGGAATGCTGGCGTGATTACTGCTAAACCAAAATAAGACAGGGGACGGTTCTCTGTCTTATCAAAAAATTCGAGGCTGGATCACCAGCAGGTCAGGGTTCGGTTTTCTGCCCTGCCGGTTCGGTAAGACAGAGAACCGTCCCCTGTCTTATTCAAATGGGAGGTATGAGCATATGGAATATTTATCACAGATCTTCTGGATCTTCATTATCTTTACCGCGCTGACGCCCTACCTGCAGCAGCAGCTTCTGCGGGCAAGCCGCACGCGCAAGTTAGTCGAACTTGAGCGCAAACGCGCTAGCAGGGTAATCACTCTTATTCACCGCCAGGAAGCGGTTAACCTGCTCGGTGTTCCACTTACCCGTTTTATTAATATTGAAGATTCAGAGCAGGTGTTAACGGCCATTCGTCTTACCGATGACAAGGTGCCGATCGATTTAATCATTCATACTCCCGGCGGCCTGGTCCTCGCTTCTGAGCAGATTGCCGAAGCGCTGCTGCGCCACCCGGGCAAGGTCACCGTTTTCGTACCCCACTACGCCATGTCGGGCGGCACCCTGGTTGCCATGGCTGCCGACGAGCTGGTGATGGACCAGAACGCTGTGCTCGGCCCGCTCGATCCCCAGCTTGGCCAGTACCCGGCAGCTTCTATAGTAAAAGTGCTCGACATTAAACCGATCGGTGAAATTGACGATCAAACAGTTATCCTCGCCGATGTGGCGGCCAAGGCCCTGAACCAGGTCAGGATTACCGTTAAAAACCTGCTGAAGAAGCACATGGATGAAGATCAGGCCGAAAAAACCGCGGTTACCCTCACCCAGGGGACCTGGACCCACGATTACCCCATTGATGTAGATCAAATCGCCGCGCTCGGTCTAAACGTCAGCACCGAGATGCCTTCTGAAATTTACAGCCTGATGGGTATGTACCCCCAGCCGCGCACCGCCCGCCCCAGCGTGGAGTACAGTCCCGGCCCGGTTTACCCCTCTGGCCCGAAGGAGTAACCTCTGCCGGTTGAATATAGAGTTTTAATATTTGCGCGCCGCGATCTGCGGCGTTTATTTTATGGTTCGCCAATTATTTTTATAAAAGGCAAAAATATTTTCCTTTACCCCTTAAGTTTGTTAACTCCCTGCCGATAACTCCTATAAGGGTGTTTACGCCCCCTTAAAAAAGGAAGGAGCATCAGGGCTATCAGCGTTATCAGCAAAGTATATTTACTAAATGCATATCGCAAGCAGAACAGCGAGCCCCAGCAGGCAAAACCCGCCCGCGGGGATCATGCTGATCATAAACCTGCAGTGCGCCAGGCAGCGGCCGATCAGTTTATGCCTGCTGAAAAAACCTCTGCCCGCATTTTAGAGCTGAACCGTTATCTCGGTGATGCCCGCGCTTCGGTTGAGCTGGTTAAAACCGTTAAAGATGCCCTGGGCGAAATTGAATCCGTTTTGCACCGTATGCGTAAACTCTCTGTGCAGGCTGCCGCTGAAAAAGTATCACCCTTCGAGCGGGCCCTGGCCCAGAAAGCTGTTGACAACTGCATTACCGAAATCGACCAGATTGCCGCCGCAACCGAAATAAAAGTTGCCCGGCTAGCGGGTCCTCTTTCGCCTGATCCCCTTAACCCCCTGCACTAGACAAGCTAAAGCTCAGCCGCTATTCCCCTGCATAGTATATCCCCTGGCTTACAACCGGCTTTTCTTATAACAGGTCTGCCAGTAGATTCTCTGTACAGCTGCTTAATAAACCTGCTCCTGCCAAACAACTGTATTTCCTCCCGGCAAATCAGCGAGTTGTTTCTGTGCGCACCTGTTTAAAGTTTTCCCTGCTGCTTATTTCTTTTGAAATAGCACAAAAAATTATTTAAAAAAATTTAATTTACCCCTTAATTAAATTTAACCCCTGCCGATAACCTACTATAAGGGTGATTATACCCGGGTTCAAAAAGGTTTCAACCCGCCGCGGGCGGCACCCAATAAGCTCGGGAAAGGAGGCTTCTACCAGGGGGTTAAATAAAAGAGCACCGGCAGCACTCCCGGGGCAGGAAGAAATAAAAAACGGCACAGACGCCGAATAAAATTCAATCACGGAGGATTGAAAACAATGAGAATTAATCAAAACATATCAGCTTTAAATGCCTATCGTAATTTAGTAAATACAGACAACCGTTTAAACAAATCCCTCGAGCGCCTCTCGTCCGGCCTGCGCATTAACCGCGCTGCCGACGATGCCGCCGGCCTGGCCATTTCTGAAAAAATGCGCGGCCAGATTCGCGGTTTAAACCAGGCCATGAGGAACGCCCAGGACGCTATCAGCCTGATCCAGACCGCTGAAGGCGCCCTGAACGAAACCCACTCCATTCTGCAGCGTATGCGTGAACTATCGGTGCAGGCGGCCTCGGATACCCTGACCTCATCCGACCGCATGGAAATCCAGAAGGAGATCAACCAGCTTACCGCCGAAATCGACCGTATCGCCAACACCACCGAGTTCAACACCAAGAAACTCTTAGACGGCAGCACAGCGGCGTTGACCAGCTCTGACAACCTGAAGACCAAGGTCTTTATGCGCGATGGTTTGCGTACCATCGATCAGTTCGGCCAGAAGGCTGTCGGCGGGGGCAACTACAAGCTGGAGATCACAGCAGATCCCGGCCTCGGTCAGGTGCAGAAGACAGACATTATGAAGATCAAGCACCCCCTGCAGATTGAGACATCGAGTATCGTTGATGGCGAGTATGGGGAAGGCAGGTTAGCCAATGCAGTTGTAACTGTAACTGCGGGCGCAGCACATGCAGATGAAGCCGATGATGCCTTCAGACTGACCTTTGATTTCGGTAATGGCGATGTCTGGTATATCGAACAAAGCGATTTACAAAGTTATGACGCTGCTGCTATTCAGTCTGCCATACAGGGTCATGCCGAACTTAATCAGCGCCTGACTGTAGAAGAAGCTTCTGGTGAACTTACCATAGAAGCCAAAGATTCCGGCCAGGATTTCATCATGACTGCAACACTTACCTCGGGTGCAAGTGGTGATGGCACTAATGAGACTTTTGCATTTGGAACTTTAACGGTAGGTGCAGAAGATACTACATATGCTGCAACTATTAACACTGACAGTGGCAACTATGCTGATCAAACAACTTCTGGTATTGTATATGAGCAGGCCACCCAGAACATCACCTCGGTGGGAATTGAAAGCGGCGAAATGATGCGCCCGGGGTATTATGCTATTGAAACTGCGCGCGGTGCTGACGCAAATGCAGGAGCGGCAGTAAACCTCGTTAGCAACTTTACTTCTTCTGGGGTCGATTTAGTCAACACTCTCGGTGTGTCTTCAGATACATCTAGAAATGCTTCAGTCCTCTTGGAAGTCGTAAGTGTTGATTCTGCTAATAAAACAGCAGTTATCCGGACCAAGACTCATGAAACTACAACCGCTGGAGCCCAAACCAGCACAGACTGGCTTCAATCTACAGTTAATTTAGGAGACCATACTTCAGCTACAACTAGTGTTAATTTCGGCAGTTTCACTGCTAATGTTACATTTGCTGATACCGGTGATGTAGCGGCTGGTGACAAAGTCGTCTTGGAATATAAGGCTGCGGCAGCAAGCAATAATCAAAGCACCGCAACCCTGCAGCGCAGTGCCGACCAGGGTGTCACTTATAATGATGAAGCGAATCTGGTTCTTAACAACGCTCTCTTCGATACAGCCGAAATTTCCTGGAACCTCTTCCAGCTCGACAGCCTGACCGGAACATCTTACGATTCAAGCTTCAAGCTGAACACCGGTGCTTTCTTCCACACTGAAGAGGTTGCTGCCACGTTCCAGGTTGCAGCCGCAACCGAACTGGACACCTCGGTTATCGGTAATCTGGCTGATACTGATACGGCAATTCAGGATATCGACCGCTTCTGGGATGCCAGCGGTAACTTCCTTGTTTCCAGCCCGCAGACGATTACCCTGGTGCAGGGCGATGGTAATACCACTTCCTTTACTATCTTCGGCACTGATACAATTGGTGAGATTCAGGATAAACTGAACAATGCCATTCACAACGGTCTAGGTCAAAAGGATGTTCCCAACACAACCGCCGACAGCTATGTTCGTTATGTAACCAGTGAGAATAAGCAGGATGCCGGGTTTTTCAGTGTTGAAGGAACTTACATTATTCAGTCCGCGGTAACTGGTAAAGACGGTGAAATAACCTTCGTTGGTGACGATAACGTTATTAACGCTCTCAGCCTTACCACTATTCAGAAGTCAAGTGAAACTCAGTACACTGTAACCGTAACAGATGCTCACGACAGCAGGGTAGTGGCCGAAGATGTGAAGATCTCCGGCAATATGCTGGTCGGAGTTGTTCACAGCGCTGTGGATGTCAAGTTCGATGCCATGGCCGGGCTTACTTTTGGTATTAACGAATCCGACGCTGAAGGGGTATTCCAGTGGAGCCAGTCCCCTGACTCCTATGAGACCTTTGTCCACCTGGCCGACAACACCCAGGTCTTCCACATCGGGGCCAACCCGCTGCAGGATATTGCAGCAGCAATTGGCGATCTGAGGGCAGAAGCGCTTGGCGTTAACAACCTGTTGGTTACAAACCGGCCGGTTGCCAACCAGGCGATAGCTACTATCGACAGGGCTATCGGTCAGGTATCAAGTGAGCGTTCCAAACTTGGGGCCGTTCAGAACAGGCTGGAGCACACCATCAACAACCTTGGCGTTGCAGCAGAGAACCTGACCGCTGCCGAGTCCCGCATCCGCGACCTCGACTTCGCCATGGAAATGATCGAGTTCACCCGCAACCAGATCATGATGCAGGCTGGAACTGCCATGCTGGCCCAGGCCAACATGAAGCCGCAATCAGTCCTGATGCTGCTCGGGTAAAATAACACAGGGGGACGGTTCTTCTGTGCTAATAATTACCAGGCCATAACAGGAACCGGCCGCTCTGTTTCAGAACATTTGCTACCCCTCATTCACCCTTCCCCGCCGGGGGAGGGTGAGCAGGGGAGGTAAGCTAAGCTTTATCACCGGCTGCGGCCAGTCGCCTTCATTCAGGAAGCGCTGACCGGCCGGAGCTTTAAAGCAAAAGAGGTGATAACCATGAAAGTTGACGGTATCGACCCCCTGATCCTGAACAGGGTCAAAGACCAGACAACTAAACCGGCAGTACAGGAAGCGGAACGATCAAACGTTCAGCAGACCAGGATTAAACAGCAGCAGGAACAGGCCCGTCAGGCCCAGGTAATGCTGCAAAGTGACCAGGGTATGCTGCAGGAAATTGAAGAAGCGATCATGAAACTGAACGATACTGCCGAAGCGATGCAGTTAAGCTTAAGATTTTTGATGCACCGCGATTCAGAACGCTGGATGGTCCAGGTGGTCGATATACGACACGACGAAATAGTGCGCGAAATCCCACCAGAGAAAATACTCAACGTTGTAGCTCAAATCCAGGACCTGATCGGCGTGCTGCTCGACGAGCGGCGCTGATTGCAGAACCGATAATAAGTAAATAAGACAGGGGACGGTTCTCTGTCTTACCGGACCAGGTAAGACAGAGAACCGTCCCCTGTCTTGTTGCAAGTTTTTGCTGTTACTAGTTAAGGCTTTTTTAATGTTCCGTCATGCTCACCACAGTTTCTTAAAATAATACCTTTATCATCACGGTTAAAGGTTATGCGCAGGCTCATCCCTGCAGATGCTTCCCAGATATCAGCTGTACCCTTGATGCGCTTAATTCTCAGGGATGGATGATTGATATTGTGATCCATTGCCAGAATTGCCTTCTTGATTCTCGACTGCTGTTTCGGATCAAGCTTTTTATAAGCTCGCTTGAAACGCTCTGTCCTTCTAAAGGTCATTGATCCAGATCCTCTGTTAAATCCTTGGCGCTGTTATAAGTTTCAACTCGTTCGGCCGCAATATCTGCTGAAGCTTCTTTTTCTCCCTTCTGCCATTCTTTTTCCCAAAACCAGGCCTGTTCGGCCGGGATAAGTTTCATTGGGACAAGAACAATTTGGTTGCCTTTCAGCTGAACCTGTAGAATATCGCCATCTTTTAATTCGAGGTCATGTTCTTTTAACAGCCCCAAACTGATTACTCCGCGTTTCTGAACAGCTACATTACCGATTACACGCCCCATTTTAGCAACCTCCCGTTGTACTGCAATGCAGAAATGCAGTTAAACTGCACCATAAGTATAGCCTGCCTGCTTAAACCTGTCAAATAGTAAGACAGAGAACCGTCCCTTGTCTTATTCCCCGGAAAAGCAGGAAATGGGCCCGAGTTGTAGAAATAATCAAAAAGAAAGGGTATAATCTCTTTGCCAGCCTTAAAAGTTTGAAGAAAGCAGGCTAAGCCCATGCGAGTGGAAAGCACTGTTTACCAGAACCCCGATCATTATACCAACCAGGGCACGAAGCCCCGGCTTCGTGATGCGGATGGAAAGTCCGGTTATGACCGCTTTGCCCGGGGTGGGACAGATGAACTGAACCCGGAAACCACTGCGGCGGAACAGCGTCAGGCGGACGAAAAAGAAGCCCGTTCGCTTTCCGGTTACAACCTGGCGGAAGATGCCGGGGAGAAACTGCTGCAGAGAATAAAAAAAGCGATCGACGAGATGAACCGGTCGGCTGAACTAAATTATGTATCGCTGCGTTTTGAACTGCACGAGGAATCGCACCGCTGGATGGTGCAGATTATCGATATTATGGAAGATGAAGTGTTACGTGTTATTCCCCCTGAAGAGCTGCTCGACCTGGCCGGGCAGATTGAGAAAATGACCGGCGTTTTGCTCGATACCCACCGCTGATTAAACTGTAATTCACTTGATTAATCTTTTTTCTTCTCCACGCCCTTTTTCGGATCACCCCTTTAGGATTTTAACCACCCGGCGATAGTATAGTATGAACGCTATATTTCGGGGGTGGATTTTTTGACCTACAATAC
>CAYMIW010000044.1:0-24866 GCA_964390725.1 uncultured Syntrophomonadaceae bacterium | reverse complement strand
ATGCGCCAACTACCTTCAATGTGGCCTGGGTTACAGGCTCTTCAAAGTTACCACCAGCCGGAGAAACAGTGCCGCCAATAGTTACAGAGCCGATATCGCCATTTTTCAAACGAACTATTCCTGCCCGCTCGTAAAAAGCAGCAATCAGGGATTCCAGGTATGCAGGAAAAGCTTCTTCTCCTGGAATTTCTTCCAGGCGACCGGACATTTCACGCATAGCCTGAGCCCATCTTGAGGTTGAATCTGCCAGCAACAGAACGTTCAGACCCATCTGCCGGTAATATTCGGCCATGGTTACCGCTGTATAAACAGAAGCTTCACGGGCAGCAACCGGCATGGAAGAGGTGTTGCAGATAATAATGGTCCTTTCCATCAGGGAACGGCCGGTTTTCGGGTCGATCAGCTCGGGAAATTCTTTCAAGGTTTCCACAACTTCGCCGGCCCGCTCTCCACAGGCTGCGATAATAATAATATCAGCGTCGGCATATCTGGAAGTAATCTGCTGCAGAACCGTTTTACCGGCTCCAAAAGGACCGGGGATACAGTAAGTGCCACCTTTGGCCACGGGAATAAAAGTGTCAACAATTCTTAGCTTGGTAATCAGGGTTTCCTCCGGCTTCAGGCGTTCTGCATAGTTTTTAATAGCTCTTTTTACCGGCCAGTTAAATACCATAGTCAACTGGTGTAGGGCACCTTTTTCATCTTTAACTTCAGCCAACACATCATTGATGTTATACTTCCCTGCACCGTTTATCTTTTCAATGGTAAGGACACCCTCAAGCTGAAAGGGGACCATGATCCAGTGTTTAAAAATACCCTCTTTGACGAAGCCGATCTGCTCACCAGCTTCCAGTCTGGCTCCAACCTCCACTGCAGGGCTGAACTCCCACTCTATTTTGTCATCGAGAGCCGCCAGATAAACACCGCGATCTAAAAAGAAACCACACTGCTCGGCCAGTGCGGGCAAGGGGTTCTGTAATCCGTCATATACCTGACCTAATAAGCCCGGGCCTAGCTGCACACTAAGTAATTCACCACTGAATTCAACAGTATCCCCCACGCTTATACCCGAAGTCATTTCAAAAACCTGGAGGTCAGCCGTGTTACCCTTGATTCGAATAACTTCTGCCTTTAATTTCTTGCCCCCGGTGTTGATGTAACAGACTTCATTCATCGTGGCTTCGCCGTTATATTCCACAGATACCATGTTTCCACTAATTCCAATAACTTTGTTAATGATTCTCACCCATTTCTATTAGGTAATCTGTATATTAATTTTCAGCTAAAGCAGCGTACTCATTCTTGAAAGTGTCTTTGCCAAGCTCCTCCTGAAATTTTTCCTGCCGCAATACCAGCTGAAGTTTTAAATAGTATATGATCAAAGCTTCAAGATCAAAATAGTGGTGAGCACCTACCTTTTCTAAATGGTTCCACCGCAATTGGTCCAAATATTTTTCCGCACCCAACGGTGATTCTAAAGCCATGACCGTGCGCACCTGCTCAAGCAAACTGTAGTCACGGGAAGTGCCCTCTGAATCAGGAAGATTGTCAAATGGCAGTTTTGAAATCCGGGCTTTAGCCAATTCCAGACGCAGATCCTTTTCCCAGGAGAGAATTCGATCAGAAAACGAAAAGCCGGTTGGCCCAGTTAAGCCCCAACGGCATTTTAGCAAAACCTGATAGCTGTTTGCATCGATTGTTTCTTTTGCAAACTGCAAAAAATATTCTTCAGAAACTGGTGGTTTTTCTCCCATTCCGATCGTTTTCAAGGCTGCTAAAGTGTAATAATAATTTTTCAAAATGCTTTCCTCCTGGTCCTATATTGACTCTTTTAAAGCTGTCGCAAGATCGGGAGAAAGAGCCTGAGACAGAACCTCCGCTATACTTTCCTTGGAAAAATCGTATAAAACCCCGCTACTTCCACCGATCCGAAAGCCTTTGTCAAACTTAGCAGAGGGAATAATTTCCACTCCATCCCTAAGTTCCTGCGAGAGTTTCCCCTTTAAGGATTCTTTTAAAGTTTCGGCATCTTTCGAAGAGAGAACCACCCTGATACCCTCTTCACCCTTTTCAGCCCAGGCATTGATCATCTCTACTATAATTTTCTCTGTTAAAGAAGTGTTTAGTGCTGTATCTACAGCTTCAATGATCACCGTATCCATTCGCTTTACGAGCTGCTTGTCCAAACCAATCAAAACATCGCGGGCAGCCTGTTTAATTGCTGCTATACCGGCAGCTTTCTGCTGCTCGATCTCCTTTTCGGCCTGAGTCTTATAGGATTCTGCCCTGGCCTCGGCATCTTTAATTATTTGGGCAGCTTTTACTTCGGCTTCGGAAATAATCTTTTCAGCCTCAGTCTCGGCCGCAAGGACACCTTCGTTTTTAATCTTGTCAATAAGTTCCTTTACCTGAATAGACATGCCCCACCATCCTTTAAACTGATACTGATTTACTCTCCCCAGGAATTAAATTCAAAAACTGCAAGAGATTAATCTGATCTATATCGCAACAATAAATTTTAACCAGGCTTATTTCCCATGCGACAACATAACCTAACTGGTCTTAAAAAATTAATGACACTATTTTCAGGCTGCCAATATCACTGTTTCTATAATAGTGCTATGCTCGAAATAAAAACAAATCAGCGAAAACAGAATACTTACAAATCGACGAATTATAGATATTATTATCTAAACTTAACACACAATATGCGAAACATTATACTACAAACCTGATGTTTAATCCAGCTTCAGCAAAGATTGCCTTGGCCAGTTCATCGGGGTAATTAGCAGCCAGCTTCAGACTTTTTATTCCTGCATTAACCAGCATTTTCGCGCAAACAGCACAGGGATAATGAGTGCAGTAGAGCTCAGCACCCTTAATTGCCACTCCATGGACTGCCGCCTGAATTATGGCATTTTGTTCAGCATGCAAACCCCGGCAGAGTTCATGCCGTTCGCCGGAGGGAATTTTCAACTGTTCCCTGATGCAACCCACTTCATTGCAGTGAGCAAGACCAGCAGGTGCGCCATTATAGCCAGTGGAAAGAATCCTTTTATCCAGCACCAGCAGGGCACCCACCTTGCGCCTGAGACAACTTGAACGTTTGGCAACCAGGTGAGCAATTTCCATGAAATAATCATCCCAGTCAGGACGCTGGTCAGCAAATATTTCATTCATCAGGCCGTACCAAAAAGCCGATCGCCGGCATCGCCAAGGCCTGGAACAATATAGGCGTTTTCATTAAGTTTTTCATCCAGCGAGGCCAGGAAGATCTTTATATCGGGGTGCTCGGAAACAATGCGCTTTACTCCCTCGGGAGCAGCTATCAGGCTTAAAAGTTTTATATTTTTTACCCCGGCATTCTTGAGCACTGTTATGGCATGAGATGCAGAACCACCGGTAGCAAGCATGGGCTCCAGCAGAAAACAATCAAGCTCGTTTATGTTGGGAGGCAGGTTGCAATAATACTCAACCGGAACATGTGTGTCGTGATCCCTGTAAAGACCAATATGGCCGGCTCTGGCATATGGAAACAAGCGCAGTGCACCGGGGACCATCCCCAGGCCAGCCCTTAAAACTGCGACAAAAACCGGGGTGGGCTTTTTAATAAATTCAGTTTTTGACGAAGTTACCGGGGTAACGATCTCTTTTTCAACGGTTTCCATATCACGGACAGCCTCGTATAACAAAAGGGCGGTTATTTCTTCTACCAGTCCGCGGAACTGCCAGGTTTCAGTCTCTTTGCGTCTGCATTCCGACAATTTATGTTTGATCAGCGGGTGATCGACAACAAAAACTTGTTCCACTCAGATCATCTCCTTATTCTGTGTAATCAATAAAAACCGTACTTTTTTAACAACAGACTAATCAATATACTAGTAAGCGGGAAATTCCATGCAAATTTGGCTGACACTCTTTTTGATGGTTTCCAGCGTAGTGCTGTTTTCACGGCCTTCTATGGCCTGATTAATTAATGAAGCGATCTTAAGCATTTGTTCAGGCTTCATGCCCCGGGAGGTCAGAGTGGGCGTCCCAAGCCGTATACCGCTGGGATCATTAGCACCCTTTGGATCATAAGGAATTACATTTTTATTGACCGTCAGGTGAACACTTTCCAAAAGCTTTTCGGCGTCCTTACCGGAAATATTTTTATTACGGAGATCAACCAGGATTAAATGAGTATCTGTTCCTCCCGTGACCAGGTTGAAACCGTGTTCCATGAGACCCCGGGCAAGCGCTTCGGCATTGGTTAGAACAGTTTTCTGGTAATCGATATAACCAGGCAGCTGAGCTTCCTTGTAAGCTACTGCCTTAGCGGCAATTATATGCATCAGCGGACCGCCCTGCAAGCCGGGAAAGACCGCCTTGTCTATAGCCGCAGCATATTCGTTACGACAAAATATCATTCCACCGCGGGGGCCTCTGAATGTTTTATGGGTAGTAGCAGTTACTATATCTGCTGTTTTAACCGGATTCGGATGAACTTTTGCCGCAATCAGTCCGGCCGTATGTGCCATGTCAACCATGTATAACGCACCGACTTCATCGGCGATGTTTCTGAAGCCTTCAAAATCAATCTGTCGGGGATAAGAACTGGCACCGGCAATGATCAGTTTTGGCTGAACCTTTTTAGCTATCTCCCGGACCTGATCCAAACAAATATAGTTAGTTTCCTGATCAACACCATAGCTGTAAGATTCATAATAACGCCCTGATATATTTACCTTGCTGCCGTGAGTAAGGTGCCCACCGTGGCTGAGATCCATGCCCAGGATTCGATCACCGGGTTTTAGCAGGGCCAGGTAAACAGCCATGTTGGCCGATGTTCCTGAGTGAGGTTGCACATTTACATGTTCTGCTTCAAACAACTCTTTTGCGCGCTCACAAGCCAGTTCTTCCGCCCGATCGGCACAGTAACAACCTCCATAATAGCGGGCATGAGGATAGCCTTCTGCATACTTATTAGTAAGTATTGAACCCTGCGCAGCCAGCACAGCACTGCTTACTAAGTTTTCCGAAGCGATCATGATCAGATTTTCCTGCTGGCGTTTTTCTTCTTCTTCGAGGGTGACAAAAATTTCGGGGTCAATATCCTGCAGAGTAATTCCGGTTAATAGTGCCTCTGGTTTGTTCATATATATTTTTCATCTCCATCCGGTTGTTCTTTGAAATAGAATGATTAAAATGTACCAACTGGTTATCACTGCAATAAAACTGTTTTGGGGTTGTTTTAGCTTTTTTCTATACACACAATTTTGTCGAGACGCCGGTTATGTCTTCCTCCTTCAAATTCTGCCGCCAAATAGGCTTCAACTATTGCTTCAGCCAAACCCGGTCCCGTTACCCTGGAGCCGAGTGTAATGATGTTAGCATTATTATGCTCCCTGGCAAACCTGGCTGAAAAAGGTTCTGCACACAGGGCTGCCCTGATGCCTTTATACTTATTGGCAACAATAGACATTCCTATACCGGTACCGCAGATCAGTATTCCACAGGTAAATTCTCCAGACTGCACCGCTTTACTAACATTAGCTGCTATATCAGGATAATCAGAACTTTCTTCAGATTGCACACCAAAATCTTTAAGGGCAATCTTAGCGGTATTCAGGAAGCTTATTAAATGCTCTTTGAGCCGGTAACCGGCATGATCAGAGCCGATGGCTATAATCATCTGCTTTTATCCTCCTTCAGCATTAAGATTAAATTCTGTAGACAACCACTTATCTCCTTTAAAACCTGCTGATATTTTTCTGTTCCACCACCCAGCGGATCTTGTATATCAAGGCCTGGCCCGTAGCGGGTATACGAAGCTATTTGAAAAGTCTTGCCTGAAGCCCGTGGAAAACTTGTTACAAGCTGCTTCAGGTGATCTTCTGTCATAACAAGGATTAAGTCTGCCTCGTTAACCATAGTATGATCAAGCGGAACCGAACGTCTGCGTTCCAGGCCGGTTATCCCCCTTTCACCAAGCAGTTTAATAACTTCTTCCGAAATATTTTCACCGGGAAAAGCCAGCAGCCCGGCTGAAGCGACTTCCACTTCATATGGAAGTTTGTTCATTGTCAATTCATCCCGCAGCAACGCCTCAGCCATTGGGCTGCGGCAGGTGTTGCCAGTGCACACAAAAAGGATATTAAACATTTTTTAATCTCCTTTTCAACAGTTGTTATAGTAAAGGGAGCTTACCATCCCGCTTTCAAAAGACCCTAATCACACGTTTGGCCGCTTTTCGCAAACGGTTCATAACAGCCAGCCCTAGGTCGTTTGTTTTTACTTCTTCGGCAATAATCAGATCCTTCTTTTGCTGATCCATTTGCCGTAACCGGTAATATAAACCAGCTGCCATAATCTCCAGTACAGCGGGAGATTCTTTACCCATTATATCAGTATTTAACAGCCCTACATCAAAACCTCTACCCCGGTAGAAGCTAAACAGTGCTTCAATTAAAGCTTTTCTCCTTTTTGATGGGCCAGTAACCAGGAGAAGAGGAGCCTGGGGCGAATAATGACGATACTTCATCCCCGGCGAAACAGGTGTCGCACCTCCAGGTACACTACCTGACACCTTTACTCTGCAGCCAAGAACTTCTTCCAGGGCTTCGCGGGTTACCCCACCAGGCCTGAGAATAACCGGTATGGTTCCGGAGAGATCAAGAACAGTTGATTCAAGGCCAATCGAACAATCTTTATCTATTATAATTGCATCAATCCTGCCGGCCAGATCGTCCATAACATGCCTGTAACTAGTCGGGCTCGGGCGACCGGAGCGGTTTGCACTGGGTGCTGCTATGGGAACACCTGCCTGCTCGATTAACATAAGGGCTGTTTTGTGGGCCGGCATTCTAACTGCAATCGTAGTCAGCCCGGCGCTGACATTGTCGGGAATCACTTCTGCTTTTGGCAATACAAGGCTTAGGGGCCCCGGCCAAAAATTTTCTGCCAGCACGAACGCGCGATCAGGAATATTGCAGGCAACCCGGGTTAACTGGCTCTTTGATGAAATATGAACAATAAGAGGATTATCCGCAGGCCGTCCTTTAGCCCTGAAAATATTAGATACAGCTTCACTATCCGTGGCCGCCGCACCCAAACCGTAAACTGTTTCAGTAGGGAATGCAACCAGCCCCCCCCTGCGAATGATTGAAGCTGCTCTTTTAATAGAAATATTACTGGTACCAAGCAGTAGGGTTCTGTTTGCACCGAAAACGGGTTTTGCCATCTTTATTCCTCTTTCATCAGGGGATAAAACAGGTGAGCTTGTTATCTTTTGAGCTTGTTATCTTTATTTATCAAGAATCAAATCGGCAATGTTGTTGGCGTGATCGCCAACCCTTTCAAGGTTACTCAGTAAGTCGAGATAGATAACTCCGGCTGCGGGATAACACTTTTTAGTATTAATCCTGTCTATATGCATCTTGCGCAGAATTTTTTCCTGTTCATCCACTTTAAAATCTTCCTGAACAATCTCCTGTGCCATTGCACTATCATTAGTTTCAAAAGCTCTCACAGCTTTTTCAAGCATGGCATCAACCATACCGAAAAATTCTGTTATCTCTTCAAGGGCAGTTGTGGAAAACGGGCGCTTTTCTTCAACTTTTATTTCCGCCAGTTGCATAATATTTTCAGCATGATCACCGATACGTTCGATATCATTGGCAGCAGACATCAGGTTAGCCACCATCTTTGACTGCTCTTTTGACATAGAATGCTGTGAAAGCTCTGCCAGGTAAACATTAATTTCTTTTTCAAGCCCGTCAACCAGGCTTTCCATCTGTTCGATATGCTTTATTTTTTTCAGATCATCTTTCAGGAATACCTGCATGGACTCATCTAACATTTCCCGGGCAATACCGGCCATCCTTAAAACTTCTTTCTTAGCCCCACCGATGGCAATGGGGGGTGTTTTCAGGATACGGGGATCAAGATATTTAGGTCCAAAATCTACCTTTTCATCTGTTCCTGGTACAATTTTACATATCAGGTTAGAGAAAAATTTAAGGAATACCAGGAATATAACTGTATTCATTATGTTGAAAATGGTATGTGTATTGGCTACCTGCCTGGGAACAGTAGCCGCCGTTTCCATCATTATCTCGGTAAAGGGCCCGAGCAAAGCCAGGGCCAGGACCACGCCGATAACATTAAACAGAACATGGGCCACTGCAGCCCTGCGCGCTGCAACATTGGCTCCCATACTGGCCAGGATTGCCGTAATGCAGGTTCCAACGTTGGTGCCGAGAATCAGGGGAACTGCTGACTGAAATGGAATAAGATCCTGCATAGTTAAAGCAATAATTACCCCGGTCGAAGCACTGCTGCTCTGGACAAGGGCTGTAAATATAGCTCCACAGAGGATACCCAGGAGGGGATATACACTGAATTGTGTGAGCAACCTGTGAAAGGATTCAAGATCACGAAGGGGGCTCATTCCTTCTGACATAGTTGTCATCCCAAGAAACAGGAGACCAAAGCCAAGGATAGTCTGACCCAGATAGCGGTGAAATCTGCGTGTTCCAAAAAAATTAAGCAGGGAACCAATTCCAATAGCGGGAAGCGAAATAACCCCTACCTTAAAAGAAACAATTTGTGCTGTTACAGTAGTTCCTATATTGGCTCCGATAATAACAGAAATGGCCTGAGACAGGTTCATCAGGCCGGCGTTAGCGAAACCAACAACCATAACAGTTGAAGTGCTGCTGCTTTGAACGAGAATTGTTACTAAAATCCCTGTCAAAACACCGATTACAGGTTTATTTGTTAAAACTTCGAGGATGCGTCGAAAGCGATCTCCTGCCGCTTTCTGCATGCCCGATGCCATTATCTGAATCCCGAACAAAAAAAGACCCAGCCCACCCAGGGTGCTGAAAAATATAGACCAAAACAAATACTACCCCTCCAAAAAGGTCGGTAGATACCAATTATCCATGCACAAGTATTATAAAGCACAGAAAGACATTTTTCAATTTATATATTTTTACCCATCATCACTATTCAATAAGACCTGTTTTCGCAAGGTTATAATTATCACACCTGGCTGTGCTATAATTACATTATCATAAAGGAGGTGCAAAGCCTTGCCTAATCTAATCCGCTTTGGTATATCAATGGACAAAGATTTGCTGGCCAGATTGGACCATGAGATTGTAAAGAGAGGATATCCAAACCGTTCCGAGGCAATCAGGGATTTAATCAGAAACCAACTGGTTGAACTGGATTGGTCACAGGACGAAGAAGAAGTGGCCGGCACTATTACCATCATTTATAATCACCATGTAAAAGGGCTAAGCGATCTGCTGCTTGAGCTGCAGCATGAGCACCATGACATGATTGTCTCGGTAATGCACGTTCACCTCGAGCATGACCACTGTCTTGAAGTTATGGTAATAAAGGGCCCGGCATCCCAGGCACGTGAACTAGCCGGCCGGCTGATTGGAGTTAAGGGCGTTAAGCATGGTAAACTTACGATAACCTCAACCGGGAAAGGCTTGACCTGATTACCGTAATAATTAACTGCCCTCTATTATGCGCGGTTTTCCGGATAAATCTTTGTGACACAATACCCGGGTTAGCACTCCGCTGGCTAAACAGAGCTCTTCAACAGCTTTCTGCTGATTTTCTCCGATTTCAAGCAACACTGTACCAGGTCGTCTCAGGTATTTTTTCAGGCCGGCGCAAATGGTCCGGTAACTGTCAAGACCGTCTTCTCCACCATACAGAGCTGCTTCTGGTTCAAATAAAGCCACATCTTTCGGCAGATCTATCATACCCTGCCTGTCCACATAAGGAGGGTTAGCAACAATAAGATCAAATTTTTGTTCAGACTCACCCTTTAGAGCCTGATAATAGCTTCCTCTTTTAAAAATAATCTTCTCAACAACACCCAGTTTCCTCGCATTACCTTCAGCTACTTTAAGAGCTGCTTCGGATATGTCTACTGCCCAAACCATGACTGTAGACAGTTCAAGGCACAGGCTTATAGCCAGGATACCGCTCCCTGTTCCGAGATCAAGACAATTCATTACCTTACCCGAACCTTTGCGCTTTTCAAATCTGCTTACAGCCAAGTCTACCATCATTTCTGTTTCGGGGCGGGGAACCAAAACATCCGCAGTCACATTAAAAGGACGCCCGTAGAAATGTTTTGTTCCGGTAATATAAGCAACTGGCTCAAATGTGCTTCTCCTGTGAACTGCCTTTTCAAAAAGCTCCAGATCTCTCTCTTTTAAAAGATCTTTATCATTTAGAATAAGGGCAACCCGATCCTGGCTAAGAACAAATGAGAGTAACAATTCGGCTTCAAACCGGGGTTGATCGATTCCGGCTTTGCGCAAAGAAAAAGAAGCCCTGCTAAGAGCTTCTGATATTGTTAATTTATTATCCATTTAATCCTCACTCACTTTAAGCTGCTCTGCCCGCTCGTTAGCCGACAGTTCATCAACTATTTCATCCAGGTCTCCGGCCAGAATTAAATCAAGCTTATGGAGAGTTAAATTGATTCGATGATCAGTAACACGGTTCTGCGGGTAATTATAAGTGCGAATTCGTTCACTGCGGTCACCACTACCCACCATAGTTTTTCTCGTCTGGGCAAGTTCTGCATTTTGCTCGGAAATGAACTTTTCAAGCAGGCGACTTCTTAATATTCGCATCGCCTTCTCTTTATTCTTCAGCTGTGATTTTTCATCCTGGCAACTGACTACTAACCCGGTAGGCTCATGGGTAATCCTTACGGCAGACTGGGTTGTATTCACACTCTGTCCCCCCGGACCGGTAGAACAGAATGTATCGATGCGCAAATCCTGGGGATTAATTTCAACTTCCACATCTTCTACTTCCGGTAAAACTGCAACAGTGGCAGCTGAGGTGTGTATACGCCCACCCGATTCTGTAGAGGGAATTCTCTGGACACGATGAACACCACTTTCATATTTCATTCTACTGTATGCGCCTTTTCCATCCACCCCGAGAATAACTTCTTTAAAGCCCCCGATATCGGTTGGGTGTGAGTCAACAATTTCCACCTTGAATCCGCTTCTTTCAGCATACCGGGAGTACATTTTAAGCAGATCTGATGCAAAAAGCGCCGCTTCCTCTCCTCCCGTGCCAGCCCTGATTTCAATAAAAACACTTTTATCATCATAAGGATCTTTAGGAAGAAGCAACTCCCTCAGGTCGGTTTCAAGCTTTTCTTGTTCCTGCCCCAGGTTATCGATTTCTGTTTTCAGGTAATCGATCATATCCTCTTCATTATTCTCGCTTAAAAGATCTTCTGCTTCCTGGAGCTGCTGCAACACTTCTCTTAATCTTTTAGTCATTTCGACAAGCGGGGTTATTGATGCAATTTCCTTGGTCATATTTAACCATTCATCCCGGTTATCCATAACATTCGGATCACTAAGCAACTGCTCAAGCTCCTGATAACGTTTTTCGATACCTTCCAGTTTATCTAACATAAAACCACCTCGAACAAGCATTTGTAAATAATTACTTTGTTATTTATTATTGCATCCATAAATGAAAAAGAGCAGAGCCTTTGCTCTGCTCTGGATATTAGAGACCATATTTACGTTTAAATCTTTCAACACGACCGCCTGTATCGACAAACTTTTGCTTACCGGTAAAAAAAGGATGGCATTTGGAACAAATTTCAACTTTCAAAGTTTCACTTGTTGAACCGGTTTCAAAAGTTTCACCGCAGGCACAAGTCACCTTGGTGCGACAATATTTAGGGTGCAAACCACTTTTCATAAGTATAACCTCCTTCTTACGTCCCGAAAATATATATTAGCACAGATGAATGAATTCTGCAAGATATCAAATTATGCTCACCAACCTCAACTGATTCTTACATAGTGTGCATATTGCTCAGGAACTCTTCATTTGATTTGGTTTTCTTCAACCTGTCAAGAAGGGCTTCTAGAAATTCTACACTGGTGCTGTTGCCCATAGCTCTCCTCAGGGCCCACATTAATTCAATTTTACGTTCGCTCAGTAGCAATTCTTCTCTGCGGGTTCCTGAGCGGGAAATATCTATTGCCGGGAAGATGCGCCTTTCAGAGATTCGACGATCAAGGTGTAACTCCAAGTTGCCGGTGCCTTTGAATTCTTCATAAACCACATCATCCATACGGCTACCGGTATCAACAATAGCTGTTGCCAGGACGGTCAGGCTTCCACCGCCATCAATGTTTCTTGCTGCCCCGAAAAAGCGTTTTGGTTTATAGAAAGCCCCGGGATCAATACCACCTGAGAGAGTTCGCCCACTCGGGGGAATTACAAGGTTGTAGGCTCTGGTCAGCCTGGTAATACTGTCGAGCAGGACAGCCACGTCTTTCCCCTGTTCAACAAGTCTCTGCGAGCGTTCAAGCACTAATTCTGCTATTCGAATGTGATTTTCAGGTTTCTGGTCAAATGTAGAGCTAACCACATCTGCATTAACACTGCGCTGCATATCAGTAACCTCTTCAGGTCTTTCATCAATTAATAATATTATTAATTCTATCTCGGGGTGGTTAATGGAAATACTGTTGGCCAGTTGTTTTAAGAGCATGGTTTTACCGGCCTTAGGAGGTGAAACAATTAAACCACGCTGCCCTTTGCCTATAGGAATAAGCAGATCAATTATTCTTGTTGATAAAATATGAGACTTTGTTTCCATTTGAATCTGTTCATCCGGGTGAATAGGAACAAGAGAAGTAAATCCGGGACGGGACGACACTATTTCTGGATCTTCACTGTTGATTTTTTCAACCTGAAGCAAAGCATAATATCTTTCATTGTCCTTCGGTGGTCGGATCCGCCCGCTGATGATATCGCCGGTGCGCATATTAAACCTGCGGATCTGCGAGGCAGATATATAAATATCATCATCCGAGAAAAAATACTTTTTCCGCCTCAGGAAACCAAAGCCATCAGGCATTATTTCAAGCATACCCGAAGCAGTGGTTTGTTCACCATTTTCGGAAAATAACCTGGTAAGGTTGTCAATTAACTCCTGTTTGCGCATGGTTGACTGACCTTTAACTTCATGCTCCTTAGCCAGTTTGTGAAGCTCATTTAAAGTCATTGTTTTCAACTTTTCAGTATCCATGTTGCACCACCTTTTAATAATTACCACCTAGCTTAAACAAAAGATATGCTGCCAGCAGATAACAGGCGAGAACAAGCCAGACATCATATCCGATTCGTAAAAAACTTTTACCCGATCTGTAAATCATGCCAAGAATTATAAAAGAGCTCATTATAATAACCAGTAAGGCTGAGATAATATGATTATTAGAAACAAAACTAAGCAGAGGACCCTGACGATAAAATAAATCGGCAATAAAAACAATAAACAGGTTCATAAAGTTAGCGCCGAAAACATTGGCAACTGCCATATCAAGAAGTCCCAGGCGAACTGCCGTTATAGTTGTAACCGTTTCAGGAAGCGATGTGCTTATTGCCAGAAAGATCGAACCTGTAAACGTATGCCCCAGGCCGGTTTCCAGCGCAATTGCGTCTGAAGCATCTGTTAACAAGATTCCGGCAATTATTATCATGATAGCGCTTATGCCAAAATGAATCAGGGCGCCGGCAGTGGTATTCTTCTTTTCGTCATGCTTAACCAGTTCTTCCTCACTGACAGAGATAGCAACACTTTTTTTGTCATAACGGAAAAGAAGCCTGCTGCCAAAAATATAGGCAAGAGCAATAATAATCGTTTCAAGACCTATCCAGCCTACAGGTAATACTACCAAACCGAGCATGGCTATGGCTGCCAGGCTCACTGTCATCGTACTCAGCGATGCAATTATAATATGGCTTCTGTCAACTTTCTTTGCCAGGGGCCCCCTGCCCTCCAGCAGGTCTATAACTGCCAAAAGTGACAGGTTAAAGAGACAACTGCCCAGGATATTCCCCAGCGCCAGGTTTGGTGCATCAATTGAAACCGCTCTTATAGTGGTAACTAATTCCGGTAGCGAAGTTGCCAGGGGGAGCATTAGTGCACCTATCCATGCTGAACCAATACCCGTGTTCCTTGAAACAGTGGCACCGCTCCTGGTTAAGGTACTCCCAGCAAATACTATTACTAAAGCGCATATAGCAAACTGTAACCAGTGATTAATCATTTTACTCCTAACAGGCCGAACAGGGTTATCAAGTACCAATAATATAAAAAGTAGCTTGAATACAGGATCTAATTATATTTAATGTGGGAAATTTAACCGATTTGTCTTTATATAAGGAAAGATTAGCTGCAACAGGAAGCAGATAAGCTTATAAATATATATTAAACCTCGGTAAGTAGCTATTCTCTATTTTTTTTATTATTCCTGCTTAATCAGAAAAAAAAGGGGGCTGCCACTATTCAGTTAAAAAAGGATTTGAAACAGTTTCCTCTCCAATAGTTGTTAATGGTCCGTGCCCGGGATACACCTTTGTATCTGCCGGCAGAGTTAGCAGTTTTTCATGTATGCTGGACATCAATTCCCGGTATGAACCTCCGGCCAGATCAGTCCGTCCAATTGAACCGGCAAAAAGTGTGTCTCCGCTAAACAAACAGGCTCCGCTAAGAATACTTATTCCACCTTGAGTATGTCCGGGGGTTTCGATTACTTTAAAATTATCACTACCAATACTTATTATATCATCTTCTTTAAGAAAGTGATCCGGTTGAGGCTGTTTTTTTAATACATGTTTCAGGCCAAACCCAGGGTTGTGATACAGATCAACATCATTTTTGTGAAGCATAATAGGCACATTAAATTCTGCCTTGATTTTACCATTTGCTCCAATGTGATCTATGTGGCCGTGCGTATTTATAATATATTTAGGATCAAGATTGAGACGCTTAATAATATCAATTATTTTCTTGGCTTCAGCACCGGGGTCAATCACTAACGTTGCCCTGGTTGGCTCACTGTAAACAAGATAACAATTTGTTGCGAACATACTGACTACTGCAATCTCAACTTTTAACAAGGCAATCACCTTTCTACTTAAGTACCCTGTATAAGGCTGGTATAATATCCGTTAAATCTCTCATTTCTTTTTGTAACTCATTGCGCAGGGCAGAATCCCCTATTAACAAAGCCGGTACCTTGTTAAGAGTATGTTTACGTATGGTTAAATCCTCAATATTGCCATGGTCACTGCAAATAATAATAAATTCTTCCGCAGGATTGATCAAATCAGCAAGCCTGCCAATGAATTTATCTATAATTGAGATAACCCGCTCAGATTCTTTATACTCACCCAGGTGCCCGGCCAGATCAGTTAAAAAATATTCAAAAAGACACAAATCAAATTCTGCGCTAATTCTATGTAGCTGGCCGGCTCCTTCTTCCGGGGTAATAATTGGAACAGATAAGCCCATTCGTTTTAGAATATCATTTGTAATATCCATAAACAGGGCCTTACCGCAATTTATATCATCAACTGTATGAAAGTTTACTCCCCCGTAGTACGTAATCAGCGTAGAACATGAATAGCGGTCGCCTGGAAGACCATGACGCAATTTATTAAAAAAAACCGGCCGGTAGGCATTGGCAAATGATACCTTGTATCCTTTGCTTTTCAAAACTTTAAACATTCCTTTTTCAGCCAGTAATTGCCGGAGTTGACGATTCGGAAAACCATTTAAATGCTTATTTATAAGAACAGGTGCGTTCTCCCCTGTAAATATTGTTGCCTGACCCGTGGCACTTTGTGGTAAGCCGGGAACACCAAGAGTGGCATCAAGAGCAAGCAGCGTAGCCGCACTTCCTGAAAAACCGGCGTTTGAAAAAGTCAGATCAGCTCCATCAAGTATTTTATTCAACTTCGGTGTATCTGCATAACTGAAAGGGTTGGCCGGGGAATCACCGCCCAGACCAACCCCGTCTATAAATATAAGCAGTATTCTCAATTTAATCCACCGACTTGTTCTTTACATATCGGCATCTTCCAGATCTCCTGCTGTTTCTGAATCATCTGTATTTCCCACTTCATCATCTTCGTCTGAGTCTCCCGGCTCACCGCCGTCCTCAGGTAATTCTGTTTCTTCTTCAGGCTCAGGTTCTTCTATTTCAACCTGGGCAGGCAGATTATCAGGTCTTTCTCCCAGTGTTACAACAACCTCTTCCCTGACGCCATTCCGGTAATAGATAATTGTAACAGTATCACCGGGATAGTAAGAAAAAAGGCGGTCAAACAGCTGTGCAAGGTAATAAACATCACTGTTATCAATAGCAACAATAATGTCACCTACCTGTAGCCCGGCTTCATCAGCAGCAGAACCGGCAGCAATGTCAACAATTATTACGCCTCTTTCCGGTTCAACTTCACCGTACTGTAACCAATCATCAATAATAACTCCGAGGTGAGGCCTTATCACACGACCATGTTCATAAAGGTCATTTATAACTCTCTTTACTGTATTACTGGGCACGGCAAGACCAATACCTTCCACCCCAACCAGGGCAATTTTTGCTGTATTAATCCCAATAATTTCAGCTTTTAAATTAAGCAGCGGCCCACCGCTGTTACCCGGATTTACCAGGGCATCGGTTTGCAGAAAAGTGTAAACATAATCACTTCCGGGCATCCGTACCTGTCTGCCAACTGCACTTATAATACCTGCAGTTACAGTCTGCTGAAAATACCCAAAGGGGTTGCCGATTGCCATCACTTTTTCTCCAACCCTCATCTGGTCAGAATCGCCGATAGGTAAAGCAACCAAATCAGATACTTCTATTTTAAGCAAGGCTAAGTCGGTCATGGCATCGGAACCAACTAACTCAGCTTCATAACTGCCTTTTCCGGGAATTACGACGGTAATTTTGTTTGCTCCTTCAATAACATGCTGATTAGTTACGATGTAACCATTGTCCTCAATTATAACCCCGGAGCCTGATTCAACTTCTTCAAGACTTTGTTCACCAAACCTGGTAATATAGACATGTTTATTCACACCAACAACAGCATCAAGAGCCTGCTCTGCAACATCAGCAAGGCTGTTTTCACTTTCAACAACAACCGGAAGGTTGTTGTTTTCTTCCTCCACCTCAATTACTTCCGGCTCTATCGTCGTTTCAGTTACAGGAGCAAAAAAAGACAGAAATAGCCCGTATATTATTGCCGCACCAAGCAGAATTCCCAGAATTGCCAAGGCGAAATAACCGAGGATAGTACCGAAACCCCTTTCACCTGGTTTTTTTTGATCATTATAATTTTCCATGGAGTAATCCCTCCCTTGATTCAGTCTAACTTATTGATCAACCAGCGTAAAGTGCCTCTGCGAAACACAGGTTACTGTTAAAAGTCAATCACCGTTCCCCTTTTATAGTCATTATCACTTTTTCTTACCAGTGAGGCTCCAAGGTTAATCAGTTTTTCTTCAAAACCATCATAACCGCGATCTACATGCTCAATATCACTAACTTCACTTTCACCTTCTGCCATGAGAGCCGCTATAATTAAAGCTGCTCCGGATCTGAGATCTGGTGCAGAAACAGGCGCACCAGACAAGGTAAAACCACCTTCAATCAGGGCAGTTCTCCCTTCCACCTTTATATGCGCACCCATTCTCTTTAAATCATCCACATGATTATAACGCCCATCAAAAACATTTTCTGTAATAACACTGAGCCCCTTGGCAGCAGTAAGTAATACCATTCCGGGTGGTTGGAGATCAGTCGGAAACCCGGGATAAGGAAAGGTCTTAATATCTGAAGGCTTTAGGTTCTGCACCCCTTCTACTTTGATAGTTTCAGGGTTAACTTCTACTAACGCCCCCACTTCCCTTAGTTTTGCCGTGATAGCTTCAAGGTGCTTGGGAATTATGTCCTCAACCGTAACGCAACCCCCTGTTGCCGCTGCGGCCAGCATGAAAGTGCCTGCTTCAATCCTATCTGGTATCACTGTATGATGAACACCGGAAAACATATCGGTTCCATCAATTCTGATTATATCGGTTCCGGCCCCCCTGATTTTTGCGCCCATGGCATTGAGAAAGTTTGCCAGATCTACCACCTCGGGTTCTTTGGCCACATTCTCTATAACAGTTCTGCCCTCTGCAGCTGCAGCAGCAAGCATCAGGTTTATAGTTGCCCCAATGCTTACTACATCAAGATAAATACGAGCGCCAACCAGCTTCCTGGCCTTAAGCTTAATCATTCCGTGCTCAATTGAGCTCTCGGCACCAAGAGCAGCAAACCCTTTTAAATGCTGATCTATTGGCCGGGGACCAAGATCACAGCCTCCCGGTATGGGAACTTCGGCCTGCCCAAAACGGGCCAGTAAACTACCCATAAAATAGTAGGAAGCTCTCATTCTTTTTACCAGATGATAGGACGGAGCTACCTTGCATAGATTGCCGGGAGTTAGCTCTATGGCATTTTTTCCTCTTCTGCGAATTGAAACTCCCAGATCTTCAAGAATAGCAATCATCGTTCTTACATCAGTAATATCCGGAAGATTATCTAAGTAAACGGTACCACTGGTTAATACGACAGCAGGAAGCACAGCGACAGCAGAATTTTTTGCACCGCTGATTCTTACTTTGCCGTTCAGTGCCGTTTTACCTTTGACAATAAATTTTTCCATAATAACCCCCTGCTGGTATATATCTTACCTAAAAACATCAATAATCAGTTTAATTGCTCTGGAATAACATTTTTGAGCTCAAAGTTACCTGTAAATGCATTTATATAATATATTTGACCATTTTGCAAAACAATCCTCCATACCGGTGGTATTTCCCACTTTTCAGCATTGTATTCCATGCTAAAATGTCCGAGCTTAACTTCAGTTATTATTCTTTCTTCCGGAGCAGGACCCAAATCCCTGATCAGATTTTTTATAGCCTCCATCGCGGTGATCACTTCCATTTCCCTGGTTGGGCTACCTTCAACGTGATCCAGCCAGTATATTTCTACCGCCTGAACACTTCCTGCGGTAACATATACCTTTAAGCTTCCGGCATATACAGGTAATTCATCTATAACCTGGTAATAGTTCACCACCTGTTCTCCCGATTCATTCTCTTCAGTATAATTATAAGTTAATCCCTCGGGTTTTAGTGATTGATTAATTAGAAACTGTTCTGCAGCATAATTCAGGTTATTCTGTTCAACTTCACCACTTGATTGCCCAAGTATTTGAGGTGGAGTAAATAGTACTTTTATCAAACCGGTTGATTGAATCATCACTGTTCGATCCTTTTTTCTATAGAAAGTGCCGTCTTCGGTATAACTAAACTCAGCGCCATCCTGTAACATCTGCAGGATTAAGCTTCTCTGAAATTTTAGCGACGTTGATACAGTGAGAAAATTTGCCGTCCGGACTGAACGATCCAGCGTGGTTTGCAGCCGATAGTTATTGTCCTCCAGCATATTTTCAAGGTTATTTAGATCCTCTGCGGATATGGCAACCCTGGTCAATCTGCCAAAGTCGGGCCAGAATAAGTGGTATGCCAAAAACAAGTTTAATCCGGCAAATGCAATAATAAGTATCAATTTTGCCCTGCCCAGGTTCACATTAATTCACCTTCTTTAATCTGTGCCAGGCTATCGGCTTTCAGGAAAAACCTCTTGCCATTGACCTGTATAAACCAGACAGGCTCAGCAATTATACTTTGGCCAATGTTCACTGCTGCATAAGCGGGGCGCATAGCTTCAACCCGGAGGTAAGATCTCAGCCCGGCACGCTCTTCATCAAGTAAGACGACCGCTTTTTCCAGCGCCTCTAACCAGTTGGCAGTTTCAACCAGAGTATTATCCAGCTGAATTGATTCATCAATATGGTATAAAGAACGTGAAAAATGGACCATTCCACGATCATTTAGAATTACTTTAGTCGGGATTGAGGTAAACAGCGGATACCCTGAAAAGTACATCCGCCACTGTCCCGCATAGGCGCCAGCCTGATTCCAGCCGGTCATTTCCAGTGTTTCAAGACGAAGCCCCGGCAGCCACCCTCCATGGTAACTGATATAGTTGTTACAGTTAACGAGGGCGTCATAGTATTCGATGTTGACAAGAGTTTGTTCAAGCCGCGGATTCGAATATTCAATGCTTGATGATGTAAGGCGCAGTCCTTTTTCTCCATCCGTGTATATTAATCCGCCGTCCTTTTCTTCTATAATCCTGGCCAGGCTGTAATCAACAAAAAAAGTTTTAAGCAGCTGATCCCGGTTATAGGTTTCCGGTTTTAATGCCAGCCTGGTCATGATCAGCGGTTCTGTGGGCAGGAAGATCGGATCCTGAATAACTACGCTGGCTTCACCACTCAGGTAAAACAGATCTTCACTTAATTGAAAATAAGTAACTGCCTGTGAATCTTTCAATACCGCTATCGTTCCTTCCAAAGGATTTGCCATATCAGCTTGTAGCTCCCTTGCATAAATAGCTTCTTCATTGGCAGCGATTGCAACCATCCATAACTGGTTTTCATGACGCTGGATGAAGATCTGACTGATCCTGAGGCTTGGATAGTTGATAGTCCAATTGTAATCCTGACCTGCCGGAAGTAATGGTTTAAAATATAAAACAGCTAGTTTTTCTCCTTCAGCTATTACTGCTGCTATATTTTGTGGATCTTTTTCCAGGGTTGCGATGGAATTACGAACTACCTCCCAGATCGCTTTAAATCCGGAATTCTCCCTGTCAGGGATGATCCAGCCGTCTTCAGTAGCAATCGTAAGCAGTGAAGGGAAAAACACCTCATCAAGTGGGCGTGGTGGTTCCATAATAACCCTCTCATAAGTATCTTCCACAATTAATTCTGCAGGCTGTTTACTGTACCATAGCTGGTATGTCAGGAACAGGCTGGAAAAAACCAGGATGGCCAGAACTACACTTTTTATTTTTTCCACCATTACCTGCATTCCTCTCTTTGATCGGTTAACGGTAAAGTAAACAAAACTCTTGTTCCTAAACCGACTACGCTGTGCATTGATATATAGCCACCGTGGCCTTCAATTATTTTTCGAGCTATCGAAAGACCAAGCCCGGTTCCGCCGTAATCCCGGCTGCGTGTTTTTTCAACCCTGTAGAAACGATCAAAAACATGGGGCAGCTCTTTTTCAGGAATACCCCTGCCTGTGTCGCTGACATATACTTTAACTATATCCTCGTCAACTACAGCATCTAGATCAATTTCACCGTCACCGGGTGTGTAACGGGCAGCATTGTTGAGCAGGTTGGAAAATACCCTAACCAGTTTATCGCGATCTGCGGCAACATTTACTTCAGACGTTATATTTACCTTAATGGTCGGTAAGTGCCCGGTTAATTTTTGCTTGAGCTGTTCAACCGATTCATCGACCAACTCACTCAGGTTAACCTCAGCTTTCTGCCAGTTTACCTGGCTGGCATCCATTTGAGAAAGCGCCAGAAGGTCTTTTACCATGTTTACCATACGGTCTGTCTCTCTTGACAGTACAGTCAAAAACTTATTTCTAGTATCTTTTTCTTCTGCAGCTCCGTCAAGAAGGGTTTCAACATAACTTTTTACCGTGGCCAGCGGTGTCCGCAGCTCATGCGAAACATCTGCGACAAACTCTTCCTGGCGCCTGGTTAATTCTCTTTCCCTGGTTACATCATGTAAAACAATTAAAGTTCCATCCAGTTTGCCTTTACCTACTTTAAAAGGCGCAATTTTTACCTCCATGGTACAATCAGGATCTTTGCCCGTTATCTCTGCAGTAAATGGTTCCTGCCTGCGAACAAACCGGCGCAGCATATCTGCTCCTATAATTCCGCGCAGGAGGTTAAATCCGGAGCGGCCAAGTGCAGGAACCCTTAATTTAAGGGTTCTGATTTGATGCCTGGCAGATGGGTTTATCTGTATAATGCGGCCTTTTTCATCAAGAGCAACTATACCATCTGACATGTTGTTGATTATTGCTTCTACTTTACTTTTCTCGGAGGACATTTCATTAATAGTCTGGCTGAGCTGTTCAGCCAGGTAATTAAATGTTTCACCCAGCCGCCCGATTTCATCTACTGTCTGCACATTTATTTTTTGACTGAAATCTCCACTTGCCATATTCAGGGCTTGATCTGTTACTGCCTGAATCGGGTTGGTAATAGTTCTGGTCAGAACAGCACCAAGAGCAAAGCTGATTACAAGGGCCAATATAACCCCGGTGAGCAGAATTGTTTTGACCTCATCCAGAGTATCATCGACCACTTTTAAAGAACCACTCAAGTAAATAACTCCAAGGACATCCTGCTCTTTAAGTACCGGGTAAGCCAGGTAGTAACGTCTGATTTGATTTGTTTCATCGTATCTCATGTTATCACTGAGATTTCCAGTCAGGGCGCGGGTTATTTCATCGCGTATTAGACGCCTGCCAATCAGGCTCTGGTTACCTGAAGTCCCAACTATAAGAGCATCATTATCCAGGATAATTATTTCAACATCACTTAAATCGCGAAACTCCCTGGCCAGGCGCACTGAATCAGCTGTCCAACCCTGGCCTTCTCCAAAACCCGGCTCCATAAATACAGAAAGCAGCCTGGCTTGATTTTCAAGACCTTCTTTATAATTTTTAAGGTAATAGTTTTCCAGGGATTGAACAAGGTAAACACTGATCAACTGCAGGGAAAAGAGTATAAGCATCAGGTAGATAAAGATTATTTTCCACTGGAGACTGTTAAATATCTTTCCTCTGCCTGAAATAATATCCGACACCCCTCTTGGTATGTATGTAGTCAGGCTTAGCCGGATCTTCTTCCAGCTTTTCTCTCAAACGGCGAACTGTAACATCAACTGTGCGTTCATCACCTATGTAATCATAACCCCAGACCTGGCTTAAAAGCTGATCACGGTTAAATACATGACCTGGTTTTAGCATAAGGTGCACTAATAAATTATATTCACGCAAGGTAAGCTCAACCGGCGTACCCTGATTATAAACCTGAACTTCATCACGATCTACGGAGATTGCACCAACATTAATAATGTTTTTCTCTTTTATTGAGGCCTTGTTCCTCAGTTTTTCTCTTCGTAGTATTGCTTTAACCCTGGCAATAATTTCACGGGCACTAAACGGCTTTGTTACATAATCGTCGGCACCCAGTTCGAGCCCAAGCACCTTATCTACTTCAAGCTCTTTTGCAGTCAGCATTATAATAGGGATATCTTTATTCTGCCTGATTTCGCGACATACCGTAAACCCATCTTTTCCTGGCAGCATTATATCAAGCAAAATGAGGTCGGGAAGCTCAGACTCAACCTGCTGTAGAGCTTCATCTCCATCATAGGCAGTGATAACCCGGTAACCTTCTTTTTCTAAATTATACTGTAATATGTCAACTATAGGCTTTTCATCATCAACAACAAGAATTGTTTCCACCCGCATCCTCTCCTGTATCAGGATGTTAAAAAGTTCGCTTAAAGTAGTTTAAATCCCTTTAAGTAGAAATAACCCAATACTTGTTAACCGGTCTTAATCTCCTTGAATAAAAGCCCTTCTCCGGATGAAGAAGGGCTTTTGACAACATTATTAATACCTATTACGGCCTAAAAAACTGCAGCGGATCAATCGGTTTATGCTGGTAATAAGTATGCCATTCACCAGTGCCATCATCAAGTCTGACTTCAAAATGCAGATGCGGACCAGTTGAGCGACCGGTGGAACCCGCCTTGGCAATTATATCACCCTGTTCTACAACCATGCCCTCGGAAACCAGGTTCTGGTTGTTGTGAAGATAAAGTGTCCAGAAAGAACCATGATATAAAATCAGGTAATTACCCTGGGTGCCACCATAACCGGAAAACCATACCACACCACTGTCAGCTGCCAAAATATTTGTACCAATCTGGGCATGGATATCAATTCCGGTATGATAATTACTGAATCCTCTGCCCGGTGTAACTTCTCCTCCACCTTCAACCGGCCAAATAAATTGTCCTGTACCGACAGACGGTACTTTTGCAACTCCCTGAGCCTCAACCTGAGTAACTGGTATCGACAGGACTGTTTCCTGCACTTTTACACGTGCGATTTCACGGCCGTTTTCCCTGGTGACATGATAAACTATTTCTTTTTCTCCCTTTTCCCCTGGAACAATAATTTCACTCTGGACAATCCACATTTCTTCATCATACTCAATTTCTGTATCGTAAGGAATGTCTTCTTTAACCACAACTTCCTCAACAGTTCTGACATGAATATTATTTTGGTCATTTAAGGGCGACTCATCGCGAGGCATCATTTCTGACGGGGAAAGAAACGCTAGAAGCGAGCTGTCAGTATTACCAGCTAGAGTATAAAAATATCTGCTATCCAGCACAGAACGTTCAATTCCATTTGAAATGGAAGAGGCCACCATGTTTGATTCATTACTACTTTTATCAACTACCAGCTCAACTATATCTTCCGGTTTATATATTTCCTGAGGCATAACTGTACAGGGTTCCAGCACTATTTCATCGGTTATATCAGCAGTGAGCAGCCTACTACCATATCCGGAACGGCTGTAAGCAGTTTTTAATTGATCAACAATTATTTCAAGATCATTTTTCTGCTGCACAGCTACCAGAGGCTCTCCATTAACCATAAGCATATAGGCCTCTGTTTCAAAGGTCATATTTTGACGAATTAATGATTCAACTGTTTTTGGATTAAGCTTGCTGTCCGGGATGTATTCTTTAACAAGCAGAATCTCATCACCCGGTTCCATATTCATGCCGTAAAGGTCTGCACAGCGAGAAGTCAGCTCATCAACAAATACTTCAACATCTTTTGCTTCTCCGACTTTTCCAACTTCCTGATCATTTAAATACACAATGTAAACATAGTTACAGGCATAGTCATGCGTAGCAAGCAGAACAATCACCAACACTGTTGAGGCGACAGCAAAATGCAAGGCTCCGAATTTTCCCTTTTTAAA
>CAYMIW010000043.1:0-25193 GCA_964390725.1 uncultured Syntrophomonadaceae bacterium | reverse complement strand
TTGTAACGACCTTTCCTGCCAGGGCTGCGGCTGCTGCGCCTGTTGAGAATGCTGGTCGTCTTTATAAACACGTAATTTTTTTAACATAGCCCGCCCGAGACGATTGTGCGGCAACATTCCGCGAACGGCATGATACAAAACCTTCTCCGGCTGCTTTTCAAGCATCGTACCATAATTAATCTTTTTCAATCCACCGGGATATCCCGAGTGACGGTAAAAGAATTTCTGTTCCAGTTTGCGTCCGGTAAGAACTACATCTTTTGCATTAACAATAATGACATGATCGCCTGTATCGATATGTGGTGTAAATTCTGGTTTATGCTTTCCTCTTAATATCCGGGCTGCCTCAGTTGCAACTTTACCCAGGGGGCGTCCGGCAGCATCTATAACATACCAGCTCCGTTTGATATCCTGAGGTTTAGCCATATATGTAGTGCGCATCTATACCCTCTCCTTTAAACTCTTCCATAAAGCCACAACCTACATTCTAATATACCGAACCTTCCCTGTCAAGCTGAAAAAAGCCCACTTTAGCTGTTTTTATAAAAATAATCCACTTGGCTTCTATTCTTATTTAGTGCGCCTTATAAAACACTTTTTCCAGGCAAAGACCATGAGGCGGAGCTGTGGGGCCCGAGGCTGAAGGATTATTGCCTGACAAGGCTGCCTCCACTTCTGGCAGGCTTAATTTACCTCTGCCTACCCTGATCAGCGTACCCGTAATCATCCGCACCATACGGTATAGAAACCCACGACCATTATAAGTAATAGTGAGTATTTTGTCACTTCGGTTCTCTGTAACGCTCACTGAATAGATTGTCCGGACGGTGTCGGTTATTGTCGCACCGGCTGCCTGGAATGCTTTAAAATCGTGGGTGCCTTCGAATAATTTACCGGCAGCCCTGAGCATATCCAAGTTTAGAGACTCCGGCATATGCCAGGTGTACAGGCGCCGGAAAATCTGCGGGTGCAGGGCCCGATCAATACTGTAGCTGTATAGCTTACCGGTGGCATCGAAGCGGGCATGGAAACTATCTTCGGCATCATGAACCGCGGTTACAACAATATCGTCCGGCAGCAGGCAGTTTAAGGCATGAGGCAATTTATCATTTTCGATGGTAAACGGCGCAATGAAATTAGCAACCTGGCCCAGGGCATGGACACCGGCATCGGTGCGCCCTGCTCCGGTAATACGCACCGGCTCTTTGTAGATTACCGCAAGGGCCCGTTCCAGCTCTGCCTGAACCGTGTTTGCATTGGCCTGAATCTGGAAGCCGCTGTAGGCAGTGCCGTCGTAGCTGATTGTGATTACCGTGTTGGTCATCGGTGCCCCCCTCATTTGTTTATCATCTTATACCTATCAGTGTGTGCTCTAGAATAATATAACACTAATTTTTAATTTATAATAATCATATATGACAGAAAACTAATGCTAAACTTTACGTTAAGAGGTATAAAATGAACTGTAAAGCAGAACTTGAAAAATTGTCAAAAAAGAATAAGATCAATCTCATCTATCTTTATGGATCTCAGGTTCAAAAAGGCCTTGCAATGCTTAACTGCGCTTCTGCTAAGGCTGTTTATTATCTGGAAGATTTAGATATCGGCATTGTATTGCGTGATGAACTACCTGTAGCCGAAAGAATGCCTGCCTTCTATAGCAAACTCTACAACCAAATTAGCACTTTATTTGAACCACTGAAGCTTGATCTGGTTTTGCTTCAGGAGCAACATTCTGTTTTTCAGGCCGAAGCTATTAATGGTACCTGTATTTATGCTAAAAGCAAGTCAATTCAAGAAAATTACAAAGAGAATATACTAATTCGAGCTGCAGATTTCAGACCGGTTTTAGAAAAGTTCTACGAAGAACGTCTGGAGGAGCTAGACGAATGATTAACCGGTTAATAGTTAAGCAAAGACTGGCAATGATTAACGACTATTGCAAAGAATTGGATCAGTTAAAAGAACTACCAAAAGAAGTATTTTTAGAAAAAGTTAACAACGCTGCTGCTGAAAGTTTTCTGAGAAGATCTCTTCAAGCAACGTTTGATATCGGGCGTTATATTCTTGCAAAAACAGGCCAGATCGAGCTTGCCAGTGAATATAAGAGTATTGCCTCGGGTCTAGTAAAAATTGAGGCCGTTTCCGCTGCATTAGGAGAAACCTTGCTGAAAATGGCAGGTTATCGCAACCGTCTCGTTCATCTCAATCACATGGTTGAAGCCGAGGAGCTATATTACATAGTCCATCACAACACCTCTGACTTAACTGAATTTGTTCGACAGAAAAACAAATTCATTGATCAAAAAGCTTAGTCCAAAAACATTCAACCTTAAGCGGGAGCACAAAGCCTATAAAAGCGCCACGTGCTCCCGCTTAATTTTTTACTGCCCCGGTTTGTCTTTCCGGCAGTTTATAACCGGGAATGCTTTAATCACCCATTGTGATTAGATGCTGCCACCGAGATCGTTGATCGCCCCGGCAATGGTGCTTAAGACCAGAAGCGCATAAGCCCGCTGGTACCCAGTTAACTGACTGGCATTAGCAGTAACCAGGTTAAGCGCTGTTTGATAAGCGCTGATTGCGGCGCTTAAATTATAACCCTGGCCGGTCTGAGCGGCAAGGGCAGCCTCAAGAGCGCGAATTGAGGCTAAGGTAACAGCAAGTTCAACCTGCTGCCAGGCATATTCGCGAGCACTCAAGTTATCATTGTTTGATTCGAAGCTTTGCATAAGCTGCTGATAAACTGCTTCTGCCGCAGCCAGCTTTTCAGCGCTGCCGCTTTGAGCGAACCAGGGGTTTATCAGTGGAGTAACGCCAAAGATCACACCACCACTTCTTGCGGTTGAGGGCTGGGCTAAGATCAGGAATGGAAGTTCAAAAGGTACATTGTCAGTCAAATTAGTTGATGGTTCCGGGTCTGGGTCTATGCCAGGGTCATTGTCTTCCTCTTCACCAAAGCCAGCAATCAAGTTTCGATCTGCTTCAGCACTGAAAGCAAAAACATCCTCTGTAGAAACTGCAACATCACTTTCTGTCCAGTTGCTGAACACGTAGCCTCCTTCTGCCGTAGCAGTCACTGTAACTTGGTCCCCGTGGGTGTAAGTGCCTCCACCTGTGACGGTGCCCCCTGCTGCTGGATTAGCTGCGACAGTGATTATATACTGCCGCAGGGCAAAGTTGGCCGTTAGGCTGCGAGCCGATTCAGCAGTAAAGATAATGGTTGTATCAGTTGAGTCGTCCCCGGCCCAGCTGACAAAGTCATAACCATCCGTTTCGTCTGCCGTAGCGATTACGGTAACCGTGTCTCCGTGGGTGTAAGTGCCACCCCCGGTGACGGTGCCACCGGCTTCAGGATCAGCAGAGACTGTAATTTCATATTGCCGTAGAGCAAAGATAGCCGAAACAGTTATCTCAGCTGTCACGTTAGTATCCTGACGTACAGCAGTTTCTAAACCATCGCTCCAGCCTGTAAACTCATAGCCGTTTGCCACATCTGGCTGAGCATTTACTGTTGGGCCATCCGAACCGTGAGACACCTGCTCGACAATCTCAGCCTGCCCATTGATTAATCCACCCACTTCGGCAGTATAGGTTACTGTATAGGAAACCGCCACAATACCAAGCTGGTTAATTGTGAAAGTCCTTTCTATACCGCTGCCGCTTACAGTAATGCTGCCTTCTCTGGGGTCAGTTGAAGAATTAGCGCCCAGGTTGTATATAACCACACCATTGTTACTGCCAGCAGAATCACCGGAAATTATAATCCAACCCTGATTAGAGTTTGCGATCCAGTCAGTGTTGGAAATGATATGGATATTATTTCCAGCAGTTTCAGCATCACCATGGAGCTGCACAGCCGGTGTAAGGGCAATAGAACGGGAAGTTTGAACTAGGTTAGGATAGCCAGCTCCTTCAACGATATTCCAGACAGCAAGATCACTATCAAAATCCCAGTTTGTATAAGTTTCCCGCTGCATCATTTCGTCAGTAGTTTTACCGGTGCCACCGGAGCTGGTTGCCTGACCAGAGGTTTGGATATCCCAGTAGCAGTCCTCAACCGCAGAATCATTGGGTTTATAACCTAATAACCCACCGACGCTAAGAGCTCCTACCGGTGCGTTAACCAGTCCTGTGCTGTAACTACGATAGATTGAAGAAAAACCAGAACTAGGTGTTCCATCATTATAACCAACAAGGCCGCCAACTCTATAATTACCCTCTATCGAAGAATGACTATTGCTGTCTAATATACTTGTGTCGCCACGATATTGGTAGCCGACAAGACCACCAACAGCATCCGTACCTTTTACCGAACCGAGAGAATAGGAATAATATATTTTAGCATGCTGATCACTCCAGCCAACCAGACCACCGGTATAAGATTGACCACTGACTGCTCCGTTAAAAGAGCTATTGCATATGTTGTTGCCGCTTAGAAATCCAACCAGACCACCAGTATATCCATAACCATTACCAGTAATCTCACCGGTTGCGTGCACATTCTCGATAGCAGTGTTAACTGCCTTCCCAATCAGGGAACCAGTATTCAGACTGCCCTGCACTTTGACATTGACCAGGTTCATATGACTAATTTCAGCATTATTGGTAAAACCGAACAAACCCTGGTAGTTGGTTGTCGGCCGATTGATAGTCAGGTTGCTGATCTCATAACCAGCTCCGTCAAAGTTGCCGCTGAACTTAGTCGAGTTGTCACCCAGTGGCTCCCAACCTTCGCCATCAGCCCATCCATCAACACCGAGATCGATATCGGCTGTTTGAATGAAATGTTTATCATTCAAATAGTTGCGAACGTCATCAAGCTGATAGGCGTTACCAATTTCGAAGGGCAATTCTGCGCTTCCATCGCGCACATTGACCAGAGGCTGCGAGCTACTGGTATCCATATCATTATTATTACCATCAGCATCTTTAACTGACGTGGTAAATTCATGATCGTCACCTGCTGAAGCAGGAGTGAAAACACTAAATAAGATATTTATTGGATAATTATCTTTAAAAATAGCACTGACTTCAGTATCATTCCTGGATACAGTAACAGTACCGCTGTTATATGAACCAGTCCAGTTTGTGGCATAGAAATCATTGATCGTAACCCCATTATCAACGTATGTAAAAACATCTGGGATTTCGATGTCAATTTCACCAATGCTGGAGTCTCCAACTTCGGAGAAGGTGAACTGAAGATCTATTTCAGTATTAACATCTACAATATCAAGCACATCCAGCTCGACCACATAACAGTCTCCATCTAATCCCGTTTCAGATTCATCATTAGATTGCTCTTCATTTGATTGAATAAGAGAAGGTTCATCAGCGAGGTCATCATCACTTTCTGAGGCAAGTGCCTCGGTAGAGGTGGTATCTGGATAAGAATCGAGAGAAGTATTACTTTCGGGTAAGGAAGAGCATTCTGTTGAATCTTCATCTGCTGATAAATCTTCGGAAGAATTGTCAAGCGGGGTTTGTGAACCTTCCGGTTCGGTTGAAGTTATTTCAGAATCCGGAGAGGATGATTCAGAAGCAGGGGATTCAGGGGCAGGGTCAGATGAAGTTGAATCTGTAGAGGTTGGCGGACTGCTGCTTTCAGCAGAACCTGCAATATCAACACCATCAGCGGTACTGCTGTCACTCGCGGTGTCTGTGGTGTTAGCCGTATCACTTTCGGCAAAGACTGCCACCGGAAGCAACACCAACAGAGCTATCAGGATGGCGGCAATTAGTGCCCATTGTTTAAAATAGGTAATTTTAAAGTTTGTCATTTAGTCGTCACCTCCTTCCCCGACAGAATTACCGACAGGTAAAAAGGTGCGGCCGGTTTCACTACTGACTCCACCAGGTTCAAGTGACCAGTTATAAACCAGGCTTCATTGTTTTCCTGCACCACTAAAACCGCTGGTTGATCAATAGGCAGGCCTCCTAAATCGGTAAAGTCCTGACAACTGAAAACTGCCAATCAGCTGCGCGGCAGATAGTTTTTGTTTAAAAGGAATAGTTGTTATTTTAAGATTAGGGTAGAAAAAGAAGGTTGTCTATCATCCCCAGGGGTGATTTTATAATATTTTAGCAGTAAAAACTGGGGTATTAGGCATCTTGTGTTTGTGATCTTAATTATGAAGGTAATTTCTTAGTAGTGATTAAAGCTAGCAGTTCACTTCTTTTATTAACTCCATACTTGCGATAAACATGACGCAAGTGGGTTTTAAGTGTATTCGAGCTGACCCCCAGGGTGTTGGCCATGGTTTGATTATCTGAACCCTGCATTAGAAGCTCTACCACTTCAATTTCTCTCGGGGTCAAGCCTGCTGCCGAGTAAAACAGGTTAAGGAATTCCTGGTCGTTTGCCACAAGTTTATCATCAACCAGGGGTTCAGTGACCGATTTTTCAACCAGGCGGGGAGTTACCAGCAGTGCGGCAAATAAGGCTGCTATTGAAGCCAGCGCTGTAAAAACTAGCGGCGAATCGCTGTATGTTTGCAGGTAATCTCCGTAAAAACCACCCAGAAAAGAACCTAGCAGGATAGCAAATAAACCATAGCCAAAAAATCTAAAAGAGGCAGCATAGCGGGTTGATAAATCTCCGATTAATATCCATACAAATAAGGGGAAAAGCGCCTGGCCAACCTGTATTAACGAAATGGTCAGATAAAAACCTACTAAACTATCACCGAGAACAATTAATAATATTAAACCTAATCCGGTTAATGATATAGCGTAGTAAGTGATAATCTTTTTATCAATTTTCAACTTAAAAGTGAGGATTATTACATAAGTTAGAATATAGGGTAAGTGCCTGTAATATTGCAATACAAAATTATTGTCTTTCATAATCGCATGAGATTCATATGCTACTGTATAAGCTAACCCAAGGGTAAAGTTTAGCAAGGTGATAAAAGCAACCATAACAAGAATATACAAAGTAGTTGGCGGATGGCCTGGTTCAAATCTTCTCTCAATCGCTGCTGTAGCGGGAAGACTACAAAAGAATAGTATGAATAAAGCAGCGATGAGGGGAATGATTTTGACCATAAGTAATGCTTGAAGATTTAAGGTAAAGGAAAGGTAGCTTAGCAAAATCATGATCAAATTAGCAATAATGATGGAAGTAAGGAGCAGCCTTGGTTTTTGGTGAGACGGATACGCGGCTATCAGACAGCTCCATCCTAAAATATAAAAGGGTGAAAAGAAACCAATTAGGGCCATCAGGGGCATCCACAACAGGGGAGAGATAAATAGTTTAACAATGCTTAACAAAAGCACGATAAGAAGGCTGAAAAGCATCAGATCTTTCCATCGCCTTGTATCTTTTAAAAATATGGCTCCACAGAAAAAACCAAGGGCATGAAAAATTAAAAATACTATGGCAAGTGAGTTGGAATCCACGCCACTGGAGGTTGATACAGCCTTTAAAACAGGGCCGAAATAGGGGAAGGATAAAATCCAGCCAAAATACAAACCCATTGACCAGATGACGAAATGTTCTTTTTTACCGATCATTGATCACCTGTTGCCCCTTTAAGGAAAACATTTTTCTGTCGGGTTACATCTCTTTGATGCTGTATTTAATAAGCCGGGTTTTGGTGTGCTATGTTATTAAATTCGACAGTTAGTTAAACTGATCCTCCTGTTGGATTAGCAATACCAGAGACAGAAGAACCTGCCGGACCATAATAATTTAGTATGTTTGGATTTACAGCTTGAAGTAGAAGGACACTGCCAGCAGGGCCAGGACAAAGAGCAGGGCAGCCCAATCTCTGGTTGCAATAACATCTTCATGCAAACGGGTGCGTTTTGCGCCCAGGCGGTAACCCCTTGCTTCCATGGCCAGGGCCAGATCGTCGGCCCGGCGAAAAGCGCTGATAAAAAGGGGCACGATAAGCGGCACCAGGTTTTTCGCCCTTCTAAAGATAGAACCGGTTTCAAAATCGGCTCCCCTTGAGACCTGGGCCCGCATCAGACGTTGGCTTTCTTCCATCAGGGTAGGTATAAATCGCAGGGCTATAGCCATAACCATGGCAATTTCCTCAGTAGGCAAGCCTACTTTGCTGAGAGGTTTTAAATAATAACCCATTCCGTGAGTAAGGGAAAGAGGCGTGGTCGTCAGGGTTACCAACAGGGAAAGAATTATCAGGACAAGCAGGCGGGTAATTACAAACAAACCCTGTCTAAGTCCTTCCGATTCGATGGTAAACGAACCGATGCGCAGCAGTACTACCCCTCCCTTTGTAAAAAATATATATATGACCAGGGCAAACAGTATGATTAATAAAATGGGCCGGAGACCCTTAATAAAGTAACGCAAGGGGATGCGTGAAGCAGCCAGAAGCATCAAAACCAGGGCAAACATAACTGCTAAGGCGATAAAATTCTGCAGGCTGAAAAGAAGGATCAAAAGAATAATGAGAACAGCAATTTTTATGCGGGGGCTGAGGTGGTGCACCAGGCTGTTACCGGGCAGATATTGCCCCAGGGTAATGCTAGGACTCATTTTTTCCAGATCCTTTCAGGTTATTAATCTCTGTGCGGGCTTCTTCAAGAGTGTAAATATCTCTGTTTACAGGAAGGCCTGAATCAGCAAGATCATGCATTATTTCTGTAATTGGAGGCAGGGCAAGCCCTAATTTTACCAGTTCCTCCCGGTTGGAAAATATTTTGTTTCTACTTCCATCCATAGCCAGTTTGCCCTTGTATAAGACTAACACCTGCTCTGCCAGTGCCACCGCTTCATCAAAATGGTGTGTGGCTATCAGCAGGGTTAAACCTTCTTTTTTATTTAAATCATCAAGCAGTGTGTACAGCCTGCGACGACCGGCTGGGTCTAGCCCCGCCGTAGGTTCATCAAGTATTAATACTTCCGGCTCCAAAGATAAAACAGCTGCCAGGGCAACAAGTCTTTTCTGGCCCGAGCTGAGATGGAAGGGATGGCGTTTTGTAAAAAGAGCAGGTTCCAGGCCAACACGAGCCAGGGCCCTCTCAACCCGGTGGTCAAGTTCACGATCGGCAAGACCGAGGTTGCGCGGAGCAAAAGCAACTTCATCATAAACAGACTCAGAAAAAAACTGCTCTTCCGGCATCTGAAAAACAAGGCCAATCCTTCTGCGAAGCTTAAGCAGTTCTGCCTTACTGCCGCCTACAGGGTTTCCATTAAAGTAAACCTGCCCGGAAGTAGGTTTCAGCAGACCGTTAAGGTGCTGGATAAGAGTAGATTTACCGGAACCACTCGGCCCAAGTAACAGGGCAACCCTTCCTTTTGCCAGGGAGAAAGATATATCACTTAGCGCTTCTGCTGCAAAAGGGGTTCCTTGCATATAGATATGAGTCAGTTTATCGGTCTGAATGAACAAAGGGCTCTCACCAACTCCCGGTTATGAAGTGTTTCGTTCGGGATTTTAAAACCATCATTTCTTAAAAGAGCTGCCAGCTCAACAGCAGGTGTTCCTATTAGGCCGAATTCATGCAGCAACTTTAGATCAGTTAAGATAACCTCCGGAGAACCCTCTTTTACCAGGCAGCCATTATTTACAACTGCAACACGATCGGCAAAAACAGCTTCTTCCGGAAAATGGGTTATATGAACAATGGCAATTCCTTCGTTCTTATGCAGATCGGAAACTGTTTGTAAAACTTCTTTACTTCCTGCGGGATCGAGCATTGCCGTAGGTTCATCCATTAATATGCAGCGCGGACGCATTGCTAAAATCCCGGCAATTGCCACCCTTTGTTTTTCACCACCGGAAAGCTGGTGTGGTGGGTGCAGCAAAAGCTTATCCAGCCTAAGCCTGCGAGCAACCTCTACTACCCTCTGCCGGATCTCGGCAGAGGGTATATTCAGGTTTTCTAACCCGAAGGCAATATCTTCTTCTACTGTAGTAGCTACTAGCTGGTTGTCAGGATTTTGAAAAATCATCCCGCATATCTGACGAATCATGGGGATTTTGTCATGCTCAACTGTTGAAATGCCCTCAACCAGAACCTCTCCTTCGGAAGGGTCCAGCAGGGCATTAAATAGTTTAAGTAAAGTAGTTTTTCCTGAACCGTTGGGACCAATTACAGCAAGGTATTCCCCCCGGCGCACATCCAGGTTTATCCCTTTCAGGGCAGGATAAATATTTTCACCATCACCCACATAATGGTAACCAAGTTCTCTCGCTTTAATTAATGATTCTGGCAGGTTACCCATATCTGGTTATTCGGAAACAAGCTCCAGGATCACCATGGGTGCTGCATCTCCGCGGCGGGGTCCAATTGGGACAACCCTGGTGTAGCCGCCTTCACGACCTTCCATTTTGGGGCCAATTTTTTCAAAAAGGTTTGTAACTACATCTTCCTCCAACAGAAAGGCCAGGACCTGTCGGCGGGCATGAAGATCACCCTTTTTAGCCAGGGTAATCATCTTTTCAGCAAGTGAACGAATTGCCGCGGCTTTTGCCTCGGTTGTTTCGATACGGCCTGTTTTTAAGAACGATGTCACCAGGCCGCGCAGCAGGGCTCGCCTGGGGCCGCTCTTTCGACTCAGCTTCTGGTATGGCATTATAATTTCCTCCTCAAAAACTTACTCTCCGCTCCTGTTGAAGCCGAACCCAAGCTCTGTCAGCTTTTGCTCTACTTCCTCCAGCGATTTCTTGCCCAGGTTGCGAACTTTCATCATTTCTTCTTCTGTTTTACGAACCAGCTCACCAACAGTGTTGATGCCGGCTCGTTTCAGGCAATTGTACGAACGCACTGACAGGTCCAGTTCTTCAATGGTCATGTCAAGAATCCGCTCACGATCTTCTTCCGGTTTGTCAGAGGTAATCTCTACCTTGTCTGATGTTTCCGTCAGATTGGTAAAAAGAGCAATGTGTGTGCTCAGTATATTTGCCGAAAGACTGATCGCTTCATCAGGACCGATACTGCCGTCAGTCCATACTTCCAGGGTTAGTTTGTCGTAGTCGGTAACCTGTCCGACCCTGGTGTTTTCCACCTGGTAATTTACTTTCCTGATCGGGGAAAACATGGAGTCAACCGGGATAACACCGATTGGCTGCTGCGACATTTTGTTACGCTCAGCCGGGATATAACCCCGCCCGTTAATTGCTGTCATCTCCATGTATAGCCTCGAGTTTTCCTCAAGAGTACATATATGATGATCAGGGTTAAGGAGTTCAACATCCGCGGGAGCCTTAATATTGCCGGCTTTAACCTCGCCAGCCTCCTCAGTTTCGATTACCAATGTCTGCGGTTCATCGTTGTGAATCATCAATGACACGGCCTTCAGGTTGAGGATTATTTCTATTGTATCCTCCAGAACCCCAGGCAGATTCGAAAATTCGTGCAGTGCACCATCAAACTTAACACTAGTTATTGCCGCCCCGGGCAATGAGGACAAGAGGATCCTGCGCAGGGCATTGCCAAGCGTTGTTCCATATCCTCGCTCCAGCGGTTCAACAACAAAACGCCCGTAATAACTCTGCTCATCTCTTTCGACACATTCAATTTTCGGTTTTTCAATTTCTATCATTTTGTCCGATTTACCCTCCTCGTTTGATTTATTGAGGGTTTACTTTTCACTTAGCGGGAATAAAGCTCGACGATAAGGTGCTCTGTAACAGGCACATCGATCTCTTCGCGCTGAGGAATCCTCATGATCCGGCCTTCCATTTTTTCATGATCAACATCCAGCCAGTCCACTACTCCCTGTTGTCCCCTGTCTTCAGCTATTGATTTAAAAACAGGCTTACTTTTTTTGTTTTCACGAACGGCAATCACATCACCGACCTTGGTCAGGTAAGAAGGAATATCTACCTTACGACCATTAACCTGAAAATGTCCATGGTTGATCAGCTGCCTTGCTTCAGCACGCGAACGTCCCAGTCCCATGCGGAAAACTACGTTATCAAGACGGCTTTCCAGGAGCTGCAGGAGGGTTTCACCGGTTACTCCTTTACGACGGTCGGCTTCTTTAAAATAACGGCGGAACTGCCTTTCCATAACCCCGTAAATTCGGCGGGCCTTCTGCTTTTCACGCAGCTGTAAACCGTACTCTGAAAACTTTTGGCGTCCCTGGCCATGTTCTCCCGGTGGGTAAGCGTGACGAACTACGGCACATTTATCTGAATAACAACGGTCTCCTTTAAGATAAAGCTTATCATTTTCCCTGCGGCATAAACGACATACTGCTTCAGTGTGGCGTCCCATATTAGTTTATGTTACACCTCCTTGTTTATAAAATTATACTCTGCGCCTCTTTGGCGGGCGACATCCATTATGCGGGATTGGTGTTACATCTTTAATTGCGTTTACTTCCAGGCCTGCAGCCTGCAGTGAGCGAATAGCCGCTTCACGTCCGGCACCAGGTCCTTTAACAAATACTTCCACCTGTCTCATGCCATGTTCCATGGCAACTTTTGCTGCTGATTCAGCTGCCAGCTGGGCAGCATAAGGGGTAGATTTTCTCGAACCCTTGTAGCCCACGTTACCAGCACTGGACCATGAAATTGCATTACCATTTACATCAGTAATGCTGATGAATGTATTGTTAAAGGTAGATTTTATATGAGCAACCCCGCGCTCAATATTTTTTCTTTCCCGACGTTTGGTACGGGTGACCTTCTTCTTGACCAATTTTAGTTACTTCCTCCCTTCTCCAAGGTTACTAGCTCTTGCGGCGAATACCAACAGTTTTACGCGGACCTTTACGGGTACGGGCATTATTCTTGGTTTTTTGTCCCCGCACGGGCATCCCGCGACGGTGTCTTATGCCGCGATAGCAGCCGATTTCCACCAGGCGCTTAATATTCAAAGCAACCTCACGGCGCAAATCGCCTTCAACATTATAATTTTTGTCAATAAATTCACGAAGTCGACCGAGCTCGTCCTCTGTTAAGTCTTTTATCCTGGTATCCGGGCTGACTCCGGTATGCTGAAGGATTTCAAGCGCCCGGTTTCTGCCGATACCATAAATATAGCTCAGAGCAACCTCAACTCTTTTATCACGAGGTAAGTCTACACCTGCAATTCTGGCCAATCGATTAGCACCTCCTTTTTATAAATCCCCTGTTAGCCGGGGAAGGCATAAGTATTCAGGTTTACGGTTAACCCTGCCTTTGTTTATGCTTCGGATTCTGGCAGATTACCACGACCCTGCCTTTACGCCGGATGATCTTGCACTTTTCACACATTTTTTTTACTGAAGGCCTAACCTTCATAGTAACAGACCTCCTTACTTATAACGATAGGTTATACGACCCCGGGTTAGATCGTAAGGTGAAAGCTCAACCAAAACCCTGTCGCCCGGTAAAATACGAATAAAATTCATTCTGATTTTGCCGGATACATGAGCCAGAACCTTGTGTCCATTCTTTAGCTCAACCCGGAACATGGCATTCGGCAGTGGCTCAACCACTGTTCCTTCAACCTCTACTACATCTTTCTTTTTGCTCATGTTACCAGTTAAACCTCCCCTTCAGAAAACCCGCTATCAGATATCAGTTCTTTTATTGCCCTGATTACCTGGCTGTCATTAATACTATTGACATCAAGCGCTTCACCCAGTTTCACCCTGCGGTCATAATGCTGAAGATGGGCTTTATTCTTTTTCTTCGGCCGGTTTACCGGGCGGCTCAGGCCATCGACCAATAAAACATATTTTGGATCGAGTTCGCTGAGAACAAGATAATGTTTTCCCCTGTCACGGCCAGCCAGGGAACGGACCAGTTGTCCCGGTTTTAGTTCCACCATCATCCCCCCTTAATTCAGGTCGGAAGAGGTTAGTATTTCAGGACCATCTTCTCCAAGGGCAATTGTATGCTCAAAATGAGCTGACAAACTGCCATCGGCGGTTACTACAGTCCATTGATCATCTAAAACCTTAACCTGCCAACCCCCGGTATTGACCATCGGCTCAATAGCAAGAACCAGACCGCGTTCAAGTTTCGGCCCCCGTCCAGGCAAACCAAAATTTGGAACCTGCGGTTCTTCATGCATCTCATCGCCAATACCATGCCCAACATAAGTCCGGACAACCGAAAAGTGATTTTTTTCCACGTATGCCTGCACGGCATGTGAAATGTCGGAAAGCTTATTACCTTCCTGCATTTTTTCGATTCCCTTCTGAAGGGACATTCTGGTTACATCAATCAGCTTTTGCGCTTTAGACGAGATATTACCAACCGGATATGTGGCCGCGGCATCACCATAATAACCATTTAACCGCGTACCGACATCAATGCTGATTATATCGCCCTCTTTAAGTCTGCGCAACCCGGGAATGCCGTGTACTACCTCATTGTTGACAGAAGCACAAATCGATGCCGGGAAATTATGATAACCAAGAAAAGCCGGTTCTGCACCGTACCTGCGAATTATCTGCTCAGCGATCTTATCCAGCATAGCGGTGGTTATGCCTTCCTTGATCACCCTGCCCATTTCCGCAAGGACCTCGCCAACAATTTTGCCGGCTTCCCGCATCATTTCAATTTCCCTGGCCGATTTAAGCTTTATCATCTAATGTCTCACTACTTCATAAAGCCGCGATAGCTGCGCATCAGCATGTGGCTTTCAATTTGTTTAAATGTTTCCAGAACAACACCTACTACAATAACCATACCGATTCCGGTAAATACTATGTTCATTCCGGTTAATCTCTCAAGAATTATAGGAAACACTGCTATAAATGCCAGTGCAAATGCTCCAACGGTAGTCAGTCTTGAAGTGACCCGGGCCAGGTAATCGGCCGTCGGCCTTCCCGGGCGTAAACCGGGTATAAAACCACCATATTTCTTGATATTACCCGCAACCTGAAATGGATCAAACTGAACCGCTGTGTAAAAGTAGGTAAACAGTATGATCAACAAGGCATACAACACCAGGTTAAGGTTGCTGCCCCAGCCCAGCATTTCAGCCAGACGTTGTGCCCATGGCTGCTGGATAAAGCTAACCAGGGTTTGTGGAAAACTTAGCAGCACCGAAGCAAAGATAACCGGAATAACACCAGCCTGGTTAACCTTCATCGGTATGTGTGTCGCCTGACCGCCATACATTTTGCGACCAACAACGCGTTTGCTGTACTGCACGTTAACCCTTCTCTGCCCCTGATCGAGCAATATAATCCCTATAATCAGGGCCAACATAACTACAATTACCAATACTATGGTCAATACATTAATTTGACCGAAACGATACTGTTCTGCCGCCATCGCCAGGCCAAGCGGAAAACCGGAAACAATGCTGGCGAAGATTAACAGTGAAATACCGTTGCCAATCCCTCTTTCTGTAATCAACTCCCCGATCCACATTAAAAAGGCAGTACCTGCAGTCAGGGAAATAATGATTGTTACATACGATAAAAGCGTTTTATCCATGACAGCTGCGCTGGCTATTGTTGTAGAAAGGCCAAGTGCCTGAATAATCGCTATAACGACGGTACCATACCTGGTTATCTGGGTTATTTTTTTACGCCCCTCAGGCCCTTCCTGGCTCCACTCCTTCAACTTCGGAATTACTATAGTCAAAAGGTTCATAATAATGGAAGCGTTAATATAAGGCATAATGCCCAGTGCAAATATGGTGAAATTGCTTAAGTTCCCGCCGCCGATTATATTGATAAAACCAAAGATTGTATCCTCCAGAAAAAATTCGGCCAGTTTTGATGGGTCCGTGCCTGGAATGGGGATAGCAGAACCAACCCTGTAAACAACAAACATGGCCAGGGTGAAGAGAATACGCTGCCTGAGTTCTTTAATCCGCCAAGCGGTTCGAACTGTTTCCAGCAATTTAAATCACCTCTGCCTTTCCCCCGGCTGCTTCAATTTTTTCCCGGGCCTGTTTACTGAAGTGGTTAGCCTTGATTTCAAGACCTTTTTCAATATCTCCGTTTCCCAAAACTTTCAGTGGATCACGCATATTCCTAATCAAGCCAGCCTCAACCAGCATTTCCTGGGTAATAACAGTTCCAGCTTCAAAAGTGTTTAGTTCACTCACGTTAACAATATTCCACTTCTGCTTATGAATATTTGTAAATCCACGCTTCGGCAGTCGCTGAAAATAAGGCATCTGACCACCTTCAAAACCACGGCGGATACCGGATCCTGAACGGGATTTTTGTCCTTTTTGTCCACGGCCTGCTGTTTTACCCAAACCCGAAGACATGCCTCTTCCCTTACGTTTAGCCGCTTTGCTGGCTCCCTCAGGAGGCCTTAATTCGTGTAAGCGCATTGGCTACACCTCCCTCTTTGCCGCTTCTCAATTCATTTACTTTCTTCAACGTTAATCAAATAATTAACTGTATTAGCCATTCCCCTGATCACATCGTTGTCTTCATGAATAACAGTCTGGCCGATTTTCTTCAAACCGAGTGCTGTTACAGTGCGACGATGCTTCGGTTTGCAAGTCAGCGGACTGCGAACCAGGGTTATTTGAATTTTTTTTGCCATAGCTTTAACTCTCCTTAACCAAGCAGCTTCTCTACTTCAATTCCGCGCAGTCTGCCAACCTCTTCAGCCTGCTTAAGTGATTTTAGCCCTTCCAAGGTCGCGCTGACTATATTAATCGCGTTTGAGGAACCGAGAGATTTGGTGAGGATATCCCTAACTCCGGCGAGTTCAAGAACTGCACGAACAGGACCCCCTGCTATTACTCCGGTACCTTCTGAAGCAGGCTTTAGTAAAACTTTTCCTGCGCCAAAACGGCCTGTTACCGGGTGAGTAATAGTTGTCCCAACCATGGGAACACGAATCAGATTTTTCTTCGCATCTTCTATACCCTTACGGATAGCCTCAGGCACTTCCCCGGCTTTACCCATGCCTGCGCCGACAACACCATTCTTGTCACCGACAACAACAAGGGCACTAAAGCTAAACCGGCGTCCGCCTTTAACAACCTTGGCTACACGGTTAACTTTTACTACTTTTTCTTCTAACTCCTGTGTTGGTTCGATTTTCGACACCCCTGCCATTCCCCCTTTCTAGAAGTTTAACCCGCCTTCACGGGCTCCTTCGGCCAATTCTTTTACTCGACCGTGGTACAGGTAACCACCCCGATCAAAAACTACATCTTTTATGCCTTTATCAACAGCCCTGCGGCCGATCAGTTCTCCTACTTTCCGAGCTGCGTTCTTGTTGCCCCCGTAAGGAGTGCCTGCACGCAGATCCGGATCCAGGCTGGAGGCAGCAACCAGGGTCTCTCCGGTATAATCATTGATCACCTGGGCATAAATATTCTTGCTGCTGCGAAAAACATTTAACCGGGGTCTTTCCGGAGTACCGCTGACTTTTTTTCTAACCCTGCGGTGACGCCGTTTCCGGCTATACAGACGAGATTTTGCTTTAAGCACTTTTTACACCTCCAGGTGATTATTTGCCCGCTTTACCAACCTTCTGACGGACATACTCATTCTCATAACGTATACCCTTACCTTTATACGGTTCGGGTGGATATGTCTTGCGGATAACTGCAGCCAGGTTACCCACTTTTTGCTTGTCGATACCTTTAACAGTAATCTTGGTAGGGGCGGGCACTTCTATTTCCACGTTTTCACCTGGCTCAAACTCCACCGGATGTGAAAAGCCGATATTAAGAACCAGCTTCTTACCCTGCATTGCCGCTTTGTAACCGACACCGACCAGCTCGAGGTTACGACTATAACCTTCGGTTACTCCAACTACCATATTATCGATAAGTGTCCTGGTTAATCCATGTAAAGCCCTGTGTTGTGGGCTGTCTGATGGCCTTTTAACCAGAATTTTATCATCTTCCTGTTCAATAATCATCTCCTGGGGCAGATCTTGTGAAAGCTGACCCTTCGGACCTTTTACCATAATATTACTCCCGTTAAGCTGCACCTCAACATTTGCAGGCACAACAACGGGCTTTTTACCGGTACGGGACATCGGTAAACCTCCTCGCTATGCTACCAGATATAGCATAAAACTTCGCCGCCTTTTCCAGTCTCCCTGGCCTGGCGATCGCTCATCAATCCCTGTGAAGTGGAAATAACTGCTATTCCCAATCCTCCCAGGACTTTGGGCAGTTCATCTTTTTTAACATAAACCCTTAAACCGGGTTTGCTGATTCTTTTCAGACCGCTGATTATTTTTTCTTCATTCGGCCCATATTTCAGATGAACACGTAAAACACCCTGCTTATTATCCTTGATAAACTCAAAATCCTTGATATAACCTTCCTGCTTCATGATCGCCGCAATAGAGCGCTTCACATTGGAAGCAGGTATTTCCACAGTTTTATGCCGTACATTATTGGCATTTCGCACACGTGTCAGCATATCGGCAATAGGATCTGTCATCATTGGCAATCACAACCTCCTCTCATTCTTTCATCATCTTACCAGCTGGCTTTTTTAACTCCCGGTATTTTTCCCTCGTTGGCCAGATGACGAAAGCAAAGGCGGCACAAGCCGAATTTACGTAAATAAGCCCTTGGGCGGCCGCAGATGTAACACCGGTTATAGCGGCGAACCGAAAATTTAGGCTCTCTTTTGGCCTTGGCTATTAATGATTTCTTGGCCATCCTTTTCCTCCTTAAACTTACGCGATATTTTTCTCTTAGGCTGCTTTGAAAGGCAAACCCATCAATGTGAGAAGTTCGCGTGCTTCTTCGTCAGTCCCGGCAGAGGTGACAATAGTTATGTCCATGCCGAGTACTTTTTCAACTTGACTGTATTCGATCTCGGGAAAAATTAACTGCTCTTTGATACCAATTGTAAAGTTCCCCCGCCCATCAAAAGAATGAGGCGAGATACCCCGGAAATCCCGGACTCTTGGTAAAGCTATGTTAAATAGCTTGTCCAGAAAATCATACATACGGATTCCGCGTAATGTCAGTTTGCAGCCAATCGGCATACCTTCGCGAACCTTAAAACTGGCCACTGACACACGGGCCCTGGTTATAATCGGCTTCTGACCGGTTATAATCGAGAGATCATTTACCGCTGCATCCAGTATTTTCGGGTTTTCTTTTCCTTCACCCAATCCCATGTTAATTACTACTTTTTCAATCCGCGGCGCCTGCATGATATTGCTATAGGAAAACCGCTTAACAAGGGTGGGCCGTACTTCATCCAAATATTTCTGCTTCATCCGTGACATCGTTACGCTTTAACCCTCCTTACTTATCCAGCGATTCGCCGCACTTCAGACATACCCGAACCCGGCGATCATCAGGTAGTACCTTCTTTCCTACCCGGGATGGCTTGTTACAAGCCGGGCAGACAACCATCACTTTTGATGCCGGAAATGCCGCTTCCATCTCCCTGATACCCCCCTGGGGCACTTTACGGGTCGGCTTGGCATGTTTCTTAATCATGTTGATCCCTTCCACTTTTACCCGACCTAAACGGGGAAATGTGGCGATCACTTTACCTTTTTTACCTTTGTCCTTCCCGGAGAGAACCAGAACCTTGTCTCCCCGGCGGACAGACATTTTTTTTACTTCCACCGGATTTAGCCACCTCCAAAATGAACAGTTAAATTACTTCCGGTGCCAGGGAGACGATTTTCATAAAATCTTTTTCCCTTAACTCACGGGCGACAGGACCAAAAATACGGGTTCCGCGCGGATTATTCTGTTCATTGATAATAACTGCCGCATTCTCATCAAATTGGATATGAGAACCATCTTTACGATTCAGCGGGCTTTTCGTCCGCACTATCACGGCCCTTACTACTTCGCCTTTTTTTACAACGCCACCCGGGGTTGCCTCTTTAACCGAGGCAACTATAATATCGCCTATATGACCTGCTTTGCGCTTCGATCCTCCAAGGACCTTGATGCAAAGGACCTTTTTCGCTCCCGAGTTATCGGCTACATTTAAGATAGTTTCGTTTTGAATCATCGTTGTTTCTCCTTTCATTCTCCTGCCGGCAGGCTATCCGGAGGAGAATCTGCCTATAGCTTCGACCGTTGAACGATCTCCACCAGGCGCCACCTTTTATCCTTACTAAGCGGCCTGGTTTCCATGATCCTTACTATATCGCCTACTCGGGATTCGTTTGCTTCATCATGAAATTTATACTTTTTCGACCGGCGTATAATTTTGCCATACAACGGGTGTCGGGTTGTTCTTTCAACCAAAGCCACCCTGGTTTTATCCATCTTGTCGCTTACGACCCGGCCGCTGCGCACTTTACGATTTACAGTTTCCAAATCGATGGGCCTCCCTTCCTATATAAGCTCAGCTTAGGGCCCGTTCCCTGAGCACGGTTTTAACCCGGGCAATACTACGGCGGACCTCTTGAATACGCATACAATTTTCTAACTGACCAGTGGCTTCCTGAAAACGAAGGTTAAAAAGCTCTTCTTTCAGTTCTTTAACTTTCTCTTCAAGTTCTTTTTCGTTAAATTCCCGTATCTCTTTCACTTTCATTCTGCTCCACCACCTGATTCAGTTCTTTTCACAAACTTGGTTTTTATAGGCAGCTTGTTTGATGCCAGGCGCATTGCTTCCTTGGCAATTTCTTCACTTACTCCAGCCAGTTCAAACATAACCCGGCCGGGCTTGACAACAGCTACCCAGTATTCCGGCGAACCTTTACCTTTACCCATCCTGGTTTCAGCCGGTTTTTCAGTAACAGGTTTATCTGGAAATATGCGGATCCAAACCTTTCCGCCTCTCTTTATAAACCTGGTCATTGCAATACGAGCTGCTTCGATCTGCTGGCTGCTGATCCAGGAAGGCTCAAGTGCCTGCATCCCGTATTCGCCAAACTGAACTACGGTGCCGCCCTTGGCTTTACCTTTCATGCGGCCGCGGTGCTGACGACGAAATTTTACCCGCTTAGGCATTAACATTGGCGTCTACCTCCTCTGCAGGCTTTGCATCTTTGCCCGGCTTTGAGGGCAATATTTCTCCTTTATAAATCCATACCTTAACGCCGATTCTTCCATAGGTTGTTTTTGCTTCTGTATAACCATAGTCGATATCGGCACGCAATGTCTGCAAAGGTACAGTTCCTTCGTAATAGCTTTCATTACGAGCCATTTCGGAACCACCCAGTCTACCGCTGCATGCTATTCTAACACCCTGGGCGCCATTACGCATTGTACGGAATACAGCCTGCTTCATTGCCCTTCTGAATGCAATTCTTCTTTCAAGCTGCGAAGCAACGCTTTCAGCAACCAAAAATGCATCGAGTTCAGGCTTTTTAATTTCAATAATATTTAAATGCACTTTTTTCTCAGTCATTGTTTCAAGTTTCTTACGTAATTCTTCTACACCGGCACCACCACGACCGATTACCATTCCCGGTTTGGCAGTATGAATGTTGATTCTAAGATTATTTGCCGCCCGCTCTATTTCTATCCGCGAAACCGAAGCGCTCTGAAGCGCAGACTGGATATACTCCCTGATTTGTAAATCTTCATGAAGAAGGTTTTTATAATCCTTCCTGGCAAACCAGCGGGCATCCCAATCGCGGATTACTCCGATGCGGAATCCGATGGGGCTAACTTTTTGTCCCACAACTAGACCCCCTTTCTCTCTTTGACTACAACCGTAATGTGGCTGGTCCTTTTTAAAATCAAAAATCTTCTACCCCTGGCTCGCGGCTGAACTCTTTTCATGGCCGGACCTTCATCAACATAGGCCTGATCAATATACAAGTTACCGCGATTCATCTCCAGGTTGTTCTCGGCATTAGCTGCCGCAGAATTAACTACTTTTGTAACCGCTTCAGCAGCACGGCGCGGTGTGTAACGCAGAATACTGATCGCTTCATCAAGATTTTTATTGCGTATCAGATCAACTACTTCTCTTACTTTCCGCGGCGCAAGGCGTACATAGCGGGCTTGTGCTTTTGCTTCCATCTAATTCGTGCCTCCTCTGCCCTACTTCAATGAGGTAGAGCGTTCGGTATGGTGCCCGTGCCCCCTGAAGGTTCGGGTCGGAGCAAATTCTCCAAGTTTATGTCCAACCATATCTTCACTGATATAAATGGGCACATGCCTGCGTCCATCGTGGACAGCAATGGTGTGTCCAACCATATCAGGGAATATTGTTGAACGGCGGGACCAGGTTTTAATAACCTTTTTATCTCCCTTTTCGTTCATCTGCTCAATTTTTTTCATTAAGCTGGCCTCAATATAGGGACCCTTTTTTAGTGAACGTGACAATTAAGACAACCTCCCTTTCAGCTGGAAAACAAACCTCCTGCCGCTTCAGCGACATCGGCTGTATTTCCTGCTACTTCTTACGGCGACGGACAATTAGCCTATCTGAATCCTTATTCTTCTGACGAGTTTTATAACCAAGCGTCGGTTTACCCCAGGGGGTCTCCGGTCTTTTCAAACCGATTGGCGCTTTACCCTCACCACCACCATGGGGGTGATCAACAGGGTTCATTACTGAACCACGGACTGTAGGCCTTTTACCCATCCAGCGACTTCGTCCTGCTTTACCGATTGTCAGGTTTTCATGTTCAATGTTACCAATCTGTCCAATAGTTGCCCGACATTCAAGTGGGATAAGCCTCACTTCACCGGATGGTAATTTTATATGTCCGTACTTACCTTCTTTAGCAGCCAACTGGGCGGCAGTTCCTGCCGAACGGGCCAGCTGTCCGCCATGACCCGGTTTCATTTCGATGTTGTGAACAAAAGTTCCAACAGGAATAGAATTAAGAGGCATGGTATTACCCGGTCTTACTTCTACTTTTACACCAGAAACAACAACCTGCCCGACACGGAGCCCAAGTGGAGCAAGAATGTAGCGCTTTTCCCCATCGGCATAATTCAGCAGGGCAATGTTTGCCGTTCGGTTCGGATCGTATTCTATAGAGGCAACTTTTGCAGGAACATCATCCTTGTTGCGCTTAAAATCAACGATTCTATAGGCTCGCTTGTGCCCTCCACCCTGGTGACGCACGGTAATCCTGCCGTATGAATTACGACCGGCTTTTTTACTCAACGGAGCCAGAAGTGATTTTTCCGGTTCCGACCTGGTAATCTCTTCAAACGTTGATACGGTGGCAAACCGCCGCCCCGGTGAAGTAGGTTTAAAACGTTTAACAGCCATTACAGTTCCCTCCTTCTACTAGCGGCTTTCAAACAGCTCGATCGGTTTGCTGCCTTCGGCCAGGGTTATTACAGCCTTTTTCCAGCTGGGCTGTTTTCCCATCGGGTAGCGGCCCATGCGCTTTCTTTTCCCCTTGAAGTTGGCTGTATTGACTGATTTTACTTTAACGTCAAATATTTCTTCAAGAGCGCGCTTGATTTGAATTTTGTTCGCTTTGCCTGATACAACAAAGGTATATTTGTTATCTTCCATCAGGTCGGAAGATTTTTCACTGATCAGGGGACGAATGATAACATCTCTCGAATCTTTCATCCGCCGAACACCTCCTCAACCTGCTGCAATGCGGCTTTACTCATAACAACAAAATTATAGGTTAGCAGATCGAGTACATTAAGCTGTCTTGCCAGAACAGTCTTAACCCGGGGTAGATTGCGAGCAGCTTTAATGACATTGTTATCCGGCTGATCAATCACCACCAGGGCCCCACCACTCACCTTCAAATTAGCAAGCAGGGATGCCATTTGCCTGGTTTTAGGTGCATCGATTGCATAATCTTCTACCAGGACCAGTTTCCCTTCCCTTACCTTATCGCTAAGAGCGGATTTTAAAGCCAGACGCCTGACTTTTTTCGGCACCTTGGGGTCATAGTCCCGCGGTTGCGGTCCGAATGTAACCCCGCCACCGGCCCACAAAGGTGAACGAGTGCTGCCATGACGAGCCCGGCCGGTTCCCTTCTGAGGCCAGGGTTTGCTTCCACCACCACGCACTTCACTGCGATCCTTGCTTGAAGCAGTGCCCAGTCTTTTTCTTGCTGCCTGAACTACTGCTGTCTGGTGAAGAGCTCCGCGCTTAAGGGGAACTGCGAAGAAATCTTCGCGAACTTCGATCTCCTCAACCTGATCACCATCTTTATTATATAAAGTTAACGTTGGCATTTTCAGGGTATCTCCTTTCTACAGGTTATCCGTTTACCGGCTTTTTTACCGCTTCTTTTATTTCTACAAGGCCGCCCCTCGGTCCGGGCACAGATCCCTTAACAAGAAGCAGGTTTTTGTCGGCATCAGATTCAACTACTAAAAGGCTCTGCACAGTACGCCGCCAGCCACCCATTCGTCCCGGTAGTTTACGACCTTTAAAAACCCGCGCCGGAGCAACGGCTCCCAGAGAACCCGGGCCACGATGATAATGCGAACCGTGAGTTTTCGGGCCCCTGCTAAATCCCATTTTTTTAATTGATCCGGCAAAGCCTTTACCCCTGGCGATAGCGCTGACATCAACGAAATCGCCTGCTGAAAAACTATCAGCCTTAATTTCCTGGCCAGGCTTATACAGACCTGGATCTTCTACTTTAAATTCACGTAAATAACGCAGCGGCTTAACGCTGCCCCGCTGGAAATGTCCTTTCAGGGGTTTGTTCACCCGTTGTTCTTTCTTCTCAAGGAAACCGACCTGGATACTATTGTAACCATCTGTATCCTCGTTCTTGACTTGAACAACCCGGCATGGTCCGGCTTCGAGCACGGTAACCGGTATAACCCGACCCTGTTCATCAAAAACCTGGGTCATTCCAACTTTACGAGCTAATATTGCTTTAGTCATTATTCAAGGCACCTCCCGTCTATCAGCTAGAGCTTAATCTCAATGTCAACACCTGCAGGCAAATCAAGCCTCATCAAAGCGTCGATTGTCTTTGGCGTTGGTTCCAGGATATCGATCAGACGCTTATGAGTGCGCATTTCGAATTGCTCCCGGGAGTCTTTATATTTATGCGGGGCGCGAATTACCGTATAAAGGCTTCGTTCTGTCGGCAAAGGAACCGGGCCTGACACATCGGCCCCGGTACGGCGCGCTGTTTCTACTATTTTACCGGCAGACTGATCCAGTAAATGGTGATCAAAAGCTCTCAACCTGATCCTGATTTTTTGGTTAGCCATAAATATCCTCCTTGTCGCCTGATTAAATCAGAGCTGCTCCGTAAAAATTCCCCGGTTTCAGAAACCGGCAACCTTCTACTTCATCGCTACTTTCATTTTCTAGTTATTATCGGCCTATCACCAAGGTTCGCTGATATGCCATTTAAACTTATTTGTTTACTCGCTTACAGCGGTGACCACGCCGGCGCCGACAGTGCGGCCGCCTTCACGAATCGCGAAACGAACACCTTCTT
>CAYMIW010000042.1:0-26366 GCA_964390725.1 uncultured Syntrophomonadaceae bacterium | reverse complement strand
CTGCTTGTTTTATATCTCCCCGCTAAAAAAATCCCGCTTATATTTTACTCATAGTCCCGTCAGTAATACAATAAAGGCAAATTGCTTTCAAGTGTCGAATAGTTTGAAAACGCAAACAAACAGCCTTAATACCGGAAGGAGCGATTATTGTTGAAACTGTTTGAACCGATTAGGGTAGGCCGCCTGAAGCTGAAAAACCGCATTGCCATGCCGGCTATTCATCACTCTTACACCGATGACGGTTTTATAAATGAACGGCTGATCGAGTATTACCGCGTGCGCGCCCGTGGAGGGGCAGCGTTGATTACTATCGGCGGATGTTCGATAGACACTGTCGGTTCCGGGCCAATGATGATCGGCCTTCATGATGATAAATTTATCGATGGACTGGCCGAGCTGGCCCTGGCTATAAAGAATGAGGGCGCAGCCGCTGCCGCCCAGCTCTACCAGGCCGGTCGTTACGCGTTTAGTTTCACTACCGGGCAGCAATCAATTGCCCCTTCCCCGATTCCTTCCAGGCTAACCCGCGAAACACCCCGTGAAATGTCGCCGGAGGATATCAAACAGGTTGTTGAAGACTTCGGCCGGGCAGCATGCAGGGTAAAAATAGCAGGTTTTGATGCTGTTGAGGTTATTGCCAGCGCCGGCTACCTGATCGGCCAGTTTCTTTCCCCCGTTACCAACCAGAGAACGGATCATTACGGCGGTTCCTGGGAAAACAGGAAGCGTTTCGGCCTGGAGGTAATCGCCGGGGTGAGAAAACAGGTTGGCCCTGATTTCACCCTGTTGGTCAGACTTTCGGGGAGCGACTTTATGCCGGGCGGCAACAGTAATCGCGAAATTGCCCTCTTTGCCGCCGACCTGGAGAAAGCCGGGGTTGACTGTTTCAACGTAACCGGGGGCTGGCATGAATCAAGGGTGCCCCAGATAACCGGCGAACTGCCACGCGGCGGGTTTGCCTACCTGGCCAGGGGTATCAAGGATGCAGTTACCTTACCGGTAATCGCCAGCAACAGAATAAATGATCCCCTGGTGGCGGAACAGATTCTACTGCTTAACCTGGCCGACATGGTTAATATGGGCCGCCCGTTAATTGCCGATCCCGATCTGCCCAGGAAAGCGGCGGCTGGCGACAATGATGCAATCAGGCGTTGTATTGTCTGTAACCAGGGCTGTTTCGACAGCATTTTTGCCCTGCGCGATGTTCACTGCACCATCAACCCCCGGGCCGGGCGTGAAAGGGAAACCCGGTTTGATGCTGCTCCCGATTCAAAAAACGTTCTGGTAATCGGCGGCGGGCCGGCCGGTTTGGAAGCTGCCAGGGTGGCTGCAGAGCGCGGTCACCGGGTGACACTCCGGGAAAAGGGACACAGGCTTGGCGGCAACCTGCTTAATGCATCAGTCCCTCCCGGGAAAGAAGAATTTTCCACCCTGATTGGTTTTTATGAGAACCAGCTTCCCCGCCTGGGAGTTAAAGTATTTCTCAACCATGAAGCCGGGGCAGAAGAGATCATTGCCGAAAAAGCAGATACGGTTATCCTGGCTACAGGAAGCAGGCCTGCTGCAGCGCCGTTTCCGGTTAACGCGCCGGAGATAACCTTTTCCGCCATTGATGTACTTGACGGCTCGGTTATGCCCGGCGAAAAAACGGTAGTCGTTGGCGGGGGCTCCGTAGGTTGTGAAACGGCTGCCGCTATTGCCGAAATGGGTGCCTTGTCAGCCGACTCGCTAAAATTTTTAATGGAGCATGAAGCAGAAACCCCTGATATGTTGCAGGAAATGCTGAACAAGGGCACCAGGCAGGTTACCATTGTTGAGCTGGAAAAGGGCATCGGCCGTGATATTGGTTTAAGCACCCGCTGGGTAACCTTAAAATGCCTGCGGCGTTTGGGAATATCCGTTAAAGACGAATGCAGCGTTGTTAAAATTGACCGGGACGGGGTTCATGTAAACAAGGGAGACCAGGTTGAAATAATACCCGCCGATACGGTAATCCTGGCGATTGGAGCAGAAGCTGACAACCTCCTGGTTGCCGAACTTAAGGGCAAAGTAAACGAGCTGCACCTGATCGGTGATGCCTGTGAACCGCGGAAACTAACCGAGGCTATCCGTGAAGGGTTTGAAACAGGTCGGACGATATAATCGAAGCGGTGAAAATTTAATTAATCAGACCATAACTTTAAAAGCATTGTAAAAAAAGCTGCCTCCAAAAAATACCAGCACTGCTCCCAGTGCGGCAACAATTATACGGTAATAGCCGGCCGTGATAAAACGTCCGGTTTTACCAATAATCATTGATATTGCACCGTACCATATAAAATCTGCCAGGATGTGGCCGACAAAAAATATAGCAACTCCGGCCGGGCCAAAGAGTTTATAAGCCTGAACCAGGAAGCCGAGCCCGACAACTGCCCACCAGAGAATAAAGTAAGGGTTGGCCGCACTGATTAAAAAACCTGAGAAGAACCAGCCCCGGCTCCGGCCGGCAGCAGGCCCGGGCAGCATATCGATCTTATTTTTATGGGCGCTGATGATCATATCAGCGCCCATGTATATTAATAGTAATCCCCCGATTATTCCGATCATTACCTGCATGGCAGCAGACTGCAGAATAATATCAAAACCGGCAAAAATTAAAATAATGAGCAATAACTCCAGCAGAGCATGACCGGCAATAATGACAAAGCCGGAATAGGGCCTTTCGTTCAGAGATTGCCTGATTGTGTAGGTGAGCAGGGGTCCGGGCATCATTGCCCCTGAGAAAGCAACTGTCAATGAAGATATGAAAATAAGAAACATAACCGGACTACCCCTCTTAATAATCTGTTTCAGCCCTTATCCCCTGATAAATTCTTCTGTCATCTGGTAGGCCTGATAATCGGCATACTGGCGGGGTGGATGCTTGGAAAAATATGCTGCAGGACCTTCCAAAACTCCCCCTTCACCCCGGTCCAGAGCCAGTTTACAGCAGCGAATTGAATCAATGGCAATTCCGGCTGAATTTGGTGAATCCTCAACACTCAACCGCATCTCCAGGTTAATCGGTATATCACCGAAAACCCGGCCTTCCATACGTAAAAAGCATACTTTATTATCTTTTTGCCAGGAAACATAATCACTGGGCCCAATATGAATATCGCGATCAGCCAGCCTTTTCCGCGCTGCAGACTGAACTGCTTCAGTTTTCGAGATACGCTTGGAAGCAAGGCGTTCGTGGTTGGTCATGTTTAAAAAATCGGTATTGCCCCCGGTATTTAACTGGTATGAACGGTCGAGTGTAACCCCGCGTTTACCGAAAAGTTCGGCCAGGGCCCGGTGTAATATGGTCGCTCCCATCTGTGATTTAATATCGTCACCAATCACCGGTACGTTCTTTGCCTTAAAACGGGCTTCCCATTTCGGATCACTGGCAATAAATACGGGAATATTGTTAATAAAAGCAACTCCTGCTTCCAGGGCACACTCGGCATAAAAGCGTGCTGCTTCCTCCGAGCCGGCGGGGAGGTAGTTAAGCAGCACCTCGGCCCCGGACTGCTTTAACGCTTTCACTACGGAGTCCTGGTTGGGCTGGGGGTGGTCGGCTGGAACAAAGGTGTAATCTTCTTCATAATTGCCCATATGTTCGGAGTAACCGTCAAGGATACGCCCCATCAGAACTTTAACCCCGCTCGCAGGAAGCTCCGGGTAAAAAACCCGGGCACAGTTCGGCAGGGCAAAAACAGCCTCATTTACATCCCGGCCCACTTTACGCTTGTCTATATCAAAAGCGGCGACAACTTCAATATCGCCGGGATGGTAACCGCCAATGTCCCAGTGCATCAGTCCTATTGCTTCATCTTCGTTTTTTTTCTTATAGTAGTGTATACCCTGCACCAAAGCGCTTGAACAGTTCCCCAAACCGACCAGCGCAATTTTAATGTTTGACATCGATAAATCCCTCTTCCTGCTCTAGTATTTTGTGGTTGTCCAGAAAACATTATAACTCAACTTTCATTAATAGGGAAATAAAAGGATTAGTATTGGTTATCATTCACATGATTGAGACTTTTTCAAACAAATGTTAGAATGTTATCAAAATGCAGAGGTCACGGAAGGTGAATAATTATTAACAGATCGCTCAGTTCGACAATTGACAAGGCTATGGATGTTCTAAGAATACTGGCCAGAAACCCTTTCCAATATAAGATTAGCGAGCTGGAAAAGGAGCTTAACCTGGGCAGGACCAGCATTTCCCGCATCCTGCTTACCCTTGAAAAGAACAACCTGGTAATCCGGAACCCGGAAACAAAAAAATACATGATCGGACCCTTTGCTTATCATCTGGGCAGCATTTACCTGCATAACGCCAACTACAAAAACCGGGTGTTGGAAATTCTTAATGAACTGAGCAACAGGCTGAAGGTTTCTTCCGGCCTGGCCCGCAGGGATGAAGACAAAATAATTGCTTTATTTTCAGTTGAAAACTATAAGCCGCTCAGCATTAATTACGAACCGGGAACTTTCTTCCCGATGAACAGGGGCTGTTACGGTAAATGCCTGATGGCTTATCATGATCGCAACAGGGTTCTGGAGCTGCTCAGGAAACAGACTTTTAAAAAAATATGCGATAATACACTGACCGACCACAATGAAATAATTGCCGAATATGAGCAAATTCGCCGCCAGGGTTACGTGATCAGCGATGACGAGGTTTTCCCCCTGGCCGTGGGTGTGGGCATTCCCGTTTTCTGCAATGACGGAGAAGTGAAGCACTGTGCTGCCGTCTCTTTCCTCAAGGATAAAAACTACCGTGCTAAAATTGAAGAATGCAAAACAGTCCTCTTTGAATACAGCAAGGAACTGGACAATTTAATCCCTTAATAAATGCTTTTTTGCCATTATTTAATCGATATTTAAAAAAATGTTGATTTTTTTGTTGATTTTTTTTTAAAAAAATATTAAAATGAGCTATATTCGTATATTGTATCCGTTATACGGTCATATTGGAGGTTAAATAAGTGATTAAACCCAAGGTTCTGCATAATGGAGATACAATAGGCGTTATATCCCCGGCCAGCCCCTCTTTTAAAAGGAGCGACGTGTTGAGAGGAAAAGAAACCCTGCAGCAGTGGGGTTACCGGGTGGAACTATCAAAGAATCTTAATATCAGTAAAGGTTTTACAGCCGGCACCGACAGGGAAAGGGCCCACGATTTCAATGAAATGTTTGCAAGGAAAGATATAAATGCCGTTTTCGTCACCCAGGGTGGCTACGGTTCGGCCCGCATGCTGCGGTATATAGATTTCGACCTGGTCCGGAAAAACCCCAAAATTTTTATCGGCTTCAGCGACATTACTTCCCTTCATGCCGCCATCCATAAATATTCCGGATTAATTACCTTCCACGGTCCCGGCATGTCACGCTACAACCCCGAAGATTTAAGTGAATATACCAGGAAGAGCCTTTTAAAAACCCTCACAACAACAGAACCGGTAGGAGCGATTAGGCTGGCCGATGAAAAAAAATGGATTGATACCATTTATCCGGGACAGTGCGAAGGACCGCTGATCGGCGGCAACCTGACCCTGCTCTGCGCTACCCTGGGCACACCTTACGAGATCGACACCAGGGGTAAAATCCTCTTTATAGAGGAAGTGGAAACAGAACCGTGGATAATCGATCACATGTTAACGCATTTAATCAACGCCGGTAAGCTGGAACAAGCTGCCGGCATTGTTGTCGGTGAATGTGTGGAATGCACCCCCAAAAAACACGAGCCCGGATATTACGTAGATAAAAGCCTTGAAGATGTTCTTTTTGATTTAATTGAGCCACTGCGCATTCCGGCTATTCACGGGTTGCCGATCGGCCACAGCAAGGACCTGGCCACCCTGCCGATCGGGGTTAGAGCGCAACTGGATGCTGCCGGGAAGGATTTTGCCGTAATAGAATCCTGCCTGGAAGAATAAATGGCATAAAAAACAGGAGGGAAATTCAATGAAAGCAAAAAGAAGGGTAGTTGTTTTAATCGCCCTGCTGACAGCCCTGATGCTCTTTCTGCCGGTTTTGACCGGCTGCCAGGGGGAAAGTACAGCAGACGACATTCCGAACGCCATGAGGGTCGGCATAACCGTGGAAATCGACTCGCTCAGCCCGCTGATATCCTACAGCCAGATCGGTTACGAGGTTTTTTCCATTCTCTATGATTCACTGGTTATCCTCGATGAAAATTATGAACCGGCACCAAGCCTGGCAACCGAGTGGCAGCTGAGCGAGGACGAAACCGAGTGGACATTCAAGCTGCGCGACGATGTGACCTGGCATGACGGGGAACCATTTACCGCAGCAGATGTAAAGTTTACTTATGAACTGCTGCTGGAAAATGAGCTGGGTATGTACTCAGGTTATCTCGGCGGCATTGCAGAAGTAGAAACCCCGGACGACTATACCGTTGTGATTAAAACTGATAAACCGAAAGCAAATATGCTACTCAACTCATGCCCTATACTTCCCGAACATATCTGGAGCGAGGTTGACCCGGAAGATTTCATGACCTGGGCTAATGAAGAACCGATTGGAACCGGCCCCTTCAAGTATGCCGAGTTCCGATCCGGTGAATTTTTAAAGCTTGTCGCCAACGCTGATTATTTCGCCGGCAGACCGGCCATTGACGAGCTAATCTTTGTTGTCTATGCCAACACTGACACCATGGCCCAGTCGATCAGGCTTGGTGAAATTGACGCGGCCACCAACTTCAGCCCCAGCCAGCTGGCATCCCTGCAGGGCGAAGAGTCGATAGAAGCCATTTCTGCCGTTATTCTCGGTTTTACCGAGCTATCCTTCAACGCCTGGGATGACCCCGTTTCACAGGCAAACCCACTGCTAGAAGATACAACAATCAGGCAGGCCATCGAGCTGTGCATCGACAAGCAGGGTATTATTGATATTGTCTATGCCGGGCAGGGTTCAGTGGGCAGCTCGCTCATTCCCCCCGACGGCTTCTACCATTACGAACCGCCCGCAGATGAGTACAGGGGCTTCGATATTGACAGGGCTAACCAGATTCTTGATGAAGCCGGTTATGTTGATCTCAACGGAGACGGTGTCCGCCAGGACAGCGCCGGTAATCCCCTTGAATTCACCCTAACTCTCAGGGCTGATAATACCGATGAAGTCCAGGCTGGCCAGATGATTGCCGGCGGTGCCGCACAGGCCGGGATTAAACTGAACATCGAAACAGTCGATGACGGACTGCTGATCGACAAAATCTACTCCGGCGACTTTGATATGTTTATCTGGGGTTGGGGGACCGACCTGGATCCAACCACCATTTTAAATGTGATGACAACAAACCAAATCGGCAATATGAGCGATTCCAACTATTCTAACGAGCGTTATGACGAGCTGTTTATCGAACAGCAGACCATCATGGATCCCGATGAGAGACGTGAAGTGGTCTGGGAAATGCAGCAGATTCTCTACGAAGAAGCGCCTTACATTATTCTGTTCTACGACAACAGTCTGCAGGCTGTCAACACGGATAGATGGACCGGGTGGAAAAGAATTCCTGAAGAAGGCGGTTTTTTCTTTAACCTGACCACCTATAACTATCTGAACGTTAGTCCGGCAGAGTCAGATCAGTAGAAAACGCGACCAGCGGCAAACGATTCAGCTGCTGCCGGTTAATATCTAAACACTGTTTATTGAAAAGACTGCTACTTCCTGTATGTATTCAGCCGGTTTTTACCGGCAACGGTAAAGCAGCTAACCGGCTGAATACTTTTAATTAACCGGGGTGATCACTTGAAAAAACTCTATGTACTCAAGAAAATACTCCAGTCACTTTTAACAATCTTTTTTGTCCTGATTTTTAATTATTTTCTGTTCAGAATCATGCCCGGCGATCCCCTGGCCATGATTATGCGCAATCCAAGGGCTTCGGCGGAAGCGATCGAGAAAACCAAGGAGCTGTTCGGTCTTGGTGAAGCCTGGTATATGCAATTTCTTATCTACCTGCAAAACCTTTTCCAGGGCGATTTCGGGCTCTCTTTTATTTACAAGAAAGATGTGCTTGAGGTAATCTGGGATAAAATCCTGCCTACGGTAATCATGGTCGGGCTGGCCCAGATCCTGGCAATTTTAATCGGCGTTTTGCTCGGTGTAATTGCTGCCTGGAAGAGAGGCACAAAAATTGATGTAATTGCTCTTAGCTTTTCCCTGATTACTTATTCAATGCCTACATTCTGGCTGGGGATTATTTTAATTTCCATCTTCAGTATCGGCCTGGGCCTCTTTCCCACCTCCGGTATGCTGACCCCCGGCAAAACATTTTTGAGCACCCTGGATATGATCAGGGATGGAACCCTGCACCTGGTACTGCCTGTTCTCACACTCAGCCTGGTTTTGATCGGCGAATACGCCCTGACCATGCGTAATACCCTGCTCGACGTGTTAACCGAAGACTACATGACTACAGTCAGGGCCAAGGGTTTTGACGATAACTATATTTTGAAAAAACATGCCGTTCCCAACGCCATGCTGCCCATGATTACAATTATTGCCATCAACCTGGGGCTAACCATCGGCGGCGCCATCCAGGTAGAAACCATCTTTTCCTGGCCGGGACTGGGCAGGCTCATGTACGAAGCCCTGAACGGCAGGGACTATCCCCTGCTGCAGGGCATCTTTTTGCTGATTACCATCAGCGTGATCCTGGCTAACCTGATCGCCGATATTACCTACAGTTACCTGGATCCCCGGGTTAAGAGCTGAGGTGCTGCAATGAATACTATAAAACAGGAAATGCGAAAAAAAAGAATAGAAACCTTTTGGAAAAGTTTTCGTTCGAGCAGTATGGGCATGATCGGCGCTGTAATTTTGATCTTTTTTATTGTCATCTCCATCTTCGGCCCCCTCTTCTTCCCCTTTAACCCGCTGGAGTTCGGAGAACCTGGTAATGTTTTGCAACCGCCGGGGGACAGCCACCTGCTGGGAACAGACAACCTGGGCCGGGATATTTTCAGTAACCTGCTGGCCGGTGGAAGGGTATCGCTGATGGTGGGACTGCTGGCAACAGTAATCTCGATGTTTCTTGGCACAGCTATCGGGGTTGTCTCGGGTTTCATTGGCAGTAAAACCGACATGATTCTGATGCGCCTGACCGATTTTTTCCTGGTTTTACCCTGGCTGCCGCTGGTCCTGGTTTTGGCCGCTATCCTGGGTACCAGTATCTGGAATATTATCCTGGTAATAGGACTGACCAGCTGGGCCGGAACGGCCCGCGTAGTAAGATCACAGACACTCTCCCTCAAGGAGAGGCCTTTTATCGAGAGAATTCGCTCGATCGGCGCTGATGATACAACTATAATAATCCGGCATATACTGCCCAATGTTTTTCCGCTGGTATTTGCCAACACCATCTTGATCACTGCCGTGGCCATCCTGTCTGAAACAACTCTCAGTTTTCTCGGCCTGGGGGACACCACCAGGTCAAGCTGGGGCATGATGCTTCATTATGCCTTTCAATCGGGCGCTGCCAGTTCGGGAGCATACTGGTTTTTCCTGCCTCCCGGCATCTGTGTTGTGCTGGTTGTCCTGGCTTTTACCTTCCTCGGGTATGCCTTTGACGAAATGATGAACCCGAAGCTGAAAAGGAGATAGCGATGGAACTGCTGCAGATAAAAAACCTTAAAACATATTTCGAAATCTCTGCCGGCACGGTTAAGGCGGTCGATGATGTCAGCCTGACCCTCAACTACGGAGAATCACTTGGCCTGGTTGGCGAATCGGGATGCGGTAAAACCACCACAGCTCTTTCAATCAATAATCTGCTTCCTGCTGAAGGCAGGATTGTCTCCGGGGAGATATTGCTGGAAGGGAAAAATCTGGTGGAAATGAATGACAGGGAAATTAAAAAAATACGCTGGAACGATGTATCGATGATTTTCCAGGGAGCAATGAATGCTTTAAACCCGGTAATGAAGATTGGCGACCAGATTGCAGAAACAATTGTTTTGCACCAGAAATGCACATTCAAAGAAGCGTTGAAAAAAACCGAAGAATTATTTAGCCTGGTCGAGCTTGAACCGAAACGTATTTCAAACTACCCCCACGAATTCAGTGGCGGAATGAAACAGCGGGCTATGATTGCCATGGCCCTGGCCTGCAACCCCAAGCTGGTGATCGGGGATGAACCGACCACCGCCCTCGATGTTATGGTGCAGGCCCAGATTTTGAATTTACTTTATAAATTGCGGCAGGAGCTGAATATGGGATTGATCCTGATCACCCATGATCTCTCCATTTTGGGGGAAACATGTGATAAAATTGCCGTTATGTATGCCGGGAAAATTGTCGAATCAGGCGATGTTGAAGATATCTTTAACCGCAACAGGCATCCTTATACCCATAAGCTGCTCTCTTCCTTTCCCAACATTCACCGGGAAAGAATCATGCCCGAGGCAATTGAAGGGATACCGCCAGACCTGATCAGCCCGCCGGAAGGCTGCAGGTTCCATCCCAGGTGCCCCTATTGCGAAGAGATCTGCCGGGTTGAAGCACCGGCCATGGTCAGGGAAAACGAGGGCCATTTTTACGCCTGCCACCAGGGGGGTGTGCACAATGGACAATAAAGATAAAATAATATCGATCAGGGATCTAAAGGTAGAATTTCAAATCAAGCAATCTTTTCTGCACGAGCTCTTTGCAAAAAAACAGAAAATTGTCAAGGCGGTTGACGGCATCAGTCTTGATATTCACCAGGGTGAAATAGTCTCCCTGGTTGGCGAAAGCGGCAGCGGTAAAACCACCCTGGGCAAAGCAATTTTGAACCTGGCCCCGGTAACGGCTGGTGAAGTACAATTTAAAGGTAAAGTTGTCAAACATACCGACAAAAAAGAACTGAAGCTTTTCAGGCAAAAAGCACAGATGATTTTCCAGGATCCATACCAGTCGCTTGATCCCAAGAGCATGATTATCGATACCGTGGCAGAACCGCTCGAGGTTAATAACCTGCTTAAAACCGCAGCCGAGCGGAAAGAAAAAACAGTAAAAGCGCTGGAAGACAGCGGCCTGGCCCCGGCCGAAAACTTTCTATACCGTTACCCTTACGAACTGAGCGGAGGCCAGCGGCAAAGGGTGGCTATTGCCGGATCTATAATCCTCAACCCCGATTTCATAGTTGCCGACGAGCCGGTCTCCATGCTCGATGTCTCCGTGCGAACGGGCATTTTGAAGTTGCTGCTGGAGCTAAAAAATACCCGCAACCTGGCTTTTCTCTTTATCACCCACGACCTGTCCCTGTCCTGGCTGATTTCAGACCGGATAGCCATCATGTACCTGGGCAAAATAGTCGAGATAGGCCCGGCAGACGCTATTATCAAGGATTGCCGGCACCCTTACACCCGGGCCCTGCTCAGCATCATGCCCATACCCGAAGTGCATCGCAACAGGAACCGGCAGGTCCTTCAGGGTGAAATACCCGACCCAACAGAAATACCCCGGGGATGCCGTTTTAACACACGTTGCGAATATGCCCTTGATAAATGTTTTTCCGAGGAACCGCAGTTTACCGCGATCACTGAAAACCACAATGTTGCCTGTCACCTGGCAGCAAAGGAGCAATAATGGAAAAACAAAAAATACTTGATGCATTTACTGAAGAAGAAATATTCGACCTGACCGCCGAGCTGGTAAGCATTCCAAGCTACACCGGCCTAAAAAACCAGGAAGAAGCCGTTGCCGCCCGTATATTCGACTTTTTCCAAAAGGAAGATATTGAAGTATTTTATCAATACCCCCTGGACAACCGCCCGAATGTTATTGCCCGGATCAGGGGCAGTGCGGAAGGCCGATCGCTGATGTTAAGCGGGCACATGGATACCGTACCTCCCTACAATATGACCGGAGACCCTTATTCCGGTTCAATCATGATGGGTAACCTGTACGGAAGGGGCAGCTGCGATATGAAAGGCGCGTTAGCCTGCATGATGGGCACTATGGCAGCGATCAAACGCAGCGAGGTAATCCTGGAGGGAGACCTGGTTTTTGCCGCCGTTATTAACGAGGAGCAGAAGAGTGAGGGAACAGAATATATTGTTAAACACGGGCCGTACACCGATGCCGCAATTATCGGGGAACCGACCGGCCTGAACATTGCTGCCGGCCACCGGGGCCTGGAATGGATTCAGATTGAAGTAATCGGCAAAACTACCCACGGCGGTACACCTGATGAAGGAGTCAACGCCATATCCAAGGCAGCCAAACTAATCACAAGGATAGAAAACGAGCTTGTACCAAAATTCAGGGAGCGCAGGCATCCTTTAATAGGGGAACCGCTGCTAAATTTCGGTGTAATTGAGGGCGGCGATCAGCCAAGTTCTGTTGCGGGTTACTGCAACCTTTACATCGACCGGCGCTGGACCCCGCTCGAAACATTCGACATGGTGATGGAAGATTTTAAACAGATTATAGATCAGATGCACTGCGAAGATGACAGCTTCAGGGCCGTGGTAAAGCGATATTTCGATAACGGCGAAATGATGCTTCACAAACCTTTGGAAACTGACCTAAACGATCCGCTCATTAACTCCCTCCGTAAAGGGGTTCGCTCATCGCTGGACAGGGAAGCGGAAATAGTATCCTTCTTAGCCTGGACAGATGCCTCGCTTTTAAGCAACTTTGCCGGGATAACCAGTGCAGTATTCGGGCCGGGCTATTTAAAAAAAGCCCACAGTGAAGATGAATATGTTGAACTTGAACAGCTGACCGGGGCTTACCGAACCTATACCCTGGCTGCACTCGACTACTGTGGGGGCAAATAAATTAATGACAGAAAAAACTATTAAAGCAGTAATCAACACCCGCGATGAAATAATTAAAAATTCGATCGAACTAATCAGCATTCCGAGCCTGACCGGCGATACTGAGGTAAATATCAAGTGCCTCAGTTACCTGGCCTCCATTGCCGGAAGCGAAGGGATTAAATGTTCTTATAGTAAAAAGAAAGACTGCCTGGTGCTGGAAATCGGTAGCGGTAAAGAATCAATTGGTGTGCTGACCCATGTTGACGTTGTTGGCATTGGGGACAGGGATAAATGGGAAACTCCGCCCTTTGAAGGAATATTCGACGGGCATCATATTATCGGCAGGGGGGCCATGGACGATAAGGTCCCTACCGCGGTTATTTTCAACATTTTGCGAGCTTTCAACCGTTCATCCCTTCAGTACAGGCGCAAACTGCAGTTAATTGTTGGTACCTGTGAAGAAGGAGAATGGAGCGATATGGAGAGCTTCAAAAGTGAATTCCCGGTACCGGATTTTTCTTTTACCCCCGACGGCGCTTTTCCAATTCACAATATCGAAAAAGGTTATTGCGATATGGAAGTTTCCATTCCCCTGGATGCAGATTTCACCAGGGGCACCATTCTTGAGCTGACCAGCGGCGACAGCAGCAACACCATTCCTTCAAAAGGCAGCTTTGTCTATAAAAATCATGTTGATAATAAAACTGTTGCCATTGTCAGCCGCGGTATATCCACGCACAGTTCGCTGCCTGAAAATGGAGAAAATGCCCTGACCAAGCTGGCCTGGATGATAAAAAACCTCTACCTTCACTATCCCCGCTTAAATATGATTATTGATTTCATCTTGGGCATGCACGGCGACTATTACGGTAACTTTATCGGTTTCAACAACGAGGAAACCAGCTATAACGGCGATTATATTGGCAGAACCGCAGCCAACCCCACCGTGCTTAACTACAAAGAGGGCCGCCTTGTTTTAAATATAAATATCCGACACAAATTCGGAGTAAGCAGGGAACATATTGAAGAACTGTTCCACCGTCTCTGCAAAAAGTACGGTTTCAGTTACCGCATTACCGGCTACCAGGAACCGCTCTACGTAAGCCGCATGAATCCCTTCTTTGAGATTATGAACAGGGCTTACGAAAAGGTAACCGGCCGGGAAGGCGGTTTCACCCTGGCCAGGGGGACTTCATATGCAAAAGCGCTGCCTAACAGTGTCTGCTGGGGGCCGGTCTTCCCCGGTGAAGAAGATTCCTGCCACCAGGAAAATGAAAAAATCAGCCTGGAAAGCACAATGCAATGTACCGGGATTTATGCCCGCTTTCTGCTGGAGGCCTGCACCGGAATGGCTTAAACCACCATGCATTTAGATATGATTCAGCCCGGCTATCAGGAAGGAGTCGGGCTTTCTAATTAGAATATAAGATATAGCAGATAATAACGCAGGAGGAGGAATAGTCCGTGGCAAAAAACTTTATAACGCTGGTCGATAACAGTAAGCTGACCATTTCCAGGTTGGAAACTGATCCTTACGGTACCAATGCATACCTGCTCAGATGTGTAAATACGGGACAGTGTGCCTTGATTGACGCTCCGGGTAATCCCGATATCATCCTTAAAGAAGCTGGCGATGATCGTATTCTTTATATCCTGATGACCCATGCTCACATGGATCACATCATGGCTCTTGAAGAACTAAAAAAATTACCCGGGGTAACCCTGGCAGCCCACCGGGAGGAAGCTAAAGGGATGCCTGTTCAACCGGACCGGCTGCTTGAAGATGGCGTGCGGCTGCCCCTGGGTAAAATAGAGATCAAGGTAATCCACACTCCCGGTCATACGCCCGGCGGGTTATGCTACCTGGTAGATGATTTTTTACTCGGGGGAGACACCCTCTTCCCCGGCGGTCCCGGGAAAACCGATTCACCGGAAAGCTTGGGGAACCTTTTAGCTACAATTGAAACAAAAATCATGACCCTGCCCGATCAGATCACCGTTTTTCCGGGACACGGGTTGCCCGCTACAATTGGTGAAATACGTCCGAAATTCACCGCTTTCCTGGCCCGTGGTTACGATAAAAGCCTGTGCGGCGACATAACCTGGTAGGCTTTTACCATGGCATTTCTACCCGGTGGAAAGCTTCGGCCAGTTCAAATTCCTGGTCGCGGGCTGCATCTTCGGCACGCTGACGCAGCCATTGTTCAATTCCCTTGAACTGTTCCCCGCCCACCTGGCTCTGGTGACAACTCAGGGCAGCCAGTTTTGTGTTAAAAGTACTGGTAATATCGGAATAATAGTTAGGGTCTTCACTGGCCCAGAGCAATATATCCTTTACCTTGTGCGGCATCAGCCCCGTTTCAAAAAAATCGGGGTAAGCCAGGTGATCGCGGGCAAACGGAAACGCCGCATCGAGAACCACCTGCCCTGTTATGCGGTGATCGCGATGCCAGGCATAGCGGCGGTAAGGATCGGCAGTAACCAGGGTTTCCGGTTGAAATATGCGGATCCAGCGCACAATTTCCTTGCGGAATTCAGCTGTATCTTCAAGGGTCTGGTCTTCATAACCCAGGAAAACAACTTCACTTACTCCAAGCAGGTCAGCTGCCGCCTGTTGTTCTTTTTTTCTTATTCCGGCCAGTTTGTCTGGGTTAATGGAGTAATCTGAACTGCCCTTACTGCCGTCGGTACAAATCACGTAAACTACTTTTTTCCCCTCTTTTATCCAACGGGCTACCGAACCGGACACACCGAATTCGGAATCGTCGGGATGGGGAGAAACTATCATAATGTCGGTTTTTCTGTCTGTCATATTGATACTCCTTCGTTCTGATGTTTGTCAGGGCAGCTGCACCACTGCCTTAGCTAAAGGCAACTATTATTTTCTGCTATTTCAAAGTATCTGTTTAACAGAATGAACCAGTTTTTCAGCAACTGCCGCCCAGTTATAGGGGGCGAGGCATTCTTCAACATCTTCCGGGGTGAGGCGCTTCGCCCTGATGTAGTTTTTTCTGATTTCTGCTGCCCATGCTGCAGGGCTGCGGTCGCCCGCCAGTTTAACCGCCTGTTCTCCGGCCCCGCCGGAAGCCAGCTCCGGCATAACCCCAACAGGGCTGGAAATCACCGGGGTTCCGCAGGCAATTGATTCAAGAGCAACCAGGCTGAAACTTTCATAAAATGACGGAATTACGGTAACATCTGCCGCACTATAGTAAAATGGTAGCTCTTCGTGTTCAATCCGGCCGGTAAAATGCAGCCTGTCGGAGATACCGCGTAATGCGGCCAGTTCCTTCAATGCTGCTATTTTTGCCGTATCAGTGGAATCACCGCCGACAATAATCACCCGGAAGGGGTCTTCCAGGGGCAGCAGCGATACAGCATCAACCAGCAGTTCAAACCCTTTTACAGGCTCAATACGCCCTACGGCAAGAATTACTCTATAACCGCTTACCCCCACTTTTTCCCTGGCCCGGTTTCGCTCTGACGGGGTGAAATGCGCACGATTAATGCCGGAACCGATTACAGCTACCTTTTCTGCCGGCAGGGAGTAGTAAGAACGAACCTTTTTCTGTTCAAAAAGGGAAGCGGTAATCACCATATCGCATTCGGCAGCCAATTTTTCTTCTTCAGCCAGCCGCAGGTTGGGTTCGCATTCATCCGGGCAGCTTTCATTCTTGGCCCTGCCCAGGGTATGAAACATTACCAGGTGGGGCAGTTGCAGCAAACCACCCAGTTTTCTGCCGCAGGTACCCGATACCCAGTAATGGCTGAATATTAAATCGTATGAAACATTATCCCGCCTCATAAAAGCAACAATCTGTGCAGCTAGATCCCCGGCACGATAAAAAAGCTTTTCTTTGGGAACCCGTTTTAATCCGCCATTTAAACCGATCAGCCGTACTGTAGATTCACCAATTTGACGCGGCAGTTCTCCTTCATTTTCCTCCGCCCTGCTGTATATATCAACACTATGGCCCTGTTCACTGAGTGCACGCGACAGGCCGAGCAGGTAAGCGCTCATTCCCCCGGTATCTTTGCTGCCCATCGGCCCCAGCGGTGAGCTGTGCAAGCTTAAGAAAGCCATTTTCATGATCAGTCTCCCCCGCCTGGTCCCAACTCTATCACAACATTATAATTCGGTACTGCCTTACCACCCAGACGGGATTTATAGATTTCAGGACCTTTCAAAAAATCAAAAACAGCATATCCACGTTCCACACTATCCCTGATCGATAGAATTTTAGATAGCAAGCCTACACTGAGGTGAGCGTAATTACTGTGATAACCGCTATTATACAGGTAAATGCGGCCGTCATATACAAAATAAAGCACCGCAGCGGCCGGTTCCCCATTAACCTCAAGCAGCCCGTAACGGGACAACCCTGCCGTGGAAGTATTCCGAATGAGAGTCTGAAAAAATTTTTTCATCCGCTCTGTCATAAAGTCCGCCTTATCGGGGTTTTCGTGGAATAGTTCAAGAAAGCGCGGGATAAATGTTACCGGATCTCCTGCCTTCCCACAACCGGTTTCTCCGATTACTTCATACCTGAAACTGTCGCTTTCATTTTCCAGCTTGCGCAGCTTCCTTCTCACTTCATGTCTCTGTTTTTTATTGAGCGAAAGCAGGTAATTATCCCAGGAGGAAGCCAGGCTTATTTCTGACGAAAGGTTGTTAAGGGTATAAGAAGCCCTGGTGTTCTTAAAGTTATCTGCGGCAAAATAACCGCTGAAAACAACCGCCTCCGGACGCTGCGATTCAAGCTCGAGCCGTGTAATACCTTCAGCGGAGAGGGCAGCCAGAAGAGCATTAATAAACTCCTTTTCAAACCCCGGTTTCGTGATAAAGTCGAGGTAGTCGCAGACATCAGCGCTGCCAATTAGGCGGGCAGTTTTGTTTTGGAACATGAGCGGGGCAAGCCCGATCAATTCCTCACCCTGCCAGACCGAACGCAGGGCTGTTTTATAACTGACTTCTCCAAAAACACTCCACCACGATTCAATCCAGGCCGGCAGAATAAAAATTACCGGCCAGCTGAGCAGCCGGCCTTCATCGCGGTAATAATTACGCAGAAATTCCAGTTTTTCTTTTTTAACCAGCAGAGGCAAATCCTTTTCTCTCCATTCACAAACCCGGTATGCTTATTTCAGGTAAATGACCAGATGAATCAAGCCGCTGTCCCATTTACGATCATAGCGTAAACCAAGCTTTTCTATCAGTTTTAGTACGGTCATATTGTCGGGCATTACATCGGCAGTAAAGTTGTGCAGGCCCTCGTTTTTGGCTACCGTTACAAGGTACGATAAAAGTTCAAGGCCGATACCCTTGCTTTGGAAATCATCCCTGACCACAATTGATGCTTCAGCCGAAAGGGTATCCTCCCCGATGCAATACTGGGCAATACCGGCAATAACCTCCTGGTCAAGATATTTCTTAACCGCCAGGATAGCCATTTCCCGGGTGTAATCAATAACGATAAAGTGCTTCTGCAATTCAGCATGCGACATCTGGCGTCTGAAAGTCATAAAGCGGCTGTAAAAACTTTTATCGGACAACGAATAGTAAAATTCTTTAATTAAAGGCTCATCGCTGATCTTGACCGGACGCATGAAGAGCCTCACATTGCGCTTGGTGGTACGGTGGGCCTCCAGGTGTTCGGGATACTGACCTTTCTCGCCGGGCAGAAAAGCCTGATCTTTATAAATGAGACACCTGCTTTTTGCTTCTTCAATCAACCATGGTCGAAACTTGGGATGAGCAATGGCAATTAGCGACATAGCCCTTTCACGGATATTCTTACCGTGCAGGTGAGCTATACCATACTCGGTAACCACATAATGAATATCTCCCCTGGTCAGAGTTACCCCGGCACCCTCTTTCAGGGCAGGAACAATACGAGAAGCTTTATCATCACGGGTTGTCGACTGCAGGGCAAGGATGTTTTTACCGCCCCGGGCCAGAACTGAACCGCGCATGAAATTCGCCTGTCCGCCGATACCGCTGTAAAAAGTACTACCCAGCGATTCAGCTGAAGCCTGCCCGCTTAAATCCAACTCGAGGGCACTGTTGATAGCAGTCATTCGCTCCTGGTCGGCAATAACCAGGGGATCGTTGGTATAATCAATCTCCTTGAAACGAATGCCGGGGTTATCGTGCAGGTAGTCATAAGTTTTCTGGCGGCCCATGCAGAAAGAGGCTACTGTTATGCCACGGTTCCTGTTTTTGCAGCTATTGTTAACCACACCTTTCTTAACCAGGTCGATCAAGCCATCGCCGAGCATTTCTGAATGCACTCCCAGGTTGCGCTTATCGCCAAAACAGGAGAGAATGCCGTTCGGAACACTGCCATAACCGATCTGTATTGTATCGCCATCTTCGACAATCTGCGACACATAGCGGCCTATCTTTTTAACCACCTCTCCATCAAGGGCCGGTGGAATATATTCAAGCAGGGGCTCGTCGTGATGCACAAAGTGATCAATTTTGGAAGCGTGCATGAAAGTATCGCCGTGGACGCGGGGCATTTGGTTATTGATCTGGGCAATGACCAGGTCGGCATTTTCAGCAGCTGCCCTGGTTATATCCAGGCTGATCCCCAGGCTGACAAACCCGTGATCATCGGGTGGGGAAACCTGGATTAAAGCGACATCAACAGGCACCTGCCGACTGCGAAACATCTTGGGTACTTCCGACAAAAAAATTGGTGTATAATCAGCCATGCCCTCGTTGACGGCAGTACGGCTGTTGTGACTGATGAAAAACGAATTCTGCCTGAAAATATTTTTAAATTTTTCATCATAATATGGGGTAACTCCAAGAGTCCAGACATGCAGAATCTCGGTATCGTAAAAAGCTTTCGGGTTAGATTCAACGTATTCCACCAGGGTGTGAACCAGGTATTGAGGCTCAGCGCAGCCAGTTGAAATAAAGATGCGATCTCCGGCCCTTATTTTGCAATAAATATCGTTCATTGGGGCAAATTTTTCCGGATACTTTTCGCGAAGTGCATCTACACCGTTAATAATAATCACCTTCCCTCGCCCCATTTTATCAATTTGGCCCCGTTGTAGCAACAGAGAGCCGGGATTATACCGGTAGCAGGCTTAAGCAAGAAAAGGTATAATATACATTAAGAGTTTACAAGTTTAGGTAAGTGAAGGAGGCATACTATGAAACTATACCTGGATACAGCCAATGTTGATGAGATACGAGAAGCAGTAGAGTGGGGTGTAATCTGCGGAGTTACAACAAATCCTTCCCTGGCCGCCAGGGAAGATGAAGATTTTGCTGATATTTTGCCGGCAATCTGTGATCTGGTTGATGGTCCGGTCAGTGCAGAGGTTCTCTCCCTTGATCATGAGGGTATGATTAAGGAAGCCAGGGCCCTGGCTAAAGTTCACCAGAACGTGGTAATTAAAATTCCCATCATTCCCGAAGGGATGAAAGCGGTTAAAGTTCTTGCCACCGAGGGAATCAAGGTTAATGTAACCCTGGTATTTTCCGCAAACCAGGCCTTACTGGCCGCACGGGCGGGCGCCGCTTATATCAGCCCGTTTATCGGCAGGCTCGATGATATCGGCCATACCGGTGTAGAACTGGTCCGTGATATTGTTGATATAATCGACCTGCACAACCTCGACTGCGAGGTAATTGCCGCCAGCATCCGCCATACCGAACATGTACCGGCGGTAGCCCTGGCCGGGGCGCATATTGCCACCCTGCCTTTTAAAGTATTACAGCAAATGTTTAAGCACCCCCTTACCGATATTGGAGTAGAAAATTTTCTCAGGGACTGGAACAAGGCCCAAGAAAAGAAAAAATCATAACCTGCACCTCCGGTCCGGGTATGTGAGGAGATAGTATGACAAAAAGCCGTTCAATAGGCAGCATTATTTTATTAGCTGCTGCCTTGATGCTTGTAATTAATGCATTTCTGCTCCTGTCAGAAGCAGGAGATGTCAGCCCTGACGATAACGAACCGGTTATGGGCCGGAAGATCACCCCCTATTTTGCCACTGAAGAAGGTCAAAGTGCTCCTCTCGAAATATACGTTTATCCCGAGAACCCCTCTCCCGGTGATTTCTTGCTGGTTGAAGCCGGTCCTGTCGATGGAAACAAATCATTTTTTATTGATTTTGACTTTCTGGGTGAGATAACCGGCTATTACCAGGCCGGCGGGCTTCTATATACTATTATTGCCATCAGCTGCGATGCCGAAGTTGACAGCTACAACCTTGAACTAAAAGAAGGAAACGCGCAGTCGCCCGGCAACCGGTTAGCCCGGAGCACGCTTACCCTGGCTGAAAAAGAATTTCCTCTATCCCGCTTCAGCATGCCGGCTGAAAGAACGGAAGGCTGGACCACGGAGAGACTGGCCGAGGACCGTGAAAAAGTTCGCCAGGCCAGGGCATCCAGCGAACCTTTTCCCCTCTGGGAAGGCTTCTTCCTTTCCCCTCTCGTAGGACGTATCACCTCGGAATACGGGGCAATCCGCATTATAAACGACAACCCGCCACGCAGGCACGCGGGAATTGATATCGGGGCTCCCGAAGGAGAACCGGTTGTTACCCCAAACCACGGCATCGTGCGCCTGGCCGAGTTTTTGTTATCGGGGGGGAACACGGTAATTATTGATCACGGCATGGGTCTTTCCAGCACATATATGCACCTGCATACAATAGATGTGAACGTTGGCAGCAAAGTAGAAAAGGGCCAGCAGATCGGAACAGTTGGAATGACCGGTTATGCAACCGGCACTCACCTGCATTGGGAAGTAAACATTGATCAGGCTCCTGTGAACCCGCAGCAGTTGCTGGGAAATGACCTGCTCTGGGTTCCATCTGTTTATGCAGCTACTTTTTTAAGTGACTAATAAATTCAGAACGATTGATTCGTGATTGGAGGATGTTTATGTACGACATTGCCATTATCGGAGCAGGTATTATCGGCACCGCCCTGGCCAGGGAACTGTCAAAATACACGCTCAAACTGGTTTTAATTGAAAAAGACAGCGATGTAGCCAACGGCACCACCAAGGCCAACAGTGCCATAGTTCACGCCGGTTTCGACCCGGAACCGGACAGTCTGAAAGGCCGTATTAACGGGGAAGGCAACCGCCTTTTCAAAGATCTCTGCCAAGATCTGGATGTCCCTTTTCACAGGATCGGTTCACTGGTGATCGCTTTTTGCGAAGAAGAAATGAAAACTCTCGAGGAATTATTCCAGCGTGGTCAGGAAAATAAAATTCCCGGGTTAAAAATAGTGGGTAGAAAAGAACTGCATGACATGGAACCGGACTTAAGCGATGAAGCCTGCGGGGCTCTTTATGCAGCAACCGCAGCTATCACCGACCCCTACCTGCTGGCCATAGCCCTGGCTGAAAGCGCAGTTGAAAACGGGGCCGAAATAAAGCTTGATTGTCCGGTGAAAGCTATAGAGAAGAAAGGCGACCGGTTTCGGATCAGCTGTGGCGAGGAAACAATAGAGGCCCGCAGCGTGGTAAACGCGGCAGGTCTTTTTGCAGACCGGATCAATGAGATGATCAACCCACCTTCTTTTAAAATAACACCGACCCGTGGTGAGTATTTCCTGCTGGATAAAAAAACAGGCCATCATGCCAGGCATGTTCTATTCCCCTGCCCGACCAAGGCTGGTAAGGGGGTTTTAATCTCCCCCACCGCGCACGGCAACCTGATTATCGGCCCGAATGCCGAAACGGTCGATTCAGCAGATGCCCTGCAGACAACAGCTAAAGGGCTCGAGTTTGTTCGTCAGAATGCCGAAAATATTAAAAAGAACCTGCCATTTAAAGAAGTAATAACCAGCTTCAGCGGATTGAGGGCTAAAACAGATCGCGGCGATTTTATAATCGAAGAATCAGCCGCTACAGCCGGTTTTTTCAACGTAGCGGGAATTGAATCCCCGGGACTGGCAGCAGCGCCTGCCATTGCTGTTTACGTAGCCGGGCTGCTGCAGGAAAAGATAGGGCCTTTTATAGCAAATCAAAGTTTCAAGGCACGGGCCAAGAATCATACCCCCTTCATGTCGCTGGATGAAGAAACCAGGGAAAAAATGATTGCCGAAGATCCCCGCTTCGGTAGAATAATCTGCCGTTGTGAAAACATAACCGAGGGAGAAATAGTAAGGGCAATTGACGGACCAGTCGGGGCCAGGACAGTGGACGGGATTAAAAAAAGAGTCAGGCCCGGCGGCGGCCGCTGCCAGGGTGGTTTCTGCGGCCCGCGGGTTATGCAGATCCTTGCCCGCGAACTGGGCAGGGAAATGCCGGAGATTAAAAAAGATAACCCCGGTTCATACATTTTGACCGGAACTACCAAGGGTAAAATGGTAGAGCAGAGAGATACCGGCGCTGTCGGCAAATGCCCTCCCCCCACCTCCAACCTTAAGATTGAAGATAAGGTTAAAGAAAAATATGAACTGGTTATAATCGGGGGCGGCCCGGCCGGCATGGCTGCAGCAGTAGCGGCACGCGAAGACGGAATTGAAGACATCCTGGTTATCGAACGGGACCATGAGCTGGGTGGTATTCTGCAGCAGTGCATTCACAACGGTTTTGGCCTGCACCAGTTCCGGGAAGAACTGACCGGACCTGAATATGCCGAACGCTTCATCAATTTGTTAAAAGATAAAGAAATTACCTGCAAGCTTGATACCATGGTTCTCTCTGTCGGCCGGGATAAAACTATCACCTATATCAACACCGCCGACGGTATAACTTCCATCCAGGCCGGGGCCATAGTGTTGGCCATGGGTTGCCGGGAAAGAACCCGGGGAGCGATTAACATCCCCGGAACCAGGCCGGCCGGCATTTTTTCCGCCGGCACAGCCCAGCGTTTTGTAAATATTGAAGGTTACATGGTCGGGCGCAAAGTGGTAGTATTCGGCTCGGGCGATATCGGCCTGATCATGGCCCGGCGTATTGTTTTGGAAGGCGGCGAAGTGGTTGCAGTTATTGAACGTAAGCCATATTCTGAAGGGTTGGTCCGTAACTTTGTCCAGTGCATTCAGGATTTCGATATACCAATGCTGCTGGAACATACCATAGTTGATATTAAAGGTAAGGACAGGGTGGAAGGAATCACCATAGCGAAAACAGACAAAAACAAGCTGCCCCTTCCCGGCACAGAACGCGAGCTGGAATGCGACACGATTCTCTTTTCCAGAGGTTTGATTCCCGAAAATGAGCTCTCCAAGAGTGCCGGGGTTAAGCTTCATCCCCATACGGGCGGGCCGGTGGTTAATGAAGCAATGGAAACAAGCGTGGAAGGGATTTTTGCCTGCGGCAATGTGGTTCACGTCCACGACCTGGTTGACTGGGTTACCGATGAAAGCTATAAAACCGGCAAGGGGGCGGCATCTTATCTTAAAAACAACCGCCCCGGACAACAAAAACATGCTTTTAAAACAAGGCCGCTCGACAGCGTCGGCTATATCGTTCCCCACCTGGTCCGGCCAGATCAGATGGGTGATACCCTGGAAATTTACATGCGGGTTAAGGGTAACCACGAAAATGCAGCCCTGCTGGTTAAGGCAGATGGTCAGCCGGTGAAAACGGTGAAGAAAAAAGTTCTTACCCCCGGTGAAATGGTCGTGATAAAAATTAAGAAGAGCGAACTGCCTGAAAGCAGTTTTAATGAATTAAGCGTAGAGCTATCCGGGGAGGCGAAATAGCAATGACAGAAAAAAACAATGAAAAAGAAATTGTCTGTATCCTCTGCCCACTGGGCTGCAAAATGCTCGTTTCGCAACAAACCGGCGAGCCCGAAGAGTTTACCCTGCGCGGACACCAGTGCAAAAAAGGGCGTGATTATGCCCGCGAGGAATTCACCAACCCGACCAGGACCCTCACCACAACTATTGCTATTAAAGGAACTGCGCTACCCCGGCTGCCGGTAAAAACCAGCAAACCGATCCCGAAAAAATTGATCTATGACGCCGCCAAAGAAATTGCGGAAGTTGAAATTGAGGGGCCGGTAAAAATGGGAGATGTAATCATCAGCGACCTGCTCGGCAGCGGGATCGACGTAGTAGCTTCTCGCAGCCTGGAATAGGCTGGATAAGGTAACTGGACAGTAAAGCAGGGCCGGTTTCTATAACGCCCCTGCTTTTTGCTGCCTGGCCGTGGATAGTTATACCGCCAGGCTAACGCAGAACAATCTTTTCCGGGAATTCCTGGCGCAGGGAGACATTCCACATCTTATCGATATAGGCCCCGGTATAAACCTGCTCAATATTATGGTAGAGGTTAATGCCCTTATCGGTTAGCAGGTAACTGTCACCAGACCTGTTGATAAAACCAAGTCTGGCAGCCAGGCCAAGCTCGGGTCTGAACATTTGCTCAATTTCTGACCCAAATGTTTTATAAAATTTTTCCCTGCTGATTTTCAGGCCGTAGGCGCTCCAGAAAAGGTGATATGCCGCCCTTTGCCTCGGGGTAAAATCAAGGGTTAACGAAGTCGGCAGCAGCCCGCTCTCCACCCTTTTAATATAAGCCTGCAGGGAATGGGTGTTTATTTTAAAGCTGTTCTCCAAAAGGGTGGCGGCAGAAAGACCGAAGCCGAGATAAGCTTCCCTGGTTACAGAAGAATACTTTTGCGAGCCGGGCCGGGCAAAAGTCCATACCGAGGTTCTCTCCAGATTATTTTCCCGACAGTAACGGGCAAGCTCTGCCAGCATCTGCTTTTTTGCCGATGCAGTCAAAGGTTTGTATGCACTGTGGGTATAGGTGAAATCGATAAAGGGATAGGTAGAAACCTGGGTTGCCCCGCAATGAAAAGCTTCCGCCAGGTCGTCTGTCAGAGTTTGCCCTGTCTGACCGGGGATGGCAAAAATTAAATCGACATCAACCACGGGAAAACGGCTTTCCCTGATCAGGTTAAGTTTGTCTGAATAGTTATCACTGCTCCTGCCCAGCTTTTTCAAACAGCTGTCGTTGAAAGACTGTATACCCACACTGACCATATTTACCCCGGCCGCTGTAAGTTTCCGCAGCTCCGGCGGGTTAATATTGTCTGGATGCAGTTCTACCCCAATTCCTCCCGTGATCGAAAAATAGCGACCTAAATGTTCGATAATTTCTCCCAGGTGGTCAATCATCAGGGCCGGTGTTCCTCCACCGAAATAAAGACTGGTCGCTTCCCTTTTTCCTGCCCTGTTCCGGCAGACCAGGTCGATTTCCTGCAGGAGGGCTGCCCGATAAAGCGCAGCTTTTTCCTGATCATAGAGCTCTTTGCAGTATGGGCAAAAGCTGCAGATAGACCGGCAGAAGGGGATATGAACATAAAGCCCGAGTTCACGCGGCGATTGATAGTCGAGGGTTGAAGCAAAGCGGTTATGAAAAACAAAAGGCTTAAAAGAGCGGGTAAGCAGAATTCTCAGTGCTGAAGTTAACAAGAATACGTGCCTCCCGGCCGGGCTTTGCCGGGTTGCCATGCTGCCTGACCCGACTTATAAAGTGCCCCTATAATTTCAAGTTCATCTTATCTTTTTTTCCTGTTAATAGCAATTAGCCTTAGCGAGAGCGGCCTTCCTCCCCGGCGATTGCCTGAAAACGAGCCCTGAAAAAG
>CAYMIW010000041.1:0-26959 GCA_964390725.1 uncultured Syntrophomonadaceae bacterium | reverse complement strand
GAGAGGTTGGCTGCAGTAGCTTAGCAAATTGTCTATAAAAAGGTTGACGACCCTAGGATTGTAATGAAAAGCGATAAAGAGAGGAAAATGATGTTTATGATAAGGCCACATATAATACCATTACAGTTAATAAGTTGAGCTGATTTGCAGACAATCACGGATAGATACAGAGAAGGGCTAAAATAATCCGGCTGGAATGTGTGTCAAACGTACAAGTTGCCTGACTCATAGCTGCTACATCTTCGGTTTCAATTGAAGCTTGACGGTAACTTATAAACGGCGATTCTCTAACAATGGCTTATGGCCGAAATTGCCTAACGAAAGGATGGTTTTCTACTCTGTTTATTAGCGAAATGGAGGGTATACATGACTGATAGAGAGCAAGAGTATAGTAAATATTTACGAAAGATTGCAGATAACATAGATATCTCCGATACAATGCGGGATAAAGCAATCGATAGTTATAATGCTGTTGGCAGATGGCTTGGAGATTGTTCAGAGGTTTCCGATTTGAAAATATATCCACAAGGGTCATTCTCTTTAGGGACTGTTATAAAACCTTTGTCAGATAAGGATGACTATGACATTGACCTTGTTTGTTTGCTGAAAGATATGCATAGCGCATCAGAATACGAAATTAAAAACATTATTGGCAATCGGCTTAAAGAGCATGATAGATACGCAGTTATGTTGGATAAAAATGAAGGAAAACGCTGCTGGACTTTGCATTATGATGAATTCCACATGGATATACTACCCTGTTCACCAAAAGAAACAGTTTACTTAGAGCCGTATCAAACAAATATAAGGTTTACCCATAGAATTGCCCCCCTTAAGTATATCCCAAAGTATAGCAACCCTTACAAGTATCATGAATGGTTTGAGCTAAGAATGCAGGTCAGGTTGTTAGAGGCCAGAAAAGCGTTTTCAGCTCAAAAGCAAGTGGATATTTCAGAGGTTCCAATGCACGTAGTGAAAACACCATTACAGCGAGCCATTCAACTGTTGAAAAGGCATAAAATTCTCATGTATCAAGATGCACCGCAAACCCAAAAAGATAATGCACCGATTTCTATCATTATTACTACACTTGCGGCTCATGCTTATAACAATGAGAATAATGTTTTTGAAGCGCTAAATAGTATCCTTAACAACATGCAAAAACATATTGAGGTAAGAGATGGAGAATGCTGGATAGAAAATCCAGCTATGCCCGAAGAAAACTTTGCTGAAAAGTGGAATACTGAGCCGAGCAAGCAAGCAGAATTTGCTCGATGGTTGGGTCAGGCCAAGAAAGATATACTGATTGCACCATTGGGTGAATATGGCCTACATAACATTATAGAATCAATGCAGTGTAGCTTCGGCAGCAACATAGTACGAAAATCATTTTCAGATTTGGGATATCAAACTAAGGCAGATCGAGAAGAAGGGAAATTATATGTGTCTGGCTTGACAGGAGGATTAACTACTTCTGCATGTGATGGTGCTGTTAAAGTAGGAGGTCATACATTTTTTGGCAAGAAATAAAAGATACCTAAAAACAAAAAAGATACAATTAATTCAGCAGGCAGCAGCACTACGTTCTGCATACCCTGAGGGAGAATGTGATATTGAAAAAAGGAAGAAATTGTTATGGGATGGTAAAGTTCGCCCTACACCAATCTCACAGGAGTACACTGTTTCATTAACTTGGGAACTTGGATGGGCACCGAAGGTCTGGATTATAGGAGATAAACTGCAAAAGTTGGATGACTCTAATTTCCCCCACATTTTCGAGATTGATAAAGCAAAGAAAATGGTTCGCTTATGTTTGTATCGCTATCAAGAGTTTAGCTCATACAAGTATCTATCTAAAACTATTATCCCATGGACGATTGAATGGCTATATTTTTACGAAATATGGCTTGCTACAGGGGAATGGTGTGGCGGAGGTGATCACCCGAAAGCAGGAGATAAAAAAGATGATAAAATGTCAAATATCTAAAGGAAGTAGTTGTTGACAACTTTTCATAGGTAGAGTGTAGGTAAGAAGTATATCTTGACTGATTAATAGGTCAGTCCTGACTTAATAGAAAGCATAGCCAAAATAAGCGACGTTGGACAAAATGGTCGAAGATTGATAGGAAAACCAGGGATATTTATGTGGCAAGATTATGACAGTATAGTTCATTAGCAAGGCAAATCTCTAAACTGACAAGGTTTAACGGGGGGTTTGTGTCAAAGGCGATAAATGCAAGACAGCAGTCAATGAAGCTTTCCCTTTATCAATGAAGGGTTGGGCATGGGTTTAACAATTATAAGTTTTAGGGGGCTGAAGCAGAGAAATTTGTTACTAAGTCTGCAGAAAGCTTAGTTGCTTCGAATTAATGGATAATAATATATAAGACGTGCTATGAAAAGTAAAGCAAAAGTTTTCCTGTTCTTTGACAATCACATAGGGATTCTGATTATTCATTACCACTAAGTGGGCTCCATTTGTAATCAGGCTCAAAAGGTCGGTTATCCTTCCAGATAGAGTAGATTAAATGGACCAACCTTCTTGCCACTGCACCGGTAGCTACCCCGGAATGCTTACCCTGGGCTTGTTTTGCCTCATAGAAAGCCTTCAGTTCGGGGTTAAACCGTCTTGCAGTTACCGCAGCAAGCCAGAGACTGTTGCGCAAAGTTGATGAACCCCTTTTTGAGATGCGGTTCCTGGTTCCTTCAAACTGGCCAGATGCTTTAACCGTGGCATCAAGTCCGGCGTAAGCAACTAAAGCCTTGGCATTGGGGAAGCGGGAGATATCACCAACTTCTCCGATAATCGCAGCGGCAAGGACCGAGCCGATACCGGGGATAGTTTCTAGAACATGGCGGTATGGCTGCCCAGGGTCGGTTCGGAACTCTTCTAAAATTTGTTCAATCGCCTCTTCCAGGATAAAGACCTGTTCTTCAATAAATTCGATTTGCTCTACTAAGAGCTTAAGCTCCAGGGTGAAAGCATCAAGAGCCAGTCGAATGCCGAAGGTGCCTTTAGCCAAGGCCTGAATTTGTTCGGCTCGGTCTTTGTGGAGCCTACCCCGGGAATGCTGACTAAGAAAAGCAGTTAACTCTGAAAGATCAGCTTCAGCGAGCAGCTCCGGTTCGGGATAACTTTTAAGTAATTCTCTGGAAGTGCGGATAAAGACATTGGAAAAACACTCCGGATACTCGGGGAAGATGCGGTCCAAGATCCCTAATACCCTGTTTTTTAACCCGCCAACCTGGTGGACAAACTCCAGACGCAACCTTGACAAAGTTTGCAGCTTCAGAGTTGTTTCAGAAGCGATCTGGGTTACCGGTGCCCGGCCGAGCCTGACCAAATCCGCTAAAAGCAGCGCATCCTTTTTGTCGGTTTTTGCTTTGCGCACATAGAGATTACGCAAAGCATCGGACTGGATGGGGTTGATCACATGCAGCTGGTAACCAAGTTCTTTAAGCTGACAGTAAAGCGCTAACCAATAATGGCCGGTTGCTTCCATGCAGAATAAAATATTTTCAGGCTCAATTTTCAAAGAGGCTAAAGCATCAAGTAGTTTTTCCAAACCTTTTTGAGTGTTAGCAAAATGCATGCTTAAAACAGATTCACCGGTTTCATCCAATGCAGCCATTTCGTGACGGTGTTTGGCAATATCGATTCCACAGTAATACATAATGCTCTCTACTCTCTTTAAATGATTCGGCAGGGTTCCCGCTTAGCCCATACGAAACCCAACCTTGCCCGTTACTCGGAGCATACAGCAAGCTGTATCAACAACGTGCTCATTCGAGTCCTCTCGTATGGGAGGGGCTTCACTCTTTTTATCGAGGCAGTATCACTCCTCAAGGAGGTCGATCGAAGCCCCCTGCCTACGAGAATATTTATCCTTAAAACATCAGAATTCCTATGTGGTTGTCAAAGAACTATCTAAGATAGGCTTTAAATTAATAACTATATTGTACAAGGAGGAGAATACAGTGAGTAGAGAAACCACACATGTTGTACCAAATCCAAATGGGGGCTGGGATGTGAAAAAAGGAGGAGCCAAGAGGGCAACAAAGAATTTTGATAATAAAAATGATGCAGTTGATCGCGCTCGTCAGATAAGCAAGAATAAGAAAACTGAGTTGATTATCCACAACAAAGATGGCCGTATTGCTAAGAAAGATAGCCACGGCAATGATCCATACCCTCCAAAAGGGTAAGGCCTAACATTAAATCAGTTGCCAACAGCTCCGCTTATTTACGCTACAATCCTAAATTAAGTTGCACATATATCTTAGGATTCTTCAATTTATTAATAAAGGAGGCAGCACGTTATTAAAATAATTATTCCGTTTATAGCGCAATATGCTTTGCTTTTAGGGCTGATATTGAGGAGTTTAAAATGCAAACTTATATAACTATAATAGGAATTGTCGCAGGTTTAGCGTCGATAACAGCATTCATTTATTACTTGATTGACAGAAAAAATTATCGTGAAAAAAAATTAACTTATGATCTAACTCATCCAGTAGCTATTGCGAGCATTCTTTCAGATTCGAGCGAAAAGCGATTATCATTAATGTATGAAGATCCAGGTTCCAAGCCGACAATACTAAAGGGAGCTTACTTACATTTTCTTCGCATAGGTAATCTCGGTAAAGAGCCAATAAAAAGTGATGATATTGCATCTTCTGACCCTTTAATAATTCAGGTTAACGGTAACAAAGTTCTAGATATATCATGTATTGGTTTAACACGAAGTGTAAATAATTTTTATTTAGGAAGCCTTCTAGAAGAAAATGGGGTTACTTCCTGTAAGATATTCTTTGATTTTTTAGACTTTGAAGACGGTGCATTGATTCGTATTCTTTCAGAAAATGAATCAGTTAAAATAAATATAGCAGGTACTATTATTGGAATGCCTCAAGGAATATGTCTAAAAGACGATATAGAAAAGAATACTATCAAAACTGGTTTAGGTTGTATAGTATATATACTGCTACAGCTTGCTGCAATAGCTGTTGCAATATATCTATTTCATTTAATAACAGGTGGCTGGTCTCTTTGGGTATTACTTCTTCCTATAGTTGCTTTTATATTACCAGCGTTAATATTTATATTATTAACGTCTATTATTCAACGCGAAAAAATGAGATGGCCCAGCTCTCTCTATTTGCCCAACTGGTTTGTTTCAGAGATATTGCGAGAAAGAAATAGAACTCCAACTTCAAGCTATGGTATAGGATTAACTTTGGGAGTTGGGAAAAAAGAGATTAGGAAAAAAGTACTCTAAGATCTACCAACACAATATATCAACTCATCAAGTTATCGAAGAAATGGGGTCAAATCTTGAGTGCGCCAAGCAAAGCTTGGCAGTTCTTGTCGGTGAGAGTCCGGATTAGGCAAAGGGTAGCCACCAGCCTAACACCTATACCACATTCAGGAGGGTAACCGACTGGATGAAGCTGGTAGATGGGAGTTATCAGGCCGTAACGAAAGTGAAGGGATTGAGCCCCAAAACACAGAGGGACGGTTCTGTTGTGTTGTATCGCCAACTTCATACTGTGATGCTTTAGATTGTTAGGCTATGGCCGGGAACCTGACCGAGGGGGAATTGCAATGTCGAAAAAAATAATGATCACTACCGAAACAGTGCAGATGGAGGCGGATCTAAATGACAGTAAGACTGCAGCCTTGATCTGAGAAACACAGCCGGTTAGTGCTGAAGCAAGTACCTGGGGCGATGAAATTTACTTTGCCATTCCGGTTAAGGCCAACCCCGAGAATGCAGTCAGTGTCGTTCAGAAGGGTGACGTGGCCTACTGGCCTGAAGGCAACTGTTTCTGCATTTTTTTTGGTAAAACCCCCGCCTCGACTGAAACGGAAATTAAACCGGCCAGCTCGGTCAACCTGGTTGGGCGATTCAGCGGAGCTCCAGAACTATGGAAGAAAGTAGCTGCCGGTGACACGATCAGGTTGGATGCAGTAGGAGGGTACATTAAATGAAAACAAAATAGGGTCAAGTTTTGAAATATAAGATTTGAAATAATAGAATTCCAGTATGGCCAAACCACTACGGATTGAATACCCAGGAGCAGTTTACCACGTTACCTCTCGTGGTAACGCAAGGGGTAAAGAAAAGTGATAATTCAAGACCTGACCCTTTACTCTTTAATAAACTTAGGAGGGAAAGATATGTATAAAAAACTCAAGGCAGAGATTATTGAAATTATTGAGATTGTTAATCAGTGCCCGATCGCTTTACAAGAAAAGTGTTTTGAATTACTACTTAAAAACTATCTCAATTTATATGAAAATGACAACCCTATTGTCGAAAGCGCCAAAAAAAATATTATATCAGAGAAAGAATTAGAGCAAAATGGAAAACTATCATTAAAAGCTGATGAAGAAATTGTAGAAAAAGATTTTCATGTTAAGGTTAAACGTTTTCTCCAGAGCAATAAAATAACCATGGATATTGTTAACACATTGTATTATAAAGAAGATGAAAAACTACTTCCTTTATATGAGTCATTAAAAAGTACAAAAATGAGCGAATGCCAAATAAGGTTGGCATTATTAACAGCTTTTGAAAATTCGTTTACTGATGAAGAAATGCGTTTCAAAGGTGAAGTAGTTAGATCAAGATGTAATCTTATGAAATGCTATGATTCTGCTAATTTTACAAAAAACTTCAAGATCTACTCTTCATTATTTGAAAACTGGCAAGATAAATATGAAAAAACAAAAGATTACATATTGTCAACTGAAGGTAAAAAAGAACTTGCAAAGGTTTTGATTGATTTAGCAGAGGATAATTAACAATGGCTAAGAATGATTTGATCAAGAATTTAAAAGATTATTTTATTTTAATTAAAGATTTACATAAAAATGTTTCTGATGTAGAAACTGTTCAGGTAATAAATAAAGAATTAAAAAGTCAAATCGAACAGCTTTCTTCAACATGGTTTGAGCAATTTGCAAAAACCCTAATTCAATCTGGGTTAGAAAATGAAGTTTTGGAAAAGTATAATAGTGCATTTAAAATTTTATTGAAGCTGTCTGGTAATAACAATAGAAAAACATCGTACCTTGCACAGTTTGATTCTATATGTAAATCATTTAGAGAAGACATAATTATTAATATGCAAATAAATTCAGTAGATCGAAATACTTCTGTAGAAAATAAATTTAACGATGAAGTTGTTTCTATGTTAGATAAAATATCAGACAAAGATGATAACGAATACTTAAGAGAATCTCTTGGGTGTTGGAAGTACGGCTTTTTAAAGGCATCGATTGTTTTGGTTTGGTGTGCAGCAATGGATCGGATACATAAAGTGATTGAGCAAAAGGGGTTTGACAAATTCAATAAGGTTTCAGAGGTGATGAAAACACAAACAAAAGGTAGATTTAAGAATTTTAATAAAACATTTAATGTCCAGTCAATAAATGATTTACAAATGATTTTTGATAGTGATATTTTATGGATTCTTGAAGGCATGGAGATGATTGATAGTAATCAGAAGACAAGACTATCAAGTTGCTTTGAACTACGATGTCATTCAGGGCATCCTGGCGATGCACCTATAACAAAATACAATGTTCTTTCCTGTTTTTCTGATATTATTGAAATTATTTTAGCTAATCCAACTTTTTCTATATCATTAAAATAGTAATACATAGGACATAGGGCGACACAGACTGTCAGTTCATTTGTGTTGTGGACACAGGGGGACGGCCGTCCCTCCATGTTCCAAATATATTTTCATAATATCTTGGAACACTGGATAAACGTCTGCATATACCTTGAAAGCTGGTGAGACTATTGGTTATAAGCGATAAGCCCAGAAAAAGTAAGCATGAGGTCAGGTTTTGGGTGCGCCAAGCGAAGCTTGGCAGTTCTTGCCGGCAAGAGCCCGGATTAGGCAAAGGGTAGCCACCAGCCTAACACCTATACCACATTCAGGAGGATAACCGACTGGATGAAGTTGGTAGATGGGAGTTATCAGGCCGAAAACACAGAGGGACGGTTCTGTTGTGTTGTATCGCCAACTTCATACTGTGATGCTTTAGATTGTTAGGCTATGGCCGGGAACCTGACCGAGGGGGAATTGCAATGTCGAAAAAAATAATGATCACTACCGAAACAGTGCAGATGGAGGCGGAACTAAATAACACAGGGGGGCGGTTTGAGCTGACCCCCAAACACGCTACAATATAGGTACGGTTAAAGCAGGCATACTTTTTTTGTTAAACAGTACCATAGAGGCTTGGGGGCAGTCCCCCAAGTGCTCTTTGGGGTCTTCAAAACACAGGGGGACGGTTCTCTTGTGTTGTCTTAGCAGCTATACTCAGCTAGATTTTAGATTACTATGAACAGGCCAGGGGTTTGACCGAGGAGGAATGGCAGTGTCGAAAAAGATAATGATCATAACCGAAACAGTGCAGATGAAGGCGGAACTAAATGATAGCAAGACTGCAGCCCTTATCTGGGAAGCACTGCCGGTTAGTGCTGCGGCAAATACCTGGGGCGATGAAATTTACTTTGCCATTCCGGTTAAAACGGGCTACGAGAATGCAGTCAGTGTTGTTCAGAAGGGTGACTTGGCCTACTGGCCTGATGGCAACTGCTTTTGCATATTTTTTGGTAAGACCCCTGCCTCGACTGACACTGAAATTAAACCGGCCAGCCCGGTTAACCTGGTTGGGCGTTTCAGCGGAGACCCAGAAATATGGAAGAAAGTAGCTGCCGGCGACACTATCAGGTTGGAGGCAGTAAGGGAATAGAACACGGAGGAACGGTTGTTGTGTGCCACGAGGCACACTTTAAAATAGAGCGTGTGAACTAAACAAAAGATGGGGGTAGGCCCCGGGACACAGAGGGTTGGTTCTTTAGTGTTGTTTTAAGATTACCTTTCTTTTGTCGCTGAATAGTGTGATCATATGTCAAGAAGCGCAAGGAAGAAAAGAAGCTTTGGGATATGCCATGTTGTCCTCATCTGAGTTTGAACAGTTGTCAATGAATACTTGACAACTGGCAAGCAGGGCCCCTTTTCTATAGTACTATAAATTATAACCTGATAGGTAAAAAATAATTGACAAAATAAGAGGGTTGCCTTACAATGGAGTTAAGATTTAAAACTAATAAACTTAAAAAACAATGTGAAGTGCCTGCTGAAGCCCAGAAACAATTTGGTCTGAGAATTGGAAATAAGCTCACGCAACGTGTATCTGAATTATATGCGGCTAATTCTTTGAATGACATTGCCAAGATTCCGGCGGCTAGGCTTCATAAGCTTGAAGGGGCAAGAAAAAACGAATATGCAATAGATTTGATTCATCCTTTCAGGCTCATAATTACTCCTGTCTTAGAAGAAGATGCCGATTTTGCAAACCTTTCTTGCATTAGAATTGTGAGAATAGAAGAGGTGACTGATTACCATGGTAAACAAAAACATAAATAACTTTACCCCTGCCGTTGCTATACCACCCGGAGAAACCATCAGGGAAAACATGATCTATTTAGGCATGAACCAGGAAGAACTGGCAGCCCGGCTTGGTATTTCTGCAAAACATTTATCAAATGTCCTTAACGGAATTGCCCCGATCACCCACGATACAGCTTTAAAGCTCGAATCTGTGATTGGTCCCAGCGCTGAATTCTGGATGGAACTTGAGACTATTTATCAGTTGAACAAAATAAGGTTGGAAAAACAGAATGAATTAGCTGATTCGACATCTATACTCAAATTGATACCCTATAAAGAGATGAGTCAGTACGGCTGGGTTGAGCAGACCGGTGATAAGATAAAAAAGGTTGAAGCTCTAAAGAACTTTTTTGGTGTCGGCCACTTGAATCTAATACCGAATACGTATCAAGTTGCTTATAGAAAACACAAACAGATCAATGCAACCTCAGGTTATGCTCTGTTAGCCTGGTTAAGAAAAGTTGAATTAGAAGGGCTCAATATTGAAACAAAAGAATACAGTAAGAGAAAAATCCGGTCGGCAATTCCATATCTTCGATCTTTAACATTGGAACCACCTGCTGATGCATATAAGAAAATGCAGGAATTGCTTGCTACTTGTGGTGTGGCTGTTGTTTTAGTTGAGTACCTTTCAAAAACTTATGTTTGTGGCGCGAGCATATGGAGAGGTGATAAGGCAATTATAGCAGCTAGCGATCGGGGGAAGAGGTCAGATATATTCTGGTTCTCTTTATTTCATGAGATCGCACACTTGCTGAGTACAAGAAATAAAGAATCGAAAATATGCTTTGAAGGTCAGGAAGGTGAGATGGATGCTATCGCAGGCAGTTATCTTATTCCTGATATACGTTACAAAGAGTTTTTGGATAAATATAACTTCGAGAGCAAGAAAGATATCATAAATTATTCTCATAAAATTGGTGTAGCCCCGTATATTATAGTTGGCAGATTACTGCATGATGGATATATCGATTATAAGCAGTTTAGAGATCTAATCCCGCCTTTTGATATAAGTAAAATAAAATCCGCTTAAAGGCACAAGAAACACAGCCGTCCCTTCGTGTGAAGAAACACAGGGGGAAACACAGGGGGACGGTTCTTTCGTGTCGATTTATGACTGTCTTTTCGGCTTTTGCCCCAGGAAGAATTGACTGCTCACCGCTTCTGCATATTTTTTGGTAACCCCCCGCCGCAACTGTTATTGAAATTAAACCGGCCAGCCCAGTTAACCTGGTTGGGCGTTTTAGTGGAGATCCCGCACTGTGGAAGAAAGTAACTGCCGGCGACCAAATCAGGTTGGAGACAGTAAGGGGTCATTAAGTGAATAATAAAGAGACTTATGTGTCATAAAATATTAGGTTAATGCTATTGAAAATATGACAAAAGTGATTTATAATGTACTTAACAAGGAGGTGAGGTTGGTGTTTGATACTACTTTAGCTGGTAAAAGATTTAAAGAACTGAGGGAACAAAGCGGTTTAACCCAGGCGCAAATAGCTGAATATCTGGATATTGATCAGAGCTATATTTCAAAGTTTGAAAAAAACGAGCGTCAGTTCGGAACGGATACCCTGCAAAAAGCAGCTGATCTTTTTGGCTGTTCGTTGGATTGTTTTGTTGACGAGAAATTCGAACATGAATCACCAGCCATTGCTTTGCGCGCAAATTCAGTTGCCGCTAAAGATTTAGAGACTATAGCTAGAATTAATAAGCTTGCTGCAAATTTACGCTATATGGAAAGGTTGCTGGGAGGAGCAAACAGATGAAGGAAAAAATACAGATTAATGCCGAGGCATTAGATCTGAGAAGAAGGTTTGGTGAAGATGTTTACTCCCCCGTAGATATATTTTCCCTGCTTTGTTCAGTAGAGGAGATCACGGTTATATTTTTCCCCATGAGTGATCGGGTAAGCGGGATGTGCTTCCGTGATGAAAAGAATAAAATTATTGGTATCAACTCAACACAGACCGTGGGGCGCCAGCGCTTTACGGCAGCACACGAATTATGTCATTTATATTATCATGATGACATCACCGGAATGATATGCACCAAAGAAGAAAATAAGAAAAAGGTCGTTGTGCTGGAAAAGGAGGCGAATTTATTTGCTTCCTATTTTTTAGCTCCTTACGAGGCTTTGAGCAGCTTTATCAAGGCAAATTTTGGCCGCAAGTTAGGGAGCAAAGAAATAGTTAAAATTGAACAGTATTTTAGGCTGAGCAGACAGGCGACATTGTGGCGCTTGGTTGATGATGGCTATTTAGCTTATAAAGAAGCAGAAGAGATGAAAACCGGAATAGTTTCTTCAGCTGCAAAGTATGGCTACAGCACTGAACTGTATTTTTCTCCACGGGAAGAAAAACAGTATATGACCTTTGGCAAGTATATAAAAATAGCTGAAGAATTACGAGAAAAGAATTTAATTTCTAAGGGGAAATATGAAGAACTTTTACTTGATGCCTTTCGAAGCGATATTGTTTATGGCTTAGACGAAACAGGGGAAGAGCAATATGACGAAAAAGCTGTTTTTTGATACCGACTGTTTTACTTCTTTTTTGTGGGTGAATCAGGAAAACTTATTGCTGAGGCTTTACCCGGGAAGAATAATTATCCCTAACGAGGTTGCTACTGAGTTATCTAACCCTTGCATACCGCACATCAGGAGAAAAATGAATCATATGAATTCATTAGGTCAGGTGGAGAAAAAGCACAGGGGGACGGTTCTTTTGTGTTGAATTAAGGTTACCTTTCTGTTATTGTTAAATAGGGTGATCACATGCCAAGAAGCGCGAGAAAGAAAAGTAACTCCGGTATATACCATATTATCCTCAGAGGTATCAATAAACAAAGGATCTTCGAAGATGATAAAGACAACCAATACTTCCTTGAAAAACTAAAAACTTACAAAGATATCAGCGGGTATGAAATATATGCATACTGCCTGATGAGTAATCATAACCACTTGCTGATGAAAGAAGGGGAAGAACCCTTAAGCACAGCCTTTCGTAGATTAGGTGCAAGTTATGTCTATTGGTACAATTGGAAATATAGTAGAAACGGCCACCTGTTTCAGGATCGCTTTAAAAGTGAACCAGTTGAAACGGATGAATATTTTTTAACTGTAATGAGGTATATTCATCAGAATCCATTGAAAGCAGGAATTGTAAAAGACATTCAGGAGTATCCGTGGAGCAGTTACCGGGAATACTGCCAAAAGCCTGTTATTTGCAATACAAAATTTGCTCTAAATATGTTCTCCGAGGAGGCCAATAAAGCATTAAGAATGCTGGTTAAGTTCAACCAGGAAAAAAACAGTGATCGATGTTTAGAATATGATGATGGTGCAAGATTAAACGACTCTGAGGCAGCAGCACTGATTAAGAGCATTGCCAATGTAACAAATCCCGGAGATATTCAGACCTATGAAAAGCAAAAAAGAAATAAGATAATCAAGTTGCTAAAGGAAAAAGGCTTATCAATAAGGCAAATTGAAAGGTTAACCGGTGTAAGTTTTGGGGTTATAAGGGGAATATGATCTGCTACAAGAACAACACAGAAGAACCGTCCCTTCGTGTTACAGGATCGCTTTAAAAGTGAACCAGTTGAAACGGATGAATATTTTTTAACTGTAATGAGGTATATTCATCAGAATCCATTGAAAGCAGGAATTGTAAAAGACATTCAGGAGTATCCGTGGAGCAGTTACCGGGAATACTGCCAAAAGCCTGTTATTTGCAATACAAAATTTGCTCTAAATATGTTCTCCGAGGAGGCCAATAAAGCATTAAGAATGCTGGTTAAGTTCAACCAGGAAAAAAACAGTGATCGATGTTTAGAATATGATGATGGTGCAAGATTAAACGACTCTGAGGCAGCAGCACTGATTAAGAGCATTGCCAATGTAACAAATCCCGGAGATATTCAGACCTATGAAAAGCAAAAAAGAAATAAGATAATCAAGTTGCTAAAGGAAAAAGGCTTATCAATAAGGCAAATTGAAAGGTTAACCGGTGTAAGTTTTGGGGTTATAAGGGGAATATGATCTGCTACAAGAACAACACAGAAGAACCGTCCCTTCGTGTTACCTTCGTGTTATTCAGGGAGCCTGATACCTGCAATCATATTACACAACGGCATCAATTTGTTGGCGGCGGTTGTTCAGTTGGCTATAAACTGTTTGTTACATTGAGTTCAGGTAAGATAGCATGAGCGATCCTTCTTGACACAGGGGGGACACAGGGTAGGGTTCTATTGAGTTGCTTTAGTTTGCCGTGTTAAAGATATAGTATAATATTGCGGGTGGTGGAGTGTGATGGATAATGCAGCATTAATCATAATTGACATGCAAACTGGTTTGCTAAAGCGGCAAGTATTAAACAAAGAAAAACTTATAAACAATATAAACCTTGTTTTAGAAATTTTTCATGCAAAAAATAGTACTGTTATTTTTGTCCGACACACGAATAAAAGTTTTTCTAAGATCAACACACCTGACTGGCAAATTGACAGCAACTTGAAAGTTTCAACCACAGACATAGTTATTAACAAATCACGTAGCAGCATTTTTAATGAAAAAGAGTTTGTTAAGCTGCTGGGTAATAAAGATATTAAGAGCATCGTTGTTACAGGGCTGGTTTCGAATGGTTGTGTTCAGGCTGCTTGTTTGGATGGAATGGAAAAAGGTTTAACAGTAACATTGCTGAGTGATGCACATAGCACATGGACCAAAGACGCTGAAAAAACCATTGAAGAATGGAATGCAAAGCTTGAATTAGAAGGTGTAAAAGTAATGGCTGCCAGGCAGTACATAGAAGCTTGTGAATAATAGGATTTTGTCTATTCACAATAAATTTTAATTGCCTCAAATAAAAAATCCGCACATCCTACAGCTATGGAATCATAGTACTTTATGAAGCGAGGGTCTTCGACATATGTCTGCGCCACTCCAAGATGCGCTTCTTTTGTGTAATGGTCCCAGAAGTAACCCAACCACTCTTTATGTAGATCACAGATTTGTTGCGCAGTCTTGCTGGACGGAAGAAATGGGGTCAGGTCTTGAAATATAAGATTTGAAATAATAGAATTCCAAAATGGCCTGACCTTTACGGATTGAGTAACCAGGAGCAGTATATCATGTTATCTCTCGTGGTAACGCAAGGAATAATATCAATGAAAATGTTCAAGACCGTTAGGTATTTCTAAATCTACTGAGTGAAGTTGTAAAAAAGTGCAACTGGCACTGTCACGCCTACTGTCTAATGGACAATCATTATCACCTGCTTATTGAAACCCCGGATGCTAATCTCTCTATATGGTATGCGGCAGCTAAATGGCATCTATGCTCAACGCTACAATAACATGGATATACCTTGAAGGAGATTGCTGACTCGATTGAAGTTCACTATACAACAGTTATTAAGATTGTGCGGGGGGAAGAAAAGTGATATTTCAAGACCTGACCCCCTGTGTTTTGTTTTACAGGTTAGCGCATCGGGCCCTGCATTTTTTTACTTCTTTGATCCTGATTCTGCAGCAGTAGATGCTGCTGCGGAGAAAGCAGTTCACCATCTTCATATTGTTTTTTAAAGTAATAGATACAATTCTCACCAGCGCTCGAATCTTTAACAACTTTTTTGAAGCGCAGGCAGTAATCGGTTGAATCCTGTTTGTCAAGCAATCCACAGGTCGGACAATCCATTAATTCAACTCCTTTCTGATTCTTTAAACTGCGAGATATCGTGGCCCAGAGCATCTACCAGATCGATCATCACAGACATCTGCTCTTGATAATCTTCAGTAAAGAGCGGCAGGCAACGACTTAGCGATTGCTGACCTATTGACAACAAGGATGCAAAGGCCAGGCATGATTTTTCTCCGCACTGCCCACAGTTGATGCGCGGCAACCATCTGTAAAGCTGCAGTGGGTGAGGCCTCTTTTTTGAAGCGTAGAGTGGTTCAATTTCTGCCTTACGCTCAGCAGTTTCGTTGATTAAATCTTGCAACCAGGCTAAAATCTGGCGGGCATCGGTATCATTAAGGGCCTTAATCAGAATCAGATTTTGCGGTTCAAGGGTGATCATGCGAAACTCCTTAAACATGGTCAAATTAGGCGCATGCTCATTATAGTTGGCGTTTTTGATCACACGATTCAGGTAGGGCATAATCTCGCTTACATCGTGCGAGAGTCGTGCCTTGACTCTTATCTTGCCTGCTTCTGCAAAGCAAGGGGATGTATGATAGATATCGATATGTTGTAAATACATTGTTAGAGTTTCCACGTCTTCATCACTTCCCGGGCGATACAGGGAACCTGCTTGTGGAGTTTAGGGGCAATCCTTTTCAGGACAAAATAGAGCGCCTCCTCTGGATCTTTATCGATACAGATACTTTGCAGCATTACCTGATCCTTATCATCCAAGGTAACAAATACTTTCTTTTCCACCTGCTTTTACCTCCCTGCTTTCAGGCATTGGCTAAATTCTCTAAAGCGTTGATCAGAATATCTATTTCATCCTGAGTATTAAAATAGCCAAAGCTGATGCGTACCGTCCCGTTAAACTCTATGGTCTCAATCGCCCGGTGGGCCTGTGGAGCACAGTGCAGCCCGGAACGAGCCATAATATTATATACTTCATCGAAAACATAAGTTACTTCCTCCGGGGCAATATTGGTAAAGTTAAATGAGATTACGCCAGTTCTTGATTGGGCATCCCGGGGACCGTAAATGGCGAGGTCCGGAAGCTGTTTAAGCTTTTCCAAAGTATATTCTGTTAATTCAACCTCGTGCTGCCTGATTGTTTCCAATCCATGATCGAGTATAAACTGCACACCTGCTCCCAAACCGGCAATGCCCGGGGCATTAAGGGTGCCTGCTTCAAAACGATCCGGCAGGTGAGCAGGCTGCGCTTCCAGCAGCGATTCGCTGCCTGTCCCTCCTTCTTTGAGCGGTACTAAATCTAAGCCCTCTCTGATATAGAGCCCTCCGGTACCCGGTGGACCCATTAAGCCTTTATGGCCTGTAAAAGCGAGCAGATCGATTCCCATTGACTGAACATCAATTGGATATACTCCGGCTGTTTGAGCGGCATCAACAAGCAGGGGAAGATTGAACTCTCTGCATAACTTACCGGTTTCTTTCAGGGGCATAATCGTTCCAGTAACGTTTGAAGCATGATTAATTATGACCAAAGCGGTATTACTTTTAATTAGTTCCGTTAGTTGCTCAGGGTTATAAGCATTACCGAAAGGGCACCTCAGGAGACTGAGTTCAATCTCACCTCTTTGTTCAAGCGTTTTTAAAGGGCGCCACACTGCATTGTGCTCCATAGCAGTAGTGATTACATGATTTCCCTTTTGCAAATAGCCTTTAAGGGCAAGGTTTATTGATTCTGTAGCATTAGCAGTGAACACAATTCGTGAAAGATCAGGAATATTAAATAGATTGGCCAGCGCATTTCGGGTTTTAAAGATAATGCGATCTGCCTCACGCGATTTTTGGTATGTGCCACGCCCTGGGCTAGCTCCTACGCAGCGCTGGAAATAATCCACCGCCTCGCAAACAACTTTAGGTTTTGGGTAAGATGTAGCGGCATTATCAAAGTAAACTGACAACCCAATGACCTCCAGTACAAATGAAAAAGCCCGGGAAATGGAAAATATAATCTACTTCGCCATAACAGACTTTTCCTCCAGAAAATTGCGGATTAGCTCTGCTGTTATATCGATAAGAGTATAGTCTTTAGGATCACTAATCTTGTAAATTACCTTAAGGCCATCTTTTCGTGACTGGACCAGCCCCTCTTTCTTCATGATCGCAAGATGGCGAGAAACATTAGGCTGAATAATGTTTAAAACGGGAGTTATCTCACAAACAAATTATTCACCGGTTCTTAAAAGTTCCAGTTCTTAAAAATTCCAGTATCTAAATACGTGTTGGATGGGCGAGGGCTTTAAAATAATCAGCCTCTAAGAAAAAATTGCTTATTAATCATATCAGTTCCCCCAACATACATTGATAAATTCTTTACAACTATATGCATTTATATGTATATAGTAAAACTGTTTGGTAAGCTTGTCAATAATTATCAAAGTTTGTCATCGAAAATATATGTATTGCAAGGGTATTGTTGTACATAGAAAGAAATGGGGTCAGGTCTTGAAATATAAAATTATTACTTAGAGCTGAGAACAAATTCTGCAGAAAAGTGATATTTCAAGACCTGACCCAATCAACTTTAGATAACCTGGCCGCAGCTTTAAAAGAGGCTGTGAATAATAAAGAAATGCAGGCAAAATCGGCAAAGCTCGGTGAATTAATCCGCGCAGAAACCGGCCTTGAAAATGCTGTTAGCCTGATTAAGGATATATTATAAGAACTGCATTCAAGGATAGGAGGCGCTTCAAATGAAACAGGTAATTGCCGGAGGGTTTATTGCCCTGTGTGGCGCAATAATTAATGCAGCGATAATAATTGCTGCAGGTGCATATTCAACTACTCTGAATTCCTGGGTTGGATTTAAAATCTGGTACGCTATTTTTAGCCGTGATATTAGCCAGGGCATGGGTTTGGGTGTATTCTTTATAATCTCTACCATTTTAATTTTAGCTGGTATCCTTATTATGGTAAAGGGTGCAGTTGGGGATGCGAGCCAGGCTGACAAATGATAACCATTTAAAGCATTAGGAAAATGTTTAAGTTCAACTGAGGCCGGGCTGCGAATTACAGGTATTTTGCATAAGGTGGAGGTATAATTATGAGAAAAAGTAGTTTAATATTACTGGCATGCATCTTAATACTTATATTGCTTGGTTGTTCTAATGGCAACAAAGACAAAGCCGATGAAAAATATGTAATGAACGGTTCGGTAGCTTATGGCGCTGCTGATAATAGTGGTCTTGAAAAAACTATAGTTACTTACAAAATGACTATTACAGGTTCTGTAGAAGATATCAATAATATAGATGCGCAACAGCCTCTGGTAAATCCAGACTATATGGAGTTGTTGGTAGAAAACGGACCTCATGAGTCTAAAATAGTAAATGAGAATAGGCCATATCTTGAAATCAGTGGAAGATTTGTTTTTACTACTGAGGGGAAAACAAAAGAAGAAATTGATGATATGGATTTATTTAAGGGGATAGAAATTATAGATCAAGATAATAATAGTCATGTGTTGATCATCAATGGCTATAAGGAAAAATAAATATTACTTCTTGGTAACACAGGGGACGGGGGTTTGACAACGTCAGATAACCTTGGCAAGTATTTGAATCTTATCTCGATAACAGGAAAAAGAAAATAACAAGATAAAACAAAAACCGATAAAGGATAAGGGGCTTAAGATAGCCATTGTCTACCTGCACGAAAAAGGAAACTTTGAAGTTTGGTTTTCTGCTTGGAACAGAGATATTGCAAAAAGTTACATATCTTTACTTAACAGTGATATTTCAGGTGATGTAAATCTATTTCATGATATCAATAATCCGGATGCTATAATTGAGTGCATCTTGACACCCGAACCAGATTTTGAGGACCAAGCCTCGTTGATAGACACTATCGACCAAGGTGTGGAGAAATTTGTAACGACAATAGGTGAGCGCTTATCAATTTAAAATCTAAATAGATTATATGGTGGTAATTGAAAATATAATACAAAAATAAGTTTGATTGCATATTGAAATTACGGTATAATTTACGTAATAATATTACGTAAGGATGATATTAATGTCTGAAAATCGCTTAGATGCCAGGCTCGAGATTCGACTTCTTCCTGAAAAATTACAAATACTTAAGGATGAAGCGGCGAGAAGGAATATTTCAGTTGGTGGAATAGTACGTGAGGCAATAGACAGCTATTGCGCTGTTTCTGCTGAAGAAAAACTGGCAGCAGTGAGAAAACTGGCAGAGCTTAAGGCACCTGTAGCTGCCTGGGATGAAATGAAGAAAGAAATTGAAGAAGGATATAAACCAGATTGATGAAAATATTTATCGATACAAATATACCGATGTATGCAGCTGGTAAGGAACATACTCTAAAGGATGACTGCCTTAAGGTTCTGGAAGCGGCAGCATCAGGTGAGTTGGAAGCATATACTGATTCCGAGGTATTCCAGGAAATACTTTACCGCTATTATCATATAAACCAGATTGATAAGGGTTTTCAGGTCTTTGATCTTTTTTCGGTAATAATGGATGGTAATGTTATGCCTGTTACTTTCCGGGATGTGAATCAGGCCAGGCTGCTTGCTGAAACTGAGTCGGCTGCAGGCCTGTCGCCACGTGATCTTATTCATCTTGCCGTTATGTTAAACAATGGTATTGATACGATTGCCACTATAGACCGGGCCTTTACCAGGGTTGACATGGTAAAGGTGTATGCCCCGTAATAGAGAGCTAACACAAGGTGGGGTCAGGTCTTGAAATATAAGATTTGAAATAATAGAATTCCAGCACGGCCAAACCACTACGGATTGAGTACCCAGGAGCAGTATATCATGTTACCTCTCGTGGTAACGCAAGAAATAATATTTATGAAAATTCTCTGAAGGAGATTGCTGACTCGATTGGAGTCCACTATACAACAGTGAGTAAGATTATAAGGTGGAAAGAAAAGTGATATTTCAAGACCTGACCCCATCAACGCACAATAATGTCCTCAGCGGTATCAAAAAATGTCGAGGGGACGGAAAACTGTATTGTCCTTGTGTTATCTGTTTTGTTTGAATATCAGCATGTTGTGTAAAGGAGGAAGTGAAAATGAGTGATAAAGAAAGTTATCTTGAGTATTTACAGGAGCAACTGGACCAATGGCTTGCAGAAGTAAAAGAGCTGAAAGAAAAAGCAAAAGTTGGAGGGTCCAGGGCTATGGAAAACATGCCTGATCAGATTAAAGTCCTGGAACGTAAGGTGGAAGAAGGAAGGAAAAAAATAAAAGAAATTGCTGATGCAAATGAAGAATCCTGGGAGTCATTGAAGGAAGGTTTTGATGGGGCCTGGGAATCTTTATCGGCAGGGTTTAAAGATGCTGCGGCAAAGTTCAAGTGGGAAAAGAAACAATAAGGCAGAATGAAAAGCATTTTTGTAATGCTTTAAACACGAGGGTATAAACACGAGGGGACGGTTCTGTTGTGTTGATTAATTAATGCAACGAATGGTGCAGCAATAAAAAAGTTGCTTCTGTCGCTACTTTATAAAGTTAACAATTACCACTGCCTCCGTTGCTTATCCAACAATCAATAGCAGTTGAAATTGATTATATTCTAAGAGGAAAAATAATATGAAAATTACCTTTACCTACGCCACCCAAAAATACTTTAAGTGGCTAAAAGAAAAAGACCATCACATAGATGCTATTACCCTTAAAAAGAAAATTGCTGATAAACAGATTATTTTAGCAAAATCAGAGAGTGGAATTATCGGATGGCTACGGTTTGGGTTGTTTTGGGACTCAATTCCATTTATGAATATGCTTTTCATAGAAGGAGAATATCAAAGTAAAGGCGTCGGCAAGAAAATTGTGCAATTTTGGGAAACTGAAATGAAAAAGAAAAAACATAAAGTTGTGATGACTTCCTCTCAATCAGATGAAGAAGCTCAACACTTTTACAGGAAATTGGGATATGCTGATAAAGGATCATTAACTCTCCCAAAAGAACCCTTAGAGCTAATCTTCATAAAGGAACTCTAGTGGTTCAGCAAGAGCGTCTAACACAGAATATTCGGTTTCATTCCTGTTGAAACACAGGGGAACGGTTCTTTTGTGTTGAATTAAGGTTACCTTTCTGTAATTGTTAAATAGGGTGATTACATGCCAAGAAGCGCGAGAAAGAAAAGTAGCTCCGGTATATACCATATAATCCTCGGAGGTATCAATAAACAAAGGATCTTCGAAGATGATGAAGATAACCAATACTTCCTAGAAATACTTAAAACCTATAACGCTATCAGCGGATATGAAATATATGCTTACTGCCTGATGAGTAATCATGTTCATTTACTGATGAAAGAGGGGGAGGAACCATTAAGTATAGCCTTTCGTAGATTAGGTGCAAGCTATGTTTATTGGTACAATTGGAAATACAGTAGAAACGGCCACCTATTTCAGGATCGCTTTAGAAGTGAGCCGGTTGAAACGGAAATGAAGTATACTGAGCGACAGTGGCAAGAGGAGATTCTTCAAATTATTCTTCTCTAAGGCTATAATTATTATGGGGCGTGATAATGAACTTTCAGCAGATCAGCATCAAGATTTTGAAGTGATAAAACGCAAATACAGTAATGTCATAGATATAATAACGTATGATGATCTTTTGAAACGCTTAGAAGCAACACTCAATCATTGGTCAAGGCATATATAACAAAAATTTCCAGTAGACGCAATCGTTATTGATAAAATAAGAGTAAAAGCCTTGGAGCAGGGGAATTTGAATATTATCGAAGCCAAACTGAGCTTTATGTAATGGTGCCTGTTAAGTAGTATTAATAACCAGGGTAACTGGAATATAGATTGTTGTTAAAGAAGAAGTAACCAAGAGGTGAAACAATGGAAAAGATAATAACACTTAACAAAGGAAACATCGATAGTGAACATATTTGTTGTGCCTTTTCTGATAAGAAATGTAAGGACAGCTATGAGTTAAAAAAGGAGTGGCTGAAAAAGGAGTTTGACAATGGATATGTTTTCCGTAGGATAGATGCCAGGGCTAAAGTTTTTATAGAATATGGACCAGCAGAAAATGGCTGGGTTCCAACTGATGCACCAAATTATTTGTTAGTTAATTGCTTTTGGGTATCTGGAAAATACAATAGAAAAGGATATGGGAAAGAGCTGTTAAGGCTTGCCATTGAAGATGCTAAGGCAAAGGAGAAAGAAGGGTTGGTCACAGTAGTTGGAACAAAGAAGTTTCACTTTATGAGTGATGCAAAATGGCTTTTGAGACAAGGGTTTAATACTTGTGAGGAGCTGCCATCAGGTTTTAGTTTACTTGTTAATAAATTAAATCCAAAGGCGAAAGATCCAAGATTTAGGAATACGGTGAAAAGCGGTGAATGTGAGGAAAAAAATGGATTAGTAGTTTACTATTCAAATCGTTGTCCATATTCGGAGTATCATGTTAATGCATCATTAACTGAAACTGCAGAAAAAAGAGGGTTGCCATTAAAGAGAGTTAAACTGGAGACGATGGAACAGGCACAATCTTCACCAACACCAGCAACGATTTTCAGCTTGTTTTATAATGGCAGGTTTATAACGACAGATTTAAGTGTCTGTATGGATAGTAGATTTGATAAGGTGATTGAAAAAAGCTTTAAGTAGCAGACAAATAATGGTTTGTTATCTGCCGTGTCTATATTTGCGGGGTAAGGTAAGTACAGGGTTTAGAGTAAAATTATATTGAATCAAAAATAGAGATAGCGTTCAATGAATAAAAGAATGCTTGCAGTTATCCCTGGCAGTATAGTTGGGCTACTTACCGGAGCTATATATGAAATATATGCTTACTGCCTGATGTTTAGAATATGATGATGGAGCATAATTGAACGTTACTGAGGCTACAGCACTGATTGAGAGCATCGCCAATGCAAAGAACCCCGCAGAAATCCAGACTTACTAAAACAAAAAAGAAATGAGATAATCAAGTTGCTAAAGGAAAAACAACACAGAAGAACTGTCCCCTGTGTTCCAGTAGAATTAAGGGGGGGCATCAGATCTTAACTCCTCTCAGGTTTGTTAGTCACTTACCTAATTCGTAGAAACTGATGGTTTCCCTTCATCTTATTATGATTTTGCGCACTTTATTATACGTGATCTACGAGGTGAGAATAATGTATGACTATTATCGTACAGAAAAGTATGATAAGCGCTTTCTATCGCAAAATTTTATGGGTCCAAACGCAATTCTTATGCTTGACGAGATAACCCAAAATATTGAGCTCAAGAAGGGAATGCGTGTTTTAGATCTGGGCTGCGGCACGGGGTTAACTTCGGTGTTTCTGGCAAAAGAATACGGCGTACAAACATTTGCTGTTGATTTATGGATTTCGGCTACCGATAACTATAAGCGGTTTCTGCAAATGGGTATTGATGGCTTGGTTATCCCTATCCATGCCGATGCAACGGTGGAGTTGCCTTTTGCAGACGAGTACTTCGATGCACTAATAAGCGTTGATTCTTACCACTATTACGGAAACAAAGATGACTATTTTGAAAAGTATTTGAAATCGCTGATAAAAAAGGGCGCACCGGTTGCAATTGCCATTCCCGGTACAAAGCAGGAATTGAACGGCATCATACCTTATGAGTTAAAGCCGTTTTTAGACGACGAGGGTTTTGCTACATTGCATTGCATTGATTGGTGGACACAAATTCTTGAAAAGCATTTAGATGACTTTATGATCAAAGAAATGGACTGCACTGACAAGGCGTGGAATGATTGGCTTGCTGCCGATAATCCAATTGCAAAGCAGGATATAGACATGATGAAAGCCGATAATGGCAAGTATCTGAATCTTATCTCGATAACAGGAAAAAGAAAATAACAAGATTAAACAAAAAATTTGAAAGACAGGGGTATTATGGATAAAGAAACACTGATAAATCGTCTAAAAGCAAAACCGGACTTGAATCTATTAATCGATGAAGCCATTGAAGATACAACAGTCTTAAACTCCTTGTTTGAGATTGTCTTAACAGAGACATCCAGTATTAAATATGTGTGTACAAAAATCATTCGCATGGTGAGTGAGCAAAAACCAGAACTCATCTATCCCTACTTTGAGGATATTTTCAAATGGCTCCATCACAAAAACAGTTTCATTAAATGGGACGGAATCCTGACCCTCTCTAATCTCTCAGCGGTCGACTATGAAAATAAGTTTGGGGCCATCTATAAGGACTATTTTGCATTGATTCAAGATCCACAGATGATTACGGCAGCTAATGTTATTGGCAATGCATGGAAAATTGTACTTGCCAAGCCTGAACTGGAAAGTGACATCACCAGGAGATTATTAGAAGTGCCAAAAAATATTTATTTGAATAAAGGCGAGCCTTCGCCTGAGTGCAATTGCATAGTATGTGGGCAGGTGCTGGAATGCTTTGAGCATTATTTTGACTTCTCAGGGAATCAAGCTGCGATGATCAATTTTGCAGAAGGACAACTAGGAAGTCGCCGAAAAGCGGTGGCAAAAAACGCTGAGAAATTTTTAAGAAGCCACTCAGGCAAAAGAATATAATTCTTAGAATACGGGTGTTTCCGAGATTGAAAGAACAGGGTAAAGGAAATTGATTGAATTTGACGGAGAGGATATCTATGAAAACTTTAAATGAGCTTATAAGCAATTACACTTACCAATTGGAGCAGGGAGAAATACAGCTAGCATATAAAGGAATACTGGAGTTCATTGGTAAATTGCGGGCTGATTTCATTCAAAAATATCCGCATTACGACACAAGTGGCATATACCAGGGTTATATGGATATGTCATATTTTTCATTAACAACAAAGCTCTTAAAGGGTAAGGGGCTTAAGATAGCCATAGTCTACCTGCACGAAAAAGGAAACTTTGAAGTTTGGCTTTCTGCCCGGAACAGAGATATTGCAAAAAGTTACATATCTTTACTTAACAGTGATATTTCAGGTGATGTAAATCTATTTCATGATATCAATAATCCGGATGCTATAATTGAGTGCATCTTGACACCCGAACCAGATTTTGAGGACCAAGCCTCGTTGATAGACACTATCGACCAAGGGGTGGAGAAATTTGTAACGACAATAGGTGAGCGCTTATCAATTTAAATCAAGTTTGATTGGAGGTTGACACATTATGAAATTAGATGGTTTTGGGATCTTCGTACAAGACATGGCAACGATGGTCCGCTTTTACAGGGATATTCTGAATTTTGAAATTCGGGAAGATGAAAATGCGTCGAATGTTTATTTGGTCAAGGATGGAACCTTGTTTTTATTATACCGTCGGACAGACTTTGAGAAGATGACAAACAGAACCTTTGGTTATGCGAATAATATTAATGGGCATTATGAAATTGCCTTAAGCGTCGATAACTATGAAGCGGTTGATTTGACATTTAAAGAAGTCGTATCCAAAGGGGCAATACCTATATTGGAGCCTACTACCGAGCCGTGGGGGCAACGCACATGCTATATCTCTGATCCGGAAGGAAACCTGATTGAAATTGGTTCATTTAACAAGTAAAGATTTGGCAAGAAAAAAGAATGGGAATAGCATCATGAAATACAACCTGGAAAGAAATGGAGTCATGTCTTGAAATATAAGATTTGAAATAATAGAATTCAAAAATGGCCAGACCTCTACGGATTGAGTACCCAGGCGCAGTATATCATGTTACCTCTCGTGGTAGCGCAAGGAATAATATTTACGAAAATGATCAGGATCGTAAGGTATTTCTAAATCTACTGAGTGAAGTTGTTAAAAAGCGCAACTGGCACTGTCACGCCTACTGTCTAATAAACAATCATTATCACCTGCTTATTGAAACCCCGGACGCTAACCTCTCATATGGTATGCGGCAGCTAAATGGCATCTATACTCAACGCTACAATTAATATGAAAATTTTCTGAAGGAGATTGCTGACTCGATTGGAGTCCACTATACAACAGTGAGTAAGATTGTGCGGGGGAAAGAAAAGTGATAATTCAAGACCTGACCCCCTGCGTTTGTGATTGAATATTAGCGTTGGTAAGTTGTAGATATATCATATAAATTATTGACAAATTTACTGATATATATTACAGTGTATTTATAGATAGAAAGAGGCTTCGTATTTAACAAGGAGGGTTTATAAATGGTTGGCGCTATTGCAGCGGCAGAGTTTGTAAATGCCAGCGTCTCAATTTCACGCTTTAACAGAGGAGAAGCAGGCAAGGTTTTTAAAGAAGTTAACAAGGATGGAATTAAAATTGTATTTAAGAATAATCGGCCTGAATGCATCTTATTGTCACCGCAGGCATTCGAAGAAATTAAGGAGGCATTAGAAGACTACCGTCTTTTAATCGAAGCGGAAGAGCGTTTGAAAGAGACATGTGAGTCGGATTTCGTTTCAGCCGAAGAAGCAATGAAGGAGCTGGGTATAACTGAAGATGAGCTTAAAACAACAACCAGTTAATGCGGGTGCCAGTTAATGTGGACGGTTGAATACTTAAAAGCCGCGCTCGATGATCTAAAAAAGTTAGATCATAGTCAGCGTATAGAGGTTTTGAAGAAAATAAACCGGATCGCGAAGAACCCTTTGCCGCAAAATGAAGGTGGTTATGGCGAGCCTTTAGGTAACTTAAAGATTGCGCAACTAACTGGTTATTGCAAGATTAAGCTGAAGAAACTTGGGCTGCGGGTAGTTTACCGTCTCCAGAGAGATGATGTAACTATGAGGATTATTGTAGTATCAGCCAGGGCAGACGAAGAGGTTTATAAAATTGCACAGAAGCGCAAACAGCAGAAAA
>CAYMIW010000040.1:0-28273 GCA_964390725.1 uncultured Syntrophomonadaceae bacterium | reverse complement strand
ACCCTGAAGATAACGGTTAAGAGAATTATAACACATTTTCTACATATTTCAAATAGAGTTACTCCCTGTTTGGAATAATTGCGCTGAACCAACCAACCTTCCCGGTTTTGTTTTTCCGCCCGGCCTTACATTTTTTTAAAATCCGAAATCAACTGCATGCCATCGGGAGCGCTGAAAACTGCTGAACCGGCAACGAGAACAGTCGCACCAGCCTGGATTATTCGGGGGGCTGTTTCACGATTAACCCCACCGTCTACCTCAATTTCCACAGCCAAACCCCGTGACCGAACTTCTTCAGCACAACAGCGAATCTTGGGTAGCATTTCCGGTATAAATGCCTGTCCACCGGCACCGGGATTAACCGTCATCACCAAAACAAGATCCAGCAGAGGCCAGACATACTCCAGGGAAGAAACCGGTGTTGCCGGGTTTAGTGCAGCTCCCACCTTGATGCCTGCATCCCTGATTAAACGCAGGGTTCGATCAAGGTGCTGCGTGGCTTCGACCTGGATGGTCAGAAGATTAACGCCGGCTTTTACAAAAGCTTCAACCTGGCTCTCCGGGCCGCTAACCATCAGGTGAGCATCCATGAACAGATCAGTGTGCGGGCGTAAAGATTTTACAACAACCGGCCCTATGGTTATGGCCGGTACAAAATGGCCATCCATAATATCTAGGTGTGCCCAATCGGCGCCTTTTTCCTCAATGCGAGCCACTTCATCGCGCAACTTGCTGAAATCTGCAGATAGTAAAGATGGCGCTACTTTAACTGTCATCGGTAATCCTCCTCGCCTTTGCCGATTTCAGCGGCAAAATATTTGTAATGTTCATAACGCATCGGGTTAACAGATTTTCCAATCCCATCCAAAACGGCACAACCCGGTTCAGTCAGGTGCCTGCAGTCACGAAAACTACAACAGCCCTGCAGTGGCTCAAACTCCGGAAAATAAGCCGCCAGCTCGGTGGGTTTGATATTGTGAAAATCCAGCCGGGTAAAACCGGGAGTATCTACCACGGAACCGCCACTTTCCAGGGTAAGCAGTTCAGCATGTCGGGTTGTATGTTTGCCCCGCCTGATCTTTTCGCTGACTTCTCCTGTCTGGAGTGACAGGCCCGGTTGAATAACGTTGAGCAGTGAAGACTTGCCTACCCCGGAAGGGCCGGCAAATACCGAGCAACGATCGCGCAAAACAGCTTTAAGGTCTTCAATGCCAATGCCAGACTTTGTGCTTGTATAGAGCAGAGGGTAAGGATATAGTTCGAGCTGGGTTTGTACTGCCTTTACTTCATCCTGATCTATCAGATCAATTTTATTAATACAGACAATCGTCTGCAGAATTTCTCTCTCGGCTATCACCGACAGGCGGCTAACCAGCTGCCAGTCGCCGGAGGGCTCTTTTTGTGAAGTTACTATAATTAGCTGGTCTACATTTACAACAGGGGGGCGGTCAATACGGTTTTTGCGTGGAAGCTTTTGCTCAATAATTCCCTGCGGATTGGAAAGAGAAGATTGATTAACCTCGGGGTTGAAAGTAACTTTATCGCCAACCAGCAGTGCAGATTGACCACGCTTCAGGTTGCCCCTGGCTCGACAAAGGTATTTGATGCCATCGTCAGCAAGAACGGTAAAAAAACCTCCTGCTGCCCTGACCACTCTTCCTTCCAGCAAATAAAACCTCCCTATTCTCCAATGACCAGATCGATAAACTGCCCGGGCAGAACTTCAGCACCCGGTTCCGGCGCCTGTTCAAGCACATGACCGGCTGAACCAACTGAGAAGCGATAGCGGACAATCGGTACCAGTTCGTTATCTTTCAGGTATTTTATTGCTCCTTCTTCCGAATAACCTACCAGATCAGCTAACTTAAAAGGTCCGCGCCCCTGGCTGACATAGACCACTACTTCATCACCGGGCGAGATGGGAAATGATTCACTCGGAACCTGCCGGTAGACAAGCCCTTCGGGCACGTCATCATTATATTCCTTCACCGGGCTCATAATCAGACCAAGATCGGCTAATATTGCCCTTGCCTCCAGCTCGGTCCGGTCAATCAGATCGGGAGTAACTATAAATTCAGGCCCTTTACTGACATAGATATCAATAATGCGATCCTTGCGGACAATTCTTTCCCCCGGCGGGTCAGTTTTAACCACGTTGCCCACCTGTATCTCATCATCGTAAATATAGAATATCTCGGTGTTGGGAACCAGGCCTGCTTCACGCAGGGCGGCAGCGGCGTCGCTCTGACTCATGTCCCTCACCTCGGGCACACTAATCTCCGGAACAAAAAAGTAGCTGCTGATTACAACCCCGCCGCCAACAAGCAGGGCAACAAGGAGGATAAAGAATAAGATCGGTTTGAGCCATTTTCTTTTAAAGGTATTGAAAACCTGTTTTTTCGGCACAGCTTCCTTGGCGGCACGCGGTTTGAGAACTACATCATGATCATTCTCAACGCTGGTTCGTCTCCGCTTGGGAGCAACCCGCGGAGTACCCTTATTTTCAGCATAAAAGAGGTCTTCAAGTAATTCACCGGCCGTGGCATAGCGTTCGGCAATATCTTTCCTGACCAGCTTCATAATGATTTGTTCAAGCGAGTCCGGCAATGAATCGACCAGGCGACCCGGAGGTACTATCTGCTCCTGGATATGTTTCATGGCCAGGGCTACAGGACTTTCTGCATTAAATGGCACTTTTCCGGTAACCATCTCGTAAAGGACAATACCCAGTGAATAAAGATCGGATTGCTTTCCGGCCAGTTCACCCCTGGCCTGCTCCGGAGAAAGATACTGGACAGATCCGATGATCTGATCGCCTACAGTTACCGTAACACCATCCCCGGCGATGGCTATACCAAAATCAGTTACCTTCACTTTTCCATCCCGGGAAAAGAGGATATTTTGCGGTTTTATATCACGGTGGACTACTCCCGCCTGGTGGGCCTGTTCAAGTGCTTCAGCAATCTGACGGGTAATCTTAATCGCCTCTGACGCCTGCAGTTTGCCCTTTTCCCTGATATGCTCTTTCAAATTTTTCCCATCCACATATTCCATAACCATGAAATAGATGCCTTCTTCTTCGCCTACGTCATAAATATTAACAATATGCGGATGCGACAAAGCTGCAGCAGACTGCGCCTCACGTTCAAAACGGCGGACAAAAGCAGCATCGCCAGTCATTTGGTCCTTCAATATTTTAATTGCAATTGTGCGTTTAAGCAGCAGATCGCGCCCACGATAAACACGGGCCATGCCGCCTTCAGCAATTTTTTCTATCAGTTCATAACGTCCTGCCAGGGTTTTTCCGACCATTAAGAGAGTAAACCTCCAATACCCGCAGCTATTACCACGGTAATATTATCATACCCTCCCCTGGCATTAGCCAAGTCGATCAGGCTGCTGCCGAGTTGATCAGGATCGGGGTTGTCATTATAGAAAGAAAGTATTTCGTCGTCGCGTACCATGTTAGTTAAACCATCTGTACATAACAGGAGAACCGAACCCGGCTCTACTTCCTGCTCAGTTATATCAATCTCCAGTTCATCGCCAACTCCGAGAGCCCTGGTCAGAACATGGCGCTGAGGATGATTCAGTGCATCCTCCGGGCTGACCTGGCCTGAATCGACTAATTTTTCGATTAGGGAATGATCTTTTGTAAGCAGGTAAATATTATTGTCAAATATTTTATAAGCCCGGCTATCACCCACATGACCTATTGTAAGCCGGTTACCGCAAAGAAGTCCGACTGTTAAGGTGGTTCCCATGCCGCGGTTATCCGGATTTTTTTCTGATTCTGCCAGGATTCTACGGTTTGCCCTGGCAAGTAAACTCCTGACCAGGCTACGGGCCTTACCGACAGGAAGAGGCGCAGCTTTTCCCAACTCCTGCCATGTCTCTTCTGCAATTTCCACGGCTATGGAACTGGCCACATTCCCTGCCCGGTGCCCACCCATTCCATCGGCAACCACCAGCAAGGCCAGATCGCCATCCGACCTGGCGTAACAATTGTCTTCGTTGCGGGAACGCTCGAGACCCTGGTTTGTTAATCCCGATACCTGCAAATTTAAACCTCCATCCACCATTTAAAAATCAGCTTCTTCAAGTATAGCAAAGCACAGCCCGGTAGGCAAGATTTGGCAATAAATAAGATCACTACCAGCTATGATTAATTACCTTTTGCGCCAGAGGGCGATAAAAAAACCGTCCAGGCCATGCTGGTGAGGCCAGATATATTGTGAGTCTCCGGGACAGGTTTTCTCCTGCAGTCCTTCCGGTAGCCTTGGTGCAACCGGTTCTTCTATAAACTCTCCATGACTCTGGTTAAAAAGTGAGACGACATCTATTGTTTCCTCCGGTTCCGTACTGCATACAGAATACAGCAATCTGCCTCCTGAAGGCAGTATCAATGCAGCAGCATAAAGCAGGGTAAGCTGTTCTTTCTGAAAAGCAGGAATCTTGCCCGGAAGGCGGCGCCATTTAATCTCCGGCAGGCGGCTGATTACCCCCAGCCCGGAACAAGGCGCATCTACCAGCACAGCACAGGAGCTGCCCAGGTTTAATGAAGCAGCCAGCCTGCCATCACCCCTGACCGTCCTGATAATATCAATACCAAGGCGGGCTGCAGTCTTTTCAACCAGCCTGATACGGGCAGAATAGAGTTCAACGGCATTAACCAGGCCTTTGTTGTTCATCAGTTCAGCAATATGGGTGGTCTTCCCCCCGGGAGATGAACAGAGATCGGTTACCGTGGATCCTGGCTCCGCATCCAGCAAGGGGGCAACCAGGGAAGAGCTCTCGCCCTGCACTGTAAACAGGCCCTTTTTGAAAGCATTTGAACCGGCTGGTGAAAAACCGCCAGATAATATTCTGACCATTCCCGGAACAAGAGGGCTTAATTCTGACCGGCACCCTTCTTTTTTTAAGGTACCAATCAGTTCCCCGGGATCAGTACGCAGTGAATTTGGTCTGATCGACAGGGAGGGCTTTACGTTAACCGCCCGGGCCCATGATTCAGCCTGGTTAAAACCAAATCTTTTCATAGTTTTGGCAGCCAGCCAGGGAGGAAGACTGTAGTAAAGCGATAAATAAGCAACCGGGTTTTCCTTTGCTTTCGGCCAGGGCAGTGACTCTTTTTCTTTCTCCAGGCGGCGCAATACGGCATTAACAAGGCCGGCTACTCCTTTATGGCCATACCTTCGGGCCAGCCGTACTGCTTCATCAATAGCGGCATAAGCAGGAACCCGATCGAGGAAAAGCAGCTGATAAGCGCTCAGGCGCAATAAATTGCGAATCCAGGGGGTTAGTTTTTCGGTTTTTGTTTTGGAAAAAATATTAAGGGCCCAATCAAGGGTGTTTAGCCTCTGGATAGTGCCAGAAGCAAGCTGAACTGCCAGGGCTTTCTCTTTATCCGGTAAGTTGCCGGTTATCCCGGGTAGCATAAGATTAAGAAAAGCCTGATCTTCTTCATGGCGAACCAGGGCTTTTAGAGCCGCCTCACGAGCCCTTACGGTATGTTGCTTCCCGGTAGCCATGGCTTATTCTTCTCCGCCTAAGAGCTCACCGGGCTCAACCCGGTAACCGCAGCAGAAAGAACCGGCATCCATGGTCTTTTTCCCGGCTGGCTGCAGGTCCAAAAGGGTAATCGGTCCTGCGCCCGTTGATACAGTAAGCGAACTGTCTCCCACGGCTAAAATGGTACCCGGTTTTTTACCATCCGCTGGCGGGGCAATATCGGGAAGAGCAGCCTTCCAGATTTTGATCCTTTTGTCGCGCATTATGGTATAGGCTCCCGGCCAGGGGTTTAAACCGCGAATGCGATTATAAAGCTCAAGCGCACTGCAGTTCCAATCCAGCTTTTCATCAAGGGCGGTGAGTGGAGGCGCATAAGTAACCAGTTTGGGATCCTGTGCTGTTTTAGAAGCCGTTCCCGATGCCAGGGCATTTACCGCTTTAACCAGTAAGGCTGAACCACGTCCGGCCAGGCGGTCGTGAAGCATACCTGTAGTATCGTAAAAAGAGATCTCTTCTTTCTCCTGTATTATTATGTCTCCGGCATCCATTTCGCGGATTAAGCTAATAATAGAAACACCGCTGTATGAAGCTCCATCAATAATTGCCCGGTGTATAGGGGCTGCCCCCCTGTAGGCAGGAAGATAGGACGCATGGAGATTAATACAGCCGAGCGGCGGCAGGTCGAGCAGGGTTTGGGTAAGCAACCTTCCGTAAGCAACGGTAATGATCAGGTCTGGAAATTTACCGTGCAGCCACTCCAGAAATGCCGGTTCGTTTAAAGACTCGGGCTGCTGCACCTCAACCTGATTTCTCAAGGCCCATTCCTTGGCCGGAACCTGCTGCAGGTTGCGGCCTCGCCCCATGATTCGATCCGGCTGTGTAACCAACCCTGCTATTTTGTGTGGGGTCATATGCAACAGGTCAAGCGAGGGAATGGCAAAATCAGGGGTGCCCATAAAAATTATTCTCAGTTTTTTCAAGACTGTTCCCCTTCCTGCAAATCATCCGGATCAAGCAGGCGTACTGCTTTATCTGTAAATAATACACCTTCAAGGTGATCCATTTCATGTTGTAAAACCCGGGCCAAATAACCTTCAGCAGTAAGGCGGAAAGGTTTTCCCTCGCGATCGAGGGCAGTAACAACCACCCTGGTTGCCCGCGGCACTTCGCCGTATGTTTGCGGGACGCTCAGGCAGCCTTCCACTCCGAGCTCTTCCCCTTCGGCAGTTTCGCAGCGTGGATTAATTAACTCATATATAGTGTCATCACCATCAAGAGCGATAAGAATCCGCTTCGATACGCCAACCTGGTTAGCGGCAAGCCCCACACCGTTGGCTTCACGCATAGTTTCATGCATGTCATCAAGTAAGCGTATAACACCGCTGTTAATCTTCACAACTTCCGCAGCCCGCCTGCGAAGCACTGGATGGTTGTCTTTCAGTATATTTCTTAAAGCCATATAAATACCGGGGTAGAACCCGGTCAACACCTCGCTTTCGCCGATTTTCCGGTCGATAGTTCCTGAGGAAAAAGCAATCTTTTTCCTACTGTTAAATTATAGCACTACAAGAGGGTTAAAATCCACTGTCATACGCACGGTCCAGGGCGGTTTGAAGTTGTGGTATTCCCGGATTACCTTTTTCAACCCGGGAGAGATCCGGGTTAAGTTTTTGCCTTTGATCACCGTCTGCACTCTGAACATTTCTTTTATTCTATAGAGAGAAGCCGGAGCAGGGCCCAGGATATTGGCGCCTTCAACTACAGGTTCGATCAGAGAGGTCATCCAGTTTGCAGCTTCAAAAACTTTTTTTTCATCACTGCCGCTGAACAGTAAGCGTATTAAATCGGAAAAAGGCGGATATTCAAGCTGGCGGCGGTTCTCAATTTCCGCATTATAGAATGTTTGATAATCATGATCTGCGGCAGCTAAAATGCTGTAATGCCCGGGGTGATAAGTTTGCACTATTACCTTGCCCCCACGTTCACCACGCGCCGTTCGTCCTGCTACCTGGGTCAGGAGCTGAAAAGTACGTTCAGGGGCGCGAAAATCTGGCAGGTTAAGGGCTGTATCTGCAGCGACAACTCCCACCAGGGTAACATCGGGAAAATCAAAACCCTTGGCTATCATCTGGGTTCCAATCAGAACAGTAGCCGAACGCTCCCTGAACTGCTTGTAATACCGGCTGTGGGCCTGCCTGCTTGTAGTTGTATCGCTGTCCATACGAATTATTGAGAGTTCCGGGTATAGTTTTTTGACTTCATCTTCAACTCTCTGCGTGCCGGCACTGAAATAGCGGATTTTAATACCTCCGCAATCGGGGCAACTCTGGGGCACTTCCGCTTCATAACCACAATAATGACAGCACATTCGCTGACGATCCAGGTGCAGGGTCAGTGATACATCACAGGAAGGACAGCGAACTACGTAGCCACACTCCCGGCACAGGACAAATCCTGAAAAACCACGGCGGTTAATAAAAAGAAGGGCCTGTTCTTCTCTACTGATAACTCCTTCCAACTCATTCAGTAAGAGACGACTGAATATGTGACGATGATTATCTTTCAATTCACTGCGCATATCCACGATGGTTACAGGGGGCAACTGGGTAGGCGTAACCCTTGACGGCATGTCCAGGAGCAAATCTTTTCCTTCTACCGCCCTGTAATAGCTTTCCAGGGAAGGGGTAGCACTGCCGAGAAGCAAGACGGCCTTATTGTAGCGAGCTCTCCACCAGGCTACGTCACGGGCATGATAACGGGGTGCTTCTTCCTGTTTATAGGTAGTTTCGTGTTCTTCGTCAATCACTATCAACCCGATTCGATCCAGGGGAGCAAAAACTGCTGACCTAGCTCCCAGGACTACGCGGGCTTCACCTTTTTTAATCCTGAACCAGTAACGGCTTTTTTCTGCCGGGGTAAGCCGGCTGTGAAGAACTGCTACTTCCCCCGGGAAACGCCCTTCAAAATGCTCGATCATCTGCGGGGTGAGGGCTATTTCCGGGACAAGCACCAGTGCTGTTTTGTTATCTTTTATACAGGCATCTATGCTGTGCATATAGATTTCTGTCTTTCCGCTGGCAGTTACACCATGCAAGAGGATGCGATGGGGGCGGCCCTGCTGAAGTTTTTCCTTGATCAGCTTAAAACATTCAGCCTGTTCTTCACTAAGCCTGAGTGGTTGGGTGCCCCCGGAAGCCGGCTTCTGTTTTTTTACCTGCGGGTCTGGAATGATATATTCTATTAATTCCCGTTTATCGAGGTTGCGGATGGTTGAAGCTGTAACACCCTGTGCTTCCAGTTTTTTACGGGGTTGTGGACCCTGTTCGAGCAAAAATTCCATGGCTTTTTTCTGGGCCGGAGTTTTGTTAAGCTCTGCCATGGAAACAGGGGCTTTGGCCTTGATCAGACGGGGGGCGGATGGTTTTTTACCCTGGCGAAATGAAGCCGGGACCATGGCGTTAAGGGCATCGATTCTGCGGCAGTAGCAGCGGTTAGCCAGCCAGCTAACCATGGCAACCTGTTCAGCGGTTAAAACCGGCTCCGGGTCACTTATAGAAATGATATCACGAAGGTTTTCTATTTCAGTATTTTTCAGCAAACGCAGGATGTATCCTTCGGTGCGGCGGTTGCCGAGCGGAATTTTAACCTTCATTCCAAGCTGCAAACGACCTGCCAGGTCAGCCGGGATAGAGTAATGGAACGGACGATCAATGGCATTGCTGACCAGATCTATAATAATTTCTGCATACCTGTACATATATTTACCCCTTGTTTTTCTTCTGGTATTATAGGAACAGTCACCCGACAGAAAGCAGGTTTTCAGATGATCTTCGCCCGGGCAAAAATTGTGATAAAAGAAAACCGATCCTGGATTTACCTGGCCGCGCTTATATTCACAACCAGCGCAGTTCTTTTCTATTACCAGACCCCTTTAGCCCCGGCAACTATCAGCAACACCATGGAAGGTCAGTTTGAAGAAGTAGCCGCGCTGCTGGAGATACTGCTTTCAATGAATCCCTTAGTCAGTGCCCTGTTTATCTTTATAAATAACTTCATTTCCATGGCGCAGATGCTTATCCTGGGAGTAATAGCAGGAATATCTCCCCTGTTCACTCTCGGTGTGAACGGAGCGGTTATCGGAATGCTCTTGTCGGTTACGACAACGGAGGGAGTTCCCCTGCTTCCGGCAATTGTGCTGGGTATTCTACCGCATGGCATATTTGAGCTGTTTGCCTTTTTTTTGTGCGGGGCACTGGGCTTAAAATTCGGTTATCATTGTATTGCTTCACCCCTGCCGGGGAAAACACGCCTGCAGAGTTATAGTTTGATTTGGAAAGAGGTTATATCGGTTCTGCCCCTGGTAACAATTTTACTATTTGTGGCAGCACTGATTGAAATTATTGCTACCCCGCGTTTACTCGGACTAATAAGACCATAATCATTTTTTATTCAGTAAACCGACAACCCGATCCAGGATCAGGTGAGACAGCTCTTCTTTTTCCATCAGGGGTACTTCTTCTACGGACCCTTCACGATTTATAATTGATACCCTGTTGGTTTTTACGGCAAAACCAGCCCCGGGATCGCTTAAATCATTGGCTATGATCAAATCAAGGTTTTTCTTCAGTAGTTTTTCATGAGCATGTTCAATAGTATGCTCTGTTTCAGCAGCAAACCCCACCAGGGTGCGGTTGCCTTTTTTGCGGCCAAGTTCAAGCAGAATATCACGGTTCAGAACCATGTTGAGCTGCATACTACCCCTGTCTTTTTTCACTTTTTGTTCTTCTATTTCAGCAGGGCGATAATCAGAAACTGCCGCCGCTTTGATTACCAGATCAGCGTTGTTGTAGTAACCGAGAACGGCATTGCACATTTCTTCGGCAGTATTTACGGAGACAGTTTTTACCCCCAGGGGAGGGTCAAGGTAAGTCGGTCCGCTGACAAGAACTACTTCAGCTCCACGTTCATAAAGGGCCCTGGCCAGAGTATAACCCATTAAACCGGTAGAAGGGTTTGTCAGAAAACGAACCGGATCGAGAGGTTCCCTGGTTGGGCCTGCGGTAACAATAGCTTTTACTCCCTGGAAATCTTTTTCTATTAAAGCCACTCGACAGAAGGCCAGGATATCTACAGGTTCAGGCATGCGACCGCGACCATATACACCACAGGCCAGTTCCCCGGAATCAGGATTCATAATATGACAGCCCCGATCTTTCAGGATACGCAGGTTTTCCTGAACAGCCTGGTGCCCGTACATATTAGCATTCATTGAGGGTATTACAACAACGGGACAGGAAGCAGCCAGGTAAAGTGCGGTTAACAGGTTATCAGCCAAACCAGCTGCCATTTTCCCTATTGTGTTGGCAGTTGCCGGAGCGACCACAATCAGGTCAACTTGATCAAGCAAGTCTATATGGGGGATGGCCACACCAGCATTACCATCAAACATATTTTTATAAACCGGATTGCCGGTAAGGGTCTGAAAAGTCAGGGGAGCTATAAACTCCAGGGCTGCCGGGGTCATTACCACCCTGACATCAGTACCATGCTTAACAAACAACCTGGCCAATTCAGCTGCTTTATAAGCAGCTATACCTCCTGAAACGCCCAGAATAACTCTCTTCATAGCTAAATCTCCTATTTAATGCCATCACGAATACGTTCGTATTCGATATTGCCCTCTTCAATCTCGTGCAGAGCAGTGGTAACTTCTTTGCTGTAATTAACCTCTATGCTCTTCTTACTCCCATTTCTCAATTGACGGCCCCGTTTGGCCGCTGCAATAACCAGGGTATACTTGCTGTCTACTTTGCCCAGTAATACATCAATTGAAGGATAGATCATTGGTATTCACCTCCAGGCCCGGCGGCCGTAAACCACGGCTAACCCGACATTTCTCCACATCCAGAATGGAACTGATTAAATCAGCAGCTTTTTCAACGGTATCGTTAATCACGAGGTAATCATAGAGATTGTATGCCTTGATTTCTTCTCTGGCTGCCAGAAGCCGTTGCCTGATCCTGGCATCATCTTCAGTTCCCCTGCCCTTTATTCTTTCTTCCAGTGCTTCCATAGAGGGAGGGGCCAGGAAGATCAGCACTGCTCCCGGCATTTTTTTTCTAACCTGCGCGGCACCCTGAACATCAATTTCAAGAATCAAATCATCACCGTGTGAGGTTACCTCGTTAACTGTTTTTAAAAGGGTCCCGTAATAGTGATTGTGCACCCTGGCCCATTCAAGGAAAGCTCCTTCCCTGATCATTTCCTTGAAACGGGGCAGCCCGGTAAAATTATATTCGCGCCCTTCCTCTTCGTTCTCTCGCGGTGGGCGTGTGGTGGTGGAAACTGATAGAATCAGTTCTTTTCTGATTTCGATCAATTGCTTACAAACTGTTCCTTTTCCAACACCTGAAGGACCTGATATTATCAACAATAATCCTTTAGTCATTGACACCCCCCCCCCCAGATCTACTCTTCACTGTTGTTTTCATCGGCAGCATCTTTCGCCTGCAGCCGATGTTTCACTGTTTCCGGTTGAACGGCAGACAAAATAATATGACCACTGTCGGCAAAAATAACCGCCCTGGTGCGTCGTCCGTATGTTGCATCAATCAACAACCCCCTATCGCGGGCTTCACTGATTACTCTCTTTATCGGGGCTGATTCGGGGCTGACAATAGCAATTATCCTTCCTGAAGACACGATATTGCCAAACCCGATATTTACTAGCCTGGTTGCCATAACATGACCCCTTTCCCTTATTCGAGATTCTGAATCTGCTCTCTTATTTTCTCCAGCTCGGCTTTCATATCCACAACAAGGTTGGTCAACTGGTAATCTCCGGCTTTTGATCCGATTGTATTTACTTCCCGAAACATTTCCTGGGCGATAAAATCAAGCTTTCGCCCTACCGGCTGGTCTCCATCAACGTTTGATCTAAAAGCTTGTATATGGCTCTTTAAGCGGACCAGCTCTTCATCAACACCCATTCTCTCAACCAGAACAGCACATTCCATTAACAGCCTTGTCTCTTCAAACTGACCGGCCAATAGTTCCTCAAACTTCTGCTCTGTTCGCCTGCGGCAATCATCTTTTGCCTCTTCAGCCCGAACCGATGCTTCAGAAACTATATCTTCTATTTTACCACATCTTTCCAGCAGATCGCGGCAAAGATTTTCTCCTTCACGGCAGCGCTGCTCAAGCAAATTATCAAGAGCCTCTTCAAGAGCTGCTCCGGCGATTGGCCAAACCTGGTCTTCAGTGAGAGTTATTCCTGCCGGCTTGAAAAGTTCGGGCATCATAAGCAGATGTTCAAGCTTAACCTTTTCATCCAGTCCCAGGCGGGACGCCAGCTGATTCAAAGAGGAGTGATAGTCCTCAGCAAGATCATAGTTAACTTTAACCTGGCGCAATCCTGAAGGTATTTCATCCATCACCAGGTTTACATCCACCCTGCCCCTGTTGATCTTTTCCTGTAGCAATTTTCTCACACGGTCTTCCAGCGAATATAGTTCCCGGGGCAGCCGGATTGAAAAATCGGCATAACGGTGGTTGACCGAGCGCATTTCTACCGAGAAGGTAAAACCATCTTTTACGCAGGTAGCGCGCCCATAACCGGTCATACTTTTTATCATGGCATTTGTCCTTTAATTAATAGAATAAGTACTGCGTTAATATTAACATCAAACCAGGGCAATCTCAAGGTGCAAATCGAACCTGAACAAACTGTATCTATAAGCAGTTTAAAGGTTGCCAACTGGTAACAAAGCAATTATACTCAATTGCGGAAGAAAGATCACGGAGGATTTGCATATGTCTTACGATACCCTGATTATGCAGAGAATAACCCGGGAGCTTGATGACAGGCTTTCAGGCGCTTCTGTACAAAGAGTAGCCGAACCTGCACGGGGCGAAATAGTAATTGACTTTTATTCACATAACGGCCGCGACAGCATCCTTTTTGCTATCGAAACCAATCATGCCCGGGTTCACCTGGCAGGAAAACAACGTAAAGCAAAAAAACAGCCTGAGCAGCCCTCCCCTTTCTGCATGCTACTCAGGAAATACCTGATTGGCGGCAAGGCAGTTTCTTTCAGCAATCCTCCCCTGGAAAGAATAATGGAGATAGCTTTCAGCCCACCAGACGGCCTGCCGCCGGTTAAGTTAATCGCTGAAATTATGAGCAGGCGCAGCAACCTGATTTTACTTGACGATGACAATAAAATTCTTGGTGCACTCAAAACAGTAAGCCTTGAAAAGAACCATATACGATCTATAATGCCGGGAAATCAATTTGTTCCTGTCCCTGCCCAGGACAAATTAAATCCGCTCTCTGTTTCTGAAGATGCTCTGACTTCAGCGATGAGTGCTTTGATTTCCAGTGGAAAAAACCCGGAACAAGCCCTGTTCGGTTCAGTAGAGGGAATCAGCCCTCTGACCGCCCGGGAACTGCTATACCGCGCAGGATGGAGCGACACCGATAATAAGGCAGATTACAAAAACCTGCACCTTGAACTGCAGTCCCTTTTCACTGATGTTAAAAACAATCTTTTGCAACCGGTTCTTTACCCTGCCCGGCAAATTTATGCCGCCATGCCCCTGGCCCACCTGGGAGAAATAGAAATGATCCGTTTTGATTCAGCCAATGAAATGCTTGATCGTTTTTACAGCAAAAAGGTGCAGCAAGAAATGGAAAAAGCATTAAGAATCCGTTTAACATCTGCCGTAGAAAAACGCCTGAAATCATTATCTTTAAGAGAAGAGCGTCAGAACGAAGAGCTCTTAATTACTGAGAAAGCGCCGCAATACCGCCTATACGGGGAAACCTTGTTAGCTTTCGGCGAACAGGTTCCAAAAGGTGCTGATACTGCTTTACTGCCGGATTTATACAACCCTGAGGGGAAAATAACTATTCCACTTAATCCTTCCAAGAACGCGGCAACGAATGCCCGTTACTATTTTAACCGCTACCGTAAGGCAAAAAACGGCAGGGATAAGGTTCGGAAACAGCTTACCCGCACCAGGAACGAAATTGCATACTGCCATGAACTGCTCTACAATATTGAAAGCAGTAGTGGTGATACCCTGGCTGAAATTAGAGATGAGCTGGTAGAAACCGGTTATATAAAAGAAAAAAAGAAAAATCAGCGGCGCAGTGAGAACAGGCCCACCCCCCTTACTTTTAAAACATCTTCCGGGCTGACTGTTTTGGTAGGCAGAAATAATCGCCAGAACGATTACATCACTTTTAAAGCAGCAGTCCGCCGGGATACCTGGTTCCATGTACGGCTAATACCGGGCAGCCACGTAGTTTTAAAAGAAACAACCTACCCGCCGGCTCCCGACGACTGCCGCGAGGCTGCCTTTCTGGCCGCTTATTTCAGTAAGGGCCGCGAAAACAATACGCTTGATGTTGACTATACCGAGATACGCCATGTGCGGCGTAGGCCCGGTGGTAAACCAGGGCTGGTATTTTATGAAAACTATGAAACAATTACGGTCAATCCAGGTGACGAAGAGTTGAAAAAGCTTTTTAACCTGACCGGACCGGAATAATACAAAGAGCTGGAATGAGGAAATGTTAAACGTTTTTTTTGCTGTAACTGGTGATGTGAACCTGGAAGGACAGATTGTACAGGCATCCTGAAACCAACTATTATGCAAGTATAACCATCCCTGTGATAGAATAAGGGCAGTTATATCAAAACAACGGAGGTATATCAGTGCGTCTATTTACCATAGCTGCCTGTATAGTTGCAGCAGATCAGATTTCCAAATATATGGTTACAATATGTATGCAAACAGGGCAGTCAATTGTGCTGATCAGAGATTTTCTCCATATCACCTATGTCTTAAATCCGGGAGCTGCTTTCGGCATGCTTCCCTACCAAACCCTGTTCTTTGTTATTATAACTTTACTGGTAATCGGCTTTATCATTTACTATTACCGTACAGTTGACAACAAATACAACCTATTAAGAGTAGCCCTTTCACTGCAGCTTGGTGGGGCAATCGGTAACCTGATTGACAGAATTATACGCGATGGTTATGTAGTAGATTTTATCGATTTTAAAATTTGGCCTCCCGTTTTCAACCTGGCCGATTCGGCCCTGGTAATAGGGATCGGCCTGTTCGTTATTGCTTTCTGGAGCAATCCCGAACTGAGGAACGAAAGGAGCTAGTTTTTATGTATCCTGATCTCCTACAGATCGGAAACCTGACCATACACTCTTTTGGAGTAATGCTTGTTCTGGCCGTTCTTACCGCTATTTTTTTACTTTACCGTGAAGCGCCGGGAGCCAATGTTAATCCCGATCTCCTGCTTGAGGCAATATTGTTAACACTGTTTTTCGGCCTGGTCGGATCTCGCCTGCTTTTTATTGCTTTTAATTGGACCTTTTTCAGTGAAGGTTTTCCTGTTTCACTATTTTCAAGGTTCGAGGGTTTGTCTTTTTTCGGAGGGATAGTTGCGGGAGTACTGGCCCTATATTTCTGGAGCCGGAAAAGAAAAGTCAGTTTCCTGAAGATAGGTGACCTGCTGGCTCCTTACCTGATGCTGGGCTATGCTATCGGCAGGGTGGGTTGTTTTTTAAGTGGCTGCTGCTACGGGACAGAATCATCCCTGCCCTGGGCTCTTCCCTCCCAGGCCGGTGAAGCTGTACTGCGACACCCGGTACAGCTGTATACTGCAATTGGAGCCCTGCTGATATTCCTTGCCCTCAAAAAAGCTAAAACAAAAAGACCTTTTATCGGTTTCATTTTAATTGCCATGTTGGCCCTCTACGGCCTGCTGCGCTTTGTAACTGACTTTTTCCGCTATGGGCATCCGGTCTGGCTGGGTCTCAGTGCAACACAGCTGGCTAGCCTCTGTTTAATTTTACTAACAGCAGGCCTGCTGACTGCATACTTCTACCTTTTACCCGAGAATGAAAGGCCTTCCTTTAAACTGCCCCGTCTTATAAAAAAGAAAAAATTACGCAGCGGACGAAAATTTCGATGACTATGGAGAATAAAAGTCCGGAAACAATGAATTTCGAGGTTGATCACCGGCATGAAAGTGAGCGAATCGATCGTTACCTGGCAGAATCTCTGGCTAATGTTTCACGCAGCAGAATTCAGCGCCTGCTGGAAGAGGGAAACATCATTGTAAACAATCAAAGCTGCACCGACAAAAATTACCGTCTCCGCCAGGGAGATTTGATCAGGGTAACGCAGCCTGCGCCGGGAAAAATGGAAGCCCGCCCGGAACCAATTCCGATTAACATTGTGTATGAAGATGAAAATATCCTGGTTATTAATAAGGCCCGGGGGATGGTGGTCCATCCTGCACCGGGACATAGTGGCGGAACGCTGGTAAATGCTCTTTTGAATCATTGTAAAGATTTATCGGGGATTGGCGGGGTTATCAGACCGGGAATTGTTCATCGTCTCGACAAGGATACTTCCGGATTATTGATCGCCGCCAAAAACGACCTGGCCCACAATTCATTATCGGCCCAGCTGAAGAAAAGAACCCTGCATCGCGAATATGTTACCCTGGTACACGGACGAGTTGAGCCGGCAGCCGGGAAAATTATTGCCCCGATCGGCCGCCACCCGGTGAACCGAAAAAAAATGGCCGTTACGGAAAAAGGCAGGGAAGCAATAAGCCGTTACCGGGTTATCCGGCGTTACGGAAATTTCAGCCTGCTAAGAGTTAAACTTGAAACCGGACGCACACACCAAATCAGGGTTCACATGGCCTACCTGGGCTACCCTGTTATCGGTGATCCGCTGTATGGGTCCGGTAGTTCAGGCGGCTTACCGCCTGAACTGGTATACCCCCAGGCTCTTCATGCCCGAAAAATAATTTTTAACCACCCTGTAACAGATACCAGGATGGAATTTTCCGCCCAGATTCCTTCTGAATTTACTAAACTGCTCCATTATCTTTATAAAAACCGGGCTTAAGATAACCCTGCAGCAACTTTTTATCTTAATCGATCAAGCAAATTACAGGGCCTTAATTACTTCACTGCAGCGAGGACAGAGTTCTTCAAGAGAATCGGTAAAGATCCAGCAGCGTGGACACTTATGACCCACGGACTTTTCTATCAGGGTCTTCACCGGGGCTCGTTGACCGGCTCGTGCTTCCCCTGGTGCTCCGTCATAACCTTCGGCAAGCTCAACAGACGACACAATGAACAAAGTTGGCAGGAAACCTTCGTATTCCTTCAGGAGTTGGTAGAGTTCCCCGTCAGCCCATAGTTTAACTGCGGCTTCAAGAGATCCGCCAATTACTTTATCCTTGCGGGCCTGTTCCAGGGCCCAGGTAGTTTCTTCCCTGACTTCCAGTAAATTACTCCAGCGCTCCTCCAGATTCCTGTTATACCAATCTTTTTCCGGTTCGGGCCAGTCGGCAAGCTGGACACTTTCGGCATGTCTTCCCGGAAGGTAACTCCAGATTTCCTCCGCTGTGAAAGTAAGGATGGGGGCCATAAGTAAAACCAGGCGTTCCATGATTATCATCAGGGTTGTCTGGGCCGACCTGCGTGCAGGGTCATCAGGCAGAGAGCAGTAGAGTCTGTCTTTGATAATATCGAGATAAAGGTTACTCATATCAACCACGCAAAAATTGTGCAGGGCGTGAAAAACTTGGTGGTATTCATATTTTTCATAAGCCCGGGTTACTTTTTCAACAAGCAGGTTCAACCGGTAAAGCGCCCATCGATCAAGCTCTTCCATATCATTGTAAAAAACCGATTGATTATCCGGGTCAAAGTCTGAACAGCCACCAAGCATAAAACGAACTGTATTGCGGATTTTTCTGTATACCTCAATCAGTTGCTTAAGGATATCCTGGGACAGGTGAATATCACTGGTAAAGTCAGCCGAAGAGACCCACAAGCGTAAAATATCAGCCCCGTACTGCTTAATTATTTTTTCCGGAGCTATAACATTGCCCATCGATTTTGACATTTTCTTACCTTCACCATCGACAACCCAGCCATGACTGAGCACTGCCTTGTAAGGGGGTTCATTTTTTGTTGCTACCGCAGTCAACAGGGAAGAATGGAACCAACCCCTGTACTGGTCGCTCCCTTCCAGGTAAAGGTCGGCAGGCCAACGCAATTCAGGTCGTAATTCAAGAACAGCAGCATGGCTGGAACCGGAGTCGAACCAAACATCCATAGTATCTTTTTCCTTGCGGAATTGTGCATGCCCGCAGGATGAACACTTGATATGTTCCGGGAGTATTTCATCTGCCTCATAGGCAAACCAGGCATCAGAACCCTCACGGGAAAATAGTTCACTAACCGCTTCAATTGTTTCTTCGTTAATAAGCGGTTCATTACAGCTCAGGCAATAAAAGATCGGAATCGGCACACCCCAGACCCGCTGCCTCGAGATACACCAGTCCTGGCGCTCGGCAATCATATTCGATATGCGCTCTTCCCCCCAGGGCGGAGTCCAATTAACTTTTTTAATCGCCTCGAGAGCCTCTTTTCTAAAGCCGTCGATAGAAGCAAACCACTGCTCGGTTGCACGATATAAAACAGGCTGCTTGCAGCGCCAGCAGTTCGGATACTGGTGTTCCAGCGACGATTCCTGCAGCAGCACTCCTTTTGAGCGAAGATCATTGATAACTGCTTTTCCGCCTTCTTCATAATGCATACCGGCATACTGCCCGGCTTCTGAGGTAAAATAGCCCTTGTCATCCAGTGGGCTTAATACAGGCAAATCATTTTCCTGGCCGACTATAAAGTCTTCCTGCCCGTGGCCGGGAGCAGTGTGAACACAACCTGTCCCCTGTTCCAGGGTAACATGATCTCCTGATATAAGCACCGAATCACGCTCATAGAGGGGATGCCGGCAGGTCATTCCAACCAGGTCGGAACCTTTGAATTTTGCCAGCACTTTCCAGGGTTCTTCAGCTCCCGTCGCCCTGGCAACATCTTCAACCAGTCCTTCAGCAAGCAGGTACTTTTCAGACCCGGCTTCAACAAGGGCATAATCAAAATCAGCATGTACCGCTATAGCAAGGTTTGCCGGTATGGTCCAGGCTGTTGTAGTCCAGATCAAACAGTAGGTGTTCTCAATACCACCCAGTTTTCCTTTGTCGTCGGCAAGAGGAAACTTAACGTAGATTGAGCGGGATACCTTGTTTCCATATTCAATCTCCGCCTCGGCCAGGGCAGTTTCACAACTCGCACACCAATAAACAGGACGCATTCCTTTATAGATATAACCTTTTTCAGCCATTTGGCCGAATACCTTGATCTGCCGGCCTTCAAACTCGGGAACGAGGGTCAGGTACGGATTATCCCAGTCTCCACGCACACCCAGTCTTATAAACTGTTCTCTCTGGATATTAACATACTGCATTGCATATTCATGACACATGCGTCTGAATTCAAGCTCAGAAATTTCTTTGCGGTTAACTTTTTTTGTTTTTATAATCTGGTGCTCTATCGGCAAACCATGGGTATCCCATCCGGGCACATAGGGACAGAGAAAACCTTTCATGGTTTTATACTTGTTTATGATATCTTTCAGAACCTTGTTCAGGGCAGTACCCATATGGATATCACCATTTGCATAGGGCGGCCCGTCATGAAGAATATAGAGGGGGGCGGCGCGGCGGTTCTCAAGCACCAGGCGATTAATATTCATCTTCCCCCATTTTTCCAGCCATTCCGGCTCCCGGTTCGGCAGGTTAGCTCTCATGGGAAAATCTGTCTGAGGCAGGTTTAGAGTATCTCTGTAATCCATTTTATTTCTCCTCTCATTACTGGAAATCTGGTTATAAAAAAACCCGCCCCCAAGGGGCGGGATCATATCCCACGGTACCACCCTAATTGCCATAATATATACGGCCGCTTGTTCTTTACCGGTAACGGAGGTAACCGCCCGCTTCTACTGCTTCAATTAGGTTCGAGCGGGAGCTCCCGGGTGATTTCAAATGGAACGGCTTTGCCGGACTTTCACCTTAAACCGGCTCTCTGGTTAAGCAGTTTTTCCACCTGTTTGTCCCGTTCACAGCACTTGTGATTGATTTTAGCATGTCAGAACAGGAAAATCAACAGGGACATCAGGCAAAACGCTCTAACAAACCATTGCTCTATCGTTACTCACTGAAACTTACCCTGCCTGTGATAGACAGTGATTAAAAGTTGGGATCTTTATCAAGATCGCGCTCTAACCCGTAATCCAAATCGAGATCATCATCAAGATCCGGTTCTGGTTCAAATTCTTCTTCATCGTTTGTCAATGGCTGTTCCGTAATATCCTCTTCAGCTTCAGGTTCATATTTAACAGCCGGCTCAAATTCGAGAACATTACCCTTTTCCACCGCTTTTTCAACAGGTTCATCGGCAGATTCAGCAAGCGGCTCTTCAAATAGATCTTCACTATCTATTGCGGCCAACTGGGCTTCTACAAAAGAGCGGAAACGCTCTTTAAATGTTTTTGCCTGTTTAACCATCGATTCGTGTTCAAGCATTATTCTGCCGGAGCGATTCTTGGCATTATCTATTATTTGTCTCGCTTCACGCTCTGCCTCGTTTTTAACCGCGTTTGCTTCCCGGGCAGCATTTTGTTTTAATTCATCTGCTGCTCTCTGGGCAACTACTATGGCACTCTGCATTGTATCTTCCATCTGGTGATAGTTTTTATTTTTATCTTTAAGTTGTTCTACTGCTTCCTTAAGCTCCATATTTTCCCTGATCAGTTCCTCAAGGTCTTTGGCAATCTGATCTAAAAATTCATCAACATCCTCAATATCGTAACCACGGAAAGCACGTTCAAATTCCTTATCCTGTATGTCTATTGGTGTAATGGTCATAAATAACCCTCCCTGTGAATCGTTAATTAATCGAAATCTTCGACAATACCGCTCTTATTCCTGCCGGATCAGCTGTATTTCTTTAATTTCAGCCTCACTCTTCCCTTGCGCGTTTCACCTTCAACTGTGTCCAGGACAAGACGTCCCCTCCCCCGCAGGGATACCTGGTCACCTTCACTTAACTGAAATGACGGGGAGTTAACCGGTCTCCAGTTCACCCTGACCAGTCCTCCCTTGATCAGCAATACCACCCTTGAACGCGAAACTCCAAACCCGAGGGAGATTACTGAATCGATCCTCAGGCTGGCAACGGTTCCCTTGATTTCCCTGCCTTCATCGCCGGAGAGAGGCAGTTCTTCGGGAGTGATAACCCTGCATTCAAGGCTGACATGTCCGGCCTGTACCAGGTTTGAACAGATGTAGCTGCCTTTTGAATCACTGACGATTATAGCAGCCTGGTTGTCTTCGGAGAGAATTATATCTCCAATCTGATCCCGGCGGAGTCCCACTGACATAACCGCCCCAAGGAGATCACGGTGACTGAGTTTTTCATTCTTAGACCATGAAACAAGAACGGCTTCTACAGGAGGAAGCTCGCCCTGGCGTTCAGCAGGAAATATATTCAGCACATTTCTTTCCGCCTTTTCATAACCACCATAAACCATATAAGAAAAAAAGGCATTATTACGTAGCACTGATTCAGCCAGTTCCAACTGTCTAGGGTCGAGAAAAGAAGTGTGAAAAGCGCCTTTTCCCTCCATTTCGTCAAGCTTTCGTTCAAAATGTTGAAGCCACTGTTTTTCTGCTTCAGATACCGGTGCTGACATATTTTTTATACTCACTTCCCTTAATATAGTAAGGAACGAATTATTATCTGCTGAACTATCCGGAGTAAAATCAGCAAAATAATTGGCGAAAGATCAAGATAACCCATGCCAACCCTGACCCCGGGAATAATTTTACGAATTGGGGCTAACAGCGGTTCTGTCAGGTTATAGACGATCCGGTAAATTGACTGCAGTGCCTGGTTGCCACCACCACCCACCATAAACCAGGAAAGGATAATCCTGGCAAAAAGAACTATATAAAAAATCTGGATTAGGAACAACAATCCTTCAGCTACCATTTGATTAATTTGAATCACCAACCTTTCAATTAAATAGAGCACTTCCTATGCGCACCATAGTTGCACCTTCTTCTACAGCAACCGTATAATCATTGGTCATCCCCATTGACAACTCGTTCAGCTCCCTTCCGGCCCTGGCGTTATTATCGCGGAGCTGTCTTAAATGCGAAAAATATTTTCGTGCATCTTCAGGATCATCAACCAAAGGAGCCATCGTCATCAGACCCTTTACCACAAGCCGATCATAGGCATATAGCTTCATTAAAAAAGCTGGTAGCTTGCCCGGTGGCAAACCAAATTTGCTCAGCTCCCCGGAAACATTAACCTGGACCAAAACATTCACGGTAATGTCAAGTTTCTCAGCCTGTTTCTGCAACTCCTCGGCAAGAGAAACACGATCGAGGGAGTGAATCATCATGTAAGCAGGAAGGACATATTTCACCTTGTTTGATTGAAGGTGCCCGATAAAGTGCCAGTTAAAACCGGGGAATCGGTCTATTTTTTCCTGGGCATCCTGAACCCTGTTTTCGCCAAAATCTCTTATCCCCAGGGCTGCTGCATGTTCTACCTCGCTCACACCCACTGTTTTGGTAACTGCAACAAGCTTAACCGTGTCAGGATTGCGTCCCGCCCTGCGTGCAGCATCAACAAGTTCATTTTTTAGCTTTTTATAATTATCGGACAGCACCCGATTATACCTCCTCCGCGAATAATAATCGGCAATGATAACTACTCTTTTTAATACTACCTGAACCGCTGACCTTCTTCAACCAGATCCGGACGGGTTATAACCAGGGTACGCGGTTCAATACCTTCAATCATTACCTGGTCATCCTGCCGCTCCACTATCGAGATCTTTTTAAACACCACCCGGCCTCCCTGATTAATAAATATACCGGTTTCTCCTTCTTTTTCAAAAACAGCCGCAAGCGGCACTATTATTCCCCTGTGCTGCCGGTAAAGAATCCGGGCGCCGGTCAGCCTGGCTTTGTCAAACCCCGGAAGCTGTTCATTAATAGCATAGGTCAGGCATACCAGCTGATTTTCTTCATCTAACTCAGAATGATACAGCTCACCATCTACATGTTTACCGGGAGCAAATTCAAATTCAAGATTAACAGTTCCTAATTTCATCAAGGGACGTCCTTCATGCAGGGGAACAACAGTACTAAAATACCACTGCCAGTTATCAATTAGTTTTATTAATGGTTTACCGGCTGCAACCAGATCTCCCTCTGCCCTGGCTACTCCGGGAAAAGCTTCTTCAAACTCTTCCCCGTTTTCTTCGTCACTTTGATCAAGATTGATTAGATAGCGAAGATCATCAGGATAAAAATCTCCGGCATATCCTTCCAGACTATCGCAGTAATAGGAGACAAAACCGGGTTGTTCTGCATAAATAGTAATCGTATCATGGTACGACAGGGCAGCATTTATATCAGCCGGTTCATCCAAAGCCAGCACCTGCTGAAGCTGGTCCGCAGCTTCAGCACCAGGTGTTGCGGCCTCAGAGCTTTCCGCGTTCTCATCTTCACTGTCAACCAACCTGTCCCAGTAACTGCTAAACTGGTCCCAGAAATTATTCTCATCCTCCAGGTTACTATTTTCATTTTCCTGCATTGAAAATGAATCTACCCCCGATACTAAACCCAGCTGAATCAATTCCTCACCTGCCGGTATTCTTTCTCCTTCGGGAGCCAGGGATATGATCACCACATCGGAAGGAGCGGTTATTACCTTTTCATGGCGGGTAACAAAACCCCTGGCTGTAACTTCCTTGCGCATCATACCTATTTCTGCTTCAAATACTTTCAGTCTCCAGGATAAAAACTGTTCTCCAAGCCAGTGATACCCAAGTTGTACGATAATAACCAAGGCCAGGAGAAGCAGGACGTAAAAAACCAGAGCCTGTTTAAAATTTGTGAAACTAAAACGTTTACCCTCGCCCTGAAGAACCTCAAATTTTTGTCGGGCTGCTTTTCTTCTTTTACTGCTCAAACTGTTTTTCCCCCTGCATCACCAGCTTAATATAACCAAGCATCCTGCCTGTCCGGCCCTGATCACGCCGGTATGAATAAAATAAGTCTTTACGGCAGGAAGTGCAAAACACAGACTTTTCTAAATGCCTGTTATCGATTCCGGCTTGTGTCAACTGTGTTGCATTAATTGCAGCCAGATCGATCTTCCATCTGCCGTCTTCGAAGGGTTCAATATACTGGTGGCCTACCCAACCTTCCTCTGCAAAGCGAGCGGCCATCTCATCATCTATAGTATAACAGTTTTTACATATTGACGGGCTGAATGCAGCAGCAATTTGCTGGGGCAAAATACCATATGTTTCACTGATGTGGCAGAAAACTTTTTTCGCTATTCCGTTTAGAGTTCCTTCCCGGCCGGCATGGGCAATGGCAACCAGGGGGAAATCAAGCGCGGCAAAAAATATCAGCAGGCAATCCGCGGAATAAGCGGTAAGAGCCAGATCAGCCGTGGTGGTAACCAGCGCATCACAGTGTGCCAGGGCTGTTCCGGGCTTGGCTCCCTCTCCCTTATTTCGAGCATCAACGGTTACCAGATCTTCCCCATGAACCTGAACTGCCGAAACAATTTCACTGGGATCTTGATTAAAGAGCCTGAAGAACCTGCGCCTGTTTTCCAGCACATTTGTTTCACTATCTTCTGTGTGAAACGCCATGTTTAAAGACATAACCGAACCGCTACTACAGCCACCGCAGCGGGTTGAAACAGCGTGCGATACCGTTCCCAGCGTTTCAAGCAGCGGAGATCGCAGGTAAGTCAGACCATTTTTCTGAACAAGCTCTATGGGACTTCACCTCATCAGGATTATATAGCTACATTAATCAATTATCGCCCGGAGCAAAATTAACCCGCCTGTCTTTAAGTTCATTCAATCGGGTTTTACACTGATAATCATTGGCTGATAAATAGCCTGTGTAACGGCGGATATGCCTGATCTCACTGCTGCCGCAAATGGGGCAAACCTGATCAAAAACCCCGCTCTGCGAGCATACAGAACATTCATCCAAGGGATAATTGATACCGCCGTAACCGCAGTCGGCTGCTGCCATGCTGCATACAATCCTGTCCAGTAAATCTATATCATACATGGGAGGCGAATCAAGTTCGATGTAGCTGATATGGCCTCCACTGCATAACCGGTGAAATTGCCCTTCAACCTTGATTTTTTCAGGATACGAGATTGCATAGTATGCTGGAATATGAAAAGAATTGCTATAATAATCCCTATCAGTTACTCCGGGAATGAGACCGTACCTTTGGCGATCTATCGTAACAAAACGACCGGCACAACTTCCAGCCGGAGTTGCCGCCAGATTAAAATTCAGATCATACTCTTCACCGTATGTATCAACTCTTCTTTTCATGTGTCCAATAATTTTCAACCCCAGTTCCAGGGCTTCTTCGTCTTCCCCATGATGTTTACCAATCAGCATATTAAGGGTTTCGGCAAGACCTATAAACCCAATTCCAAGGGTCCCGTGTTTAATTACATCCCTGATTGTATCATCGGGGCTGAGCTTTTCTGAATCAAGGTATAAACTTTGTCCCATCAAAAAAGGAAGATCACTGGCCCGAAGCCGGGAGAGCACTTCAAAGCGATGCAGCAGTTGGCGGGAAGCAATTCGCAGCAAGCGATCTAACTGGACAAAGAATAATTCCTGCTGACCCTTGTTTTCCAGGGCCAGTCTTGGCAGGTTAATGGTAAGCGCAGCTATGTTACCTCTTCCAGCTGATACTTCAGAACCATGACGGTTGTTCAGCACCCTGGTGCGGCAGCCCATATAAGAGGCTTCATCACCAAACGCACTGTTAAAAGAGCTGTCCATAAAACTGAAGGTGGGGTTCATTCGGCGGGAAGCAAGCTGTAAGGCTAACCGGTACATATCATAGTTCGGATCTTCCGCGCTGAAGTTAATTCCTTTCTTAATACGGAAAACAAGATTGGGGAAAACAGGAGTTTCACCGCTGCCCAAACCCCGCATGAAAGCTTCCAGAAGGGCTTGTGTAACGGCACGGCCTTCGTCGGTTGTATCAGTGCCAAAGTTTAACGAACTGGCAGGTAAACTCCCCCCAGCCCGGGAATGCATGGTATTCAGATTATAAATCAACCCTTCCATGGCCTGGTAAATTTCATCAAACCCTGGCTGTTTGTCAAAGCTGCGGATCACCTCGCCCATGCTGCGATCAAAATGAGAAATACTTTGACCACCAAACATATCATTCTGATTGCTCTGCAGGATAATTGCTGTTTGTGCGGCAGCCGATCCAATACGTTTAGGCGGGCGTATATATCCGTAACCGGTATTGAAACCTTCCCTGAACAAGCGTGAAAGATCAATCTGAAGTCCGTTAAGGGTTTTACTGTAATATTCAAGGTTATGAATATGTACAGCACCTTCTTCATGAGCGCGGGCATATTCATCAGGCAGCAGGTTGCTCAGGTAATATTGCTTGCTGGCAGCTTTGGCTATCTGCAACATTTTTGCAGAGGGAGAACTGTTAACCCCGGAATTTTCACTACTGGTTTCCACCAGGATATCTTTAACCACATCCATAAGTTCTGATTTACCATCGCGAATACGTGTGCGCCGATCTCGGTATAGAATATAAGCCTTGGCCGTGCGAGCATGACCATTTTCAATCAGTGTTACTTCAACTTCATCCTGTACCTCTTCTACAGATGGGATTAGATTGTTCTGCACTTTTAGCTGCAGGCTCCTGGTTACCTGATCGGTAAGGTTAACTGCTATCCCCCGATCACTACCGCCAACAGCTTTTGCTGCTTTAAATATAGCATCGGTAATTTTTTCGGGATCAAAGGGGACAATTCTACCGTCACGCTTGCGTATTTCCCTGAATTTATTAGTTTCACCGTGTATACTTTTATCTACTGTGTTGTTTTCACTGCCCAAATTATTGCCTCCCTTTACAATTGCCAGCCAACCAAATCTTTTTATGATGTTATTATTTCTCTTTACTCTCTTCTCCCGTATCCCTGATGATTTTTTCCAGCTCTGCCTTGAAAGCCTCGACATCAGGAAACTGGCGAAAGACAGAGGCAAAACGGACATAAGCCACTTCATCCATGCTGCGCAGCCTGCCCAGCACTATGTCTCCTATTCTATCAGCAGGAACTTCTTTTACATAATGACTGCGCAGCTCCTGCTCCAGGCTGTCAACCAGTTCTTCCCAGGTCTGCAGGGTAATATTTCTTTTTTGGCCTGCCAATATTAACCCTTTCAATATTTTTGATCGATCGAAAAGTTCCCTGCGTCCATCCCGTTTTATTACCACCAGTGGCTCCTCTTCAAGTTTTTCCATGGTAGTAAAACGTCTTTCACAGGTCATGCATTGTCTTCTTCTCCTGACTGCTGAAGAATCCTGGGTGGATCTTGAGTCTAGAACGCGGGTTTCCGGGTCGCCGCAGTATGGGCATTTCATCAGCCGCTTCACCTCTATATATTGCAGTTGATTCATTATAAAATACAATATGTTGTGTGTAAAGTCCTTTGCTCGTGATGTTATATATGTTGCTGCAGTAACCTTTGCTCACGGGTCGCTCCAGGTTGCCGGCAGCTGCGGAAAACAAATTGTCATTGAACTGGATGTGCACAAATGGGGTGTTATGTTGCTGCAGTAACCTTTGCTCACTGGTCGCTCTGCGCGTCATTGCCGCGGCTCAGTTTCAGCCTCTCGCCTGGACTTTCTTCGTGATTCGCCATCCGTGGCTCAGCACTCAGCGGCCGACCTCCGTGTCGGCCGGTCTGCTCATGGCC
>CAYMIW010000039.1:0-28373 GCA_964390725.1 uncultured Syntrophomonadaceae bacterium | reverse complement strand
CGGACGAAACTGTGCTTCCATTACCATTCTGTCCATTCATTCAAGCCTCCTTCTGAAATAGTATACTTCAGGAAGCGACTAAAATCAACTTAATCAAAGAGTTCGCTTACCGAAATTTTATTTTGTATGCGGATGATTGCTTCTCCAATCAGGGGAGCGACAGATAATTCATGAAAACAATCTCTCAAACCGCTTAATAATCCCTTGTCAACTGGAATAGTATTTGTATAAACCACTTCAGTTATTGAAGAATCACTCAGCCGCTTCAAAGCCGGTCCGGAAAAAACCGGATGAGTACAGCAGGCGTATACATCACAAGCCCCGGCATCAATTAATGCTTCAGCACCCAGGGTAATAGTTCCGGCAGTATCAATCATATCATCTATGAAAATTGCCGTTTTGCCTTTTACATCTCCGATAATATTCATTATCTCTGCCTGGTTGGGTGCCGGCCTTTTTTTATCAATTATGGCAATGGGCATCATCAGGCGGTTGGCTAAATCCCTGGCCCGGGTAACCCCGCCAAGATCGGGAGAAACGACTACTCCATTTTCAATATTCTTGTTTTTAAAGTAATTAGATAAAATCGGCAAAGCAGTGAGATGATCAAGCGGTATATTAAAAAACCCTTGAATCTGACCGGCATGAAGGTCCATGGCGACAACGCGATCGGCCCCGGCAGCAGTGATTAAATCGGCAAGCAGCTTGGCTGTAATCGGATCACGGGCCTTGGTTTTACGATCCTGCCTGGCATAGGCATAATAAGGTACTACGGCATTAACTGTTTTAACCGATGCCCTTTTAAGGGCATCTACCATAATAAGAAGTTCCATGATACTGTCATTTATCGGACCACAAAGAGGCTGAATCAGAAAGGAATTCGTCCCCCGCACACTTTCCTTAATACTAATTGCAATTTCACCATCACTGAAACGGCTTACCTCACTTTGTCCTAACGGAACCCCAATGTGTTCAGCAATCGCTTCGGCGAGATTGCGGTTTGCGCTACCGCAAAATATCTTTAGTTCTTCACCATTTACCAACTCGAACCCTCCTGATTGATTAAAACAATATTTACCCTTCCGGGTTAACCAGTAAAAATTTAATGGCTATAAACCTTTCTTCCTTGTAATACATTTTTCCTGCTGCTTATATAAAGGTTTCAGATACTGAACCATCATTATAATCCTTTAACAGTATAAGGCACAATTTTTTCCCCCGGTTCAATCCTCACATTCTTCACATAAGCATGTTCAATGACTGCCTCATTGCCAACTTCAGCACAAACCAGGTGCGAATAGGGGCCGATGGTGCAGTAGGACCCAATTTTTGTTCCTTTTTCAAGGATGGTTCCGGGTCTGATGATTGTATCCGGCCCCACATCAACTTCATCGTCAATATAGGTCGAACCCGGATCTTCAACAGTTACACCCTGCAGCATTAACCTGTGACTTATTCTTTCACGCATAATTTCCGCTGCTTCCGCAAGCTGCATCCTGTTGTTTATACCCAGCCCCAGGCAGGGATCATCCAACCGGTATACCTCTGAGGAATACCCTGCTTCTGCCAGGACAGCCACTATGTCAGTAAGATAATACTCTCCCTGGGCATTGTTGCTTTTAACAAGAGGAAGGTAGTGTTTAAGCAGCGACAAATCAAAACAATATGTTCCCGTGTTAATCTCGGTGATCTGCCTCTCTTCGGCTGTAGCATCTTTTTCTTCAACGATACGCACAACCTGATTGCCATTTCCCCGAATGATCCGGCCGTAGCCGGCAGGTTCTTTAATAACAACAGATGCAACTACGGCAGAACAGTTTTTTTTCACCTCTAAAAGGCCTTCCAGGTGTTCGGTTGTCAGAAGAGGCGCATCTCCGCAAAGGACCATCAGGGTTCCTTCATCCGGCAGCTGCGGCAGAGCCTGCATAACGGCATGCCCGGTACCCTGCTGCTCTTTCTGCAATACATAGGAATACCTTGAACCAAATTTCTCCTGAACCATTAAAGCGCCGTGACCGACTACAATAAGAACCTTTGCAGTCAATTGCTCAGCGCTTTTAAGAACGTATTCAACCATCGGCCTGCCGCAAAGCTCGTGCAGTACTTTGGGCAGGCTTGAGTACATACGCTTACCTTTACCGGCAGCCAGAATAAGTGCCCATGGCTGTTCCATTAAAGTTCCTCCCTGCAGTGTAATCCTGTCTATTATACTGCAGAAAGAAATGAAAAGGCAAAGTACTTAACTATTAATTAGAATTTACCGTAGCACTTTCCAATTCCCTGGTGTAAGCATCTAGTACTGAATTTTGAATAACCTGCCTTGCTTCAACATTGATTGGATGAGCAATATCTCTGAATTCTCCACTTGGCGTTCTTTTACTCGGCATGGCAACAAACAAACCGTTATTACCCTCTATTACCCTGACATCATGGACAACAAATTTATCGTTTAGCGTAATTGATACAATAGCCCTCATTTTGCCTTCCTGTGTCAACCTCCTGATGCGTACATCGGTAACTACCAAGCTTAACCCACCTTCCCGGACATGTAAATTAAATGAACCCTACAGGTTTTTTTATTCCAACTATATTAATCTTTATATATAAACCTTAAGAAGGTATTCACTTGCCAGCTCCGGGTAAATCACACTATAACCATAGGTTTTCATTCAAACATTGCGAATTGCCAGTATCTTCAGGTTTATTATAATGAAAACAGTTGCCCCTATATTAGTGAAAAGTGTACGTTTTTTTGAAGGTTGTCGTGCAAAAATATGAATATCATGCCGATCGCATGCCAAACCGGCAATTTTTACTTTTCTAAAATGCTTTTAACCAGCTCCAGGTCGCAGATTTTATCCACATCAATACCAATTTCCACGGAATCACTGAAAACAGCACTGGCTTTTATGGAAAAATGACGGGAAAGGAATAACTCGGCATCATTTACCGATAATATTTTAAAAAGATATTTGATTATAAAAAACGGGGGGAAAATACGCATAAGCTTTAGAGGCTTCTTGCGAAAAGAGATAAACATCTCCAGGCGTTCACGATTATCAAGAAACCAGCGCGGGTTAAACAAACTTATATTTCCCCCGGTCAGGTGCCCTTCTTTCAGACGCACATATGTCCTCTCGGTCTGGGGAAATTTTTCCAAACATAATTCCCGGGTTAAAACAGGGTAGTAAAATTCATGATCATAAGGAGAACATAGTTCCAGGAACCTCTCTATAACCTCAGCCCTGATCAGCGGTATATCCGCTGTTACTACCAGGCACAACCGATTTTGATCAACTGCTCCAAAACCGGCTGCCAGATTATCCAGCATTGAGCCCCGCTCCGGGACCACATTGATATTATAACCGCTATTACGAAGGTCAGTCAGTTCTTTTTCCGGCCCCACTACCGTTATCTGGTCAATCGAAGAAGATGAACCAAGGGCATCAAGAACATATGTCAGCAGAAACCTGTCGTTTATTTCAATGAAGGCTTTATTGGTTACCCCTTCATTAATAGTCAGCGGATCCGGTTTACCGCTACCAGCCAGCACAACCGCATCAAACATACTAACACCACCTATAATTATTATCTGTCCAGCATAAGTACGCTTCTGCCCCGAGTTGACCGGCAAGGCCGGCAGCCCAGGTAGCTTTTTCCATATTTTCAGAGAGCAGAAACAGGGCAGGACCACTGCCGGACATGCTTAGTTTCAAGCCATAAGAACGAAATTGCTCCTTTAATAATCTAATTTTTTTTGAAGCATCCAGATCAGCCGACTCAAGCGTATTAACAAATTTTTTCTCGGTCCACTTCAATATTTTTAACCTGTTTTGCGATCTTACAGCCATTAGCAAATCATCAAGCCGCGGTTTTCCGGTCAGGTCACGGTTATACTTTGCATAGGCTTCAGCAGTTGATATTTTTGTGGCTGATGGTAACACCAGTGTTACCCAAAAAAACGGTATTTCAGGCAGCTTTTCAAGAATTTCTCCTCTTCCCTGCGCCAGGGCCGTCCCACCCTCCAGACAGAATGGCACATCTGAACCCAGTTCTGAAGCCAGCCTGGCCAGTTTTTGATAATCGAGCCCAAGCTGCCAAAATTTATTTAAGCCGAACAAGGCAGCAGCAGCATCGCTGCTGCCCCCTGCCAAACCGGCAGCCACTGGTATATTTTTATAGAGGGTTATACTTACTCCAGGTAAACATTTCCCGCTGATATTTTTTAAAAGGTTTGCCGCTCTAAAAACAAGGTTATCTTCGGTTGAAAGCTCCGAGTCAGTACAGCTGAAAATTAACTTTCCCTGTTCAGCCTGCTGCAGTATTATAGTATCAGCAAGGGAGACCTGCTGCATGACCGTTTCTATCTCATGAAAACCGTCAGTCCTTCTGCCAAGCACAGTAAGACCTAAATTAATCTTGGCAGGAGCCCTGATCATCATCAGTTTCTCCATGCTCAATTGACTTTATTCAATCGTTCATTTTTAGTAATACCGGGAATTCGGCCTCTCTTGGCAATCGCTTTGCCGTTTACCTCTTTCAAATCCATTGTCATATCAATAGCCGGTGCTCTCGAAATGTAACTACCCACGCCAAATATATCAGCTCCCGCCTCGGCCAGCAAAACAATCCTCTCAACATCCAAGCCTCCCGACACTATAATCTGGACGTGATTAAATCCGGCCTGGTCTAAACGTGCTCTTACTTCCCGGACCAAGCCTGGTGTAACCCCACCCCGCTCTCCCGGCGTGTCAAGACGGATACCGGACAATTTTTCGCCCAGGGCGGTAGCAACCCTTAGCGCTTCTTCAGCCTCATCTTTAAATGTGTCAACAAGAATAATACGCGGGGCATCCTGGGGAACAAATTCGTCATAAGCCCTGGCCAGTTCAACCGTATCGCCAACAATCAAAAATGCCGCATGCGGTACTGTGCCAACCGGGGCACGGCCCATTAGAAGTGCTCCAAGAATGCAACTGCAGTCATCTGCTCCTCCAATAACCGCAGCCCGCTCCATAACCGGGGCAACTGCAGGATGCAGATGCCTGGCTCCATAACTGATTACCTTACGATTCCCGGCAGCCTCCTTGCATTTCCTGGCAGCGGTCGCCCAACCACTCGAACTGGATAGAATACCAAGCAGAGCTGTTTCATAAATTCCAAAATCACCATAACGACCTTTAATCCGCAGGACAACCTCTTTTGAGTCTATACTATCACCTTCGGACAAGGCCCATATTTCCAGATCGCTATTACGTAACAAATAAAGGGTTTCGTCCACTCCCGCAAGTATTCCCGGGCCGGATGAAAATATATCTGCTGTAACTACAGTATCGGCAAGCTGAATCGAACCAAGAAGGTCCCGGGTTCTGACAAAATAGATATCACTGGTTAACCCTTGTTCAATTTCTGCTCCTGTTGCTGAAAAGAAACGACCTTCCGGGTTAATATTAAGCTCGCCGACTTCCTTCAGCGTAACAAATTTTTGTTTTTTCATCTGATTCCTCCAGGTTCTAGATAATATTTACTCCCAGTGTTTTTTGCATTTCCTGCAAGGCAAAACGATGAGCCTCCGGATCAAAACCATTAACCGCTTTCTCTGTCACAGTAACTGCATAGTTTAGCATTCTTGCATCAGCAGCAGTATATAGTATACATATATTTGTTACACAGCCGGCCAGTTCTACTTCATCAATATTCATTTCCCTAAGGGTTAAGTCAAGGTCAGTTCCGAAAAAAGCGCTGAACCGCCTTTTATAGATAACCTTCTCACCCTTCAACGGTTTAAGCTGATCAATAACCTTGCTGCCGCGGTCATCTTCAAGGGCATGCGGAGGGAACATGGCAAACTCATGGTCATCAGCATGATGACGATCACATATATAAATAACCGGAAGGCTCTGCTGTCGATAACATTCAAGTCTTTCCATTACAGGCGGGACAAGTTGTTCTGCAGCAGGCCCTATATACAAGGCTCCATCCGGCTCTATGAAATCTGCCAGCATATCAATAACCAGCAAGGCTTTCATCGTAAAACCCCCTTTATTACCGGTAATCGCTGTTTGTTTGGCTATTCTACATAAATAGCGGCAATCCTTCCACCGCCGGAGAATGCCCCTCTCTGTATTATGAAGTATACCAAAAAGGCTGCTTACTGTAACTCCAAATAAAAATAAGCCCGATCATAAGACCGGGCTTAGACAGCATTTAGTATGGCATTTCTTTTACTAATAAATGGGCAAAACCACTTTCAGGCAATCATCATCAGAGACCTACCGTGCGACGAAGCTCTCCTTCTTTGAAACTTAACTCAACTGTCTCAGTTAAAACATCGGCATAACTAAATGAAAGCCTCTGAAAATAATTATTCTCATCTACCCTGACTATAAATATCGAAGGATATATACTTTCCAACACTCCTTCTTTTTCAAAGGTCTTTCGCCTGCCGCGGTTTGCCCGCAGCTTTATTTTTTCGCCCAGATGTGACTCAAGCTTCTTGCGGATTTCAAATAGGACGTCTTTGGCCACCATTTAAAACCACCTTATATTTATTCTAAATATAAGTATATCACAATATTCGCCATTATGTCAAGATATGGCGAGATTTAAGGCAGTAATCGAAGATGATAGGCCATATGGTTTAATACAAGGTTATTTTGTAAAGCGATCGGCAACAGTTGTTGCTCCAAACGAATCAGGTTTAATAAAAGCCTGGTAACCGCTCCCAATGACCATTCCAACAACCTCTTTAATAATATTCCTGGTTTCGCCTTTTTCTCCTACATCGAGGTGTATTTCAACATTAAGCTTATTTTCACCATTTTGAGCCAGCTGTTCTGTAACACGGGTGGCAACCTCCAGGCTGAGAAAGGTTTCATAGTATATACGCTGGCGCAGGCTTTCCATGTAGCGCGTTTTTTGCTTGTGATAGTAAAAACGCCCACCCTTGCCGATGCGGTGCACAACAACAGCAGTTACAAAAATAACACAATCATTAAGAAAAGATTGTGAGTCTGTGCCAATAATCAACTTGTAAGAATCGTCGGGGTGTTTGTTGGTAAAACCGACCAGGTCATCAAACATTTCCTGAAAACTAATCTGCCCCATGGATGGGCTGGTAAAATACATCAGGTTTGCGACCTTTCAGAAGAAGTTATTTATCGTAATTATATGTGATTCCAGCTAACAATGCAAATTGTTCAACACTTAAATTTTCCGGTCGTTCCGAGGTTTTAATGCCGGCAGATGCAAGCACCCGAGCGGCAGCATCACGTCTATTTTGCATGTAATTGGCAAGATTGTTGAGAATAGTTTTCCGCCGCTGCATAAACAACCCCCTGGCCAGGCTCCGAAAATGACTTTCTAAGTTTCGTTCCAGGAGCGGCTCTTTTGGTGTTAACCGTATAACAGCCGAACCAATTTTCGGACGGGGCCAGAAGACACTGCTGGCCACTTCAAATAATATTTCGCTGCGACAATAATACCCGCATAAAACTGACAGAGCACTGTAATTTTTATCACCCGGCCCAGCAGCGAGCCGGTGGGCCACTTCTTTTTGAAACATTATCACAGCGCTCTCAAACGGAAAGGCCTCATTAAATAAATTATGCATAAATGGACCTGAAATTACATAGGGCAGGTTTGATACAAGTTTTACTGCATTGCTGTGACCAAATTCGCTGTTAAGCAGGCTGCTCCATTTTATATTCAGCGCATCTTCATTGATGATCCGCACATTTGGGTAAGGCTGCAGAACATTAATAAGCATTTCGACTAATCCACGATCAATTTCGACAACCAGCAATTCCGCCTTCTGCAGGGCAAAAGCCGTGGTCAGGGCTCCAGCCCCGGGACCTATTTCAATTACCCGGTCACCTTCTTTAACAGCCAGGGCAGCAGAGATTTTGCGCACTATATTACCGTCAATGAGGAAGTTTTGCCCCCACTGCTTCTGAGGCTTTATGCCATAGCTCGTCAAGAGCTCCCTGATTACCCGTGGTGAAGTCAGATTGGGAATCTCTTTCATCAGCCCACCATCTTCCCTGTAAATTGTTCCAATCTGCTCTTTATTTTATATCCGACCGGCAGATCCGGTCAAACCTGGCAGGAATAATGAAACAAATATTTAATCTAGACTGAGTAATCACAAATATTTAATGACAAATCAACAGTTATGCTTTATAATATATTTTACAATAGTAATAATTCACCTGGTTAAGCATTTCGCACCTGGAAAGGAGGGCTGCATTCCTGGCCGTAGCTATCCCGACTGTTAGCTTAAAAATTTTAAGGAGGCGTATTTTCAAATGGCTGATTTAAAAACTCTTCTTGATAGTCTCAACAAAAAGATAGAGGCAGCAGATCCGGCAAAACTGAAGGGCGTAACTGCAGTATACCAGTTTGATCTTTCCGGTGATAACGGTGGTGTTTTCCATGCTGCCGTTGACGATGGTAAAGCTAATTTGGTTGAAGGAGCACACGATAACCCCAATATCACCATCACGATGTCAGCAGAAGATTTTGAATCAATGCTTGATGGAAAACTTAACGCAACTTCAGCTTTCATGGCTGGAAAGTTAAAAGTAAAAGGCGATATGTCACTGGCTATGAAATTACAGAGCCTGCTTGGTTAAACAATCCCGGCAGTAATTCATAACCGTTTATCTTAACTAATATAATATTTACCATGAATCAAACAAAAAGGCGCTATCCCTGAACAGGGTAGCGCCCATTATTTTATTTGCAAATTTTCGGTTAGTCCGCCCTGTCAACCAGGCTATCGGAAAACAGGCGCACTGCATTAAGATAAACCTGGCGAGATAAATCATCCAGGTCAATATTAAGCTCCAGTGCCACCCTGTCATAGGTAAGCTTGATATAAGCAGGTTCATTTCGCTCACTGCGGTAAGCCTGGGGAGGCAGGTAAGGAGCATCTGTTTCCAGGAGCAGCCGGTTCGATGGTATATGCTTTAACAGGTCACGCAGCTGCTGGGAACGCGGATAGGTTACCGGCCCGGCGATAGAAATGTAAAAACCGAGGTCAAGAAAAGCTTCCATTTCTTCAAGATTGCCTGCAAAACAGTGCATAACCCCCGCCGACGACGGCAAATCCTCATCCCTGAGAACCTGCAATGTCTCCCGGTTAGCTTCCCGACTGTGAATTATAACGGGTTTATCAACACGGCAGGCCAGGCGCAGCTGCTCACGAAAAACCTGTTCCTGTTCCCCGCGGGGGGAAAGGTTGCGGTAGAAATCCAAGCCGATCTCTCCTACCGCCAGTACTGTTTCACCGTAAGCCAGCTTTTCCAGGCGTTTCAGCCAACCATTGGCAACCTTGGCAGCGCTATGGGGATGGATGCCTACGGAGGCACTAATCCAGGGATATTTCAGGCTTAATTCAATAGAACGTTTTGAGCTTTTTTCGTCGGCGGCTGCATTAACAATTGCAGCAACACCGGCAGCCCTGGCTCGCTCCAGCATTTCCTCAAAATCACGGCGATACTGAGGAAAATCTATATGTGCATGTGTATCTACAAGTACGCTCATCTAACTAATCCTGCTTCCTGCCGGCATATCACGATCAAGGGCGGTCAGGGAAAGGGTACCATCTGCCGATGTTGCTGCCAGGAGCATCCCCTGGGACAAAACACCGCGCAGCTTAACCGGCTTCAGGTTAGCTACAAATAAAACTTTTTTCCCGGTTAGCTGTTCCGGCTCGTAATGCTCTGCGATACCGGCAACAACCTGCCTATGTTCATCATCACCGAGGCTTACCTCAATCTTGAGCAGCTTGTCTGATTTCGGTATTCTTTCAGCCTTGATAATTTCCGCAACCCGTAAGTCAACCTGCTGGAATTGCTCCAGTTTGATCAAATCATCTGCCTCTTCAGCCTGTTCCTCGGTTTTTTCACCGGTGGGAAGCTGGCTGCCCTGCATTTCCCTGATCTCAGCCTGCAGGTTTAAACGGGGGAAGAGATCTTCACCCCTGCTTATTATCAAACCCGGCTTCATGGCTCCCCAGTTCGAAAGACTCCCCCATTCCTTTAAGCTATCCTGGCCATCCAGGTTAAGCTGTTCCCAGATTAGCCGGGGAGAGCGCGGCATAAAGGGCTGCAGCATAACAGAAATAAAACGTATACTTTCAATAAGGTTATATAATACCGTACCAAGACGTTTCTCCCCTGCCGGATCTTTGGCCAGCTGCCAGGGCATATTCTCATCAATATATTTATTGCTGCGGCGAACAAGCTTCCATAACTCAGCCAGGGCATCACTGGTTTTTAATTGATCCATGTAGGCCTGTACTGAACCCGGAGTTTCAAAAGCCAGCTCAATCAATTCACTGTCGCTTTTTTCTCGCTCAGCTGCAGGTTCGGGGAGAATCCCGTTAAAATATCTTTCAACCATGGTTAATGTTCTGCTAACCAGGTTACCCAAATCGTTTGCCAAATCGGTATTAATCCTGGTAATAAAGTTTTCCAGGCTGAAGATACCATCCTGGCCAAAGGGGATTTCACGCAGTAAAAAGTAGCGCAAAGCATCCGATCCATAACGACCGGCTAATACCCTGGGATCAACTACATTGCCTTTTGATTTTGACATTTTTCCATCCTGCAGCATCAGCCAACCGTGACCAAATACTGTTTTGGGAAGAGGCAGATCCAGGGCCATCAGAAAGATCGGCCAGTAGATGGTATGAAATCTCAGGATATCTTTTCCAATCAGCTGAACATCCGCCGGCCAGAATTTATCAAGCTTACTGTTGCTTTCTCCATAGCCAAGGGCAGTAATATAGTTGCTGAGAGCATCAAGCCAGACATAAATAACATGGTCAGGATCAAAAGGTACGGGAATCCCCCATTTGAAGGAGGTCCTAGAAACACATAGATCTTCCAGGCCCGGCTTGAGAAAATTATTAATCATTTCATTCTTTCGCGAAGGAGGTTGAATAAATTCGGGATATTTTTCAATATGATCCATTAATCGATCGGCATATTTAGACATTCTGAAAAAATATGCTTCTTCAGCAATCAATTCCACATCGCGACCACAATCCGGGCATTTACCTTCCTCCAGCTGGCGCTCCGTCCAGTAAGCTTCACAGGGTGTACAGTACCAGCCCTCATACTTCCCTTTATATATATCACCCTGTTCATAAAATCTGGTGAAGATTGCAGCAACCTTTTCTTTGTGCCTGTCTTCTGTTGTTCTAATAAAATCATCGTAGGCAATATCAAGGTCTTGCCACAGCTCTTTAATCCAGGCAACAATTTCATCAACAAACTCAAGCGGTTTCTTACCCGATGCATCAGCCTGGCGCTGAATTTTTTGACCATGTTCATCTGTTCCGGTTAAAAACCAGACATCGTAACCGGTTAATCTTTTAAAGCGGGCCATAGCATCCGCTGCTACTGTAGTATATGAATTACCTACATGAAGCTTGTTGCTCGGATAGTATATTGGTGTTGTTATATAAAACGTTTTATTTATTGCCACTTTCAGGCCTCCCCGGTGCTGCAAATGATGAAGTAATTATATCAGAGCAGCCCTTACTGTCAAGGAATAAACGATTGAACAGGCTCCGGGCAGAGTGGCCAGCCCTGCAAAATATTTGATAAACTGTCACCATTGGATAGTATTCTTAATCATGTAATATTTTTGTAAAGATGAGTATAAAGGGGAAATACCTATTGACTTACCATGTCAATTACTGGTATAATGTCTGAACCAGCCTTGCTCCATATTGAAGAAAAGGAGGAAATGTCTTGAAATCAACAGGGATTGTTAGAAAAGTTGATGAACTGGGTAGAGTAGTAATCCCTATCGAATTAAGAAGGACTCTCGGTATTGAAGTTAAAGATGCTCTTGAAATTTATGTCGACGCAGAAAAAATTATTCTTAAAAAATACGAACCGGCTTGTCTTTTCTGTGGCAATGCAGACAATGTCAAACACTTTGGAAATCGGATTGTCTGCCGCGAATGTATTGACAAACTGGCAAAAGACTAGCTGTATCGTTTGGAAAATGTTTCAAAAGCGCGGGGAAACCCGCGCTTTTGCTATTCTATGTTGCCTGCTGCAGACAAGTTATGGCCTATCAACTTCTTCCAGCGGAAACTCCCGGATATAACCCGATTCCTGCAGCCTTACTGTAACTAATTTTTTCTTTTTATTAATTTCTTTTACTTCCCCTTCACCATCAGGGGTTATAACAAGTTCACCCTGTTTCGGCATTTCTTCCTGTGAATCTTCGTAGGCGCTGGCTTCAAACCGAAGGCAGCACATCAGCCTCCCGCAAACACCTGATATCTTGGTCGGATTTAAAGACAAATTCTGTCCCTTGGCCATGCGTATTGATACCGGCTCAAATTCTTCGAGAAAGGTGGAACAACAAAAAGCACGCCCGCAGGGGCCAATGCCCCCCTTTATTTTGGCCTCGTCACGAACTCCAATCTGACGCAGTTCAATCCTGGTTTTAAATATAGAGGCCAGGTCTTTAACCAATTCTCGAAAATCTACCCTCTCTTCCGAGGTGAAATAAAAAATAATTTTATTGCGATCAAACGTATATTCTACACCAACCAACTTCATATCAAGCCCGTGCTCGGCAATTTTCTGCTGGCAGCGGCTAAATGCAACTGACTCCTTTTGCCTGTTTTCTTCTACTTTGCGTTTATCTTGATCCGTGGCAATGCGCACAACTTTTTTTAAAGGAAGAACCAGGTTTTTTTCAGGCACATCTCTGACGGGAATTACAACATGGCCTATTTCCTGGCCGCGGGCTGTCTCTACTACAACCTGTACTCCCACTTGCAGCTCCTCGGAACCCGGTTCAAAATAATATGTTTTGCCGGCTTCTTTAAAACGTATACCAACAACATTAGGCATTAAGAAAGCCTCCTCTGCAGTGTGATAAGCGTCTTTTCCAATAAAAGACGACGGTTGACATTTGTTTTAACTATCTCGTATACAGTATCATTAAGCAAAATAACAGCTTCTTCCAACCCTTCAGAAGAAACAGATTCTGTCCAGGCAGCAGGTGTCCCCATTTCTAAAGCAAAATCCCCACTCCGGCACAGATTTTGCATCAGGGCATCCCTGTAAAGTAAAACTACCAGTTCAAGCAGAAGAACCAGATCATCTCTATCCGCCAGGGTGGCTGCCCAGTTTAAAAGCTGGGCAGCAGAATCGTGCCCGATGGCAATATTATATGCCAGGGTTTTTGCTTCTTTCAGGCGGTCATCAAATCCTTCATCTTCAGCCATTTTAAAAGCATATCCCGGCAATCCACCACTGAGGCGGGCAAGTAGTTCTGCTTTCTCTCCATGAGCCTTGTTGCTGGCAACCAGGAGGTTATAAATTTGTTCACAATCCAGCGGCAGCAGGTGATAACGACGGCACCTGGACAAAATAGTATCAAAAACAGCCCGGGGCTGTTCAACCAGCAGAATAAAGGTGAGGCCATCGGGGGGATCTTCGAGAATTTTAAGCAGTGACGAAGAAGTTTCGCCTGTCATCGTTTCGGCCTGATCGATAAGACATACCTTTTTCGCTCCACCCAGGTAAAACCGTTCACGCAAGCTCTTAAACTGTTCCGTCTTAAGCCTTTTTTTATCCGGGGCCAGGTAATAAAATTCAGGGTGGTTGTCGTTAATAAAACTGCGGCAGGAACCACAGGACATGCAAGGTTTAATACCATCACTGTCAGGACATAATAATGCCTGGGCCAGTAGTTTTCCCCAGCTTGTTTTACCACTGCCGGAAGGTCCGCAAAGCATGATGGCGTGGCTCAGTGTATCACTCTTGATCGCAGCAGTTAAAAGTGATCGTAATTCATCCTGTCCTTCAAGCTGATCATAAGACATTTATATCAACTTCTCTCTATACTTGTAAGCGCTTGTTCAATTAATACCCAGATCTTATCATGAATTATTTCCCTGGTTTCGGTTGCATCCAATACATTAATTCTCTGCGGCTCTTTTCGGGCTAATTCAAGGTAACCATTACGCACTCGACCGTGAAAATAGATATCCTTACTCTCCATACGGTCTTTTTCTCCAACTCTTCTTGCAGTCGCTTCTTCCACGGGAAGATCCAGTAATATAGTCAGGCTGGGGATCAGTTTCCTCGTCGCCTGATTGTTCAGAAGCTGGATCCAGTGAAGATCGGCACCTCCGCCATAACCCTGGTATGCCACGGTTGAATCGGTAAAGCGATCACAAAGAACCACCTTATTCTCTTTTAATGCCGGAATAATAACCTGTTCAACCAATTCAGTACGGGCAGCCATGTAAAGTAACAGCTCTGATTCCAGGGACAGGGTCAGGCGGTTATCCAACAAAACCTGACGGACTGCTTCACCAACAGGAGTCCCTCCCGGTTCTCTCAGGCTGATAAAGTCAACACCGCACTGCTTAAACCTTTGTACAAGCAAGGACGCCTGTGTTGATTTACCACAGCCATCAATTCCTTCCAGTGTAATAAACAAACCGCCCGTAAAAAGTCCTCCTTCCGGTTGCTACAGGTTATTTACTGCTTCTATAGGTTCTTAACCGGATGTCGGCTTAAAAAAGCCGCAGGCTTTTCCGCCCTGCGGCTTCCAGTTCAGTCTCAGCCGATCAGAAACTGTAGTTGGGAGCTTCTTTGGTAATCTGCACACCGTGAGGGTGGCTTTCCTTGAGCCCGGCCCCTGATATACGGATAAACCGGGTATTCTCCTGAAGTTCTTCAATAGTTGTAACACCGCAATAACCCATGCCGGCCCTTAAACCACCGGCCATCTGAAATACCATATCACCAACTGTTCCCCGGAAAGGCACTCTGCCTTCTATACCCTCGGGAACAAGTTTCTGTTCATATTCCTGAAAATAACGGTCTCTTGACCCTTCCTTCATTGCACCAAGGGATCCCATACCCCGGTAAACTTTATACGAACGTCCCTGGAATATTTCAAACTCGCCGGGACTCTCTTCAGTACCTGCCAGCAAGCTTCCAATCATCACATTGGCTGCACCGGCAGCCAGGGCCTTGGTAATATCCCCGGAAAACTTTATCCCACCATCTGCAGTTACAGGCACATCTAATTCCCTGCCTGCCTGTGCAGCTTCATAAACTGCAGTAATCTGGGGCACTCCAATGCCGGCAATTACCCGGGTTGTACAAATCGAACCGGGGCCCACTCCTACCTTAACAGCATCAGCTCCGGCTTTGATTAAATCTCGCGCCCCTTCCGCTGTGGCGATATTACCGCCCATTAAATCAACATCCGGGCAAAGTTTTTTGATTTCTTTCACCGTATCCAGAACAGATTGTGAATGCCCATGGGCTGAATCGACTACGATTAGGTCTACCCCTGCCGCAACCAGTGCTTCTGTCCTGGTCACAGCATCACGCCCAACCCCAACAGCAGCTGCGGCCAGCAACCTGCCGTTGCTGTCTTTTGATGCCTTGGGATACTGAATAGTTTTTTCAATATCTTTTATGGTGATTAGCCCTTTCAGGTTAAACTGATCATCTACTATAGGAAGTTTTTCTATCTTATGCCGCCTCAGTATCTCCTGTGCCTCCCGCAGAGTGGTGCCCACTGGAGCGGTAACCAGCTGTTCATGGGTCATGGCTTCGCCAATCGGCCGGGAATAATCTTCTTCAAAACGCAGATCCCTGTTGGTAATAATGCCGACCAGTTTTTCTCCCACAGTAACCGGGACGCCCGAAATCCGGTAACGTTCCATCAAAGCAGCAGCATCATTAAGGGTATTATCAGGGCCAAGCCTGAATGGATTGGTAATAACTCCGTGTTCAGAACGCTTGACCTTATCAACCTCTTCTGCCTGTTTTTCAATAGTCATATTCCTGTGAATAACCCCGATCCCGCCTTCACGGGCCATGGCAATTGCCATTCTCGATTCAGTCACAGTATCCATTCCGGCAGAAAGCAGCGGCATATTCAGCTTGATATTGCGGCTGACTCTGGTCTTTAGATTAACATCGCGGGGCAGAACTTTGGAGTGAGCCGGAACCAGAAGTACATCATCAAAAGTTAACCCTTCCCAGGAAAATCTCTCACCCTGCAAATTAAAACCTCCCCCGAAAAAAATCTCTTCACAATTGTAATGATCATAACAAACGGCCCAGACAGTGTCAATAAGAGCCCCCCCGGGCCACAATAAAGATAAGCAACCAGGCAGGATAAAACATCCTGTTGAACGAATTTTAAAAAACAGCCGAAAGGAGTAAAATATGCCTTACCTTAAAGTAGATATGGAAGAATACTACTATGCCGGGGATCTATCAAGACCGGGAATTCCCGTTATATTCTGCCATGGTTCCGGGGGCAGGCACCAACACTGGCTTTTGCAGTTAAAAGGAATCAATAAAGCTGCCAATCCCCTGGCAATTGACCTGCCGGGTCACGGAAGGTCTGCGGGGGAACCAATGAATGCTGTAAGCAGTTACCGCGAGTGGATTCATCGCTTTAAACAAGCGGCCGGAATTGATAATTTTGTCCTGGCCGGTCATTCTCTCGGCGGCGCCATTACCCTTGATTATGCCCTGAATTATCCAGGTGATCTCCTGGCTATAATTCTGGTAGGAACCGGCTGTCGCCTGCGAGTGCTGCCTGCTTTTCTTGATGCCCTGAAAGAAGGCGTTGTGCCTGCTGCCCTTTCAGATTATTTGTACGGGCCTGATGCTCCTCATGAAATGCGCAAAAGCGGACGCAGGGAAGTTCTGGACACAAAACCGGAACAGTACTATGCCGATCTTAACGCCTGCAATAACTTCGAGGCAACTGATCAATTGCACCGCATAACCTGCCCTTCATTGATCATCTGTGGCAGCGAAGATCGGCTCACCCCGGTCAAATACAGTAAATTTCTTGAAGAGAATTTAGTATCGGGGCAGCTGCAGGTAATCGAGAGAGCAGGCCATATGGTAATGCTGGAAAAACCGGAAAAAGTAAACCAGGCCATAATTAATTTTTTAGGTTCCCTGGCAGAAGGCAGTTGAAATAATAAAATAGGTAAACTACTGATAGTTATTGAAAAAGAAAGGAGTTATGATGAAGAATAAAGGAAGCTTTTATAACCTGGATGAAACTCTCAGGCAGGCAGCAGAAAAATTTTCCCACCTGGATCCCGAAACAGCAGCAAATAATGCCGGCGCCGTTTATAATGCCGACAGTAACAGCATAACCCTTAAGTTTATAGAGACCACTTATAAAGTAACTCACCCCGGGGCAATAATTACCGATTCCCGGGGCGAAAAAGCTTCTGTTTATAATGCCATCCTGATTCTTCACTACCTGGCAACCGCCGACGGCACTCCCCTGACAGGGAAATGGATTGCTTACAGGCATCTTCCGGGTGGTGATATTTACATAGACCCATTTCAAAAGCGGGCTGTACTGCCTTTTTTAAATACTTTTGGCGCTGACCCTGAAAAATTCCGGGAAGCAGCTGAAACCCTGGGGGGCAAAAAAATTGAACAGAGCGGGATCAGTATGGTTTTAAATGTTTTCCCCCGGGTTCCCATGTGCTTTACCATCTGGCCCGGTGATGAGGAACTACCCGCCTCAGCCACCATTCTTTTTGATGAATCAGCTCCGCACTACCTGCCTACAGAGGACTATGCCCACCTGCCGGCAATGGTAAACGGGGCCATGAAAAACAAATTGAACTGTTGATAATAAACTATTCTTGCCCGCTTTCTACATCTCCCTGCGTCCGTCAAGAGCCCGGCTCAGGGTTAAATCATCGGCATATTCTATATCACCGCCAACCGGAAGGCCAAAGGCTATCCTGGTTACCCTGACAGAATTATTTTTAAGCATCCTGGCCAGGTAGCCCGCCGTGGCGTCCCCTTCCACATTGGGATTAGTTGCTATAATCACTTCTTTTATGCCTTCTTCAGCTACTCTTTTTTCCAGCCGATCAAGTTTCAATTCTTCCGGCCCAATACCGTCAAGCGGGGATAAAGCCCCATGCAAGACATGATACAACCCCCTGAACTGGCCGGTTCTTTCTAAAACTATTACATCCCGTGCTTCCTGGACTACACATAAAAGCGACCGTTCACGTTCGGAATCGCTGCAGTAAGCACAACCGCCTGTTTCTGAAAGTGCGCCGCAATCAGGACAAAAAATCAGCTTATCTTTTGCCCCTACCATTGCCCTGGCAATTTCAACTACTTCTTCCCGGGGTAGTCCCAGCAGATAAAAAGCCAGCCTCTGGGCAGTTTTCGGGCCAACACCAGGAAAACGGCAGAGCATTTCTACCAGATTTTTTAAGGCCAGAGGATAAACCATTTTTTAAACCGCCTTTTCCAAACTGTTTAAAACATTCCCGGGGGAAGATTAAGTCCACCGGTTAATTTCTGCATCTCGGCAGCAACCATTTCGTCAACCCGGTTGAACGCCTCATTAACGGCTGCAACTATCATATCCTCGAGCATTTCCTTATTGTCTTCTCCCAGCGCTTCCGGGTCAATCTGCAGGGAAACCAGCTGTTTTTGACCATTGGCGACAACTCTTACTGCCCCTCCACCGCTGGAGCTTTCAACAGTTTGCCTTGATATTTCCTCCTGCACACGGCTCATCTCAGCCTGCGCCTTTTGTAACTGCTTCATCATTTTAGCCATATTTCCATTTGCCATTTAGTCATCCTCCTTGTCATCAGTATCTATTACCTTCCCGCCAAAAATATCAATTGCCTCTTCCAGTCCGGATCTATTTTTCTCTTTTTCCTTTGTGGGAGGTTTGTTCTTTTCTTCCTCATCAAACTGTTTAAAGCTCTCAGGAACAGGAGGACTGCTCTGAACCGGCTCTTCTTCAGCCGACGGCTTTCTTTCGACCTCCACCTGGCCCAGTTCAGCTTTCAGTTCCATATCTTCACGACAAAAAGCAGTTAACACCGCCTCAACAAGTTTACGATGGTTATCACCCATCATCCGTGCCTGGTGAACCTGGTATTCAGGGGCATAAGTAACAATAACCCGGTGGCCCACACATCGGGTTAAGACAGCTGGCTCAAGCCAGGCAGCAGTAGTTTTTTGTCTCTTCTTGATTTCATTCAGCAGGCGGGGCCAGGCTTCTTTCAATGCTTCAAACCTTTGGTCGTCAGGAATTCCTGCTGTACCGGTTTGTTCTTCCTGCACCGGACTATTCTTTGTTTTATCGCTGTCAGGCCGGGATTTTTCACCAGTTTGCGTGCTTTTTGCCGCAGCTGCAACAGTTTCCTTTATCGATTCATTTTTTATCTTAACAACAGGTTCACTGCCGGCAGTTTGATCTTTACCGGCGCTTTCTACATAATGCAGGGTATCAGCCGGTTTCAGACGACCATGTAAAAGCCTGACCATCCTGATAAACATAATTTCCAATATATACTGTGGAAAATGAGCATGCCGCAACTCGGAACCGGTTTCATACAATAACTCAACCAGGTCAAGCAGGGTAGCCTGCGCTATTTTTTCCCTGTGTTTGTCAATAAGTTGGTCATATCCTTGTGTAGAAAGCTTTTTCCTGCCATCTTTCAGGCTGCCGGCAAGCAGCAACCTGCTGAAAACATAGGTTAAATCTCTTTGGAACAGCTGAAGATCACGTCCGCTGTAGACAATCTGCTTGATCATGGACAAACCACTATCGAGATCGTTGTCAACCAGGGCGCTGACAATAGTATCAATATAATCGGCCTTCGTGGCCCCGGTAACAGTGCGCACCTGTTCAGCCGTTATTCTTTCGTCACCGTAAGCGGCACACTGTTCGAGAATACCCAGGGCATCCCGCAATGAACCTTCAGCAAGCCGGGCTATTAAATCAACAGCTTCACTTTCGGCATGCCATTTCTCCTGTTCCAGAACCTGCTCCAGCCTCATCCTGATCTGCTCAGCAGTAAGCAGGTGAAAATCGAATCGCTGGCAACGTGACACGATAGTTGCCGGCAAGCGTGAAGGATCGGTTGTGGCCAGGATAAATACAACGTTGCGGGGCGGTTCTTCCAGGGTTTTTAAAAAAGCATTACCCGCCTCAGGAGTTAACATGTGCGCTTCATCAATTATATAAACCTTAAAGCGCGATTCACCGCTGGCGAAACGGCTTCTTTCCCTCAAATCCCTGATTTCATCGATCCCGCGGTTCGATGCCGCATCCATTTCTATAACATCAATTGAGACCCCTGCATAGATATTCTGACATGAGGTGCACTTGCCGCAGGGCTCATCTGTTGGATACCCGATACAGTTCATTGCCCTGGCAAATATTTTTGCAGCAGTAGTCTTACCTGTTCCCCGGGGTCCGCAAAAAAGATACGCGTGAGCCAACCTTTCCTGAAGCAAGGCATTTCTCAAAGTTTGGGTTATATGTTCCTGGCCGATCATATCGGAAAATGTCAGCGGACGTTGACGTCGGTAAAGGCTTTGGTAAGACAATTAAAAAGCACTCCTTATAACTTGTTGATCAGCATCTTACTATTTTAATACTGCAACTTTACTTAAAGCAGAAGAAGCCCTGTCCAGGTTTTCGCTTCTAACCATCAGATAATCTGTGTCATAAGTTGATAATGTAAAAACAGGTATACCGGCATCTGCCAGCGGCTTCAGTAAAGCTGAGAGGATTCCGGTCAGGCCAAAATCGAGCGGCCCTTCAACTTTGAAAATACGAAAAGGTTTTTCTGAAGGATAGTCTGCAGGAATATCCTCTTCCCGGCAAACCAGGGATATTTCATCTGGTGTAATGGTAACCGAATAGAACCCGCAGCCGGGCTGGGGCATTTCCTGGAAAGAGGTTTTTCTATCCAGTCGGCATACTCCTGCAATATCGGGTAATAAGGTTATAGTTAGCTTTTTCATAAATATTAAGGCCGTGCACCTGCCTTTGACAGCTATTCCCAGACGCTTCCCGGGCAGTAAGCTCCAACCCGGCAGCCCCGTGGCACCCGCAAAAACTCACTTACCGCTGCTTCCTTCCGGACCTGACGGGGTTCATGAGCTTGCGCCGCACGGGACCGGGCCTTCAACACCACTTAACCGGAGCAGGCCCTGAAAATAGGCGGCCGGGGGCAGGAATTAAACCCCGCTATAGCGGATTGCGGGTTCAGGACACCGCTACCTCCCCGTCTAGCACGGCCAAATCAAGAAAATGGCGGAGAGAGAGGGATTCGAACCCTCGAGACAGGGTTTTGCCCCATCTACTCGCTTTCCAGGCGAGCGCCTTCGACCAACTCAGCCATCTCTCCACGCCTTCAGCATGGTTAGCTTCACGGCTTATTATACAATGAAAAGAACGCTCTTTCAACTACCGGCTCGGGCAGGCTGCCTTTGGCATTTGCCTTTCTTTTTACTGCATTCAGCCCGTGTTTGATAAAAGATATAAAGGGCTGATCCGGATGGATCAGCCCCCATTACCAAGCTCTATCAACTAAAACTAACTTAATCAGACTCTGTTAAAACTACTCCTCAATATATACGTCCTTAAGGATAAAGATACGGGCCGGGGTAAGGTAGAAGTTTTGGACACTACTATTTACTCCGGTCAGATCTTCAATATGCAGCAGGTACAGCATCGGGGCCTGCTCAACCAGAAGCTCCTGGGCTTCACGGTAATACTGGGCACGCAGGTCGGGATCCGATTCCTGGCGTCCGAGATCGAGCAGTTCGTCAACTTCATCGTTCCTGAAGAAAGAACGGTTACCCGGCTCACCAACATTGCTGGAGTGGAACAGGGCATACATGGCATAGTCAGCATCAAGAGTCGGGGTTGACCAGCCGAGAATAAACATCTCGTGGCCACCTTCTGCGGTTCCATCGAGATAAGCGCCCCACTCAAGAACTTCAATGCTGACATTAATGTTAATTTCACTCAACCTGGACTGAACATACTCGGCAATCTGAATCCTGGCCGGGTTATCATTGGTCCAGATGATTGTATCGAAACCATCGGCATAACCGGCTTCGGCCAGCAGTTCCTGCGCCCGGTCAACATCATAGGGAATTGCAGAAACCGAAGGATCATAACCGAAAACGCCGGGAGCAATCGGTCCGACGGCAGGAATAGCTGTTCCCTCGTAGATGCCATCAATAATATCATCCTTATTGATTGCCATCGAGACAGCCTGGCGAACACGAACATCATCATAAGGCGCCTTATCACAGTTAAAGCCAATGTAAGCAAGAGATGTACTGGACTGAACATTGAGGTATGCATTATCCATATTCTCCACACGCGATGCATCGCTGGGCTGAATCGGATCAGCTATATGGGCATAACCTGTTTCAAGTTCGGACAAACGGGTTAAGTCTTCGGGAACAACCTTAAAGGTGACACTATCCAGTTTGGCCGGCTCACCCCAGTAATCATCGTTACGAACCAGTTTAATTTCACTGCCCGGTTCCCAGTAGTCAAGCTTGAATAAACCAGTTCCGTTCGGATTCTGTGAAATGTAGGATCCGGGTTCATTACCGGCCGCCATTTCGGCATAATCAGCTTCAATGGCAGGCAGGCTAACCAGGGCTCCTCCACTGTGAGCCAGGTGAGCTGGCAGCGGAGCAAAAGGAGAACCGGTTACAAACTGTACTGTGTAGTCATCTACAACTACAATTTCCTCGATCATTGAAAAAAGGAAAAAGCGTGGTGAAGCAATATCGGGATCAAGAAGACGATCAAAATTAGCTTTCACCACTTCAGCATTCAGTTCCGAACCGTCATGGAATTTAACCCCTTCACGCAGGGTAAACTGCCAGGTCAGATCATCAATTGCTTCCCAGTCGGCAGCCAGCAGCGGCTGCAGCTCACTATTACGATCGAAAACAACCAGAGATTCGTAAATATTGTAGGCTACATTACTGGAAGGAACATCGTTGGAACCGTGTGGATCAAGGGCAACAGCATCTGATAGGGTAGCAATAATCAGATCACCGCTGGAACCTTCCACAGCCTCGGGTTCTTCCCCTTCCGGAGCTTCCCCGGTCGGAGCTTCATCGGTCGGGCCGCAGGCCACAACCAGAAGCGCCACAGTCAGCAGAATCACTGCAAACAGGTATAGCTTATTAATCTTCATTTCAATATTTCCCCCCTATAAAAGAGTTTATTAGAGCTGCAAACATAGTTATACAACGAAATAAGCTGTATTGTTTGGTGGATTTTAAAAATAGTAACTATTAGAGTGCAGCATAGTTGATTATACTATATAATAGTATTGTTTGAAAAGGCTTTAGAATTTTACGTGATAATTCCACTAATAGAATAAATCCAATCAAGATAGGGGGATGATTCCCTTTGAACAGTCCTGCCTCTTCGGCGCCGGATAGCGTCATGCTTGAGGAAAAAGGCTTTTCAAGAGCACAGATTTTTTACAAAAAACTGAAAAAAAACAGGGCCGCAATGGTCGGTGGCTTGCTTATTTTAGTCTTTATCATAGTTGCCCTCATCGGACCTTACCTTACAGTTTACGACCCTACAAAAGTCGATTATTCCATTAAATTACTCAGCCCTTCTTCAGAACACTGGCTCGGTACCGATCACAACGGCCGTGATATTTTTACCCGCCTGATTCACGGAATGTCAATAACACTTTATATTGGCTTTTTATCTGTATTAGTGGGCCTGGTTATCGGTGTTCCACTGGGAATAATTGCCGGTTACTATGGCCGGGCAATTGACAGCGTAATTATGCGCTTCATTGATATTCTGCTCGCTTTTCCCGGCATACTGCTGGCTATCGCCCTGGTTAGTGTCCTTGGAGGAAACATTAACAACGTGATCATTGCTGTTGGAATATTCTCCGTGCCTGGCTTTGCCCGCATTGTGCGCGGCTCTACCATGGCGGTGCGCAAGCTTGAATATATTGACGCAGTGCGCGCCCTGGGCGCCGGTGACCTGCGGATTATTACCCTGCACATTTTGCCCAACATACTATCACCGATCATAGTTCAGGCCACAATCAGGATTGCTTACGCTATTCTCATCGCCAGCGGTCTTTCCTTCCTGGGCCTGGGTGCTCAACCACCCACACCGGAGTGGGGAGCAATGCTCAGCCAGGGTCGAAGCTACATGTTTGATCACCCCCATGTTGCCCTTTATCCGGGCCTGGCCATATTAACTGTTGTATTAGCCTTTAATATTTTTGGTGACGGCCTGCGGGACGCCCTTGATCCCAAGATGAAGGCTTAGAAAAGAGGTGCTGATATGCTACAATTTATAGTCCGCAGATTAATACAGACTATTCCGGTTGTAATCGGAGTTACTATCCTGGTATTTTCCCTGATGCACCTCATCCCCGGGGATCCGGCCCAGATAATGGCCGGAGAAGCGGCTCCCGCAGCCCAGGTGGAAGCAATCAGGGAAAGACTGGGGTTAAACGACCCGCTATACGTACAGTATGGCAAATATATGAGCAACTTGCTCCAGGGCGATCTGGGTCAGTCTATCCGCAGCAGCCGCCCCGTAGTTGATGAAATCAAGGCACGATACTGGACCACTATGCAGCTGGCTGTCTACAGCATGGCGCTCAGCGTCTTTATTGGGTTAATTGCCGGGGTTGTATCGGCAGTGCGTAAATACAGTCTCCTTGATTCACTGTTGATGATTATCGCTTTATTTGGCCTTTCAATGCCGAACTTCTGGCTCGGATTAATGCTGATCAAATATGTTGCTATCGAACTAACCCTGGTCCCCCCTTCAGGATGGGGCACTTTCCAGCAGTCTATTCTGCCAATTATTGCCCTCGGAACAGCCGGTGCCGCTATAATTGCCAGGATGACCCGTTCCAGCATGCTGGATGTAATTAACCAGGACTATATCCGCACCGCCCGCGCCAAGGGTCTGAAAGAACGGGTGGTTATATATAAACACAGCCTGAAAAATGCCCTGATACCTGTTGTTACCGTTGTTGGTATCGAAATTGGCCTGCTTTTATCCGGCACAGTAATTACAGAAACGGTATTTGCCATAAACGGCATGGGCAGGCTGGTTATTGATGCAATCAGATCCAGAGATTTCCCCCTGGTTCAGGGTATAGTTTTAATTTATGCTTTAACCTTTGTTTTAGTAAATATGCTTGTTGATATTTCTTACCGTTACTTAAATAAACGGATTGACATTAATTAAAGTTCTGTCGACCGAAAGAGAGGCATGCCATGAAAAATACCACGCCTATCCTGCAGATAAAAAATTTGCAAACACATTTTCTCACTGATGAAGGCGCAGTAAAAGCCGTTGACGGTGTAAGCCTTAATATACCCGGGGGAACTACTGTCGGTGTGGTCGGTGAATCGGGATGCGGTAAAAGCGTGATGGCCCTGTCGGTCTTGCAACTTCTCGAAGAACCCGGAAGAATTGTTGGTGGCGAAATACTTTTTAAAGGAACCGACCTGGCAAAACTGACCGGAAAAGAAATGCTTAATATCAGGGGCAACCAGATTTCAATGATTTTTCAGGAACCGATGACTTCACTGAACCCGGTTTTAACTATCGGTGAACAGATCAGCGAAACATTCCGCATTCACCAAAAGATGAAATCAGGCGCAGCCCGTTCAAAAGCAGTGGAAATGCTAAAACTGGTTGGCATACCCTCTCCTGAAAAAAGGGTGAATAACTATCCCTTTGAGCTGTCCGGCGGCATGAGGCAAAGAGTAATGATTGCTATGGCCCTGGCCTGCGCTCCGGATCTGCTGATCGCCGATGAACCGACAACAGCACTTGATGTAACCATCCAGGCTCAAATTCTGGAGTTGATTAAAGAACTGCAAACAAAGCTGGGCATGTCTGTCATGATAATTACCCATGATCTTGGTGTTGTCGCCGAAACATGCAGTAATGTTGCAGTTATGTACTGCGGCAGTATCGTTGAATATGCCGATGTTAATACCCTTTTTAACAACCCGAAACACCCCTATACCATCGGCCTCTTTAATTCACTGCCGCGTCATGACATCGATATGGATGAGCTGGAGGCAATCAGCGGTTCGGTTCCCAGCCCGGCCGCAATGCCGGCGGGCTGCCGTTTTGCTCCACGCTGCCCCCATGCTGCTGAAATTTGCTTAGCCGAACAGCCTGATCTATCCGAATTGGCCGGCGGGAACTTGGTTCGCTGCTGGATCTACACAGACAGGTGGGAAGGTTCAAGAGAGGTGAAGCTTAACCGTGAATAAGGAATTGCTGTCAGTTAAAAATTTAAAAATGTATTACCCGATCAAGGGTGGTTTTCTGGGCCGCACTGTAAACCACGTTAAAGCTGTAGATGATATATCATTTACCGTACGCGAAGGTGAAACCGTCAGCCTGGTAGGTGAATCGGGTTGTGGAAAATCAACGGCAGGCCGGGCCATACTGCATCTTGAAAAACCAACAGCCGGTGAAATTATTTTTGACGGCGTAGACCTGACCACCCTGGGGAAAAAAGAGATGCGTAAAATGAGAAAAAAAATGCAGATCATTTTTCAGGATCCCTATGCGTCGATTAACCCCAGGCAAACTGTATCACAGGTGCTGCAGGAAGCGCTGCATATACAAAACGTAGTAGCCCCTGGGGATAGAAAAAAACGGGCTATTGAGCTGCTGGAGACAGTTGGGTTAGCCTCCTACCAGGCTGATCGTTTCCCCCATGAATTCAGCGGAGGGCAAAGACAGCGCGTTGGCATTGCCCGGGCTCTCTCGCTCAACCCCAAGCTGGTAATCTGCGATGAAGCTGTTTCGGCCCTTGATGTTTCAATCCGGGCCCAGATCCTTAACCTGCTGAAAAATTTACAGCGCGATTTCAAATTAACATATCTGTTCATATCCCATGATCTCGGGGTAGTCCGTCATATTTCCGACCGGGTTATAGTTATGTACCTGGGCCGCATTATGGAAGTATCTGACAAGCATGACCTGTTTGAAACTCCGCGGCATCCATACACCAGGGCTTTGCTTTCTGCCATACCGGTTCCCATGCCGGGCCAAAAAAAAGAAAGGATCATGCTGGAGGGCGATGTTCCCTCGGCCATAGACCCCCCGGAAGGATGTCGTTTTCATACCCGCTGTCCCTTCGCTGTCGAAAGATGCCGAAGCGAGGTGCCTGAGCTCAGGCCCGTTGCAGGAGCGGGGGAAGGTCATCTCTGTGCCTGCCACTTTTTTGAAGAGATCTTTTTATCTGATACCGGAAACGCCGTTTAAGAAATATTAATCTTTCACGAATTGTTAACCAAACAACCGGAAAGAAGGCACTACAATGCGAAAAATTCCCCTTGATGCTGCCAGGCCGGGGATGATCCTGGCCAAAGATATTTTCGGCAGTATGGGGCAAACGCTCCTCAAAACCGACAGTGAACTGAAACCCCGTTACCTGAGCTACCTGGAACAGGCCGGGGTTGAATACATCTATATTAAAGATGTACGAATTGGTGATATTGTAGTCGATGACCCGATTACCGACCGCACAAGGCAGGAAGCGCGAACAATGGTTAAAGAAATTACCAGCGGGCTCAAAACATCTGGAAAACAGGGCAAGGTTGCCAAAAGCATTAATGTAGGCAACTGGGATATTCTGAACACGGTTAATAAAATTGTTGATGAGCTTCTCGAGAACAAAGACGTCATGGTGCAGCTAATTGATGTCAGGTCAAAAGATAATTACCTGTTCGCCCACAGCGTCAACTGCTCGGTGCTGGCCGCACTGGTTGCCCGGAAAATGCGCCTGAACTTCAAAGAACTGCGCTGGATTGCCATGGGAGCGCTCTTTCACGACCTGGGAATGATTGCTGTTCCGGACAACATTACCGGTAAACCAGGGGAACTGATCGATGCAGAGTATGAAGAGGTAAAAAAACATCCCCTGCTTGGCTATGAAATATTTAAGCTTACCGATGTCTTTGACGCCCGGGCCGGCGCAATTGTGCTCCAGCATCACGAGCGTTACCAGGGGCAGGGATACCCCCGGGGCCTGAAAGGGACAGAAATCAACACCCTGGCCCAGATCACCGGTATTGTCGATGTTTATGATGCCCTTACCTCGGACAGACCTTATCGAAAAGCATACATGCCACATGAAGCCATTGACATGCTTATATCCTGGGGAGAAGAATATTTTGATATTAATATCCTGCATCACTTTCTTTCTATTGTGGCAGCTTACCCGATTGGATTTCATGTTTTACTGAGCAACGGTGAAAGCGGGCTTATTATAAAAAACAACCCCGGCTTTACATTAAGGCCGGTGGTGAGAGTATTATATAAAGACGGTGAAACCCTTACGCCTTTAAGTCAGCCTTATGATCTCGATCTCTCAAAAGTCCTCGATCTGACCATTGAAAAAGTGCTTGAAGAAGGTTAAACTTTAAAAAGCTAAAAACAACCACATGCGCCCGTAGCTCAGCCCGGATAGAGTAACTGACTTCGAATCAGCA
>CAYMIW010000038.1:0-29369 GCA_964390725.1 uncultured Syntrophomonadaceae bacterium | reverse complement strand
AAGAGAGGTTGGCTGCAGTAGCTTAGCAAATTGTCTATAAAAAGGTTGACGACCCATGCCCGGATCAGTTAATGAAGGAAAATTAATGTTTGCGTGGAATTTAGGTACCCTGTGGTATGCTAATGATAAAGTGCCGTGGGTATTGTTTCAGGTTATTTAATAAACAATCTTTACAAGGAGATCAGCTATGCAACTATCAAATCGTTCTCCCATTAGCCTCTATGTGCAGTTAAAAGATTTACTGGCTCAGGATATCAGGGATAAAAAGCTTAAACCGCATGATCAGATTCCTTCAGAGCGGGAACTATGCGAAAAATATAACCTCAGCCGCACAACGGTTCGCCAGGGGATTAGCCTGGCCATCAGCGAAGGGCTGCTCTATAGAATACAGGGTAAAGGAACCTTTGTCGCAGAAGAGAAAATTGATCAGGGGTTAATTCGTTTAACCGGTTTTGAAGAAACAATTCTCGGCCGTGGTCTAACTCCTTCCATGAAAGTGTTGGAAGCACAACTGGTAACTGCAGATGTGCAAATAACCTCACTGCTCAGCCTTCCGCTTGGTTCTGATGTAGCCAGTTTCAAACTGCTTGGTATTGCCAGTAATGCACCGCTGGTTATTTTCCAGTACTATCTTCCTGCCGAACTTGGTTTTGATGCTATAAATATGGTTAAAAAGATTGAAGCAGAAAAAGGTTGGTTTTCTTTTACCCGATATTATCGCGATCATAAAAAAATTGATCTTGGAGTTGCCGCGCAAACATTTGAAGCAACTGTGGCAAATCCAGAGCAAGCCGAGTTAATAGAACAACCTGCAGGTAGCCCACTTTTCAAGGTTACTTCCATTATTTATACCCGCCAGGAAACACCAATTGAGCTGAGACATGCTTTTTATCGCGGCGATCGCTATAAGTTTAATATCAGCCGCTATGTAGTAAGTTGAAAAAAAATTAATTAAATTAATCAGACAAGAAGGAATATTCGTATGGTGCGTCGAAACAACATTAATCACAGTCATTAATGTTGTTTTTTACATCTACCTGCCACAGCTTAGGTCCTACTATTAAGGGAATATTTTTTTATACGAGCACTGGTTATAACATGATACTATCACTATTCATAAGTCGTTTAAAATTAAGAATTGCTTTGGAGGTGATGATCGGGCATAATCTGCACGATGAAAACCGGTGTAAATGTTTTAAATAGAAGGAGGGGAAAGGTGTGAGAAGGTTTTCCTGGTATGTTCTAGCCTTGTTTTTAGCTTTAGCTTTAAGTATTTTCCTGGTTTCAGGTTGCAGCCCATCTGAACCAGTTGTAGAAGAGCCCACAGATGAAAATGGCGAAGAAGTCGCCGTTGATGAAGATTACACAATTGTTTTAGGGCTTTCACAAACAATATTAACTCTTGATCCGGCAAACCACCGTGACCGTGTAACCGAGACTGTAATCAGAAATATTTACGATGGTTTGGTTACCCGCAAGCCCGATGGCACCGTAGTTGCCGAAATAGCTGAGTCGTGGTCTAACCCGGAGCCAACCATCTGGGAATTTAAGATTCGCAGTGGGGTTAAATTCCACGATGGCTCAGATTTAAGCGTAGAAGATGTTAAATTTACTTTTGACCGAGTTATTAATGAAGGGGCCATGGAAGGTGAAACATCTCCCCGTAAAGGTCTGTTAGGGCCCCTGGTGGAAGTGGAGGTTGTCGGCGATGATACAGTCCGCTTCATCCTGGAAGAACCATGGCCAATATTGCTGGCTATGCTACCACACCAGCAGATAGTATCAAAGGCATATCTTGAAGAAGTCGGCTCGGATATTGCAACCAGGCCTATGGGAGCCGGTCCTTTCAAGTTTGTCGAAGGATCAATCGATGATCGTATTGTTCTTGAGCGCTTCGATGATTATTATGGTGGCTCGCCTGATATACCGCCGGTTGGACCAGCCCCTGCAGCGAGGGTAATTTTCGAGTTTATGCCCGAAGTATCAACACGTATTGCTGCTCTGCAGGGTGGGGACATCCATATCATTCATAATGTTCCTCCCGATATGGTTGCTCAGCTGGAATCTGATCCCAACATATTAGTTAAAATGGTTGATGGAACCCGGATGAATATGTTCGAGATGAATGTAAATATGGCACCACTTGATGATGTCAGGGTCAGGCAGGCAATAAATTACGCAATTGATATGGATGCTATTGTAAACAATGTTCTACTTGGTTATGCAACGACAGTGGCTGGTCCGTTACTGCCTCATGGCTTTGCTGTTAATCCGGCCCTTGAGCCATACGGATTTGATCCGGAGAAGGCAGTTGAGCTGCTAACCGAGGCCGGTTATGCTGATGGCTTCGAACTGGTGATTGACACGGAAGACGTTTTAAAAGATGTTGCTTATGCTGCTGCCAGCATGCTTAATGATGTTGGCATTGATGCTTCAGTCCGAATCTGGGATTGGGGTGTCCTCCGTGATCAGCTGCTTGCCGGTGAAAGAATGATGGTTTTCGGTAACTGGGGTAACTCAACCCTTGACCCGAGCGATTTACTTGTTCCCAAGCTCAGAAGCAATGACCGCGGAAACTACTCACAATATGCCAATCCTGAGCTTGATGCTCTCCTTGATGCTGCAGAAATAGCAGTAGAACGTGATGAACGTTCAGACCTCTATTACCAGGCCCAGGAAATTATTTATAATGATGCTCCCTGGGTATTTGGTTATGTAGGCATGGAAATTGAAGCTTGCCGGGCTAATGTTGTTAACTGGGAACCGAGCACTGACAGCAGGATTAACCTGCACAGGGTAGCGCTAGAATAAACACTTTGTTATAAGGGGTTATTGCGGGTTTTTCGCCCGCAATAACCCTTTCATTAAAGTACGGCTTTTTTTATGCGAGTTGTTAAAAGCATTTACCCTGCAAGTATCAGTTGATCCAGAACAAGGTAGGATGGTGATTTCGTGCAGACAAGCAGAGTCATCGAAAGAATACTTATAGCAATTCCCGTTATAATTGGTATTGGCATTATTATCTTTCTTATCATGCGGTTAACCCCGGGAGACCCGGTTGATATTATGATGGGGCAGGCCGGTCACGTTTCAGAGCGTGAAGTTGAACTACTGCGCGAACAGTGGCATCTTGATGAATCAATTCCGGTTCAGCTCGGTTACTTTTTAAAAGATCTTTTTCGCGGAGACCTGGGCATGTCATTTACCAAAGGACGCCCGGTATGGGAATTAATCAAACAAACTTTGCCGGCTACTATTGAACTGGCTGTTTTCGGTGCTTTTTTTGCCCTGGCTATTGCCATCCCCATTGGTGTTGTCTCTGCTGTCAAACAAAACAGCCTGCTTGATCGAGTCAGCATGGCTACAGCCTTTTTCGGAATCTGCATGCCGATATTCTGGATGGGTATAATTCTAATCATTGTCTTCTCAATCAACCTGAACTGGCTTCCTACCTACGGCCGGATAGCTTACGATGTAAGACTTCAGGAAATAACCGGTTTTTATATAATAGATTCTATCCTAACCGGCAATATGCCCGCCCTGGCAAGCACCCTTAAACACCTGATTATGCCTTCAATTACCCTGGGCTTTCCAATGGCTGCTATTGTGGCCAGGGTAATGCGTTCCAGTATGCTTGAAGTATTACGTAACGATTACGTGGTTATGGCCCGGGCCAAGGGTCTGGGTGAATTCAGGGTTATAGTCAAACATGCCATGCGCAATGCTATGATTCCAACGGTTACAGTAATCGGGCTGGAAATAGGTATGCTCTTAGGCGGTAATATGATCGTAGAAACTGTTTTCAGCTGGCCGGGGTTAGGCCGTTTGGTTGTCAGCTCAATTTTTGTACGCGATTACCCCCTGGTTCAGGGCGTGGTTATGATTTATGCGTTTACCTTTGTTTTTGCCAACCTTATTGTTGACATTCTCTATACGTATATTAATCCAAAAATATCAATTTAGATTTTACCATATGCTTTAAACGTTGTTAGGGGGGGTCTAATGAGTCGGATTCAACCACTTAATCCAGAGAGAATGCGCCTGCGGGATTACTACCTGACCCGTTTACGCCTGACCGGTAAAAATTTTGTAAAATTTTTATATAAGCTCAGCCGCAACCCTTCAGCGATGATCGGGTTGTTAGTTCTGCTCTTTTTTGTATTTCTTGCTGTTGCCGGCCCCTTAATTGTCCCGGTTGATCCGATGGAGGTAAATCTTTTGGCCAGGTTAAAACCTCCTTCCTGGATGGACGGTGGCAGTGAAGAAAACCTGCTTGGCACAGACCAGCTGGGGATGGATCTATTCTCCAGGATTATCGTCGGGACAAGAATTTCGCTGATGATTGGCCTCCTGACAGTAAGCATTTCAATTTTAATAGGAACTACTCTCGGCTTGCTGGCCGGCTATTACAGGGGCATGCTCGATAAACTTTTATCCCGTTTTGCCGATCTTCTGCTTTCGTTCCCCTGGCTTATATTCGCTATTTTTACCATGGCTGTAATTGGCCCTGGCTTTAACAACCTGGTTTTTGCTCTTACGTTTAAAGGATGGGTAGGTTTCTTCCGCCTGGTTCGGGGCGAAGTACTTTCGGAAAAAACCAAGGAGTACGTTGATGCTTCCCGGGCCCTGGGGCAAAATAATCTGAAGATAATGCTGCGTGAAATTATGCCTAACATTCTCAACTCAATTATTGTCCTGGGAACCCTGCGCATGGGTTTTATGATCATTATGGAAGCTTCGTTGAGTTTTTTGGGGCTTGGTATCCAGTACCCGGAACCAGCCTGGGGTTCAATGGTTAATATTGGGCGTGATTATATGCTTAGCGCCTGGTGGATATCCACTTTTTCCGGTATCGCCATCCTGGTTCTTGTTCTTGCTGTTAATATGCTTGGTGAAGGTTTGCGCGATATTCTTGACCCCCGAATGCGGCGTATCGAATAAAAGGAGGCCTGGCTTTGCTACTTGAGGTAAAAAATTTACAAACTCACTTTCATATAACCAGGGGATCTGTAAAAGCGGTTGATGATATTAACTTTCAACTGGATCATGGTGAAATTATGGGGCTGGTCGGAGAATCCGGCTGCGGCAAAAGCATAACGCTTCTTTCCATCTTACGCCTGGTTCCCACTCCCGGGGAGATTGTCGGGGGACAGATTCTGTACCAGGGTGAAGATCTGCTTAAAAAGAGTCGCAGAGAGATGACCAGAATGCGTGGAAAAGACCTGGCCATGATTTTTCAGGATCCGATGACCTCGCTGAACCCCGTATTTAAAGTAGGCGAGCAGATTCGCGAATCGCTGTATATTCACGGCTATTTTCAGGAAACCCGCAGGGCCGGGCGGCGGCGCATCCAGGTAGAAAAAGAACGGGTCATCGAACTGATGGAAGAGGTAGGCATACCTTCCCCGATGGATCGCTACTATGAATTTCCCCACCAGTTCAGCGGCGGGATGCAGCAGCGGGCCGTAATTGCCATTGCCCTTAGCTGTGAACCAAAAATACTGCTGGCCGATGAACCGACTACTGCCCTTGATGTAACTATTCAGGCCCAGATTCTCAGCCTGATGGAGAAGATTAACCGGACCCGCGGAATGGCTGTTATTCTGGTTACGCATGATTTAGGGGTGGCGGCAGAATTCTGCCATCGTATTGCAGTTATGTATGCCGGGCAAATCATTGAGCAGGGTCTTACCGATGAAGTTATTGAAGAACCACTTCATCCCTATACCCGGGGTCTTTTGAACTCTATTCCGCATATTGTTCCCAATAAGCCGAGGCTGAAGCCTATTTGTGGCACTGTGCCCAGCCTGCTCAACCTGCCTCCGGGCTGTCATTTCCTGCCCCGCTGTGATGAGGCGGTAGAAGAATGCCAACAACCCCAGGCCATGCATACCGTTGGAAAAGGCAGACTGGTGCGTTGTGCCAAGTACAGCAAATATTCTCAGGGAGGGGACACTAATGCCTAACAATGATCCGCTCCTTGAGGTTTCTGGTTTAGTAAAACATTTTCAAATTAAACGCTCTTTCCTGGCTAAAGTGCTGGCAAGGCAGAAAGATCTACTGGTAAGGGCGGTAGACGGTGTAGATTTAACCATCCAGGAAGGGGAAACCCTGGGTCTTGTTGGTGAGAGTGGCTGCGGCAAGTCGACCCTGGGGCGCTCAATTTTAAATATTTATCCTCCAACAGCCGGCAAAGTTTTCTTTCGCGGTGAAGATGTTCTCGGTTACAGCCAGAAAAAGCTGCTTAAATTCAGGCAGCAGGCACAGATTATTTTTCAGAACCCTTACTCTTCGCTGAACCCCCGTAAAACAGTAAGAGATATTGTTGCCGTACCCCTGCTCCAGAGAGGTATTCATGATCCCATTAAGCGGGAAGAAACAATATACAGTCTGCTCAACAGGGTTGGTCTTTCGGAATATCATATCAACAATTATCCACATCAGTTCAGCGGTGGTCAAAGACAGCGGATCGGCATTGCCCGGGCCCTGGCCATGAATCCTTCATTTATAGTCTGCGATGAGCCTGTATCCGCTCTCGATGTTTCGGTGCAGGCGCAGATCATTAACCTGCTGGAAGATCTCCAGCAGGAGTTTCAACTGACCTACCTGTTTATCACTCACGATCTGAGCGTAATTTATTACGTGAGCAACCGGATAGCCGTTATGTACCTTGGAAAAATTGTTGAAGTGTCATCAACAAAAGAGCTGTTTAATCACCCCCTGCACCCTTACTCACGGGCACTTCTCTCGGCTATACCGGTCGTCGACAAAAAAGCCCGGCGAAAAAGAATTATTCTGGAAGGTAACGTTCCGAGCCCCATTGATGTTCCTCCCGGGTGCCCTTTTCACCCGCGCTGCCCGGAAAGAATTGGCGATATCTGCAGCACCGAGTTACCTGTATTGCGCGAAGTGGAAACAGGAAGATTGGCCATGTGTCATTTATATAACGAGTAACGCTTTTAATTATTAATGATGCTCAAACAAAAAATAAAAAAATGAAGCCACTAAGGCTGAAACTTGACATTTGAAAGCACTGGTAGTAACCTGTTATTACAAGTGAGGGAGATATCTTGAAGCCTGTAAAAAGAGTGACTGTTTGCGGTGGCGGTAATGCTGCTCATGTTGCAATTCCGCTTCTCAAAAATAATGGAATTGCAGTTAAGCTCTATACCCCCTTTAGTGGAGAAGCCAAAGCTTTTAAAAAAGGAGCTTCCGCCGGGGGCATTACCCTGGTTTCAGATGGCAGCCCGCCAATAACAGGAGCTCCCGATACAGTAACAACCGACCCACAGGAAGCGGCCAATGCCGATCTGATTTTGCTTTTACTCCCGGCCTTTGCTCACGGTTCAACCTTGGAATCCCTGGCGCCCTATCTTGACAAAGAGGTGACTATCGGGGCCATTCCAACTCGCAGTGGCTTTGAATTACAGGCAGCCCGGCACCTGGATATTCATGCCGGGGGGCAGACAATATTTTGCGGACAAACCCTGCCCTGGGCCTGTCGAATTATTGAACAGGGCCGCCAGGTAAAGGTGCTCGGCATCAAGGCGCGTGTCGGCATGGCTGCAGTGCCTGCAGCGGCTGCAGCTGAACTATGCAGTCTTTTGTCACGGGCACTTAATGTTAATTTTGTTCCCATGGCTGGCAGCCTGGCTGCATCACTGGGTAATGTTGGCCAGGTTATACATCCCGGAATTATGTTCGGTTTGCTGAAAAATTACGATGGAGAGGTCTGGTCTGAAACAGAGATACCCCTCTTTTACCAGGGGGTAACAGAAGAAATTGCCACGCTGCTGGAAAACTTAAGTGCGGAAATACTCCAGGCTGCCGCAATGCTCACTAAGCGTTTCAACCTTGATTTAAGTGAAGTAATATCTATAAAGCAGTGGCTCTTTGATTCTTACAGCGCTTCAATTGAAGATAAAAGCAGCCTGGCCCGCGCCTTCTGCACTAATCACAGCTACAGGGGGCTGAAAATTCCGGTTGTTGCCGTTGACAAAGGTTTTGTTCCTGACTTCAACAGCCGTTATTTAACTGAAGATATTCCCTACGGGTTGCTGTATAGCAGGGCTGTTGCCGGTTTGGTCGGCAGCCCCACCCCGCAGATGAACAAAGTTATAAAAGCTGCAAGTAGTTGGATCGGCAAAAGCTACCTGGGTCAAGACGGTTCACTGACAGGCCCTGATATCAAAGAGGCCCGCATTCCACAAAACTACGGCATCAATGACCCCGATCGGCTGGTTAAGGTCAGCGAGGGGATTTAATATAAGAACTAACTAACGGTTAAAAGGTTAAGGAGGAAAAATAATGAATAATAAACCAGGCAAAAAGCGAAGAGTGATGGTAGGTTCTATCGGCGATTGTGTTCACTCTCTCGGGGTGGAAACCTTTGCCGAGTGGATGGAAGATAAGGGTATCGGCTATTATGCTGTCAAGCTGGGACCTGCAGTTCCCATCCAGGATGTAATCAATAAAATACGCGAGGCAAGGCCAACCATTGTTGGTGTTTCCAGTCGCCTCGGGGACCTTCATGTTGATAAATTAATACGTGAGTTTATGGATAAAGCCCTGGAGCACAAGATTGATCCACGGAATAGTGGAATCCGTTATTCATTCGGCGGCCTGAGGCCGGCGGCAAACCTGGTCAGGGCAATGACAGGCCAGGAAATGATGGAAGATAAATTTTCACCGCCTGATGATCGCAACTACGATTTAGATAAAATAGCTGCTGAATATGCTCAACTAAAGCAGTATCACAATTTCTTTGAGCTGATTGTTGACGATTACGTAACTATGGAGGAGCTGGACCGCTTTGCCCAGGGGCTTCCTCCACACGCTATCGAAGAACAGTTTTGGTCTGACGACCTCCTCGAGAGAATCAGGGAAGTAAGAGAAAGAGAAAACAGGCCAATTTTAAGAGCGCATATTGGTATTGCTGCAGAATCGGTAGACCCGACCATTGAAGATATTGAAGAAGTGTGCGATGCCCATGCCCTGGAAATTGTTTCACTCGGCCCCGATCAACCCTCCCAGGCTTACCTGGCTAAATTTATCCGGGGGGAAGAAGATCCCGAAAAATATCTGAAAGGCCAGGGCGGTGTGCCAATTAGAACAGAAGAAGAGTTGAGTAAATTAAAGCAGGCAACCCGCCGGGGCAACTTCCCCACCATTCGTATATATTCAGGTACCGATGAGCTGCTTGAGCTGGCCAAGCTGTTTGAAAAGTACTTCAACATGCCTTTCCCCGCAGTTCCCATATTTTTCTACAATGAGCTTGACGGGCGCGGGCCGATTGCTATTCGCGAAGGTTTTGATGAACATATGGAAGTTATAAGCTGGTGGGCGGAGCAGGGCAAGCCGGTAGAAATTAACGACCCGCACCAGTGGCAGCTGCGCAACTGCTCAGATGATATGTATGCCTTCGACCACGTTATCTGCGCCCTGATTGCCCTGCACTGCGGGGTTAAAGACTATATCATGCAGCTCATGTTCGATCTTCCTCCCGAAATATCTTCGCGTAACGATCTGGCCAAGATGATGGCAGCATATGAGCTGATTGAACCTTTAACCCGTCACTTTAATTTTAATATTATCAAGGAAACCAGGGGCGGGCTTTCCAGCTTCCCCCCAAATCTTGATATGGCCAAAGGGCATTTAGCTATAACAACACATATGCAGATGTATATGAACCCTGATATTATTCACGTGGTCAGTTTTCCCGAAGCTCACCACGAGGCTAAAGCACCTGATATTATTGAAAGCTGTGATATTGTCAAGCAGGTTGTAAAAGATTTTTACCTGGGCGAACAGCCTGATGTAACTGCTGACCCCAAGTTCCAGGAGCGGAAAGAAGAACTTAAAGTTGGTGTAATGTATAATACCCTGCACCTGGCCCTGATGGGTGGCTACGAAGGAAAAGTAACCCGCGAAAACTATAAACTGTGGGCTGTGGACAAGGAAGAAGCAGCCGAGCGTGAAGAACCTGCCGAGCGTGACATGCATTTTGAAAATATGCTCCTCGATCTGATTGATGATAAAAACTATCGCGGTGGTACATGCGGCATTGTCAGCGCCGACACTTTAGACCTTGCCCTGCAGACAGGTCTCTGCCAGGCCCCGCAGCTGACCGTTCTCGATAAAAGGTACGAAATGGTCGGCAAGTGCCGCACCAAAATGGTTAAGGGTGCTTGCCGTATTGATGCTTTTAACCGGGTCAGGGTGGAAAACGAGCTGGAACGGGTTAACCTGGTTTATAACCGCACTCCCTGGTTTTTTAACACTGATATCAGCATGGCTGATGATCAATCGCATATTAGCGAACTGGGTGAAGAGCTTGATGTAGTTGTAGCCCAGTTCCGCTCCCAGCTTAACCTGCATGAGTTCGACAACAAAAGAATACTGGTTGTTGACTTCGGCAGCACCTTTACCAAGGTCGGTATCTTTGATACCGATACGGAAGAGTTTTCCCTGAAATATGTCCCAACCACTGTAGACGACCTGCGTGAAGGGCTGGCCAACGGCCTCGGTATTCTGGAAGATTGCCGCAAGGCGGGCAGTTGGGAACCACTGTCGCAAAAAATGGAAGAGTTTGATGTTAAACTGCCCTGCAGCAGCGCCAAGGGCGGCCTGAAAATGGTTACAGTTTCCCTGGTTAAAGAAGAAAGTGGTTTTGCCGCCGAGCTGGCCTCCCTTACTGCCGGCGCTAAATTGCTCAACAGTTACGAGGGAGCTCTCACTGAAGAGCAGGTCAGGCAGATTTATGAAACAGATCAACCGGAAATCATTCTGATTGCCGGTGGAGTAAATGAAGGCGGCGAAAAGAAGACACAGTTGCACAATGCCCGCATGCTCGCCGAGGGTGCCGGGAAAGCCGGCTACGCCAAGTACGAGGTGCCGGTAATCTATGCCGGTAACGAAGATATTGCCGATGAAATTAAAGCCATATTTACAGAAGCAGACGTGGATGTGCGAATAACCGGTAATGTTATGCCCGAGGTTAACACCTATAACATTGAAGTAGTTAACGAAGCAATTCGCGAACTTTTCCAGACCATTATCATCCGGGGCAAAGGCTTCGATGTAGTTGAAGAATATATGAGCGCCAAGTTTATTCCCACCCCCCGGGCGGCATTCTTAGGTATTAACCTTTTGGCCAAGGGTTACGGCAAAGAAAAAGGTTTGGGCAATATAGTAGCGCTCGATATTGGCGGCTGCACCACCGATTTCTACGCCAACGTAAATGAAAACCCCCTTTACATTTATCCGGGCAGCGATGCCCGTCGCCGGGTTAAAAGAACCATTCTTAAAACACCCAATGCCCCGCTGGCTTACCGCAGGGTTGAAGGAAAATACGGGCTTAGCTACAATGCCGAGAATATTCTCGAACTGCCCCGTTTCCAGAACGGAAAAATTGCAGAAGAACTACAAGACTATTTCAATAGACGCTATCCCGATTTTAAACCGCAGGGTGATCCTTTTGATCAATTTGTAGAAAAAGAACAAGACCAGTGGTCATTCAAGCTGGAGCAGATGCTCAAGTGGATTAATACTAACCCGCATATTATGCCTGTTACCGAAGAGTGGAATACTGTATTTGCTTTCCTGGCCCGTGAAATAATGAAAATAGCTACCAGCAATAACGTAGGCTATGTTGAAGAAACCGATACATACTTCATGCAGTACGGGGTCAATTTCTTTACCCACGATACCAACCTGCTTCTGATTGGCGGAACAATCTACCACAAGTGTATTGAGGGCCTGGAATATCACGGCAAAGACCTCGAACTTATTGCCTCTGGAGCTCTTCATAACGAATGCGAAGGCAGCATTCTCAGGCCTTCCGGGCAGGTATACATGGATGCGCAGTACCTGGTATCAATTCTGGGTGGGCTCTATGGAAGGCTCGATCCCGAGAGAGCCTTAAGAATGATGAAGCGTTTTCTGCAGAAAATGGATGTCAGGGAAGAACTCTGTAAAGAACAGATTGCAGTTGTTTAACAGGGGCCGGTTTAAAACGAAAAATAACAAGGCAGGGGAGCCCCACCGGGTTCCCCTGCCTTATCTATGATGCTTATTTATTCATTTCCGGGTTTACCTGCTGCGGCTGTAATCTTCTGCAGCAGCAACAAAAGAGCCGATTAAACCTTTGGCCAGGGGATCAAACTCACACATAATTTCCGGGTGAAACTGAAAACCCATCTGAAAAACAGGCCCTTCAGCTTCAATTGCTTCAATGTAACCTTCGGGGCTTCGTGCAGATACAATAAAACCGGGTGGTGCTTTTTCAGCAACCTGGCAGTGCAAGCTGTTAACCGGCCAGCTTTCTTTCCCGATTAATTTTTCCAGGCGGCTGGTTTTTTCTATCTGAACCGGGTGTAATATTTTATCTTCATCCTTCTGTTGGTGTCCGGTAACTGTATCCCTTTTAATTTTTCCTCCCAGTGCTTCAACAATCATCTGGTGGCCCCGGCAGGCTCCGATCATAGGCATATTCCTTTTGCAGGCTTCTTTAATAAGCATTGTTTCGAACCGGTAACGAACCGGCTGCTGTTTTTCCAAACCCGGCATGTCAGGAGCTTTAAAGAGCCTGGTACCGCCGCCACCTGAAAAGTAGAGACCCGCTAGCTTGTCCAGTATCGAACCGGCCAGCGCTTCAAGTGTTGCAGAATCATTTTCCAGCACCGGTGGGGCTATCAGTACCGGCAGTCCACCGGCCTGATAAAGAGCGTTGCTGTAATGAGCGGGGTTATACAAAATACCCCCGGGGTTTTCTTTCTCCGCTCCCCGGGTTTCTATGCTCCAGACTGTGGTAACACCAATCAATGTTTTCAAATCAGTTCACCCCTTGGGTATGGTTTTATTATAATCTTATTCGGTTATGCTGCGAATCCCTCCTTTGAAAATAAAAAATTATAAAAATATTCATTGACAATATGTGCTGTCCGTGTTATTATAATCAAACTAGGTTCCAAGAAATTGGAAGGTGAACCGTGTCTGGCACGAAGGGAAAAACCAGCTGAAAAGAAAGGCGTAAGCTTTGATTGGAAACTGGCAATATCCAAGCGCGTCAGCAAGTGGCAAGGCGCCAGAGTGGAAAGGCGAAGTAAGGGTGAAACCTTAACTGAGTCGGGAAGCATTGGAGTACCTGCACGAAGGAATTCAAGTAACTGGTCTGAAGTTGAAAGGAAATGTCTTTAGAGGCACTTTGATTTCGACTGTTGAAGGTCAGCGAGGTTTATTCCCGAGGTGAAGCCTGAAGGTTTGTTGGAACCTGGTATTTTTATGTACAAAACTTTTTGCTGTCTAAGTTGGTTTCTGCAGTATACTTCATCCAGCTTATTAAGGTTCTTGCCTGACAATATCAGGCAGCCGATCGAAGTGTTTGTCATAGCTGTAAATAGTGTCTATCTTCCGACCACGCATGATTTCACTGTTGTAAGCATCAATGAAATCTATTTTTTCTGTTTTAAACAGCTCCATGATGTCAGGGAAGACATTTTTACAGGGGAAGTAGAGATGTTTTATAGTAAGCAAAGGCATAATAATTTTGGAGATCTCAGATGGATTCAGATTATATGTTTTAGGCGATTGCAATACCCAGATCAGCTCGGCTATAACCAGGTCGGTAGTGAAAAGTTTAAGCTCACCTGCTGCTGCACTTTGAAGAAGTTTGCGACAACTGGCCGCTTTCTCCGGATCGTCTTTTGTTAAAAATCTCAGAAAAACATTTGTATCGATGAACTGCATTAACTAACCTCTCTTGCTTCCTTTTTCACCTGCCCAATCCCAGGCAAGCCGGCGGTGGTCTTCATGGGTGCCTGAAGGTTTTTGTTTTTTCAGAACGCCATATATATCATCAAGGCTAACCTTGACAGGCCTGATTACCACCTCATTTAGCTCATTAATGGCAAACTCGACCTTATCACCGTATGCGATATCTAATTTTTCCCTCACTGCTATTGGGATTGTAACCTGTCCCTTCATGGTCACATTACTGTACTTTTTCATGGTAATACTCCTTATTATAGTAATACTTAATTAGAATGTAATACAAATTAAGTAGAGTGTCAAATGCTTCATCAGCGATATAGCGGGGGCTTTTTCGCCCTTTTCCACAGTTCTGCCTCCTGCCTGTTATGCCCTGTCTTGCCAGTTTGGGCCAGGGTTAAAGCTGCCCGGCCAGTATTTTTTTACGCAGCCCCGGCTCGAATTTTTCAATAGCATAACGCAGCATAGCGCGGGGCATCCGGTGATGGTGTTTCTTTATAAACTGCAGCTCCTGTTCAAAATCTTTCTTGCCCACCTCGCGCAGCATCCATCCGACAGCCTTGTGAATCAAGTCGTGCGGGTGATCCAGCAGCAGTTCTGCCAGCCTTAAGGTTTCTTCATAACTGCCTTTATTAATAAAATAGGCAGTGGCCAGCACAGCTACCCGCTGCCGCCACAGCTCTCCCGATTCAAACAGTTCGTCTAACAGTGCCGTATCTTTACCGTAAAGAAAATGCCCGAGAATATAGGGGGCTGATGAATCGACAAGGTCCCAGTTGTTCACGTAATCAAGATTGTCCAGGTAAAGCTGCACCCACTTTTCACGTCCTGCTTCCGTTGTCTCTTTCTCATAACGAAGGCGCAGCATAAATAAAGCTGTGAGGCGGCGCTCGTGATATTTATCCTGCAGTAATATTTCCAGTTCGGTAGCTGTAATATTCTTATAATACCGGCGGGCAACCTTACGCTGTTCCGGAACCGTAATCCCCAAAAAAATATCACCTTCACCATACTCACCGGGCCCGGTTTTAAAAAACCGCATCAGGTGTTCACCCTTGCCCGGAATAACCGCTTGCTGCAGATCATGTTTTACTTCCTGCCCTGTATTCATCATATCCCCCCAAAGCCTGCAAAATGATTACTAAATTATTTCGTCATGGCCAATTATATCCCTTTTAGCAGGTGAAGATTATGCGGGGCAGAAAATAGTACAAATATTGTGTCAGAAAGAGGATCTGCCTGTTTAATCAAGAAAGTAAAAAAGTCAGGAAGCCGGTTATCTTGCTCCGGTTTTATCCAGGTTGATCTGTGATATACACTATGCCCAAAGACGCAGTATACCAACATGCTATAGGAACAAACCTCATCATCGATACTACTTATTCCATGGAGGCAACATGAGCCAAAACAACAATCAAATTTAAAGCCGCCTCTGGAGCGCGGCAGACAAACTAAGAGATAATTCCAAACTTAAAACAATAGGGTGCCAGCGTGGTTGGTATTTTTAGATCAGTAGATTATGAAGTCTAAAGAATGGCTATTAATCTATTGACTTATTATCACAATCACTATGTATATTTTTGATTGATCTTAAGTTACTAATTCATTCAATTTAGTTAACGGGGTGCTGTTTATGGAATCTGAAAAACTTGCCTGGACCAGTTTTTATGTCGAATTTGCAGATAAGTTAATACCTTTCAAAAACAATCGAAAAGAACTCTTAAGATTATTAAAGGCCGAATATGATGCCTTGGATATGCGGTACCCCTTTATAGATAATGATGAACCTATAGATGATATCTGTCCATTTACTGTATTCGGCTGTTTTAATAAAGGTATAACTGATGACAATAGAATAACGATAATGTCAGCCATTGGTAAGAAAATTGGTGTTAGTGCGGATACGCCAAATGAATTCTATGGAATACCTATTCTAAATAATTTACGGGCTTGGTTTTTTGCTTACAAAGCAGATCGGAAACCAGATGATATCAATAACTTGTGGAGTCTTTTTGAATCTGCTTTGGAACTCGCAGATAACCCATCAACTATTAGCAGGAGCTTCTTTACCCGTGCCTATGACAGGGTAATAAAACAGATCGGTATTAAATGGAACATCACTATGGGGCTTTATTGGATTCGTCCGTATTCATATTTAAATCTTGATGAAGTAAATAGAAATTATCTGCTTGATACTAACAATCCGCTATCTGCTGAAATAGTCAATATATCAAATCTAAAACAGCTGCCACCTGCAGAAACTTATCTTGGATTAGTAGATTTGTGCATAAACCATTTTGAAAAGCAGGATTCACAGTTTAAGAACTTCCCCGATTTGTCTTATCAATCATGGCTTTTAAAGCCTACTAAAGGCCAGAATAAAAAAATATCAACTGCTAATTTCCTCAGGTGGTTTGGGCCGATTATCAATGCTTTACGCAGTCTTGGTGGTTCGGGCACACCGGAGCAGGTACGTAAACAAATAATTTCTGATTTACAATTACCAGATGAAATTGTAAATGAAACAAGAGGGAAACTGGGATTAAAGAAATTTGATAATGAGGTTGCTTTTGCTCGTGCCTATTTAGTTTATGAGGGTTTTCTTGATAAGTCGAGTAAAGGACTGTGGAAACTAACAGAAAAAGGGTTTGCTGTCGAAATTGACATGGAGATGGCTAGCGACATTTTTATCAAATGGCAAGATATACTTAAGGAGCGTAAAGATAAAGAAGAAGAGACTGCTACTGGTGAGCAAGGGCAAGAGGAAATACGATATTGGATATTTTCTCCCGGTGAAAAATCAAGTAAGTGGGATGAGTTTTATTCTAAAGGTATTATGGGGATTGGTTGGGATGAAATGGGTGATTTAAAACAATACCACAGCAAAGACGCCATGAAAGAAAAAATGAAGGAGCTTTATGGTCAGGAGTATACTTACATAAATGCAGCCCATGCAACCTGGCAATTTGCCAATGAACTTAAACCTGGCGATATTGTTTATGCAAAAAAAGGTTTGTATAAACTTATTGGCCGGGGAGTTGTTGAATCTGATTATTTTTTTGACGATAATAACGATGAATATAAGCACGTCCATAGAATTGAATGGACCCATAATGGTGAGTGGGAGCATCCCGGACAGGCTGTTTCGAAAACACTTACCGATATAACCTCATATACCAATTATCTTCAAAAACTTGAAGCATTGCTTATTATAGATGATGGTGAAGACGAGACATTAAATAAAAAAGAAATAGTTTATCCACCATATACCGATGTTGATTTTTTAGGAGAAGTATTTTTAGATGCAGTTCTTTATGAAGATTTGGTTAGCCTGCTAAACATAAAAAAGAATATTATACTTCAGGGTGCTCCAGGTGTTGGTAAGACATATGCTGCAAGAAGGCTAGCCTATTCGATAATGGGGTGTCGCGATTCCAGTCGTGTAACGATGGTTCAATTTCATCAAAGCTATAGCTACGAAGATTTTGTTATGGGTTACCGACCAGCACAAGAAGGTTTCACATTAACACCGGGTCCCTTTTATGAGTTCTGCAAAAAAGCACAGGATGATGATGAAAGAGACTATTTTTTTATTATTGATGAGATAAACCGTGGGAACCTAAGTAAAATTTTTGGTGAATTACTGATGTTGATTGAAAATGATAAACGAGGTGAAAAGCTGCGTTTGCTTTATTCTAACGAACAATTTTCTGTGCCAAAAAATGTTCATATCATTGGCATGATGAATACAGCTGATCGCAGCCTGGCAATTATTGACTATGCTTTGCGTAGGCGCTTTGCCTTTTTTGATATTGAACCTGCTTTTGATTCAGAAGGGTTTAAGGCCATGATGGCTGGATATGATCATCCGAAATATTACGCTTTAGTTGAGCAAATTAAAGCTTTAAATGAATTTATAAGCAATGACGAAACGCTTGGCAGTGGGTTTAGGATTGGTCATAGTTTCCTTTGTTTTGAAGATGATGTGTCTGATGTTTTATTATTATCCGTTGTTGAATATGAAATAATGCCTTTACTGAATGAATATTGGTTTGATGAGCGAGCTAAAATAGATCAATGGGCAAAAAGACTGTATGGAGTATTAAATGATTAAGATACAGAATATATATTATATGCTAGCTTATGCTTTTCAAGTTCTAAATGAAGACAGCTACTCTAATATGGCAATTGAAGAATTTGATTGTGCAGCTGATCTGCTTGCTGCAATTCTTGGAAAGGGAATTCATAATCAGATTAGGCGTGGCCTGGGTCGAGAATATTCCAATAGCGAGGAACTGAGGTATTCGCCTGTTGGTAAAATAAATATTTCTTCATCTGTTAAACAGCTAACTTTTTTAAAAAGACAGCTGGTCTGTGTTTTTGATGAATTTACTGAGAACGTTTATATAAACCAAATCTTAAAAACTACTGTTCTGTTATTGTTGCGTTCAGATGAAGTTCAAACGGAAAGAAAGAAGACATTGCGAAAAATAATAATGTATTTTAGCAATGTTGATGAGCTTGATCTTAGACGAATAAAATGGGCTAAAATTAGATATCACCGGAATAATGCGACTTATAAAATGCTGATCAACATCTGCTATTTAATAATTGCCGGCATGCTCTTAACAGAGCAGGGAGGCGAGAGACGAATTACTCGCTACCTTGACGACCAACCTATGAATCGCCTTTTTGAAAGATTTGTATTGGAGTATTACCGTAAGCATTACCCTCATTATTCAGTGAAAGCAGCACAAATTGATTGGATCACAGATGATGGTGTGATAGATTTTTTACCTGTTATGCAAACAGATATAACAATTGAGTATGCTGGAAAAATAATGATCATAGATACAAAATACTATGGCAAGTCTATGCAGTATAGGAGCTATTATAAAAGCCTTACAGTGCATTCTAATAACTTATATCAAATATTTGCTTATGTTAAAAATCGAGATAAGTCTGATTCAGGTAGTGTAAGCGGGATTTTGCTTTATGCTAAAACTGATGAAGAAATAACTCCTGATTTTGATTATTTAATGAGTGGAAATCGTATAAGTGTCAAAACATTGGATTTAAATATAGATTTTCATAAGATTGCCATTCAGCTAGATGATATAGCGATCAAATATCTCAATTAAGTTTACATGCGTATATAGATGTCAACATATGGTAATAGTAGGTTGTTTAAAAAACACATGCAAGGAGGCTAATAAAATGCATAAAACAGGTGAAAAGCCCGGTATGGGTAATTACGTTTGCACAAAATGTGGACAGGTTGTACACCTTGACGATGCTACTGACACATTACCACCATGCCCACGTTGCAGCAATACGACATTTCGGAAAGGTTAATAATTCAGGGTAAGATAAAAGTGGCAGGTTTTGAAATGCCGTTTTTGTATTTGCAGAATTTGCTCTCAGTAAAAGTAAAGATATGATTTTTCAAGACCTGACCCCTTTTGCCTTCGTGGTAAGGTGGTCGATTATCTGTGGGTATAAAAGAATTACATCAAGCCGATATAGAAGCGATACTGGCTAAACGCTATCATCATGGTGCTGACTATTGGACAACTCCCGACAAGCGTCTGGGTAAAGGCGGGCCCTTTTCTACCCTTGAGAGCGTGCGCTTACTGCTTGAATTAGAGATGGACCTCTCCGAACCAATATTCAAAGAGGTTGCCGACCTGATTTTCAGCACATGGCGGGAAGATGGGCGGTTTAAATTAAGTCCAACAGGTGCAATTTACCCCTGCAATACAATTAACGCCGCAAGCACACTGTGCCGTTTGGGTTATGCAAATGACAGCAGGCTTCAAAAAACCTTTCAGCATCTTTTTGATATTCAGTACACCGACGGAGGTTGGCGATGCAATAAGTTTATTTATGGAAGAGGTCCGGAGACGGAGTATTCAAACCCCTTTCCAACTTTGAATGCCCTCGATATATTTCGCTTTACAGATGATCTGAATCAGAACCCTGCCCTTGATCGAGCTGTCGAATTTCTACTTGAGCACTGGATCATCAGGAAGCCGATTGGCCCCTGCCAATACGGGATAGGCACTTTGTTTATGCAAACTGAGTATCCTTTTGGCAATTATAATTTATTTATATATGTGTATGTTCTATCTTTTTACAACAGGGCAAAGGAAGATAAAAGGTTTCTTGAAGCCCTGCATTGTTTAGAATCGAAAATGGTTGATGGAAAAGTTGTAGTGGAGCGGGTTAACCGAAAACTGGCAGGGTTATCCTTCTGTAAAAAGGGAGAGCCAAGTGAACTGGCAACCAAACGGTATCATGAAATTATAAAAAATCTGGGGAAGCAAGTTCCTCTATAGTAACCATTAACGCTTAGTCCTAAAGGAAGGATAAACATAAAAAATAGCCTTACAGCTGAGGGCAATATTTCTCAGATGCTCATTTAGTAAAATCTTGTAGAAGCAAGGTATGCCCAGGGAATTTTTCAGTTATTCGTTGATCCGCTGTAACAAGTTTAACGTCAAGATCTTTGGCTAAGGCAATAAACTCGCAGTCATAGGCAGAAAGGTTGCTCTGCTTTGCCAATGTTAAGACCAGCTCTGAGTTAACATCATACTCGTTATTATCCATCAACTGTGAAGCGCTTTCCATGATCTCCACAGCATCGGCAAGGCTCAATAACCCTTTTTTATTATATTGAGTTAAAACGCTTCTCAACTCACTTCGCCACAACAACGGTGCTGCCCACTGCGAATCTTTCAGTAGAACATATTCTGCCTGCCTTGAAAAATCGCCACTGATCAAGAGGTATGCAATTATATTAGTATCCACTACAATCATAAACGCTTAATTCCTTTGATTTGGTTTAGTTCATCATTGCCAATGGGGTGTTCGGCAGTTTTTTTGCGCAAGCGGCGCGCATTTTTCAAAATATGCCCAGGGGTGTCTGCTTTGTCTTGAATATTGTTTTCTATACAGACAATTATTTCCTGGTTGATGCTGCGGCGGTTTATCTTTGCGCTTTTACTCAGCTTTTCATAGAGATCATCGGGTATATTTTTTACAGTAATATTAGCCAAGCTGCTCACCTCATTTTACGGTTCCATATTGCAACCATTATTACACCATAATAAAATAATGTCAAGGCCTGACTCCTGATTCGCGGAAATAGATTATGTTATCCAACAAAGGAACATCATGGCCGACATCGAATTCTAAATGCATAAGTGTTTTAAATGATCGAACAGGTAAAGGAGGCTTCCTTACCATGCCGGAAAAATTAAACAGCGATGTTTTTATGAAGCAGCGGCATTTTTTTCAAAGCGGGCAAACCTTAGATATCAACTTTAGATAAAGGCTTCTGCTTTGATTTCGCTCAGAAATACCCACCCTATGGGAATATTCACCAGAAACTTCGAAAACTGCTGCTCAGGTAAAAAGAATCGGATATGTTTATGCTAATAGAGATGGAAGGGACCAGGCGTAAAAGGAAAGAGAGCTACCCTCAAGCTAACTAAAGGAGTGAGATAACATGTCTGCAGCTGTTGTTTATTATTCAAGGAGTAACAACACAAGAACCGGGGCCGAATATATCGCAAATAAAATGGGTTCGGAATTAATTGAACTAAATGAAGCTAAAGGGCGTAAGGGGCTGACCGGTTTTATAAAAAGCGGCTACCAGGCAGTTTCCGGTAAAATATCTCAACTGGTGGGAGAACCCTGGGAAAAAGCCGGGAAGCATAGTTCGCTATACCTGATGACCCCTATCTGGGGTGGAAAAACTACCCCGGCAATGAACGCTTTTCTCAGTAAAGCTGATTTTAAGGGTAAAGATGTTACCGTAATTACATTCCAGGCAGACGAAAAGGGCTCTGGCACCGATGTTGTCTTTAATAACATTCGCCAAATCGTTGAGAAAGGTGGCGGCACATTTTCAGGTGGTTATGCCCTGCATAGTACTTCCCCCGGCCGCTTTGCCGGTAAAGAATATATTGAAAAGCAATTAGATGAAAAATTTTTTAGCCTGGTGAAACAGTAAAATAGCACAAATATTTCGTCAAAAAAAGGGATATAAGGTTTAATCAAGAAAAAAAGTTTAAGCAGTTGGAGTTGGTCGCATAGAATAGTCAGCTCAGATTTTAATCACCTGCGCCGGTTTCCTCCTGTCATTTTAAATATAATAAATAGCCCACAACCTGGAGGCATAATGAGCCAAAATAACAACAATCAAATTGAAAGCCGTCTTTGGAGCGCTGCTGATGAGCTTCGCGCCAACTCAAAGCTGAAATCATCGGAGTATTCTGTTCCCGTGCTGGGGCTAATTTTCCTGCGCTATGCCGATCATAGATTCAGCGCAGTAGAAGCTGAACTTGAGGGGCAGGCTACAGGCAGGCGCACTATAGGGCCTACCGATTACCAGGCCCGCGGCGTTATGTACCTACCCCAGGAAGCCCGCTTTTCAGCCCTGCTCAATTTGCCTGAAGGCAGTAACATCGGCCAGGCGATCAACGATGCCATGCGCGCCATAGAAACTGAAAACCCCGATCTGAAAGATGTCCTGCCCAAAACTTATAACCGCCTGGAGAACCCGGCCCTCTCCGAGCTATTAAAACTGCTTAACTCTATTCCCATGGATATTGAAGGCGATGCCTTCGGTAAAATCTATGAATACTTCCTCGGCAAGTTTGCCATGAGCGAAGGGCAGAAAGGTGGCGAGTTCTTCACCCCTACCTGCATTGTTAAGCTCATCGTTGGCATTATAGAACCATTCGGCGGTAGAATCTACGACCCCGCCTGCGGTTCCGGCGGTATGTTTGTGCAAAGTGCCCGCTTTGTTGAAGAACACCGCAATGGCGGTGGCGAAGTTATAAGCATTTATGGCCAGGAACGGGTTTCCGAAACTGTGCGCCTGGCCAAAATGAACCTTGCCGTTCACGGTTTGGGCGGCGACATTCGCCAAGGCAACACCTACTATGAAGATCTGCATCAAAGCCCCGGCAAGTTCGATTTTGTTATGGCCAATCCGCCTTTCAATGTGGACCGCATTGATAAGGAACGCTTAAAAGAAGACCCCCGTTTTCCCTTCGGCCTGCCGCGCACCGATAACGGCAACTACATCTGGATTCAAATTTTCTACAGCGCTCTTAATAACAAAGGCCGGGCCGGTTTTGTCATGGCCAACTCTGCTTCCGATGCCCGTGCTTCTGAACTGGATATCCGCCAGAAGATGATAGAAGACAAGTCAGTAGATGTAATGGTAGCCGTTGGTTCAAACTTCTTCTATACAGTTACCCTGCCCTGCACCCTCTGGTTTTTCGACCGGGGTAAAAAGGGTAGTAACAGGGAAGATAAAGTGCTCTTCATCGATGCCCGCCATATCTTCAGGCAGTTAGACCGCGCCCACCGCGACTGGACCCCGGCCCAAGTGGAATACCTGGCCAATATTGCCCGCCTTTACCGTGGCGAAGAACCGGAAGACCTGCATGGTGGGTTAGAGTTGTTAAAGGAGCATTTCCCTGAACTTGAATATATTGATGTTCCGGGGCTATGCAAGGTGGCAACTATTGAAGAAATTAAAGAGCAGGGCTACAGCTTAAACCCCGGGCGTTATGTTGGTGTAACCGCGCGAGAAGATGATGGTATTGATTTTAAAGAGTGGTTGGAAGAGCTGAATGAAGAGCTGGAGATACTTAACGCAGAGGCGCGGGAGCTGGAAGAGCGGATTGCGGAGAATGTGGCGAAGTTGTTGGAGGGTGAGTGATGAATTTGAGAACTCTTGAGGAAGTCGCTAAGGTAATAATGGGGACTTCGCCAGCTGGCGATACTTATAATCGTGATGGTATTGGACTACCTTTATTAAATGGGCCTACTGAGTTTGGGAATGTTTATCCGCAAAGCACACTTTATACAACAAACTCAAAAAAAGAATGTAGCCCAGGTGATTTGATATTTTGTGTCCGAGGAAATACAACAGGCCGAATGAACTGGGCAGATAAACAATATTCTTTAGGTAGAGGTGTATGTGCAATTCGAGGCAATACAAGTATAGACACGAAGTATATAAAAATGTGCTTAGAGTTGTATCTTCCTGAATTGTTACAGATGGCGAGTGGTGCTACGATGCCGAATCTCACTCAAAACAGTATCAAAAAATTTTCAATACCATACCCGGTGCATCGAAAAATAATTGCAACCATCCTCTCAGCCTACGATGACCTGATCGAAAACAACCTGCGGCGGATCAAGGTCCTTGAAGAAATGGCCCAAAACCTCTACCGTGAGTGGTTCGTCAACTTCCGCTTCCCCGGCCACGAAAATGCTTGCTTCGTCGATTCCCCCCTGGGTCAGATCCCAGAAGGGTGGGAGATTAAAAGGCTAAGTGAGCTTATATCTGGACATATTGGCGGCGGGTGGGGTAAAGATGAGCAGGATGATAAATATAATGAACCAGCATGGGTGATTCGTGGCACAGATATCCCTAATACAAGATTATGTAATATTGCTAATGTACCCTACAGGTATCACACTGTGTCGAATCTTAAAGCACGTACGTTATCGCCCGGGGATATAATATTTGAGGTCTCTGGAGGGAGTAAAGGTCAGCCTTTGGGTAGAACTCTGCTTGTATCGCCAGAGCTTTTAAGGTTATTCAAAGGGGAAAAAATAATTTGTGCGAGTTTTTGCAAGCGTATAGAACCAAACTTTGAATTGTACTTACCAGAAATACTATATTTGTCTTTTGTTGAAGGTTATCGCTCCGGAGAAATTGAGCAGTTTCAAGTGCAGTCTACAGGAATATCTAATTTCAGATGGGCTGAGTATATAGAAAAGGTATACCGAAGTGTTCCACCAATCACAGTTCAAGAAAGCTTTCAGGATATTGCATCGCCGATTCTTTCTCAAATATCATTACTCGGACACAAGAATCACACTCTCTGCCAAACCCGTGATCTTCTTCTCCCCAAACTAATCTCTGGCGAGGTCGATGCTTCTGATCTTGATATCAAAGTGCCAGAGGAGGCTGCTAGTTAAGGGGTAATTTAAGGATAGCTTATTGCGTGCAAAGTGTGTGGTTGCTGAACTAATTTTTGCTAAACCGAGCAAGCACCAAGCAAGCTACCCCTCAAGTACCCCCCAAGCTGCCCCCAAGTAACTTTTACTTGGGATGGAGCGCATGAGGGCAAGGAATTTGAGGATTAAAGATAAGAATATAAGGAACCCTTGATCCAATCTAGTCCCAAAACCGGGGCCAAGCAGGGATCAAGTGAAATAATGGTAAACTAAATTATTGACAAACAAAGGCGGAAAAAGGAGCTTATTATGACTCCCACCGGCTACAGCGAAGATAACCTGATCGAACAGCCTGCCATTAACCTGCTGGCTGACTTGGGCTGGGAAACCTACAATGCTTACGGTGAGTTTGAACAGGGGCAAAGCCCTCTGGACCGGGAGAACAAATCCGAGGTTGTGTTAACTGCCCGCTTGCGGCCTGAACTCGTAAAGCTAAACCCTGATCTGCCTGCGAAGGCCATTGAACTGGCCATTGAAGAGTTAACCCGCGACCGCTCCCGCTTGAGCCTGGTAGCTGCCAACCAGGAAGTATACGATCTGATCAAAAATGGTGCTCGGATTAAGATTCCCGATCTCGATCAGGGTGAACGAACAGAATATATCCGCATTATCGATTGGGAAGAACCATCGAACAACGACTTCCTGCTTTGCTCGCAGTTTTGGATCACCGGAGAAATGCACACCCGCCGTGCAGACGCAGTTGGCTTTATAAACGGCTTACCCCTGGTTTTATTTGAATTCAAAGGGGTAGACCAGAGGGTGGAAACAGCCTTTACCGGCAACCTTAATGACTATAAAGATACCATCCCCCACCTCTTCTGGTATAACGCATTTATTATCCTCTCCAATGGACGGGAAAGCAAGATCGGCACTGTTACCGCCGGGTGGGAGCACTTTTCAGACTGGAAAAGGGTTGGTAGCGAAAAAGAAGAAGGCCGTGTTTCCCTGGAAACCATGCTCCGCGGCACCTGCGAACCATTCCGGCTGCTCGATCTGGTGGAAAACTTTACCCTCTTCATGTCAGTGTCGGGGGGCCAGGTTAAACTGGTAGCAAAAAACCACCAGTACCTGGGGGTCAATAACGCAATTGATGCCCTTAATGATATCAAGAATCGCCAGGGCCGGTTGGGGGTATTCTGGCATACCCAGGGCAGCGGTAAAAGCGTATCGATGATCTTCTTTTCTCAGAAAGTATTGCGTAAGGTGCCGGGCAACTGGTCTTTCGTGATCGTAACCGACCGCCGGGAGTTAGATGATCAGATCTATAAAAACTTCAGCTCCAGCGGAGCTGTCACCAGGGGTAAGGCCCAGGCTGAAAGCAGCAGGCATTTGCGCCAGTTGCTCAGCGAAGATCACCGCTACATATTTACCCTGATTCATAAATTCCGCACCGAACCGGGAGAAACTCATCCCGTGCTATCAGAACGTGAAGATATTATAGTAATCACCGATGAAGCACATCGCAGCCAGTACGATACCCTGGCCTTAAACATGCGCACTGCCCTGCCCAATGCTTCTTTCCTTGCTTTTACCGGAACCCCGCTGATCATAGGCGAAGAGAAAACCAGGCATGTTTTTGGTGATTATATCAGTGTTTACGATTTCCGTCAGTCTGTCGAAGACAAGGCCACCGTGCCCCTCTATTATGAAAACCGCATACCTGAGCTGCAGCTTACTAACCAGTATCTTAACGAAGATATGGAAAGGCTGCTCGAAGATGCCGCTCTTGATGAAGAGCAGGAGAAGAAGCTGGAAAGAGAATTTTCCCGCGAATATCACCTGATCACCCGCGAAGACCGCCTGGATGCAGTGGCCGAAGATATTGTAGAACACTTCACCACCCGCGGCTTCCAGGGCAAGGCCATGGTTATCTGCATTGATAAAGCAACAGCCGTGCGAATGTATAATAAGGTTCAGAAGCACTGGCAAATAAAGTTGGATCAACTGCGCCTGCAATTTAAAGAGGCTGCCGGGCCGGGGCGAACTGAGCTGGAAGACAGGATTAAACTGATGGAAACAACTGATATGGCTGTGGTGGTTTCCCAATCGCAGAACGAAATTCGCGACATGGAACAAAAAGGGCTCGATATACGGCCTCACCGTAAACGAATGGTTGAAGAAGATTTAGAACAAAAGTTTAAAGAACCTGTTAATCCCTTCCGCCTGGTCTTTGTCTGCGCCATGTGGATGACCGGCTTCGATGTGCCTTCCTGCTCAACCCTCTACCTCGATAAACCAATGCGTAACCACACCCTGATGCAGACCATCGCCAGGGCAAACCGGGTTTACCAGGATAAAGTTAGTGGTTTGATTGTCGATTATGTGGGTGTATTCCGCAATATAGAAAAAGCACTTGCCATATACGGGGCGGGCACCGGTAGTGGAAATGAAAAGCCGGTTGAAGATAAAAAAGCCTTAGTTGATGCTCTGAAACAGGCGTTGGAAGATGCTTGGGCTCTCTGCCGGGAAAAGGGTATCGATTACACAAAGATAGAAGCCGCTGAAGCACTGGAAAAAGTTGAACTGCTCCGTGATGCCGTTGATGCCCTTGTTGCAACAGACGAACATAAGAAGCGCTTTTTAGAGCAGGCTGCTTACGTGAACAGACTTTACAAGGCTGTGCTGCCCGACCAGGCAGCCCATGAAGTTCAATCCCAATGTGAGCTTCTGAAGGTTTTGGCTAACATGATTCGCGCACTGACCCCGGTTGCTGATATATCAGTAGTTTTGGACAAGGTTGAAGACCTGCTTGATCATTCAATCGCACCGGAAAGTTATTTTATAGACAAACAGGCCAACTATGAAGGTGAAGAACACCTTATAGATTTAAGCAATATCAATTTTGATGCCCTGCGTGAAAGATTTGAAAGTGGGCGTAAACATACCGAAGCCGAAAAAATGAAAGGCGCAATTGCCAGGAAACTGAACAGCATGGTGCGCCTGAACCGGCAGAGGGTAGATTACCTCGAAAAGTTCCAGAAGCTAATTGAAGAATACAATAGCGGCAGCCACAATATTGAAGAACATTTCCGTCGCCTGTTGGAATTCACCCAGAGTTTATCGCAAGAGGAGCAACGTTCAGTAGGCGAGAATTTAACTGAAGAAGAACTTGCCCTATTCGATCTGCTTACCAAGCCGGAACCAAAGCTATCCAAAAAAGAGCGGGACCAGGTCAAAAAAACAGCCCGCGACCTGTTAGAAACCCTGAAAAAAGAAAAACTGGTCCTCGACTGGCGCAAACGCCAGAAAGACCGCGCCCAGGTAAAAGTAACAATCGAAACCCTGCTCGATTCCGGCCTGCCGGAAATATACGACCCCGCCCTATACGAAAAGAAAACCACCGCCGTCTACCAGCACATCTACGACAACTACTTCGGGGCCGGGAAGAGTGTTTATAGTGAGGTAGCGTGAAATTAACTAGTATACATACACGGCAGTAATTATTAATACAGCACACATATATAATTTAGTGAAAAACATTTGGTTGCTTGTATTCTAATTATGATAAAAACAACGTTTGAATTGCACTTAGTTGATCCGTGTAATATTATGGAATGATTGGAGTATTAAGTATGTCTAAATATATTTTATACATTTTTTTTATTGTAGTTGGGGTAGTCTTTGTATATTTGTCAATATTAAAAGAACTAGGATATATAATATTGGGATTTTTTGTTATAGACATTATTAAAACAGCCTTGGAAAACCATTCAGATCTATTGTTGTGGTTAAAATGTAAAACATTTTATGTAAATAAAGATATCCGCATTTCTGCATCATATCTATTCAGAATTAAAATAGATGGGAAATATCTCCTAATTCGCGGAGCAAGAATAAAAAGCCAATTTCAGCCTGTAGGTGGAGTATATAAACGGTTGCCAGAAGCAGTAGATATTTTTAATCAGCTTAAAATTAGAGATGATGACTGCATCCCGATTGATCAAAGTAGTAAAGATGACTTAAGGTTAAGGATGAGTGGTAAAAATATCCCTACTTTCATTAGCTGGTACAAATCGGGAAAACAAAGAGAAAATTCTGTTTTTAGGGAATTCTATGAAGAGTTAATTAGGACAGAAATTCTGTGCAGAGAGGTATTTCCTTATATCAATTATAGATTTGTTTGCAGGAAACAAACAGACATTAGTTATGTAGACTATTTTAGTTGTTATGAGATATTAATTGCAGATATCTATGAATTAATACCAGATGAAAAACAGAAAGAAGAATTAATAAGACTGATGAATTGCGAAAACACAGGATTTATTTGGGCAGAAGAAAAAATGATTAGAAGTAAAGGAGTATCTCCTAATGATTTAGATCAAAAAATATCTGAAACTTCAAAATGGATACTATAGATGAATTTAATAAGTTAACTTTCATGCAAACGTTACAGAAACACATGGGGTCAGTTCCTTTGAGCTCGAAATTAAATGATTATGAGGTGGTAACAGAACTGATTAAAAGCGTGACAATGTGAATAATCTTAGAGACATTTAGGTGGAAAATGTTAAAATTGTAGACAATCTGCTAAGGTAGAAGGGGCAGAGAAAGTC